>NZ_JAYRPN010000046.1:0-17346 GCF_041911175.1 Tabrizicola sp.
AAGCCACCCACCGAGGCGTCGAAGACCCGCAGGCCCTTGGCGAGGCTGGTGGCGATGTTGCGCAGCGCCGTGCCTCTTGTGTCGTGATAGTGCCCGGCCAATTGGTCGGCGGGCAGGGCGGACAGAACCGCGTCCAGCATCCGACCGATGGTGTCGGGCGTGCCGTGGCCGATGGTGTCGCCGAGACTGATCTGATGGCAACCCATCTGGTGCAGCGCCTGGGTCACCTTTGCCACGGCATCCGGCGCAATGGGGCCTTCATAGGGGCAGTCGGTGACGCAGGAGACATAGCCGCGCACCGGGATACCCTCTGCCCCGGCGCGTTCCAGCACCGGGCGGAAACGGTCCAGGCTTTCGGCGATCGAGCAGTTAATGTTCTTCTGCGAGAAGCTTTCCGAGGCGGAGGCGAAGACCGCGACCTCATCGGCTTTCGCCTGCAAGGCCCGCTCCAGCCCTTGCAGGTTCGGGGTCAGCACGGCGTAGGCGATGCCGGGGCGGCGGGTGATTCCGGCCATGACCTCGGCGGCGTCGGCCATCTGCGGCACCCATTTCGGGCTGACGAAGCTGGTCACCTCGATCTGGGTGAAGCCGCAGGCGGACAGCTGGTCGACGAGGCGGATCTTGTCGGCGGTGGGCACCTGCCGGGCTTCGTTCTGCAACCCGTCGCGGGGCGAGACTTCGTAGAGGGTGACGCGGTCAGGCATCTTCGCCCTCAAGCCGGACGAGCGTGGTGCCGTCGCTGACCTGATCGCCCTCGATCACCAGCACTTCGGCGATGCGGCCATCGCGCGGGGCGGTCAGGATGTGCTCCATCTTCATCGCCTCCAGCACGACGAGCGGGTCGCCTTTGGTGACGGTCGCGCCGGGCGTCGTGTGCAGTTTGGCGACAAGGCCCGGCATCGGGGCGCTGATGGCGTCGCCGCTGTGGGTATGGCCGGTTTCGCCTTGCGGCAGGACGGGGTGGAACCCGAACGACTGGCCGTTCAGGAAAACGGTGATCGTGTCGGCGGTCTGCGCCACACCGGCGCTGCGGATCAGCCCGCCGCTTTCGAAGCGTAGGTCGCCGTTGTTGGCGAGCAGGGTGAGGGCTGTGGTGTCGGCCCCGTCCGTCACCCGGAAGCGGCCCTGGCCAAGATGTTCGATCTTCAGCGCATGGTTCTCGCCCCGGTGGTCCAGCGTCACGAAGCTTTCCGCGTTCGACCAGCCGCGCCAGCCGGTGAGGGCATCCCACGGGTCGGCGCCGGTAGGTGGATCGAGCAGGTCCAGCGCGGCGAGGGCCGCCAGCGCCGGGGCCTCGGGCGGAAGCGGGGGGCGGGCGGCGAGAAGGCCAAGGTCGCGGGCGATGAGGCCGGTGTCGACCTTGCCCGCCTGCACGTCCGGGTGCCGGGTCAGGGCGGCGAGGAAGGCGAGGTTGGTGGTCGAACCCGCGATGCGGGTGGCGTCGAGGGTCTGGCCGAGGAGGTGAAGCGCGGCGCTGCGGTCGGGGGCGTGAGTGATCACCTTGGCAATCATCGGATCGTACCAGGGGGTGATCTCGTCACCCTGCCGGACCCCGGCATCCACCCGGACCGGCCCGCGCCGGAAGGCGGTGGCAGGGGGGAAGGCGAGGTGGGTCAGCTGGCCTGTCGCGGGCAGGAAGCCGCGCTCGGCATCTTCGGCGTAAAGGCGGGCTTCGATGGCGTGGCCTTCGATATGCAGGTCCTCTTGCGTGAAGGGCAAGGGTTCGCCTGCGGCCACGCGCAGTTGCAACTCGACGAAATCAAGGCCGGTGATCGCCTCGGAAACCGGGTGTTCCACTTGCAGGCGGGTATTCATCTCCATGAACCAGAACCCGTCCTCGCGCAGCGGGCCGGAGCCGTCGGCGATGAACTCGACGGTGCCCGCGCCCCGGTAGCCGATGCTGCGCGCGGCCTGGATGGCGGCGGCGGTCATCGCGGCGCGGACGGGGGCGGTCATGCCGGGGGCGGGGGCTTCCTCGATCACCTTCTGGTGGCGGCGTTGCAGCGAGCAGTCGCGTTCGAAAAGGTGAACGGTGGTGCCCTGGGTGTCGGCGAAGACCTGCACCTCGATATGACGGGGCGAGGAGATGTATTTCTCGATCAGGCAGGCGGGATCGCCGAAGCTGGCCTGCGCCTCGCGGGCGGCACTTTCCAGCGCGGCCGGAAAGGCGGCAGGGTCTTCGACCAGACGCATCCCCTTGCCGCCGCCGCCGGCGCGGGCCTTGATCAGCACGGGGTAGCCGATGGCTTCGGCCTCGCGTGCAAGGCGTTCGGGGTCCTGATCCTCGCCATGATAGCCGGGCACGACGGGGACGCCTGCCGCTTCCATCAGCCGCTTGGCCGCGTCCTTCAGGCCCATCGCGCGGATGGCGCTGGCGGGGGGGCCGATGAAGACAAGGCCAGCCGCTTCGACGGCGTCCACGAAACCGGGGTTTTCCGACAGGAAGCCGTAGCCGGGGTGGATCGCCTGCGCTCCGGTGCGGAGGGCGGCGGCGATGATCGCCTGACCGTTCAGGTAGCTTTCGGCGACGGGGGCGGGGCCGATGCGGACGGCCTCGTCGGCCAGCGTGACGTGGAGCGCCGTCGCATCAGCGTCGGAATGGACGGCGACAGTGGCGATGCCCATCCGGCGCGCGGTGGCGATGACGCGGGCGGCGATCTCGCCCCGGTTGGCGATCAGGACCTTCTGGAACATGGGCTCACATCCTGAAGAGGCCGAAGCGGGTGGGCGGAATCGGCGCGTTCAGCGTGGCGGAGAGCGACAGCGCCAGCACCTCGCGGCTGCGGCGCGGGTCGATGATGCCGTCGTCCCAAAGCCGGGCAGAGGCGTAGAGCGGGTGCGACTGGCGCTCGAACATCTCGATCGTGGGGCGCTTGTAGGCGGCTTCCTCCTCGGGCGACCAGCTACCGCCCTTGCGCTCGATCGCGTCGCGCCGGACGGTGGCGAGGACGCCTGCCGCCTGTTCGCCGCCCATGACGGAGATCCGGCTGTTCGGCCAGGTCCAGAGAAAGCGCGGGCCATAGGCCCGGCCGCACATGCCGTAGTTTCCCGCCCCGAACGACCCGCCGACGATCAGCGTGACCTTTGGCACCTGGCTGGTGGCGACCGCCGTCACCAGCTTGGCCCCGTCCTTGGCGATGCCCCGGTTCTCCGCCGTCTTGCCCACCATGAAGCCGGAGATGTTCTGCAGGAACACCAGCGGGATACCGCGCTGCGAACACAACTCCACGAAATGCGCGGCCTTCAGCGCGCTTTCGGAAAAGATCACCCCATTGTTGCCGATGATCCCGACCGGAATGCCCATCACATGCGCGAAGCCGCAGACGATGGTGGTGCCGTAGCGCGGCTTGAATTCGTCAAGGCGCGAGCCGTCCACGGTGCGGGCGATGACCTCGCGGATGTCGTAGGGGGTTTTCGTCTCGGCGGGGACGATGCCCAGCAGCTCATCAGGGTCATAGGCCGGGGGTTCGGGTGCTTGCAGGACCACAGGCGCGGACTTGCGCCGGTTCAGGCTGGCGACAGCCCGGCGGGCGAGGAGGAGGGCATGGGCGTCATCCTCGGCCAGCAGGTCCGCCACGCCGGAGAGCCGGGTGTGGACATCGCCCCCGCCAAGTTCCTCGGCGCTGACGACTTCGCCCGTCGCGGCCCTGACCAGCGGCGGTCCGGCGAGGAAGATCGTGCCCTGATCCTTCACGATAATGGTCACGTCGGACATCGCGGGTACATAGGCCCCCCCGGCGGTGCAGGAGCCCATGACCACGGCGATCTGCGCGATGCCCTCGGCGGACATGTTGGCCTGGTTGAAGAAGATGCGCCCGAAATGGTCGCGGTCGGGGAAGACCTCGTCCTGGTTCGGCAGGTTCGCCCCGCCCGAGTCGACCAGATAGACGCAGGGCAGCCGGTTCTCGGCGGCGATCTCCTGCGCGCGGAGGTGCTTCTTGACCGTCATCGGGAAATAGGTGCCGCCCTTCACCGTGGCGTCGTTGCAGACGACCATCACCTCCTGCCCCTCGACCCTGCCGATCCCAGCGATCAGCCCGGCGGACGGGCTGGCGCCGTCGTACATGCCCTGCGCGGCGAAAAGGCCGATCTCCAGGAAGGGCGAGCCGGGGTCCAGAAGCCGGTCGATCCGTTCGCGGGGGAGAAGCTTGCCCCGGCTGCGGTGCAGCTCACGCGCCCGGTCGCCGCCGCCTGCCAGGGCCAGGCCAGCCGCGGCCCGCACGACCTCCAGCGCGGCAAGGTTGGCCTCGCGGTTGGCAAGGAAGCTGGCAGATCTGGGAGAGGCGGAAGAGGTAAGAATCATGGCTCATCTTGCTCGCCTTGATACCAGTTTCGGAGGGACACCGCTCTTTCAGCGGTCATGTGCAGAAGGCACAACGTCGACGCAATGTTTCTCATGCTACCGTGTCCCCATTTGGCATATTCCATTGCACACTGGGCGTCACGAAAAGCCAACCAGGTTCGCTGAGAGTTCCAGACCGCGTCTGTAGCGTTCTCAGGCGGCGATGGCTCAGCGGCATCCGATTCTGACGCGACGCGAAGTGCAGACTTGTATTCGGTATCGAGAATGATTTTCCAGGCGACATATTCGAGTCCATTGCAGCCCACAATTCCAAGCGTGGTCTGGCCGCCATCAGAAATGGATTGACAATGGCGCGATGCAGTGCCCACACACGTCAGATCGCCTGACGTGATGGCTTGGCCAAAACAAGTCTCAACGCTTGCTTCCAGGGATTGCTGATCCGTTAACTGTTCACGGCCTTCTCCTATAACAGCCAAGGCTTGCCGCGCGAGATTATTTCGCCTGCACTTTGCGATCTCGTTGTCGCGTAGATTGATTGACCAGGGTTCCGAATGCTCGGTCTCAGACAAATCGGTCGGACAAATGTCAGGCGACGGTTCGCTCAACGAAATTCCGGCAATATCTTGCCAGAAGTCGGCCTCTTCGGCCAAGCACCACGTTGCTGCCTTCAATGCGCTCGGCGCAACTTTTTCGGAAGCTCGTTCTTCGCAATCATCGAGGAAAAGGCCTATGCATGCAGTTCCCTTGCCTTGTTCCACACAGCCCTTCATCGCATTGATCTGATTGTCGGTCAGGAGGTCTTCAGACCTTGCATCGGTTGCAAGGGCGAGCCCAAGAACAAAGAACACAACGAACGACCTCACCCCATCGCTCCCATCATCTCGCGCCCGATCAGCATCCGGCGGATTTCGCTGGTGCCGGCGCCGATCTCCATCAGCTTGGCGTCGCGGAACAACCGGCTGACCGGGGTTTCGTTCATGAACCCGGCCCCGCCCATCGCCTGCACGGCCTGATGCGCGACGACCATCGCCTCTTCCGAGGCGTAAAGCACGCAGGCTGCGGCATCGGCCCGTGTGACCTGGCCCCGGTCGCAGGAACGGGCGACGGCGTAGACATAGGCGCGGGCCGAGTTCAGCTTGGTATACATGTCGGCGATCTTGCCCTGCATCAGCTGGAAGTCGCCAACCCGCTGCCCGAACTGCTTGCGGCTGACCATGTAGGGCATGATCTCGTCCAGGCAGGCGGCCATGATCCCGGTGCCGATCCCGGACAGCACGACGCGCTCATAGTCGAGGCCCGACATCAGCACGCGCACGCCCTTGCCCTCGGTGCCCAGCACGTTCTCGAACGGAACCTCGACATCCTCGAACACCAGCTCCGCCGTATTCGACCCGCGCATCCCCAGCTTGTCGAAGTGCTTCGAGGTGCTGAACCCCTTCATCGTTTTCTCGACCAGAAAGGCGGTGATCCCCTTCGATCCGGCCTCGGGGTCGGTCTTGGCGTAAACGACCAGCGTATCGGCATCCGGCCCGTTGGTGATCCAGTATTTCGTGCCGTTCAGGACGTAGTAGCCATTCCGCTTTTCCGCCCGAAGCTTCATCGACACCACGTCCGAGCCCGCCCCGGCCTCGGACATCGCCAGCGCGCCGACATGGGTGCCGCTGATCAGGCCAGGCAGGTATTTGCGCTTTTGTGCTTCGGTCCCGTTCAGCTTGATCTGGTTGACGCAGAGGTTGGAATGCGCGCCGTAGGACAGTGAGACCGAAGCCGAGGCGCGGGCGATCTCCTCGATGGCGACGGTATGGGCGAGATAGCCCATCCCCGCGCCGCCGTATTCCTCCGGCACGGTGATGCCAAGAAGGCCAAGGTTGCCGAGTTCCGGCCACAGCTCGGGCGGGAAGGCATTGGTCCGGTCGATGGCGGCGGCCATCGGCTTGACCCGGTCTTGCGCCCAGCGGTGGACCATCTCGCGCAGGGCGTCGATTTCGGGGCCAAGGTCGAAGTTCATCGATGCCAGAAACATGCCGGGTCCTTCCTATTCCGCGGCCAGCGCCACGGGGTTGCCGTCAAGCGTGGCCAGCAGTTCCGCCCGCCGTGCCATCTGTTTCGCAAAGGCTGCTTCCTTCACCGGACCATAGCCGCGAATCTGCAGCGGCAAGCCGAGAAGTTCACGGATCAGCGGCAGGGTGTCGGGGGTGACATGCTCCGCGCGGGCGAGGTCGGCTTCGTAAAGCGTAGGAAGCTGGCGTTCCAGCTTGCGGTCGGCGCTGTGGCGGAACGGGTCGGCCCAGGTGCCGCGCAGGGGTTTCAGGTGGGCAAGCAGGCGGAGGGCGGGGAAGATCCACGGGCCGAAGCTGCGCTTCTTCGGGCGGCCATCGGCGGCGGTGCCGGGCAGGAAAGGCGGCGCGAGGTTCAGCGACAGACGGTAGCCACCCGCGAATTCGGCCTCCAGCCCTTCGCGGAAGGCGGGGAGGCTGTAGAGGCGCGCAACCTCGTATTCGTCCTTGGGGGCGAGGACCTTGGCATAGGCCTCGGCCACGCTGCGGCGCAGGGCTTCGTCGGGCGGAAGCCGGTCCAGCGCGGCGCGGTAGCGGGTGGCCAGCGCCTCGTTCTGCCAGGCGCGCAGGTGGGCGGCGCGGGCGTCGATCAGGGCGCTGAGGGTCAGCGGTTCCGGCGCCTGTGGCGGATGCGCCAGCGCGGTCACGGCGGCGGGGTCGTGGGCCAGACGGCGGCCCCAGTCGAAAGCTTCGCTATTGGCTTTGACCGCGACCCCGTTCAGGCGGATCGCCTCCAGGATCGACTCGCGGGCCAGCGGCACCAGCCCGCTTTGCCAGGCATGGCCCAGCATCATCAGGTTCGCCCCGATCTCGTCGCCGGTCAGCGCCTTGGCCAGCGCCGAGAAGTCGTGGACATGGCGCGTGCGGGTGGCGGCGCTGATGCTGGCCATGACCTGCGGCTGGCGGAAGTCGAAGTCGCGCTGGCGGGTGAAGTCGGAGACCGGAGCGAGGTGGGTGTTCAGGATCACCGTGGTCCGGTCGGGCGCGCAGAGCAGGATCGCCTCTTTCGAGGCGGCCACCACCGGGTCGGCGGCGATGAGAAGGTCGGCGGAACCGGCGGCGATGCGGGGGGCGGCGACGGGGCGGTCGGGGCGCGAGATGCGGACATGGCTCATCACCGCGCCGCCTTTCTGCGCCAGCCCCGCCATGTCGAGGACCATCGGGATCTTGCCCTCGACATGCGCGGCCATCCCAAGGATCGCGCTGATCGTCAGGACGCCGGTGCCGCCGACCCCGGCCAATGCCAGGTTCCAGGCGCGGTCGATCTGCGGCAGGGTCGGGTCGGGCAAAGTGGCGATGTCGGTGCCAGCTCTTGCCGGGGCCTTGCGGAGTGTTGCGCCGTGGACCGAGACGAAAGAGGGGCAGAAGCCCTTGAGGCAGGAATAATCCTTGTTGCAGGCCGACTGGTTGATCCTGCGCTTGCGGCCGAGGTCGGTCTCCAGGGGCTCGACGGCGATGCAGTTCGATTGCACGGAACAGTCGCCGCAGCCCTCGCAGACGGCGGGGTTGATCCAGAGCCGCAGGTCGGGGTCCGTCGCCTCGCCCCGCTTGCGGCGGCGACGAAGTTCGGCGGCGCAGGTCTGCTCAAAGACGATGACGGTGACGCCAGGCACCTGGCGCAGCTCCAGCATCACCGCGTCGATCGCGTCGCGGTGGCGGATTTCGGTGCCGGGGGCAAGGTCGGCGGGCCGGTAGACATCCGGGCGGTCGGACATCAGCACGATGCGGGCGACGCGTTCGTCGTGCATCAGGTGGGTGATCTGTTCGGGGGTCAGTTCCCCGTCGATCGGCTGGCCGCCGGTCATCGCCACGGCGTCGTTCACCAGGATCTTGTAGGTGATGCTGGCCCCCGCCGCGACCGACTGGCGGATGGCGAGATGGCCGGAATGGAAGAAGGTCCCGTCGCCGAGGTTGACGAAGCGATGCGTCTCGTCGGTGAAGTGGCGGATCGCCGTCCAGGGCACGCCCTCGGCGCCCATATGGGTGAAGGTCTCGGTCCGCCGGTCCATCCATTGCGCCATGAAGTGACAGCCGATCCCGGCCATCGCGGTCGAGCCTTCGGGCACGCGGGTCGAGGTGTTGTGCGGGCAGCCGGGGCAGTAGTGCGGCAGGCGCAGCACCGGGGGGACATGGGCCGTCGCGCGGGCTTCGGCGGCGTGCAGGTGGTCGGCCCTTGCGCGCAGGCGGTCGGCCAGCCCTTCGGGCAGGTCCAGGTGCAAGAGCCGTTCCGCGATGGCCCCGGCGACGGTCGCCACGGTCAGCCCGGCAGAGAGGCCGAGGAAGGGGCGATCCTCGTGGTCGAACTTGCCGACGATGCGGGGACGGACGTCGGCACGCCAGTTGAAGAGCTGTTCCTTGATCTGGTTCTCGATGATCTCGCGGCGTTCCTCGACGATCAGCACTTCCTCCAGCCCTTCGGAGAAATGCCTGATCCCCTCGGGCTCCAGCGGCCAGGGCATCCGCACCTTGTAGAGCCTGATCCCGATGGCCGCCTGTTCCTGCGGGCCAAGGCCAAGCTCGGCCAGGGCCTGCCGCACATCCTCATAGGCCTTCCCCGAGGCGACGATCCCGAAACGGTCGCCCGGATGGCGGACGATCAGCCGGTCCACCCCGTTGGCCCGTGCGAAGGCGATGGCGGCATAGCCCTTCTGTTCCTGCAGCCGGGCATCCTGCACCAAGGGCGGATCGGGCCAGCGCAGGTTCAGCCCGCCGGGGGGAAGCTGGAAATCCGGCGGCAGGACGAAGCTTCGCGCCTCTTGTGCCAGGTCGATGACCGAGGAAATCTCCACCGTCTCGGAGATCACCTTGAAGCCGACCCAGCAGCCGGAGAACCGCGACATGGCGATGCCGAGGAGGCCCATCTCCAGGAATTCATGCACCGAAGACGGGTAGAGCATCGGCATCAGCGCCGAGATGAACGCGTGGTCCGACTGGTGCGGGATCGACGACGATTTGCAGGTGTGATCATCCCCCGCAATCGCCAGCACGCCCCCCAGCGCCGCCGATCCCGCCGCGTTGGCGTGCTTGAACACGTCGCCGCAACGGTCGACCCCCGGCCCCTTGCCGTACCAGAGGCCGACAACGCCATCCTTCCGCGCGCCGGGCGAAAGCTGCACCTGCTGGCTGCCCCAGACGGCGGTGGCGGCGAGGTCTTCGTTCAGGCCGGGCTGGAACACGATACCATGCCGGTCGAGATGCTTCCGCGCCTTCACAAGCTGCTGGTCATAGCCGCCAAGCGGTGAGCCGCGATAGCCCGAGATGAAGGCCGCAGTGTTCAGCCCCGCAGCATGGTCGCGGCGCATCTGGGTCATCGGCAGGCGGACCAGCGCCTGCGTCCCGGTCAGATAGACCGAGCCGCTTTCCGCCGTGTACTTGTCGTCCAGCGTGAGGACCATGCCGTGCTCCCCCCGGCCCGGATGACCGGACCGTCCTGAGATCAGCCTAGGACAGGTCAGCGGAAACAGGGTCGCCAATCCCGGCCCGATTGCCCGCCAGATTGGAACAGCGTATCACAACCTGCATCTCTTGTGGTAACATGTTGCTGTGGCCCGCCCTGCCCCGCCAACCTGTCGCAAAAGGACTCGCATGGACCTTGACGAGCCAGACCGGCGCATCCTGCGCGCCTTGCAGGACCAGCCCGACCTGACCCTGCGCGAGCTGGGCGAGGTCGCGGGCCTTAGCCATTCGCCCTGCTGGCGGCGGTTGCAGCGCCTGCAGGAAACCGGCGCGATCAGCCCGAAGCGCTTCGTCGTCGACCCGGAAGCGGTGGGGTTCGAGATCCTGGTCCTGTGCTTCGTGAAGATTTCCCACCACCAGCGCGACCGGCTGCGCGCCTTCGAGGAGGCGGTGGCGAAGGTGCCCGAGGTGATGCAGTGCTATTCGCTCAGCGGCGAATACGACTATGTGCTGCAGGTCATCGCCACCAGCGTCCGCCACTACGAGGCGACGGTGAAGAACGCGATTGTCGAGTTGCCGAACGTGCAGTCGATCAACACCAGTTTCACGCTGAAACGGGTGAAACACAGCCTGAACGTGCCTGTCTGACGGCGGTTTCCCCGGGTGCGGGGGAACAATGCCCCGACCTGCCGGTTGCGGGGTCTGGCGACTTCCGGCCAGGCGCGACCGCGAGCAGGCGGGCTGCGTCCCCCATGCAAAGGATGGAAAGGACGAAAGATGAAACAGGTCATGCTTGCCGTGCCGGTCGCGGTGCTGTGCGCCGGGGCTGCACTGGCCCAGACCGAGACGACGACGCAGGGTGACGCTTCCGGCACGGCCACTGCGGGTGCGACGGGCGAGATGTTCGGGACCAGTTGGCCCCTGTCGGTCGGGACGACCTTCTTCACCGGCGCGGACAGCGCAACCCGGCGCAGTGCGGACGAGTTGGCGAAGGGCTGGCAGTCGCTGAGCCCGGAAGACCAGACCATGATCCGCACCGATTGCGAGGCCTTCCTGGCCGCCCATGCCGACGGGGCCGCGCCGACCGAGGGCGGTGCGACCGCCGAGGCGGGTGCAACCGCACCGGCAACCGGAACGGCCGGGTCCGAGTCCGGCACGGCGGCCACGGTTCCGGCGGGATACGACCTGGCGGAAATGCAGGCGATCTGCGGCGCGGTCGGCACGTTCTGACGCTTTCCTGCGCGACAGGGCCAAGGGGATCGGCCAGAAATCGCCGGTTCCGCCGCGCAACCTGCGGTGGATGGACGGCCGGGCTGGGAACATCCGGCCATTTCGTCTGTTATGGGCTGGCGAAGTCCCTCGGGAGGGTGCCACCGCCATGCCGATCGACCCCATCGTCCAGTCGAGACCGCGATGACAGCGCCGGGGCCAGGCCTGAGCATCGCGATCATTGATGCCAATCCGCTGTTGGCGGATGGCCTGGCCGTGCTTCTGCTTCAGGACCCGGGCTTTGCGGCCCGGGTCCTGGTCGTGGGACCGTCCGGGCCCTGGGACGCGGCGGGGGAGCTGGACGTGATCATCCTCGATCCGGGGCAGACCGAATCCTGCCCGACCGAAATGATGCGGAAGCTGGGCTGCCGTGCACGTGCGGTCCTGGGCTATTGCAGCTCGCTGTCCGACCGGCTGGCGCGCGCCTGCATCGCGGCGGGTTTCCGCGGAATCCTGCCGAAGACGGTGTCGTTCGAGACATTGAAGGTCGCTCTCGCCACCACGGCGCAGGGCGGCATCTTCATCGACGCGGCCTTCGCGGCGGCCATCGCCCCCGACCCGGACGAGGAGACCCCGCCCGCCCCCGTGCAGGAGGCCTGCCTGTCCGCGCGCGAACTGTTCGTGCTGAAATCGGTGGCGCATGGCAAGTCGATGAAGGAAATCGGCAAGGAACTGGACCTGTCCTGCAAGACGATCGAGACCTACAAGGCGCGCGGGTCCAGCAAGCTGAACCTTTCCGGGCGGCGGCAGATCGTGGAATTCGCCATCGCGCAGGGCTGGGTCGATTCGCCCCGCGTTCCGCCTGGATAGGCCGGAAACCGGCGGGCCAGACCGCCCTGAAGCCGCCGGAAAGCGGTGGCCGGGCCGGTTTTGCAGTCGCAGGATCGCCTGTCGGTCTTTTCCTTACACCACCCGTTTACGCCTGTCAGGTTCCGGTGGTCCTGTGGGGGAAAACCCCGGAATCCGGGCGAATCCTGTGGGGTCTTTGCCCGACTTTTTCCGCATTGCCACCCGTGCCTAGGCTGTTTCGGGATGCTGCACCTGCCGCATCGCTGACAGGAAGGACAAGCGGAAATGGCGCGGATCGCGGTGTTCGGAATTGGCTATGTGGGCGCGGTCTCGGCCGCGTGCCTGGCGCGGGACGGGCATCAGGTGATCGCGGTCGATGCCGACCCCGGCAAGGTCGCGGCCATTGCGGCGGGACGGTCCCCGATCGTCGAGCAGGGGCTGCCGGACCTGATCGCCGCGATGGTGGAGGCAGGGCGCCTGCGGGCCACCACCGATGCGCAAAGGGCTGTGCGGGAGAGCGAGGCCTCGTTCGTCTGCGTCGGAACGCCGAGCGCGGCGGACGAGTCCATCGGGCTGGACCAGGTGCGGGCGGTGTCGGAGGCGATCGGGCGCGCCTTGGCGGGGCATCCGGGCTTTCACTCGGTGGTGATGCGGTCGACCATCGTGCCGGGGACGATGGAGGGGGTCTGCATCCCGATCCTGGAAGCGGCCTCGGGCCGGGTGGCGGGGCAGGATTTCGGGGTGGGCTACTACCCGGAATTCCTGCGCGAAAGCACGGCGATCCGCGACTACCTGGACCCCGGCCTGATCGTCTTCGGCGCGCTGGATGCGGCGACGGGGGCCTTGCTGGCCGGGTTGAACCGCGACCTGCCCTGCGAGAGCCACATGGTCGACCTGCCGACGGCGGAGATGGTGAAATACACCTCGAACGCCTGGCGGGCGGTGAAGGTCAGCTTCGCCAACGAGATCGGGAACATTGCCAAGGCGGCCGGGTTGGACGGGCAGCGGATCATGCAGGTCCTCTGTTCCGACCACAAGGTTGCCATGAGCCCCCATTTCCTGCGCCCCGGCTTTGCCTTCGGCGGGTCCTGTCTGCCGAAGGACGTCCGGGCCTTGCGCGCCTTTGCGGCGGGGCGGGGAGTTGCCGCACCGCTCCTGGAGGCGGTGCTGGCGGCCAATGCGGCGCAGGTCCGCCGGGCGGAGGCGATGATCGAGGCCACGGGCAAGCGCCGGGTGGGGATGGTCGGCATCAGCTTCAAGCCCGGCACCGACGACCTGCGGGAAAGCCCGCTGGCGGAACTGGCGGGCCGACTGATCCGGCGCGGGCTGGACCTGCGGGTCTATGACCCCTTCGTCACCGAGGCGCTGGCGAATGACGCCCCCGCGCCGGGCCGGGGCCTGAGCGAGGATATCGGCCTGGGGCAGCGGCTGGTGGGCACCATCGACGAACTGATCGAAGGCTCGGAAATCGTGCTGGTCGGCAACCGCTATGACGAGGCGATCCCGCCCCTGCAGGCGGCTTTGGGCAACCGCCCGATGATCGACCTGGCGCGGATCCTGCCGGGCCAGCGGTCGGCGGGCAGCTACGAGGGGATCTGCTGGTGATGCGCGCGCTGGCCACTGTCCTTGGTCACATGTGCTACCTGGCGGTGCTGGCCCTCTTGGTGCTGTCAATCCCGCCAGGGGCGCTGGGGCATGTCTCGAACGGGCTGATCGTGGTGGGGGCGATCGGGGCCTGGCGCTATGGCTGGGCGCTGGTCAACTTCCTGCGCGCGGCCTGGTATCGGGCGCGGGCCTATCCGCGGTTGAAGGCGCGGGCGCTTGCAGCCCATGCGGCCAGCCCGGTTCAGGGCCATGCCTGGTTCCTGATCACCAGCTACCGGATCGACACCGAGACGACGCGGCGAGTCTACCGGGCGCTGTTCCGTGCGGCGGCGGCAGCGCCGGGGGGCGCCACCGTCATCGCCTCGGTGGTCGAGACGGCGGATGCCCGGCTGATCCGGCAGCTTCACGCGGCGATGGACGTGCCGATGCAGGGAGTGCGGCTGGTCGTCGACCAGATCCCCGGGACGGGAAAGCGGGATGCGCTGGCCCGGTCGCTGCGGCTGATCGCCGGGCAGGCCCCGTCGCGGCGCGACATCCTGCATCTGGTCGACGGCGACAGCTGCGTGCCCGAGGACATCGTTGACGCCTCGGCCCCGTTCTTCAGCGATCCGAAGGTGGGCGCGCTGACCACCGACGAGGCCGCCGAAATCAGCGTACCGGGCCTGTTCGCCGACTGGTTCGCCCTGCGCTTCACCCAGCGGCAGATGATGATGTGTTCGGCCGGGCTCTCGGGCCGGGTGCTGACGCTGACCGGCCGCATGTCGATCTTCCGGGCCGACCTGGCGACCCGGCCCGAGTTCATCCGCCTTGTGCAGCATGACCACATCGATCACTGGCGCCTGGGGCGGGTGGATTTCCTGACCGGCGACGACAAGTCGACCTGGTTCTGGCTGCTGCAACGCGGCTACCGCATGCTGTACCTGCCCGATGTGACCTCGATCTCGCTGGAGAGCCAGCCGAAGCCCGGCTTTGCCGAAAGCGCCGTCACGCTGATGATCCGCTGGTTCGGCAACATGCTGCGCACCAATTCCCGCGCGCTGGCGCTGGGGCCGCAGCGGATCGGGCTGTTCACCTGGTGGTCGATCCTGGACCAGAAGATCGGCATCTGGACCACGCTGGCCGGGCCGATCTCGATGCTTCTTGCGGCGGTCTTCGTCGAGCCGATGGTGCTTCCGGCCTATCTCGCCTGGGTGATGGCGACGCGCTACCTGTTCTGCTGGGTGCTGGCGACAGTGCGGGGTCGCGGCTTCCCGATCACCTGGCCCCTGCTGCTGTATTTCGGCCAGATCGTCGGCGCGGCGGTGAAAAGCCATGTGCTGTTCCGGCTGGATCGCCAGCGCTGGACCCGCCAGTCCACCGAAGGCGCGGGACAGGCCACCCCCGGCGCGGGGCTGCGCGCCTTCGGCTCGACCTATGTGCATGCCCTGGCTCTCGGCTGGCTGACCTTCGGGGTCATGCTCTTGTCGGGGCTTGTCTGAATCCGCCCGGAAAAGGAGCGAACCTTGGATCACGCCCTCTCGTCTTCGCAGCGCCAGGTGCCGGACCTGCCCCTTGCCGGGCCGACCGATCATCCGGTGATCGCCATGCCGTTCCATGTCGAGATCGACGGACGGCAGTACAAGGGCCGGGGAATTTCGCTGGTCCGGGCGGAAATCGCCGGGTTGATCGACCCGCACATGGCGGGGCTGGAACGGATGGCCTGGCTGGTCTTCCGGTTCCAGGGGTTCACCGTGGGCCTGCCGGTCGAGGTGCGGATGCAGGAGGCGGATGCGGCGCGAGGCACGGCGGCGCTGGTTTTCCTTGACCCGACGGGCGAGCACCTGCCGCAGTTGCGCCACCTGGTCAATGCCTGGATCGCGGGCGATCTGGTCACGCTGGGCCAGGCCATCGCGGTGCGCCCGGTGGCGGCAAAGCCGGGGGCGGGGCAGGCCGCGCGCCGCCTGCCCCGCCTGCGCGGGATGCTTCTGTTGCTGGTCCTGACGGCGGCGCTCGTCGGGCTGGTGGCGGGCAAGCTGTTCCAGCGCGTCTTCACACACCGGCTGGCGACCCCGGTGGTGGCCGGGTTCGACGGTCGCACGCTGGCGGCGACGGCGACCGGGCAGGTTGAGTTCCTGGATCCGCAGGCGAAACCGGGCGAGGTGGCCTATGCGATACGGGCCAACACCGGGCAGGTGCTGTCGGTCGCCATGCCCTGCGACTGCCGGGTCGAGGTGCTGGGGGTCGAGGCAGGCTCGACCGTCTTTGCGGGCGATCCGGTGCTGCGCGTCTCGGCCCCGGACGCAGGGCTGGTCGTGACCGGCTTTGCGCTGCCCGAGGAGATGCTGGACCTGGCGCGGGCGAGCGGGGTGGACCTGCGCTTTGCCGATGGCCTGCATGTCGCGGCGGGACTGGCGCCGGGCGGCATCGGATCGGCTGCGCCGGGCGCGCCGGTGCCGTTCCGGCTGGTCCCGGCCGAGCCGCTGCCCGCCGACCGGCTGGGCCAGCTGGCCGAGGTCACGCTGCGCTATCCGGTGCCGGGGCTGATCCGGCCGCTCTCGCGGCTGGCCGACAGGGTGCTTCCCGCAGCAGAGGCGAAAGTGCCATGACCCATCCGATTGTCCCCGTGGTCCTGTGCGGCGGAATGGGGTCCCGCCTGTGGCCGATGAGCCGGGTCGACCAGCCGAAGCAGTTCCAGCCGACGCAGGGCAAGGGCAGCCTGACCTATTTCCAGGCCACGTTGCAACGCCACCGCGGCGGCGCCTTCGCGGCTCCGGTCGTGGTGGCCAATGCCCGTCAGGCCGCGCTGGTGCATCGCCAGCTGGACGAGGTGCAGCTGCGCGGCCAGGTGATCGGCGAGCCGGTCGGGCGCAACACCGGCCCGGCGGTGCTGGCCGCCGCGATCTGCGCGGTGCGGGCCGACCCCGAGGCGGTGATCCTGGTCCTGCCCTCCGACCACATGATCAAGGGCGACCTGAACCCGACCGTCACCGCGATGCGCCCTGCTGCCGAGGAGGGCCGGATCGTCAGCTTCGGCGTGGTCCCGACCTATCCGGAGACCGGCTATGGCTATCTGACCGACGGCGGGCCCTGCCAGCGTCATCCGGGGTTGCGCCAGGTGGGGCAGTTCGTGGAAAAGCCCTGCCGCGACCAGGCCGAGCGGTTGATCGCCGCGGGCGGGGTCTATTGGGCCTCGGGGATCAGCCTGATGCGGGCCGATACCCTGATCCGCGAGTTCGCGCGCCTGGACCCGACCACCCATGCGGCGGTCACGGCGGCGGTGGCGGCGGCCGACATCCGCACGCTGGGGATCGTGCTGGACGAGGCCACCTTCCGCCGCGCGGCGAACGAGCCGACCGAGCGGCAGGTGTTCGAGCGCACGCCCTGCATCGCGCTGGCCCCGCTGGAAGGGGTGGAGTGGAGCGACGTCGGGGCCTGGAACGCGGTCCATGCGGTGTCGGACCGCGACGGCGACGGCAACGTGCTGCATGGCGACGTGGTGGCGTTGAACACCCGGAATTCGCTGGTGCAAAGCGAGGGACGGCTGGTCGCGGTGATCGGGATGCAGGACGCGGTGGTGATCGACACGCCGGATGCGCTGCTGGTCACGCAGCGGGCGCAGTCGCAGGAGGTGAAGGCCCTGGTCGAGCGGCTGAAGGCCGAGCGGCGCCGCGAGGTGGACAGCCACCGGCTGCGCGAAATGCCCTGGGGCCGGATCGAGACGGTAGCCGTCGACACCGGGCATGACATGCGGATCATGACGGTCGAGCGCCGGGCCAGCCTGCAAGTGAACGGAACCGGGCTGGGGCCAAGCCTGCTGACGGTGATGTCGGGCGAGGGGCGCTGCCTGATCGACGGCGAGGAGGTCAGCATGCGGCGCGGCCAGTCCGTCGCCATCGACCCCGACCATGCGCTGCCGGTCACCAACATCTCGGACCGCGAGCTGAAGCT
>NZ_JAYRPN010000047.1:0-2575 GCF_041911175.1 Tabrizicola sp.
GCCTGGCTGTAGGGATGCGCGGGATCGGCGAAGAGCGGTCGTGCCGCGCCTTCCTCGGCCACCCGGCCCAGATACATCACCGTGACCGAGGAACAGACCTCGCGCACGATGGCAAGGTCATGGGCCACGATGACGATGGTCAGGCCAAGGCGTTCCTGCAGCCGCGCGAAGAGGTTGACGATCTGGGCGCGCACCGAGACATCGAGCGCCGACAGCGGTTCGTCGGCGATCAGCAGCGCCGGGTCCAGCGCCAGCGCACGCGCGATCGAGACGCGCTGGCGTTGGCCGCCCGACAGCGAGCGGGGGATACGGTCCAGCACGGTCGCGGGCAGGGCCACGAGGTCGAGAAGCTCGGCGACCTTCGCCTCGCGCGCGGCAGCGTTTCCAAGGCCGTGGATCTGCAGGGGCTCTTCCAGCGTCTGGCCGACGGTCTGGCGGCGGCTCATGCTGCCCAGGGGGTCCTGAAACACGAACTGCGCGGCGCGGGCAAAGCCCTTGCGGTCGGCGGACTGCCATTCGGCCCGGTCACGGCCCGCGATCCGGACGCTGCCTTCGGTGGTCTGCTGCAAGCCGATCAGCGCGCGGGCAAGCGTGGTCTTCCCGCAGCCGGATTCGCCGACGATGCCGTGGAAGGCGCCCTTCGGCACGGTCAGGTCCACCCCGTCGACCGCGCGGACCAGGCCCGCGGCGGTCTGGAAATGCACCTTGACGCCTTTTGCTTCGATTGCCGGGGTCTCAGCCATGGGGAATGCCCTCCTCTTGCAGAACGACGGGGCAGGCGACACGGCGCGGCGCCGAGCCCCGGGTGACGGACACCAGCGGCGGGCGGTGACTGCGGCAGGCGGGCTGCACGCGATCGCAGCGGTCGGCAAAGCGGCAGCCGGGTTCAAGCTTCGACTGGTTGGGCGGCAGGCCGGGAACTTCCTTCGTCCCCGTCGCCGTGTCCGAGCGGAAGTCCGGCACCGAAGCCAAGAGGCCGCGGGTATAGGGGTGGATCGGGTCGGTCAGCAGGTCGATGGCCGCGCCTTCCTCGGCCACCTGGCCCGCGTAAAGCACCATAACCCTGTCGGCCAGCACCGAGACCGCGCCGATGTCATGGGTGATCAGGATCACGGCGATGCCGTCCTCCTTCTGGATCTGCCGGATCAGCGCCAAGATCTGGGCCTGCACGGTCGCATCCAGCGCCGTCGTTGGCTCGTCGGCGATCAGGACACGCGGCCGCGCGGCCAGCGCAAGGGCGATCATTGCGCGCTGCAACATGCCGCCGGAGAGTTCATGTGGATAGCGGTCATAGCGGTCTTCCGGGTCGGGGATGCCGGACCGGGCGAGGAGCGAGACCGCTTCCTTCCGCGCAGCCTCGGCAGACAGGCCCTGAAACAACTGTGCCTGCCGCGCCAGTTGCGGGCCGATCTTCAGCATCGGATTCAGCGCGCTCATCGGGTCCTGGAAGATCACTCCGAAGAAGCCGCCGCGCAGCGCCGACAAGGCGCCCGGGGATAGCGTCAGGATGTCCTTGCCATCCGCCGATGCCTTGCCCCGCAGGTCCACCGCCACGCCCTCGGGCAGAAGACCCAGCGGGCCAAGCGTCATCACCGTCTTGCCCGAGCCGCTCTCGCCCACAATCGCCAACGTCTCGCCGGGGGCGACATGGAACCCGGCTCCGTCCACCGCGCGGACCGAGACGGTCGGGGTGTAGAGGTCGATCACCAGATTCTCGACTTCGTAGACAGCACTCATGCGTGGCCCTCCGCCGCCGCGCGGGCGGTCTCCTCAACGTCGCGTGCCGCCTTCTTCCGCTTCAGAAACCCGCCCCTGACCGCGCGCGGCACCTTTTGCAGCGCGAAAGCCTCGCCCAGCAGGTTGAAGCTGACGACCACGGCGGTCAGCGCCAGACCGGGGATGATGACCAGCGCAGGGTATTCCTCAATATAGGACATGCCATCGACCAGCATCTGCCCCCATTCCGGCGTGGGCGGCGCAACCCCAAGCCCCAGGAACGACAGCGTGGCAATGGCCAGCACAAGCGCGCCCGCGTCGGCGCTGGCATAGACAACCACCAGCCCCAGAACATGCGGGAGAATATGCCGGATGAAGATCCACAGGTGTGACGCGCCCATGACCCGCGCCGCCTCGATATAGGGCTGCTGCAACTCGGCCACCACGACGGCACGGCTCATCCGGGCATAGTTCGCCCACCAGGCCAGGGTCAGGGCAAGGATCATCTTCCAGTAGTCCGACATCCAGGCGAAGTTCTCGCCCGAGAAGACCCCCATCAGCGCCAGCGCGATGACGAGCGACGGCAGCGCCAGCGCGATGTCGATCAGCGAGATCAGCACCAGTTCGGCCTTGCCGCCGACATAGCCCGCGAAGGACCCGATGACGACGCCGATGGCCAGCGCCGTCGCCAGAACCACCACCATGGCCACAAGCGAGGTGCGCGCGCCGCCGATGATCCGGCTGAACATGTCGCGGCCAAGGTAGTCGGTGCCAAGCCAATGGTCCCACGAAGGGCCGGTCAGAAGCGCGCCGTAATCCTGCGCGATGGGGTCATCGGTCATCAGCAGCGGCGCGAAGA
>NZ_JAYRPN010000048.1:0-42595 GCF_041911175.1 Tabrizicola sp.
GGACGGCCGGATGGCGGGCTATCTCGTCATGGCGGACCCTCTGCGCGAGGGCGTCGCGGCGACGCTGGAGGGGATGCGCGCCCGCGGCGTGGAGCGCATCCTCCTGGCCACCGGCGACCGCGCCGAAGTGGCCGAGGAGGTGACCGCGGGGCTCGGTCTCGACGGGCTCAGATCGGGGCTCAGGCCCGACCAGAAGGTGCTTCTGGTGCTGACCGAGCGCAAGAACGGCCCGGTGATGATGGTGGGCGACGGCGTCAACGACGCGCCGGCGCTGGCGGCGGCGGATGTCGGCGTGGCGATGGGGGCACGGGGCGCCGCGGCCTCGGCCGAGGCCGCAGATGCGGTGCTGCTGGTGGACCGGCTCGACCGGCTCGGTGCGGGAATGGAGATCGCGCGGGGTGCGCGTGCGATCGCGCTGCAAAGCGTCGTGGCCGGGATCGGGCTTTCGGTGCTCGGCATGGTGGCCGCCGCGCTTGGCCATCTGAGCCCGGTCGAGGGCGCGCTGATGCAGGAGGCGATCGACGTGGCGGTGATCCTGAACGCGCTCAGGGCGCTCAGGATCGCGCCGCGGGGGCGGGCGGGCGCGGCAGAGGCGGCGGCGTGAACGCGCCGGCATCGGCGGCGGGAAGCGCGTGGGGCTTACGCTGCGCCCCCGCGAGGCCCATATCGCCCCGAGGGAGGCGGAGATGACGTTCAGGGCGCGGCTCAGACGGACATTGGTGCGGATCCGGCAGCGGGTGCCGCCGGGCTTGCGCACGCTGCTCGGTCTTCTGCTGGTTGCCGGGGGGATCGTGGGCTTCCTGCCGGTCCTCGGCTTCTGGATGATCCCGCTCGGGGTGCTGGTGATCGGGCTCGACGTGAAGCCGGTGGTGCGGCGGTTCCGCGCCTGGCGCGCGGGCGGGCCCGGGCGCTGAGCAGAGATCCTGGCGCCGGGGCATGCGCCTGCGGGTCACGCGGTCAGGAAGTCCCGCACGAAGGGCGTTGCCGGCCGGGCGCGGATGTCCTGCGGCCTGCCGATCTGTTCGATGCGGCCCATCGACATCACCACCACCAGATCGGCGAGTTCCATCGCCTCCTCCTGATCGTGGGTGACGAAGACCGTGGTCAGGCCGGTGGTGTCATGAATGTCGCGCAGGCCCTGGCGGAGGTCCTTGCGGACCTTGGCGTCGAGCGCGCCGAAGGGTTCGTCGAGAAGCAGCATCCGGGGTTCGATCGCCAGCGCGCGCGCCAGCGCCACGCGCTGGCGCTGGCCGCCGGAAAGCTGGCACGGGTAGCGCTCGTCGATGCCGGGCAACTGGATCAGTTCCAGAAGCTTCGTGACCCGGCGGGCGATCTCCGCCCTCGCGGGGCGCGAGGCGCGCGGCCGGGCGTTCAGGCCATAGGCGATGTTGTCGAACACTGTCATGTGCCGGAAAAGCGCGTAGCTTTGGAACACGAAGCCCGCACGGCGGTCCTGCACGGTCAGGCCGGTGGCATCCTGCCCGTCGAAACGGACCCGGCCCGAGGTCGGGAACTCGAGCCCCGCGAGGATGCGCAGCAGCGTGGTCTTGCCCGACCCCGAGGGGCCAAGCAGCGCCACCAGCGCCCCCGAGGGGATGGCAAGCGACACGGGATGCAGCGCCGCGGTGGTGCCGAAGATCTTGGAGATCTCGTCGATTTCGATGTGCATGGGCGGTCTCCTAACGGCGGTGCGTGGCGGCAATCTGGTCGGCATGACGGAGTTCCAGCGCGGTCTTCAGCAGAAGGGTGACAAGGCCGAGAAGGGCCAGAACGGCCGCCAGGCTGAACGCCGCGACCGGGAGGTATTCCTGGTAGAGCATCTCGATCGTGGTCGGCATCGTCGCGGTCTGGCCCCGGATTTTCCCCGAAACGACCGACACCGCGCCGAATTCGCCCATCGCCCGGGCGTTGCAGAGCAGGACGCCGTAGAGAAGCGCCCAGCGGATGTTGGGCAGCGTCACGGTCCGGAAGGTGCGCCAGCCGCTTGCCCCCAGCGTCAGCGCCGCCTCTTCCTCGGCCCGGCCCTGTTCGATCATCACCGGGATCAGCTCGCGCGCCACGAAGGGGAAGGTCACGAACATCGTGGCGAGGATGATGCCCGGCATGGCGAAGACGATCGGGTGGCCGTGGGCGACCAGCCAGCCGCCGACGAGGCTGTTGGTGCCGAACATCAGGACGATGCAAAGCCCCGCGACGACCGGCGAGACCGAGAAGGGCAGGTCGATCAGGGTGATCAGGAAGGCCTTGGCGCGGAAGTCGAACTTGGTGATGAACCAGGCCGCCGCGATGCCGAAGACGGCGTTCAGCGGCACCGAGATGGCGGCGATGGTCAGCGTCAGGCGGACCGCGGCGCGGGCATCGGGGCTGGCGAGGCTTTTCAGCGCCGCCGCCACGCCATCGGCCAGCGCCTCGACGAAGACGGCGACGAGGGGCGCGAAGACGAGGATGGCGAGGCCGGCGAAGGCCAGGCCGATCAGCGACCGGCGGGCCAGGGGCGTTTCCTCGGTGGCCGAGCGGAAACGGAGCGGCGCGGTATCAGACATTGCCGATCCTCCGCCGGCTCCAGACCTGGATGAGGTTGATCGCCATCAGCATCGCGAAGCTGATCAGGAGCATGGCGATGCCGATCGCGGCGGCGGCGTCATAGTTGAATTCCTCGAGTTGGATGACGATCAGAAGCGGCGCGATTTCCGTCACCAGCGGGATGTTGCCGGCGATGAAGATGACCGAGCCGTATTCGCCCACCGCGCGGGCCAGCGACAGGGCGAAGCCGGTCAGCGCGGCGGGCGCCAGCATCGGCAGGATGACATGGCCGAGCGTGTGCAGCCGGGTCGCGCCGAGGGTGGCGGAGGCTTCCTCCACCTCGCGCTCGATCTCTTCGATGACCGGCTGGACCGTGCGGGTGACGAAGGGCAGGCCGACGAAGACCAGCGCGATGAAGATGCCCCACTGGGCATAGGCGATCTTCCAGCCGATCGCCGCGGCCAACTGCCCGAAGACCCCGTTCGGGGCGTAGAGGGCGGTCAGCGAGATGCCGGCGACGGCGGTGGGAAGCGCGAAGGGCAGGTCGACCGCGGCATCGAGGATGCGGCGGCCGGGAAAGCGGTAGCGCACCAGAACCCAGGCCAGCAGCACGCCGAAGACAAGGTTGAAGAGCGCGGCGAACAGCGACAGCCGGAACGAGAGGAACAGCGCCGCCCAGACGCGTTCGCGGTTCACGGTTTCCCATATCCCCGCCAGCCCATAGGTGGCGCCCTTCAGGAGAAGGGCGCCGATCGGCAGCAGGACGACGAGCGAGAGCATCGCCAGGGTAATCCCCATGCTGAGCCCGAGGCCGGGCATGGGAGAGCGGTGGATCAGCGGTCTGCCCATCGGATCAGCTCACTTCGGCACATAGATCTGGTCGAAGATGCCGCCGTCGCCGAAGTGTTCGGGCTGCACCTTGGCCCAGCCGCCGAAGTGGGCGATGTCGACCAGTTCCAGCTTGGGGAAGCGGGCCACATCCGCGGGGTCGGCCCTGGACGCGTCCCAGGCGCGGTAGAAGTTCCTGAAGGCGATCGCCTGGCCTTCGGGCGAGTAGAGGAAGTCCAGATAGGCCTGGGCCAGCTTGCGCTGCCCCTCCGACCTGATGTTGCCGTCCACCAGCGCGACCGGCGGCTCGGCCAGCACCGAGACCGAGGGCACGACGATGTCGAACTGGTCCTCGCCGATCTCCTTCAGCGCCAGATAGGCCTCGTTCTCCCAGGCCAGCAGCACGTCGCCGACGCCGCGCTGCGCGAAGGTGGTGGTCGCGCCGCGGGCGCCCGAGTCCAGCACCGGCACATGCTGAAACAGCGCCTTGACGAAGGCCTGCGGGTCCTGGCCGTTCTTCTCGGCCCAGGCCCAGGCGGCGAGGTAGTTCCAGCGCGCGCCGCCCGAGGTCTTGGGGTTGGGCGTGATCACCTCGACCCCCTCCGCGACCAGATCGCCCCAGTCCCTGATCCCCTTCGGATTGCCCTCGCGCACCAGGAAGACGATGGTCGAGGTATAGGGCGAGGAATTGTGCGGCAGCTTCGTCTGCCAGTCGGCGGGCAGCTTCCCGGTCTGGGCAATCTTGTCGATGTCGCTGGCCAGCGCCAGCGTCACCACCTGCGCCTCGAGCCCGTCGATCACCGCGCGGGCCTGAGAGCCGGAGCCGCCGTGGCTGGCCTCGATGGTTGGGGTTTCGTTGCCCTGGGCGACCCAGAAGGCGGCGAAGGCCTCGCTGACCTCGCGGTAGAGCTCGCGGGTGGGGTCGTAGCTGACGTTCAACAGCGTCTCCGCCCTGAGCCCGGCCGGCGCGGCACCCAGCGCCAGCACCGCCAGGGCGACGGCGGACAGCAATCCGCGCAGCGTTCGGGCGCCCCGCCGTCCGGCCGGGCGACGCAGCACCGCACGGGTGACATGGCCGCCGGAGTGAACGGTGGCGGCGCCCGCGTGGGTGAGGGTGGCAAGCATGGTCTTCTCCTTCGCTGTCGGTCAGGGCCCCGGGCCCGTCACGGCAGTAATTACGACAGAGATTGTCGAGTATTGCAAAGGAAAATTCACGCTAAAGTTTGTCGTGTATAGAGAGGATTATTCTCCGCCCGGCGGGCGCGACGCCCGCTTCGCCATTAAATCCCGTTGTCCTGGAAAGGCTTACGCCTGCTGCGCGCTGCTCATGACCTGATCTGCCACCGCCGCGGACCGCAACATGTCCTCAAGGGTCAGCGAGTCGATCATCACCAGATAGGACCAGAACAGCTCGGCAAAGACCTTGCGAATCCGGCAGGTGGCCTCGTCCGCGCAATCCTCGCAGCGCTGATAGGCACGGCGGGACAGGCAGGGCAGGGGGGCGATCGGCCCGTCAATCGTGCGCAAAAGCTCCGAGATCGATACCTCGGAAGGCTTCCTGATCAGGACATAGCCGCCGGACCGCCCGCGGATCGAGGCGATGACGCCCGCGTTGCGCACCTCCAGCAGGATATGTTCCAGAAACCGTTTCGGCGTGCCGGACCGCCTGGCGATTTCTTCGATCGTCAACGGTTCGGGCTGGCCCTTGGCGGCCTCGTCGGCAAGCGCCAGAAGCGCCTTCAGGGCGTATTTCATCTTCTGCGTGATCATGTCCCAGAGGTATCCGCGGGAATGACGAGAATCAATGTCGGGTTGCGGACTCCGGACGGCAGGCCCGGCGATCGCCCGAAACCGCCGGGAAGCAGTGGAAAAGGGTCGACGATCCGAAGCCGCCGACTATACACGATCAAGATTGTAGACTTTATGTGGATTTGGCGCATTCTGATCTTCAGGCCCGCCCGACCGGGCCCGAAAGGCAGCAGGCCCATGACCGACCTCGACCTCATCGACCGCAAGATCGTCGCAGAACTGATGCGGGATGCGACACTGCCCATCGTCCAGATCGCCGAGAGGGCGGGCCTGTCGCAGACGCCGTGCTGGAAGCGCATCCAGAAGCTGGAGGCGGCGGGGATCCTGACCGGCCGGGTCGCCCTGGCCGACCCCGCCAGGCTGGGCTTCGGCCTGACGGTCTTCGTCGGCATCGAAGCCCCCGACCACTCGGCGGCCTGGCGCGAAGCCTTTGCGACGGCGGTGGACGCGATCCCCGAGGTGATGGAGGTCTACCGCATGGCCGGTGAGATCGACTATCTCCTGCGCGTGACGGTGGCCGACATGGCGGCCTTCGACCGGCTCTACAAGCGGCTGACCGATGCGGTGCCGATCAGGACCGTGACCAGCCACTTCGCGATGGAGCGGATGAAGTTCACCACGGCCTACCCGCTGGACACGGTGTCGCGCTGAGGGCGGGATCGTGCGCCGCCCCGGTCGTCTTGGCCTTGCCGCACCGGCCGGTGGTCCGGCGCCTCAAGGCGTGGTATCTGCGCCGCGGGGTGCGCACGAGGTGACGCGCGCCGAGGAGACCGCCGCATGCCCCTGAACGCAGCCCCCGAGGCCGCCCGCCTGTCCGTCGCGCCCATGATGGATTGGACGGATTTCATATAGAAAACAATTGCTTGCAAGGTGGCGTGTGCACTGGATGTTCCCGTTTTGATCGCAGAATTTCGCGCTCTGGCGTAGGGCAGCGTGGGTCCTTTGGATGACTGGACCGATCGGGATTTCGCGCAGGTTGGATGAGGCAGATACCGGTTCATGCCTCTCCGATGGCAGCCTCTCCGCTCGCCTCGCCCGGCGCGTTGCTTAGGCCGCCACGGCAGCCGGCAACACCCGCCCCAACAGCGTCTTCAGCGCATCGACATGCGATCCCGAGGGACCGGTCATGACAAGGGTTGCGATGTGAAGGGTCTCTTCGGCGCCTTCACGTGCGATGGCGTATCGGGTGCAAATCGGTTCTGGCGGGAGATCGCCGTGATGGGGGTAGAGCAACATGACGTCCCGGCAGCCATAGAGTTGGCTGTAGGCCATCAACTGATACACGTCGGCCTGGCTGATCCCCTGTTTGGGGTCGTCGATGCGAGAGGCCATCCGCTTCCACTTGGTGTCGACGACGAGGACGGTTCGATCTCCGTGCCTGATAATGAGGTCCGGCTTGGTCCGAAATCTGCCCGTATCGGCTTCGAACAGGCAGTCCCGGTGGCCACCTTGCGCTGAAACACGGTAACCGCTTCCGGCCAGAGCGCGGGTGACCAGTCGGGCGACGTATTGCTCGAACAAGGCATTCATCTCGAACAGGAGCGCATGGCCATCCATGGATCCTGCGCTGGTCTGCTGATGCCGATCCCCGAGAAGCAGGCGCGCGAAGGAGAGGAGCTCGCGCCACCTTTGGTTTGTCCGATCCAGAGTGATCTGGTCCCATCGCAACGCTGACACGGGAACCTCGCCCACATCCGCATAGGCGAAGCCCAGTTCGCGCAGGATACGCTGATTGTCGGGGGCCTGGGCCACGCGCTGCAAACGGGTCACGGCGGCGCGTATCACCTGGTTGAGCGCGATGTCGGAGGACAGCTCGTCGTACCGACAGGCCAGCCGCTGCGGTGCGACCGCATGGCGGGAAAACTGTCGGGTGACGTCGAGCCTTCCGCGCAGGGCGGGGAGGTCGTCTGCATGATCCACATACCGGCGCGGCAGACCCATCCGCACCGCTTCCATCAGGCGGGCGCAAAACAGGCGGATCAACAGTTCCAGAATAGTGTCCTTCTGCCATCCGAGCTGCGCCATCGATCCTGCATCGATCCGCAGATCGTGAACCACCGCCAGCATGTGGATGAGACGGCGACGAAGGGTTTCGTCAGAAGCGTCGTGCTCTCCAAGACCTTCGATCTTGGGGAGGATCTCCAGCTGACATCCTGGCGCGGCGATCACACCGACCACACCGCGGGCCCGAAGGCCTTTGCGGCCGTGTTCGAGCACGCCTTCGCCACCTCGGCCCGCGAAGCTGGAACGCGCCGCGACGGCGGCAATCCGATCAGCCTCGGCCGTCGGGATGGTCGAGTCGTCATCCCCGTAGCCGATGCGCTGCCACTCGCGGAGCGTGCGGCGGATCATGAGCCGAGCAGCCGCGCATAATCGAAGCTGTCTTCGCGCACGTCCCACCGGAAGCGCGGCATCGCCTCACCATTGTCGAGCCCAGGCGGTGCCTTCAGGACGGACCTGTTCAGAAAGCCCCCCTTGATCGGCCTGTCATGCGTTTCCAGATCGCCGAGTACCGCGGCGATCTTGCCCCAGTCCTCGAAGAAGTACTCGGCCAGCAGCGGGATCACCTTGTGCCGCATCACCGCGTCGACATCCGCGCGGGTGTCGCAGCCGGTGAAATAGGCATGACCGATCTGGTGATCGCGATCGTAGAGATATTCGATGCGTTCATTGATGATCGTCAGAAGGTTCGGCAGATCGATGCCCGTGCGGGTCGCGGCCTTCTTGAGGACGGCCGGATCGGGCATCATTTCCCGGAATGTGAACCGCCGCCGCAGTGCTGTGTCGAGCAGCGCGATGGAGCGGTCTGCCGTGTTCATCGTGCCGACGATATGCAGGTTCGACGGAACACCGAACTCATCCGCCGAATAGGGCAGGCGCACCTTGAGCTGGTTGGGCTGGCCGAGCCGCTTGTCGGGTTCCAAGAGCGTGATCAGCTCGCCGAACACCTTGGAGATATTGGCCCGGTTGATCTCGTCGATGATCAGGACGAAGGGTTCGGGTTCGGACGGTCCCTCGGTTTGCTGGCTGTTCATGTAACGCTCAAGGGCCGGCACGTTGAGCTCGGCGTCGTAGAGAGCGTAGATCGACTTCTGGGAGAACTTCCGGGAATAGATCTCGCCGACCGGCACGCCGTCCCGATCGATCCAGAGCCAGCGGACGGCGCGGCGATGGGCATACCCGCCTTCGGGGCGGGGGGCAAACTCGTACCCGCCCGTGAATTCCCCGATGGCTCGAAACAGTCCATTGCCTTTGGACACGATGACGATGTCGCCCTTTCGGACCCAGTTCCGGAAGATGAAGGGCATTTGCACCATGCCGGATCTGGCATCCACAGTGCCGTTCTGGCTGCCCTGGGCTTTGCAGGCTTCGATGATCGCCTCTCTGCTTTCGAACTTGTCGTCCGACCAGTCAATGTCCTCGAAGCCGAGTAGGGCATAGTTGCCCTTGATCGCTTCTTCGAAGAGATGCGCGTCCTCGGGGTTGTTCGCTTCGCCAATCGACATCTTGAAGACCTGGCGGCCTTCAACACGTGTCGACTCCTCCTCGGATGAATGCCCACGGCTGGTCTCGGCGCGTTTCGCGATGCGCCGGAAGATGCCGGGCACCGTCTCCAGCCGGAAGCCGGCCGAGGATGTGTCCTCGCCATCATCTGCGCCGGTCATCGGCTGGCGACCCTCGACGAACTCTTCATAGGCCATCGACTGATGGAAGGTGACGAATTCAATCCGACCGGCGGCCAAGAGGCGTTGGTAGGATGACATCAGAGTGGCGCGGTCATCCGGGACAGGTTCCCCGCACAACCGAACGGCCTCCTCAGCGGTCCGGTATGTCTTTCCGGTACCGGGAGGGCCGTAAAGGATGATGTTGTGATAGGTTGATCCCATGATCGGCACGGCCCTTTCGACGTCTGTTTTCGCGGGTTCCGCGTTTTCCCAAAGCTTTTCCAGCGCCCGCGCTGCTGCGGGCTTGATCAGAATTCCGGAAGACTGAGGGCTCCAGTCCTGCCCGCTGATCTTGCTCGTCAAGACCGCATGCGGGATGTAGGCATCCTTCCCTGGGTCCCGTATGTCCTCGAATTCCACATCGATGAAATCCGCGGTCTCACCCGCGGCAGCCCGCTCTTTGTCCCAGTGGAGGTCGGAGTAGGCGGCCTTCGCAACCCGTCCCCTTGCGATGATGCCACGGAAATCATCACCGGTTCGGATCAGGAAGACCTTGTCGTCCGGCTTGGGCTTTTTCGAACTCGTGCGCCACCGATGGACCACGGTGCCTCCGGACGCGGTCTGCTGGCGGTCCGGCGCGAAAGTCTCCCAGTCCCAGCGTGACGGATTCCAGCTGATCAGATAGGTCGCGCCGCTGTCGCGCCAGCGCTGTTCAATCTCCGGCTCATAGAAATCGATCTCTCGGCCGAGCTCGGTCTCGAGCTTGCGACGCAGGGTCAGCAGATGGGAATCCAGCTCGGAAATCCGCATCTTCCGGATGTCCTTCCGCGTTGCGACGTCAAAGCCTTCAAGGATCTCTCGCTTGTGCCGCGGGCTTGAAATCCGCTCATAGAGATCGGGAAACAGGAGATGAGGAAGGATCTGACGCAGTTGGCGGCCATCGACCCTGGGCACCTTGTCCAGAAACGCGCAAAACGCTTCATGGTCCTTGCGCTGTTGGGCCTGCATCTCAGGCGGCAACTCCTTCCAGTCACGAACCAGGGCAATCAGAAAGCTCAGCTCCCGCCATCTGTGCGTGTTATAGGCCGTGCCCGCGTGGCCGATGCCTTCCAGAACCTCCGCGCTCAAGGCCGCAACACCCTCGGGAAGCGGGGTGCCCGACCAGGACCAGATCTCTCTGACTCTCTGCGCTTTGGTCGCCGGTCCCATGTCGCTGGGAAAGGTGAACAGGACCCAGTGCAACTCAGCCATCAGCTGGCGGCTTTCCGGTGTGCCTGAGGACATCTGCTGCTCGAGCTTCATGTAATAGCTGTCCGTGCCTTCATCGGGATTCTGGACAAAGGTGCGGTCGAGCTCCGCGAGGTTCTCGGCTGTCCAAAGCTGAAGGTCTGGCTGGAGGATGGAGCGATCCTGCAGCAAGCAGCGGTCGGCGAAGTCCGAAACCACAGGATACAATGCGGCGCTTTTCTGGTGCGGGTTGAATCTCGCCATTACTGCTGTCCTGTGCTTTCGAGGGCCGTCAAATCGGATGTTTGCGCGTATTTGGATAGGGCGCCGTGCGGGGTGCGGGTTGAATTCAATTCGAGAACGCCGTCGTCACGATCTCCTCCAGCTCTGCAATCTCGGCATCGGTGAGTTTGTCGAAGGGGTCGCGGTCGCGCCTGCGCTTTGGGAACCGCCCCTCATTCTGGGTGACGAACAGGATCACCTGCCTTGCCAGAGCGTCCGGCATCTCGATGCGGTTCATGATCCCGCGCATCGCCGCGTCGTGGCGCTTGAGATAGGCGATTTCGCGGGGCAGGTCCTCCTCGATGGTCTTGCGGACGCAGTCATAGAGGAATTCGGCCTCCGCCGTGCAGTCGTAGAAGCGATAGAAGTCGGCCGTGTCGTTCAGCACCTCGACATTGCCGGTGGGCGTTGCGCGCCACGCGATGTGCTCCATCAGCGGGGCGGAGTGGCCCTGCAGAACCGCCCGGTAATCGTCGATGCGGTCCAGCATCACGGACGAGACCGGGAAAACCATCCCGGGTGGGGTGAACTTCCGCTCGGCGAGAACGTGATGGATCAGGCAGCGGTGCAGGCGACCATTCCCGTCCGCCAGCGGGTGGATATAGACGAAGCCGAAGGCGATGATGGCGGCCTGCAGGACGGGATCGACCTCTTCGGCATCCGTCAGCCGCAGCCGGTTGTTGCAGTCGTTCAGCGCTGTCATGAGGTCGGGAACATCCTCGGGCCGCGCGCCGATGAACTCGGGCAAGGGGTCGTTGCTGTGGTCCCGTTCGCCCAGAAAGACCCCGTCGTCGCGATAGCCGATCGGGGTCAGGCGATCATCGCCGATCAGGATCCGGTGCAGGCGGTAGATCTCGGTCTGATTGAGGGGGCGCTTGCCGGCCTCGAGCACGGCGCGTCCCCAACGCTCCAGGCGGTTGACGGGCGGGCGCTCGCCTTCGATCTCGAAACTCGCGCGGCTGTCGGCCAGCAGCATGAAGCTCGCCGCACGCGTCACGACATGGCCGCCCGTCTTGCCGATGGTCTCCTTGGCCCGCCCGGCCAGATCGAGCGCGATCAACGCCTCGAGCTTTGCGGTGCGCCGGATCACCGGGCAGAGGGCGCCGGTGCCAAGCAGATTGTCCCGGACGCGGTGGCGCTGCGAGAAGCGCTCTTTGCCGGTGAAATAGTGGGCGGGGTCCAAGGCCGGGACCGCCGTGACGGTCGGCGCATCCTCGAGATCGAGCCTGCGTCCCGTCAAGGTCTCGAAGAAGAACCATAGCCGCCGGGAGAAGGCACCAGTTGGTGTGGCGCGGACAATCGCTTCGATGTCCTGTTGCGGAACGGCGTCGAAAACACGCTTGAGGATCAGGAGGTCGATGCTCTCGTGCCGAAGGGCAAAGCCGAGATGGCCCTCCAGCGTCGCCTCGGGCAGGTATCGCTTGTCATAGACCTGCCAGATTCCATCCGCGCGGACGTTGCCGCGCACATGTCGTTCCGAAATGCAGGTGGGGTTGCGCACCGGCGCAGGAATGCCGAAGGCGGAGACCAGCGCGGCCCAACCCGCGAGGCTGGCGCCCTCGGGAAGAGGCTCATCCTGGAAGAAGGAGGGCATCAGGCTCTCGGGTCTCATGCGTCGAAAAGGCCTCATGCGCGCGGATTATGGCCACATATCATGGGCCAGTGTCGAAAATCCTTATACGCCCATCGCGCCGAAAATCAATCACGAACGTCGAAAAGCCGTCATGACAATGCGCGATGCAGAAAATGGCATGATGCGGGGCCCGGGTTGAGCCGGTTGCCCTGTCAGTGGCCACGGCGGCGCGTCGTTGCATTGCGCCGACAGCGGGACGGCCGATCGCCTTTGACCTGCGTTCACCCGGGGGGAGCTTCGCGCCTCTTTTCCCGCGCCAGTCGCAGCTCCTCTTCATAGCATTCGCGCGCCGCCTGCTGTGCGAGAAGGCGGACAAGGCGCATCAATCTGGGGTCGGGCGACCCACGGGGGGTGAAGGTCAATTCAGGCCCTTCGAAGACCATGCTTTCGCGAAGCACCTCGAATTCGCTTGCCTGGGTCGGGCCTTCTTCTGGGCGGTCTTGCTTTGTCATCGCGGAAAACTCCTGAATCAAGGCGTTGAAACGGGGGGAACCCGTGGTTGAGCCTATGGCGCATTCAAGGAGGAAGACATGTTCATGAACCAGCGAACCCAAGTCGTTTACAGCCTTCTAGCCGAGTATGTGCGCAGCCCCTCCCTGCGCCACATGCGGGAGGAGCGGTCCCTCGCCAAGCTGGCCCTCGAGATTGTCACGAAGCTCGATCAGGACAGTTCGGTCTGGAAGAAATGGGAAGGGCCGCGCGACAAGATACTTGGCGCTGCCATCGAATGCTGGATCCCGAAAGAGGACATGCTCGAATTCCTCAACAGCCTGCCGGGTCCGGCCCTGACGGTGACGGACCTCGAGCAGCGCATGAAATCGATGATCGAGGAGGAGTATCTCGGGGACCCCGAGCCGAAACTCGAGGCCGAGTGCCTCGCGATCTATCAGGCCGAGAAGGAGGCGGGCACGGAGATGCCCGCGATCATCGGGCGGCTGGCGGATTACACCAGCGCGCAGTTCCAGCGGCTGCGCGATGAAAGGCGTGCCGAGGAGGAACGGCGTCTGGACGAAGCGCGGCTGGAGCGGGAGCGGCGGCTCCTCTCCTATGCCGATTGTCCCTGGACCCAGATCAAGGGCTCGAAATTCGTCTATTGCCGCAAAAACGGTCGGGTATTCCAGCTCAAGCCCAACAGCGACAAGAGCCTGACCCTCTACCGGGTGCAGGCGGTCGATGATGCTGCCGCCGGTGAGATGATCGGCCGATACCGATCGCGCGGGGATGCCAGCAAGGTGGTGGCCAAGGCCGCCTACGAGCCGGAGCCCTGGCGCTAAGGCAGAAGCTGACGGCTGTGCCGGGCCGGGATGAGGAGGAAGGTGGCACAGTTTTCATAGGATGAGGGTCGAGGATGTTTGTGGGGGAAGGCCTTCCCCCTGGTCGGCACTGACGTTGCCGACGCACCCCCTTCGAGCGGGGAGACCCCGCAACGCCCCCTCAGAGGGAGAGTGCAGAGGGGATTTCCGTGACGGGTTGAGGGTCGGGGGAGAGGCCCCCGGCGCCCGTCGTGGAGATCACCCCGATGGCCAGACAGGACCGCGCGCCCCGCAACAGTGGCGCCCGCAGCAGCATCTATGACGACATCACCACCCGGATCATCGCGGAACTGGAGGCGGGGCGGCTGCCCTGGGTCCAGCCCTGGGGTACGGCCTCGGCCAAGGCGCCGCTCGCGCTGCCGCGGAACGCGGCGACCCAGCGTCCGTATTCCGGGATCAACATCCTGATCCTCTGGGGCGCCGTGGTCCAGCAGGGCTATCCGACGCAAGCCTGGCTGACCTCCCGTCAGGCATTGGCGCTCGGCGGCAATGTCCGCAAGGGCGAGCGCGGCACAACCGTCGTCTATGCCGACCGCTTCACCCCCGAGGACGAGAAACGCCGCGCCCGGGAAACGGGGGAAGCGCCCGGACAGATCCCCTTCCTCAAGCGCTTCACCGTCTTCAACGCCGCCCAATGCGAGGGCCTGCCCGAGGAGATCGCCCTCGTGGCACCCCCACCACCGCCCGGCATGATCGAGCCGCAGGTGGAGGCGCTGATCCGCGCCACCGGCATCGACTTCCGCATCGGCGGTGACCGGGCCTTCTACGTCCCGGCGCTGGACTACGTTCAGGTTCCCCCTCCGCAGGCCTATTTCGAGCCGATCAACTGGCATCGCACGGCGCTGCATGAACTTGGCCATGCCACGGGCCATGCCTCGCGGCTGGGGCGGGACTTCTCTGGGAGTTTCGGGACCAGGGCCTACGCCTTCGAGGAACTGGTGGCAGAGATGAACGCGGCCTTCTGCTGCGCCTCGCTTGGGATCGTGCCCACCGTCCGCCATGCCGATTACATCGGCACCTGGCTCGAGGTGCTGCGCGAGGACAACCGCGCCATCGTCCGCGCAGCCTCGCAGGCGAGCAAGGCCGCAGACTGGCTGCTGGCCCATCTGCCGGAGCCTGTCGCGGCCGAGGCGACCGGACAGGGGAGGGCTGCGGCATGATCCTCCTGACCCCCAGCCAGCGCGCCCGGCTTCTTGCCAATGGCCGGGTTCCGGACGCCGATCACATCCCTGTCGTGAAGTTCTTCAACCCCTTCGGCCAGGGCACCTGGCTGGCCACCGAGCTCGATGAGGACGGCGACACCCTCTTCGGTCTCGCCGATCTCGGCTATCCGGAGCTCGGCTCCTGGTCGCTCAGCGAGATGGTGGCGATCCGGCTGCCCTTTGGCATGGGCATCGAGCAGGACCTGCACTTCGAGGGGCTGTTCCCGATCTCGGTCTGGGCCGAGGCGGCGCGGGCCGAGGGCAGCATCAGCGCGGCGGAGCGGGTGCTGTATGCGCGGGCGCAGAGGGAAGGGGGCGCGAGGTTCGGAAGGACGGGGTTAGGTGGGTGCCCTTGATGCCCGTAGGAGCCTTTTAGCAGACGACCGCGCCGCTTTCCTAAGCAAGGGGGCGGCGCGGTCCGGTCGGTTGATGCAGAGCCGTTGCATCACACGAAAGGCGTAGAAGCTGTCGTCCGTTGCCTGGCTACCCAGAAGTCAACCAGGCGGACGAGGCACTAAAATTGCGTCTTTCCCATGTCTTGCATCAGCGGCGAATAGGCCGAGGCGTTGCGCCATGTGGCCCTTGAAACGTTGGCAAGCATAACACACAATCCAACATAGCGGCTGCCCACAGGGGACTTATGGCTACCGTGCACCTCTCAGGACATCGAGGCCGCTAAAAAATGCCGAAGGACATGACTGAGAAAAATGACGATTGAGCGTATTTCTTTACTTCGTAATGTGGGTCAATTTGACAACGTATCGTCTGGCGCGCACTTGCCGCTAACTCCTTTCTCGGTGATCTATGCGGAAAACGGTCGCGGCAAGACAACGTTATCGGCCATTTTAAAGTCGCTCTCGTCGGGCGATCCTTCCCTTATCCAGAATCGGAAGCGTCTGAAGGCCCAGCATGAACCGCACGTTATAATTCAGTTTTCTGGCGCATCGGCAATCTTCCAGAATGGCGCATGGTCCGCGACGCAGCCTGAGATACATGTCTTCGATGACGCATTTGTTGCAGAAAACGTATGTTCAGGGATCGAGATTGAGACCAGCCATAGGCAAAATCTACACGAGTTGATCCTCGGCGCGACGGGCGTGGCGCTGAGCAAAGCACTTCAGGGCCATGTCGAACGGATCGAGCAACACAACAAAGACCTGCGGGCGAAACAGGATGCGATCCCGGCGGCGGCCCGCGGCCCGTTTAGCGTCGACGCCTTCTGCGGCCTTAGCCCGAAAAAGGACATCGACCAGGAGATCGAGGAAGCCGAGCGCCGGCTGGCGGCGGCCAAGGCCGCAGGTGCGATCCATCAGCGCACTGCGTTTCAGTCCCTCAACCTGCCAGGCTTCGACCTTGATCGAATTCGCGCCGTGCTGGCTCGGAGCCTTCCGGAGCTGGAGGCCGCAGCGGCAGCCCTCGTAAGGGAGCATCTGCGGAAGCTCGGCCGGGACGGAGAGAACTGGGTCGCCGATGGCATGCCTCGGATAGAGGCGGCCTCAGCCGGGCTTGATCACAACGCGTGCCCATTTTGCGCCCAAGACCTCGCGGATTCCAACCTGATCCCGCACTACCAAGCCTACTTCAGCGATGCCTACAGCCAGTTGAAGGCCGATATTCGAACCCTCGGCCGAGGGATCGCTGCGGACCATGGCGGCGAGGTGATGGCCGGCTTCGAGCGATCCATTCGGGACGTCTCGGAGACCCGAGATTTTTGGAAGGCCTTCACGCCGATTCCGGATATCCACGTCGATACCGCCGCGGTCGTCCGGGCATGGACTGCCGCCCGGGAAAGCGTTCTCGAGATCCTACGGGCCAAAGCAGTGTCGCCGTTGGAGCCCATGAAGCTGCCCGACCAGGCTGTCGAGGCAGTCGCCGCTTTCGATGAACAGCGGAGGTCGGTCGCAGAGGCGTTCGACAAGTTCCTAGCCTGCAATGAGGCTATCAAGACGGTGAAGGAGCAAGTGGCTTCGGCGGACGTATCGGCTCTGGAAGGCGACCTTGTGCGCCTGAAGTCGATCAAGGCTCGCTTTGAGCCGGATGTGGCGGCGAAGTGCGACGATTATCTGAAAGAGAAGGCCGAGAAGGCAAGGACGGAAGCGGCCAGGACGAAGGCGAGGGAGGCCCTCGACAGATACCGCGAGACGATTTTTCCGGCTTATGAGGTCGCAATCAATGCCTACCTCGCAAAATTCAACGCGGGGTTCCGGCTGGGATCAGTGACCTCGGTCAACAACCGGGGCGGCTCGGCCGCGAACTACCACGTCGTTATAAACAACGAGAACGTACCGCTGACGGCTGACGCTGGCCCATCGTTCCGAACAACGCTGAGCGCGGGCGACCGAAACACGCTTGCCCTCGCGTTCTTCTTTTCGTCGCTGGAGCAGGCAGGCAACCTGGCCGACAAGATCCTCGTGATCGATGACCCCATGACCAGTCTGGATGAACACCGATCGCTCACGACAATGGAGGTCATGCGGGAACTGTATGACAAGGTCCGGCAGATTATCGTGCTGTCCCACTCGAAGCCCTTCCTTTGCGACCTGTGGGCGTCGGCTGACAAGAATGGCCGGTCCTCGGCGCGGATCGCACGCTCAAACCCGGGGTCAACGATCTTGGCATGGGACGTCTCGGCCGACGCGGTGACCGAGCACGACCGGCGGCACAAGCTCGTCCGGGACTACCTTCATGCCGCCGATCACACCAAGGAGCGCGAGGTTGCCGCTGCTCTCCGGCATATCCTCGAGAGCTATATGCGGGTCGCATGCCCCGCCCATTGCCCGCCCGAGCGCCTCCTCGGCAATTTTCTTCTTGAATGCGAGCGGAAACTCGGCGCTCAAGACGAGATACTGTCGGAAGCGAACGTGAGGGAGCTAAAGCAGCTTCTTGGGTATGCGAACCGCTTCCACCACGACACAAACCCGGCCTGGCAAACAGTGCTGATCAACGATGCCGAACTCGTGGGCTTTGCACAGCGCACGCTGAAATTCCGCTCAAGAACTTGACCCATCGTACTACTCATTACCGAACGCAGCGACCACGTCTCTACCCAGAATCGCGCGAAAGACATTGACTTTCACTCAGCAAATCTGGGTCCCGTGTTTGTTTGATGCGCGATTTCGTCCCTATGAAAGGTGGACTATGCCCGACCGCTACACATCCTTCGTCGATCTTGCCGCCAACGAACAGCCCGACATCGACTACTGTATCCGAGTAGTGGATCGTGGCTCAGAGATCGGCATCTTGGCGCCCCACGGCGGATGGATTGAACCCGGGACCTCAGAGATCGCTGAAGCAATTGCCGGGTCCGTCTTTTCCTTCTACACCTTCGAGTCATTAAGAAACGCTCCTCACGGCCATTTTCACATAACGTCACACCGTTTTGACGAACCCAAAGGCGTGGCACTCGTCAACAGATGTTGGATGTCAATTGCGATTCATGGAAGGCGCGACGAGGGGAACAATGCGGTCTGGCTGGGTGGTCGCGCCAACCGCCTGCGTGACGCTATCGGAGTTTCGCTGCGCGACGCAGGGTTTGAGACCGCGCTCAACAATCGGCTGCCAGGTAGAGAAGAAACAAACATCTGTAATCGAACGCGCTCCGGACAGGGTGTGCAGCTCGAGCTTCCACGTCGGTTACGCAGTCAATTGATGTCCGACGCCAATCTTTTGCGAAGCTTCTGTGAAGCTGTTCGAAACCCCGCGCTGCAATCACCGACAATGTGAAATCAGCCAATGGTTGAATGAAGGAGATTATGAGCGATGGAACTGATCTACCCAATTAACTTCATCGGCCACGATGAGTGGATACATGGCGGGTACGACCCCGGACTTGCGCAGGGTGACGTGATCACTCGCGATGGGGAAGTCATAGGCAGTTGGCGCGCTGTCGGCTATGATCCGAATGATGAGTATTCCGGTGGGCGTTTTGAGTTCATACCTTCCGGGGAAGATACAGCAAGGTTTACTGAGGAGTTTGCGTCGCTTGATATCCGCATGAGCCGCGGCCTTGCACTTTCAAACCTGACCAGAACCATTCGCGAATGGTATGAGCTCAACAACTCGACAATCTCCTAACTGGATCACTTTGAAGGATTTGTCGGCAACGCAGCTTGCATCTGCGAAAGTGCTGCCGACCATTTGTTGCCGGCCATGGAGCGGCTGGTGCGCGTCCCGCGATGCGAAGGATCATCGGGTTCCCCACGCCTAGAGATAGAGGTGGGGTTTGGGTTCCGTGACGGGTTGGAGGCCGGAGAGAGAGGCTCCCCGGCGCCCGTCATGGAGTTGCGACCATGGCCTCTGCCATCCACAAGATCACGCTGTCGTCCTCGCGCGACATTCCCTTCAACAAGCTGGTGCTGAGCCAGGCGAACGTCCGGCGCGTCAAGGCCGGGGTTTCGGTCGAGGAACTGGCCGAGTCGATCGCCCGGCGCGGGCTGATCCAGTCCCTGCATGTCCGGCCCGTCCTTGACGCCGATGGTCAGGAAACCGGCCAGTTCGAGGTCCCGGCGGGTGGGCGCCGCTTCCGGGCGTTGGAGCTTCTGGTCAAGCAGAAGCGCCTCGCCAAGACCGCGCCCGTGCCCTGCGTCCTGTCCGAGGCGCAGGCCGGCATCCTGATCGACGAGCTGTCGCTCGCCGAGAACATCGAGCGTGCGCCGCTGCATCCGCTGGATCAGTTCCGCGCCTTCCAGGCCATGCGCGACAAGGGCATGACCGAGGATGCCATCGCTGCCGCCTTCTTCGTGGACGCCAAGGTGGTCAAGCAACGCCTCCGCCTCGCGTCGGTCTCTCCCGCGCTTCTGGAGATCTACGCCGAGGATGGCATGACGCTCGAGCAGCTGATGGCCTTCACTGTCTCGGAGGATCACGCCCGGCAGGAACAGGTCTGGGAGGCGATTCGGAACGGCTGGCAGAAGGAGCCCTATCACATCCGCCGCCTTCTGACCGAAACCACGGTGCGCGCCTCGGACAAGCGCGCCCTGTTCGTCGGCATCGACGCCTATGAGGCAGCGGGCGGCTCTGTCCTGCGCGATCTGTTCCAGCAGGACGACGGCGGCTGGCTGCAGGACCCCGTCCTGCTCGACCGTCTGGTCGGCGAGAAGCTGAAGGCCGAGGCTGAGACGATCGCCGCCGAGGGCTGGAAGTGGATCGAGGTCGCCGTGAACTTCCCCTACGGCCATCTGCAGGGGCTTCGGCAACTGGCGGGAACGACCGTCGACCTGACCGACGACGAGCGCGCGACGCGCGAGGCGCTGCGCGACGAATACGACCGGCTGGAGGCCGAGTATGCAGAGGCGGAGGAGCTGCCTGATGACATTGACCAGCGGCTCGGCGAGATCGAGGCGGCGCTCGAAGCCTTTGACAGCCGCCAGATGGTCTATGCCCCCGGTCAGATGGCAAAGGCGGGTGCTTTCGTCAGCATCGACTCCGACGGTCGGCTGCGGGTCGAGCGGGGGTATGTCCGGCCCGAGGACGATGCGGTCGCGGAACCCGAGGGTGAGGGGGCCGATGGCGCAGAGGGGTATCCGCCCGCAGGGACTGAACCGGGCCAGCGGCAGCGGGCTGTCATCACGATCGGCGGCGCGGCCGTGGAGGGCGATGACGATGAGGATGGGGCGGATGCGATCCGACCCTTGCCGGATCGGCTTGTCACCGAACTGACCGCCCATCGCACGCTGGCCTTGCGGGATGCGGTGGCGAAATCCCCCCATGTCGCCCTGACCGCGCTTCTGCATCGGCTGGTGTCGGACAGCTTCCTGCGGCAGTCGGGAAGGGGCTGCCTCGAGGCGCAGGTCCGCGAGGTGCATTTCCCGGCGCAGGCCGAGGATCTGCGCGACAGCGCCTCGGCCCTCTCGATCGCCGAGCGGAATGAGCGCTGGGGCGATCACGTGCCGGCCGATGACGCGGCGCTGTGGGACTGGCTCGACGCCCTCGACCACGCATCGCGTCTGGAACTTCTGGCGCATTGCGTGAGCTTCGGGGTCAACGCGCTCTACGAGAAGCCGAACCCCTATGGCGGCATGGGAGTGAGCCAGCACGGACTGGCGCAGCGCCTTGCGCAGGCTGATCGTCTGGCGCAGGCGACGGGCCTCGACATGGTCGCGGCAGGCTGGCGGCCCACCGTCGAGAACTACCTCGGCCGGGTGACCAAGCCGCGCATCATCGAGGCGGTGCGGGAGGGCGCGGGTGACCGCGCGGCCGATCTGATCGCGCACCTGAAAAAGGGCGAGATGGCCAAGGAGGCCGAGCGCCTGCTGGCGGATACCGGCTGGCTGCCGGAACCGCTTCGCCGGGCGCTTCCGGATGCGGGCGCCGATATAAACGCGGCCTCGGGGTCCGAGGGCGAAAACCTGCCCGACTTCCTCGCGGGTGAGGACGATGCACCGGCCGAAGATGAGGATGAGACGCAGCCCCCCGTTGCTGCCGAGTGATCACTCCGGGGCGGCGCGGGTCGCCCGATTCCGCCCAAGCTTCAATTCCTGGCCCGGCCATGTGCCGGGCCTTTCCGCTTTTGGAGACCCCATGCCCCCTGTCATCGATATCGACGAGATCTTCCGCGAAGACCGCACCAACCCGGTGGCCGAGCGGTCGCTTCCCTGGAAAGAGACATGCGACGGGATCACCGTCGTCGTGGAGCCGAAGCCTCACTGGGCCGAAGACCTGCGCGCCTTCCGTCTGGAAGCGCGCGAGTATTGCCGTTACGCCGACTGGCTGCACCATGGCGCAAGGGCCCGGTTCTTTGGCCATGCCGACCTGTCCGGCGACGAGGTCATGCTGAAGGCGCGTGCGATGGTCGCGCGCGAGATTGCGGAGGGGCTCTGGGACTGAAACCCCGGCGACACTGTCCGTCGATGCAGGGCGTGGCTGCATGCCCGTGCGTGGATCAAGTGCCAGTTTCACCCCGCCTCTCGACCCGCATTCTGGCGTCGGGATCGGGTGCGAAATCACCGGCCCCCGGTTCTGCTTGAATCGTCACGCTGCGCGTCAAGGCTGGCGCGGCAGGGCATCTGCGACGGGTATCCGGCTGCAGGTCCGTGGCAAAGACCATCCCCGCTTCCATTCGCTGACCTTGGTCTGATCCGTCTCTTTGGCATTCAACCCCAGAGGGGTCGGCTTACGCACGCGTGCCGCCCTCGGCGTTCAGCGATCTGAACGCGCGAGGGTGAGTGCAGATCCGGTCAGACACTTCGGGCGCCTGTCGCGCGGGGGATGGTCCCTCGCCTCCAAGACAGGAGCCGGAACCCATGTCCTACGCAGATGCCATCGCCTTCGCCGCCAGCCTCGCCGCCACATTGCTCGTGTCGATCGTCGTGTTCGAGGCCGGTGACGGCACCCATGGCGCCATGCCCGCCGATGAATTCGACGGCGAGGAGAGCATGGTGAAACTGGAGCTCGATCCCTGGGCCTGAGGCGCGGCAGCGCCACAGGCCTGCACGGCCCGGACCCGCGCGCGGGTTCCGGGTTTTTCCGCTGCCATTGCAGCGCCTCGGCGCGCGCGAGCCCGGGACCGCAGCCCCCGGCGGAGAGGAAGAGGGCGGGCATTCGGGCCGTGACGGGTGCGAGGTGGAGGAGAGGCCTCCGCCGCCCGTCGCGGAGTGATCCCGATGACCCTTGTCCGACAGGGCGGTTTCCGCCCCATCGGCCAGATCTTGGCCCATGACGTCCTTCCCGCGCTGCAGGGCGCGCGGAGGCTGCCGCTGCGCGTCTCCTGCCTCGGCAGCATCAGCCCTGACGATGCCGACGCGCCGCGGGACCACTGTCTTCCCCTCGGCGAGGTCACCTGTGCCGAAGAGGCCATGCGCCTTGCTGCGCGGGGCGTGTCGAAGGGCGACTATCCGGGCGCGGTCGCTCTTTCCGACTTTCAGCCGCGTCTGGCGGTCATCGAGGATCGCGCACATGGCCTCGTCCTCGCCGGAGCGATCCGCGCCGGGGTCATTCTCTGGCAGTCGCCGGTGGCTTCGGACGCCGAGGCGCGCCGGATCGTGACCGAGGCGAGCCTGCTACGCGGCCAGGCCTTCGCCGCCGAAGGGCGCGGTGATCGCAAGATCGCAAGGACCCTGCGGGACCGGGCCAGCCTTCTCGAGCCGCGGCTGGTCGATCCCGTCTGGCGGGAAGAAGCGGCGGCGCTGCTCAGCCTGCCGCAAGCCGCCTGATTTCTGTGTCCTTTTCCCGAAACCGGCCCGGTCGCGTACCGGGCCCTCGCCTGTCCGGAGGCTGTCATGGCTGATTACTACACGCAGTTTTCCTGCCTGCTTGATGTGGGCACGCCTGAGAACGCTGCCCGCGCGCTCGAGCTCTATACCGCCTTGTCGATGCAGAACGCGTCCGAGGACCCGCCCTCGGACTGGTTCGTGGTGTCGATCCAGCCGGAGCACGGCGGCACGGTGCTCTGGATGCGCGACGAAGGCACCGGCGATCCAGCCCATGTCCTCCAGTTCGTCAGACGCTGCGCCGCCGCCTTTGGCCTAACGGGCCGGTGGGGCCTGCAATACGCCTCGACCTGCTCGAGGCCGCGGGTCGACGGGTTCGGGGGCGGGGCGCATGTCATCGACCTCGCGACCGGCGAGACGGTCGACTGGATCTCCACCGATGGCTGGCTGTCGGCCCTGCTGAAGGGAGTTGCGAGCCATGCCTGAAGTGATCGAGACCACGGTCTACCGCCTCGATGAACTGTCCGAGGTGGCGAAGGAAAAGGCCCGCGCCTGGTATCGCGAGGGCGGCTTCGATTACGACTGGTACGATGCCGTCTACGAGGATTTCCAGAGCATCGCCGAAATCCTCGGCATCCACTTCCGGACCAGGACCGTCCGTCTGATGGGCGGCGGCACGCGTCAGGACCCCTGCATCTGGTTCCGGGGCTTCTGGTCGCAGGGCGACGGCGCTTGCTACGAAGGGGGCTGGCGACATGCTAGAGGGGCAGCGGCCCGACTGCGTGCCTATGCTCCGCAGGACGCCGTGCTGCACGGGATCGCGGACCGGCTCCAGGCGATCCAGCGGCGCAACTTCTTCCAGCTGCGCGCCGAGATCACCCATCACGGGCATTACTCGCACGAATACAGCATGCGCATCAGTGTCGAACGCGACAGCCCGACCGGGCATGACATGACAGCCGATGCCGAGGACATCGTCACCGAGGCGCTGCGCGCCCTCGCCCGTTGGCTCTATCGGCAGCTCGAGCGGGAATACGAGTATCTCACCTCGGACGAGGCGGTCGACGAGAGCCTACGCGCCAACGATTACACCTTCACCGAAGCCGGTCGCCGCTTCGGGTGACCTGAAGCGCCCCACCGCGAGGTCGGGGCGCTTCCTTTTTGCGGCGCGTGCGAGAGGGAGAGGGGGGCCGCGACAGGGCGGGTCCGGGCGGGGGAGAGAGCGCCGTCCGGAACCTTGCCCATCCCGCTCTCCCGAGGTCATCCGACATGAACAGCCTTTCCCCCGCGGCCGGACCGGCCGCATCGATTTCGCCTGCCACGGCCATCCTGGCCGCGGCCCGGCTTCTGCTTCCCCATCTCGAGCGTGGAGCGCGGATCGACGCTGCGATCCTGCGCGCGGCCATGGAGAGCGCCTTCGGGGCCTCCGACGCTGCCGGCGTTTGGGACTGGAAATCCGCCTATGAGGCCTGCGAGGTCGCCACGGTCCTGTTCCTGCGCAAGTATGGCCCTGCGCTGTTCCGCAAGGCCGTCAGCATGGACGCCCGTCTGGCGCAGCTCACGAAAATCGCGGCCCTGATGCCGAGCCAGACCCGCCGCTCGGAGGACAGCCAGAATTTTCAGCAGTTCAGCACACCGATCCCGCTCGGCCTTGCGGCTCTGGCTGCGGCTCACCGAGGCGATGCGCGAGCGGCTGCGGGCCTATGGTCTCTTCACCGAGATCATCGCCTGGAAGCTGCGCTTCTTCGTGCCCGTCGACGCCACCGGCATCGAGGTCCTCGGCAAGCTCTTCGGGCGGTTTCCGGTCGAGCGGATCGGCGAGCGGGAGGCGGCCTGATGACCCGGCTTACCGCCACCGATCTGGCGGAGCGTCTTGGCCGACAGGCCGAGGCGGTCTGTCGTCATTACCTGTCGAACGGGCGCAAGCAGGGCAACTACTGGCTGGTTGGCGATGTGCGCAACACGCCGGGCCGATCAATGTTCGTCCGGCTGACCGGCCGCGCATCGGGCAAGGGGGCCGCCGGGAAATGGGTCGATGCGGCCAGTTCCGAACATGGCGACCTTCTCGACGTCATCCGCGAAAGCCTCGGGCTGGTGGAGTTCGCCGAGATCGCCGAGGAGGCCCGCCGGTTTCTCAGCCTGCCGCACGATGCCCCAACCGCACCGGGCTACCCTTCGCGGCCCACCGCGGGACCATCCGGGTCGACCGGCGCGGCGCAACGGCTCTGGCGCATGGCCCGGCCCGTCGCTGGCAGCCTCGCCGAAACCTATCTGCGCGGGCGTGGTATCGCGGATCTGCAGAACGCCGATCCGTTGCGCTTTCTTCCCGATTGCTACTGGCGGCCCGATGGCGGGGGGCCGACCGAGACCTGGCCCGCGCTGATTGCCGCCGTCACCGACCTCGAGGGGACTGTCACCGGCGCGCATCGCACCTGGCTTGCACGGGATGGCAGGCAGAAGGCACCGCTCGAACCGCCGCGCAAAGCGATGGGCACGCTTCTCGGGCACGGCGTCCGGTTCGGCCGCGCGCAGGATATCCTGGCAGCGGGCGAGGGCATCGAGACGATCCTGTCGCTGCGCCAGGTCTTGCCCGGTCTGCCGATGGTCGCCGCCCTGTCTGCGGGTCACCTGGCAGCCCTCCTGTTCCCGGCGCAGCTGCGCAGGCTCTATATCGTCTGCGACAACGATCCGGCAGGACGGATCGCGCGGGAGGCGCTGGTCGCCCGGGCCAGCGAGGCCGGGGTCGAGGCGCTGGCACTCTCGCCGATGCTGGGGGATTTCAACGACGATCTCGTTGGACGCGGGCGGGATGCGCTTCGGGCATGGGTCCGACCACAACTCGCCCCGGAGGACGTGAGCCGCTTCATGGGTCCGATGCAGGCGCCGTGACGGGGCAGTGGATCGGCCTGTGGCGAAAGGATCATGGGCGCGGGAGTCCAGCGTCGTCGGGCAGGAGGACCGCGCCTCGGCCTTCGAGAGGGCGATCGGCCCACAAGCGGCCCGGCCCGGCAATGGCGGCGCCCGACTGATTTCCGTCGGCGGGCATCCACCCCACGCGACAGGTCGCGCGGGGACCCCGGAAGGCCCGCCTTTACAGCGCGATCCAAATCAGCCGGGCTTGGCCATCAAGGCCCTCGCAAGGGGCTCGGGCTGCCTGACCGGTCCGCCCGTGGGCTTTCGTCGCCACGAAGGCCGCGACGGTCGCGGTCCAGCCCAAGGACGCCTCCCATGAACGCCCATGACGATTTCGACGCCGATCACAGCACCTCGTCCACGGGCCATGTTATCGAAGCCCTCGAACTCTACGGCTATCGTCCCGCCGAGGACGAGGCCGACCCCCGGATCACGCCCGAGGATGACGTCATCCGCACCGCGGTCGCCGACATCTTCGACGCCCTGATCTCCACCATGGCCGATACCAGCCTCGATTTCGACCTCGACGAGATCCTCTGGTCGACCGTCAACACCTTCCACCGCGCGGTCCTGCGGGTCGAGGGCAAGCTTGACGACAATGAGCAGGCCCAGAAGCGGCTGCAGCGCGAACAGGATGGCTCCGAGGTCAAATCGGTCCAGCTCGAGACGCTGATCGCCATCGGGCAGAGCCTGCTCGATCGCCGCGACAGCCTCGAGCTCTTCTGCGAAACCGCCGCCGACATCTATCTGCGCACGCTTGGCACCCCCTGGTCGCCGCGCACCGGCTCCCGCGTCAACCACCGCCAGATGACGGCGGCCATGATCGACAGCCGCGATTTCCTGGCCGCCAAGCGCCGGGCCGATGCCGAGGTGCTGCTGCCCGCAGGGCCGAAGATCGCCTTCTCGGGCGGCGAGACCACCGACCACCGCCTGATCTGGGACAAGCTCGATCAGGTCCATGCCAAGCACCCCGACATGGTCCTCCTGCATGGCGGATCGCCGAAAGGCGCCGAACGGATCGCCGCCACCTGGGCCAGCAATCGCAAGGTCCCGCAGGTCGCCTTCAAGCCCGACTGGACAAAGCACGCCAAGGCCGCACCCTTCAAGCGCAACGACCAGATGCTCGCGACCCTGCCAATCGGCGTCATCGTCTTTCCGGGCACCGGCATTCAGGACAACCTCGCCGACAAGGCCCGCAAGATGGGCATCCCGGTCATCCGCCTCGGGGCCGGCAGCGCGTGAGCGCTGCCAACCCCTTGAAGTCCGACACTGTGGTTCGATTGACCCGCATCGGTGGGGTGCTCTCTCCGATGCTCGGGTCTGCCGGACGGAAACCCCGGTATTCGGCTTCATGGCAAAGGTTGAGGTGATGAGCTCGGATGCCACCGCTGCATGGGGCGGCCGCCGCCGATGCAAGTTACCTGAGGCTCGCTGCCGACCTAAATCAATGCTAACTTTGTGCTCGCGCCGTGGTGGTGGTGGAGGCGCGACCGTCCAACCTTTTGTGCGGAGCCACCACCATGATCTTTCTCGGAATCCTCATCTCTCTGGCGGCCATCGGCACGATGTGCTGGCTGCTGTTCAATCTCGCCGTCTTCGCGCTGCCGTTCTTTGCAGGCGTCAGCATTGGCACCTGGGCCTATGGGACCGGTGCCGGGTGGCTGGGTGCGATCGTCATCGGCCTCGCAGGCGCCGGGCTTGTTCTGGCCCTCGGTCAGGGCCTTCTGATGGTCGTCCGTCCGCTTTGGGCGCGGCTTCTGATCGCGCTGGCCTTCGTCGCCCCGGCTGGCGTGGCAGGGTTCCACGCCACGTTGGGGATCACCCGGCTTCTGATGCCGTCGGAGGCTTGGCAGGTCGTCTTTGCCATCATCGGCGCGGTCGCGGTGGGCATCACGGCCTTTCTGCGGGTCGCAGGCATGGCGGCCCCTGGCGATGCGAGCGGGAGCCTGGTCCGCGGCTGAAGGCCGGGCAGGCAGATGGGGCGACCAAAGCAACGAGGCCCTGCCTGCCTGTCTCGTCGGATTGCGTGGCTGGATCGCGTGCGTTGCTGCAGATCGTCGCGAGGCCCTGTTCTTGTTCTGTCCAGAGCGCGGGACCGGCAAGGCCGCATCAGCGGGCTGTCATCGAACCCGTCAAGGGGCGGGGCCGCTGACATGGTTGGGGTTGGACAATGCGCAAGGGCTGGAGGGGGGAGGCGGATCGCCGGCGTGGTCCCGTCCTGTCTGTCTTGGCGGTGGCCTGTCGCCAGTGTCTCCGTCTGCTCCCCGTGTCCAGACCGCTCCATACGGCCTCTTCAATGGCCTGATCTGGCCGAAGACCGGCTTCGCCTCGACCGCTTCGGCGCAACAGCGTCGTCACAACTTTCTTCCCCTGTCGGCCTGAAGGCCGCCATTCCTCGCGGGAACAAGAAAGTTTCTCCTGTGCTGTCAGGCCCCCGCCGGGCGGGGGTGCGCCAGCGGTCGTCTCCGTCCTGTCGATCGCCATCGAGGCCGCAATGGTGCGGGCTCGGAAACGGAAAACGGAGACTTACCATGGCGACCATCGGCACCTTCAAGAAGACCGGCACGAACGAATTCACCGGCGACATCGTCACCCTCAGCGTCCAGGCCAAAGGCGTGCGCATCGTCCCCGACCAGCGCGCCACCGGCGAGAACGCCCCCAGCCACCGGGTTCTGGTCGGCCGCGCCGAGATCGGCGCCGCCTGGTCCAAGCGCTCGAACGAAGGCCGCGACTACCTGGGCCTCAAGCTCGACGATCCGAGCTTCACCGCCCCGATCTACGCCAACCTCTTCGACGACGAGGACGGCGAGGGCTTCTCGCTGATCTGGTCCCGCCCCAACGGCCGCCGCGCCGACTGACGCGGACCACAAGGCCCCGGTCGCAAGACCGGGGCCTTTTCCATGCCTGCCGCGAAAGGCGATGCCCACCGCGACCGCGCCGGGGCCGCAGCGTGACCTGCAGGGACCGCGCGGCCGGCCTCAGCCGCAGGTGAAGCCGGCGCTGGCGGCGAATCGCGGGAATTCACAACGGCATAGGCCGCGCTGCAAAACCGCAGTTTCCAGTGGCGGATTGGATTAGAGCGACTAAAATAGTCGTAGTTCTGGAATGCGCGCCGGTCGCGATGGGAGGTGATCATGCATGATCACCGCTCGACAGTCGCGGGCCGCACGCGCGTTGCTGGGTTGGACGCAGGAGACGCTCGCTGACAAGGCCCGAATATCCCTGACTGCCCTGAAACGCCTCGAGTCCGAGAACCGGCTTGAGGTGTATGAATCGACACGGGATCAGGTTCGCCGGGCACTCGAGGCCGCAGGGATCGTCATCCTGTCTGACAAGCGCGGGCAGGGAGTGATGCTGGAGCATGGCCGAGACGAGAAGACCCACTGACGCGACAGGGCGGCGTGACGGACAACTGGCCGCGCCGATGCACCCGGGGACCGCGCCATGAAGCCCACGACCCCGGCCTTCGACGAGCTTGCCCCGACCAGCGAGGACATCACCGATTACGACCGCAGGCACATCAAGCTCTACATGCGGCTTCTCGATGCGACAGCCGATGGCGCGGCCTGGACCGAGGCCGTCGAGGTCCTCTTCGGGATCGACCCTGTCCGCGAACCCGATCGCGCGCGGCGGGTCCATGACAGCCATCTGGCGCGGGCGCGCTGGATGACGCAGAGTGGCTATCGGCAGCTGCTGGGGCCGCGTTCCGGAACCCCGTGAGCCCCTGCGCGAGGTGATGCTGCAACGGCATCATCTTCTGCATCCTTCCGTGCCTTTTCCCAGCTTCCTTGCGCTGGAATCTTTTCGCCTCATACGTGTGTTGACTCTGTCGAGGGTTGAGAGATGGGGCCGGATACATCGAAGTGGTGGAACCACGACTCCTATGACTTCTTTGATGAGCTTTCGGTTGAAGGCATCGCCTGGGAATGCCTGCGCCGCGATCTCGACTATCAGGCGCGCTTCGCTGACATCGTGACACAAATGGCCGAGCGTGCCCCGTTCGAGGAGGAAGCCCAGCATCGCTGGGGCCTACGATTTTCCGGCCGACCCAAGGCTCTCCATCCTCGACCAGCCGGTGATCTGGTCACCTCACGCCAATCCGGGCACCGTGCTTCTGGGCGAGGCCCCAGGTTTCCGGCCCCCCTTGCCGCGGCCCATTGCGCCTGATCTGCCGTCGCAGGCGGACGCAGAGGAAGGGCGCTATGGCGCTTTCGGCACGGATGGCTCCGTGCCTTTTCTGAACATGGCGGGGCGCACCGACGCCGGGCCCATGGCCATGGTGCTGCCCCTTGATGACGACCTGCCCGGCCGGATCGAAGCGATCCAGCGGTTCTGGCAGACGCTGAAGGCGCGCCCGGTCCCGCGGGACACCCGCATGACCCCCTACCAGCGTCAGCGGTTCCGCCCGATGATGCAGGCCGCCGACGGGCGTGCCGCGGGCGCGAGCTACCGCGAGATCGGTATCGCGCTCTACGGTGAACGGCGCGTCCTGGGTGAACCATGGAAGACATCCCCGCTGCGGGCCGCCGTCATCGCGCTCGCCCGCAATGCCTCTGCCCTGATCGGCGGCGGGTATCTCGGCCTCTTGCGGCACCGCCGTAAGCCGTAGGGTGCACCTTGCACAGTCTGGGGGTGCATACGATCGTAGGGAGCCCAAACCGACCGAGACCGAACAGACGGTATTCGCGCGTGCAACGGGGAGCGCCTCGTAAAGGCCGGCCCCTTGCGGACGGTCGTTAGACCAGTAGGCAAGTGGAGCGACGTTCCCCAAACCGGCCAAAGAGGCGCACCGCAGCGCTGTTGCGTGTAATTGTGTTTGCCCCTCGATGCGTCATTGTTTTCCGTCACTGCCAGGAGAAGAAGAATGCAGGTCAAATCGATGTGTCGAGCTGTTCCGGCTAGATAAATGTTACTTCATGACAATAGTTGCTATCAGATGATTTATCTGAGAGCAGTTCCCGAAATACTTCAATGTATGATTTCGGCTTCCAGGCTTCAGGCTCCGACTGCCAACTGCTGATGCCCACCCCAGCCAGTCAGACTGCCCGGTGGAGAGAATACTCGCTCGCAGCTCTGTTAATCCAAATCGAGCATCCATGATCTCTAGCACACGAGCCTTTGTGATAGGCGTTGCTGAGGGATGATTGAAAATTAGGTCGATTAGAGCAGATGTCTTGCTGGTTGACATTAAGTGATCTTCGAGGATCGCTGCAAACCAAAAAAGTTGAAACTCCAGAAGCCTAGCCGATTTCTCCAGAATATCGACAAGGATATCAGCGAGCGCCTCTTTATCTTTGATCCCTGAGCAGAACGAATGAACGCTTTTTGACAGATTGGGAAACTGCTGGATGATATCTGGCAATCTTGCCTCAACCTTCTTTGTGTTCTCGCGCATCATCGTCAAGATAAGTTCAGCATCTTCTTCATCGATCTCAGGTTGCGCGAGAATTTGAGTCAAATAGCTTACTTCCTCCTTCGTAAGCGGCGTTCTCAGCAAAAATTCCTTTGTCTCGGCCTGATCGCCATAGCCGACCTCTAGTATGAGGCGCCGTTTTCGCAAAAGATCCTCTTTTGCTTTGTCAATCTGCTTCTCAAGGTTGACATGTTGTGCTGACGTTCGACTGGTCTTTTGTGGGTTAATCGATAACCCCTTGTCTCCCAGAATTGTCTGGACTAATGTGAAATCGTTCATGATGGTCTGTTCACTGTTCGAAAACAGGTAAATATCATCCATGAAACGGATCACTCGATCCGATTTTATCCCATGGTAGTTTTCAACAAATCGAAGGAAGTCATTTCCAATCATTTTGGCCGGATACAGCCCTTGGGGCAGACAGTCCACAGACCTTCCCGAGTTGATCTCACGAAGCATTTGACCGAAACCATTTACCTCGTCTTCATCAACACCTAATTCGCGAATCCAGTTCACAAGGTCGTGGTGATAAACTGAATTAAAGTATGACGCTACATCTAGGCTTATGAAGTGCTTAAATTCACTGGAATACTGCGCAATTGCGCTCTTGAAGGCCCGGTATGCCGATGTCGCTGATATCGGTGTTCCAGAATCAAATCTATATCCAAAGTGCCTACGATGGTCGCTAAATGGCTTTCGAAACTTCGCGCGATTCTTGAACACCACATCATACAGATAATATTCGCTAACAACGTCAAGCTTCACGGTCCTTCTCAGATGAAAAGAGGGCTTGGCAGCATAAACACGTCGCTGAGGTAAAAATGCATGTGCTTTCTCCTCGGCGTCCAAGCATTTTTCAATAAACGCTTGGATATCCGCCTCGCCATTCTCGATCAGAAACAAATTAGTCCGTAACGGAAAGAGCGTTCTTGGTAGATCGTCTCGATAAAAATCAACCGTAGAGGTAATTGACGACTTGACAGCTGTGGGTTCGTTAGAGGACTTAGCCTTCTTGCCTGCTTCTTCGGTCTTGCTGCGCTTTGTCATATGCGTGAACCAACTTTTAGCGACGGCCTGGCTGCTTTGATAGCGGTGTTGCTGTTTCAATGGAAGTGGAGTTTGCGAAGTCGGCCAGTGCAGACAGTCAAGAAAGACTTCCAGACGGCGCAGGCAGTTGAATGCTAGTCCATTTGCGGGACAAACTAGCCGGGAGTTGCTCGAATGTTCGTTTTGTACCTAACGGCAACCGCAATGCTGTCGCTACTTTGGGCCGCTTCCCGCCATTCTTCCCGAGTGCCTTCGCGAGTGCAGCGGAGATAGGGCCCAGCAGCGAAGGTTCCGAGGGTCCGCAAAGCTGTTTATCGCAACCAAGCGGCCCGGGTAGTCGGAACCTCTCACCTGCTGTTGAACCCCAGCCCCTGAGGCTAACCGCCGAGGGGAGTAGGATAGTTTCACCCCCAACCTTCCTCATCCCCCTCTCCGGTCCTTCTTCGCCAGCCTGCGCGGGACAGGCCTTCCTTTGCCGACGGCCTTCCACAGACCCACGGAGGCCCCATCCATGCGACCCGATCTCGCCGTTCTGCCGCCACGCTACCTGCGCACCAAGGAAGCGGCCACGTTCCTCAGCCTGTCGGCGCGCACGCTGGAAAAGCACCGCACCTACGGAACCGGCCCCGCCTATCACAAGCTCGGCGGGCGCGTCGTCTATTCGGTCGATGATCTGACGGCCTGGGTTGCGCGCGGCTCGGTCACTTCGACCTCCGATCCGCGCGGGCAGGTCCTGCCGGCCAAGCGCCTGACGGCGTCGCCGTATGCCGTGCCAGCGCGCGCGACGCGCTGACGAGCCTTCCGGTTCCTCATGCCCCCGACGCCCCGCAGCGCCTCCGAGCGCGGCCAACTCGACCTCTTTCGGGCGCTTCCGGGGGAGTTCGCCCCACGTGACGCGCAGGATCTCATGGCCTATCCCTTCTTCTCCTTGTCCAAGTCGCCGCGCATCCGCCCCATCGATTTCGTGGCGGGCAATGTCGCGATCCGGGTCGAGGCCGTGCCCGACCACGGCATGGCCACGATCTGGGATGCCGACATCCTGATCTGGGCAGCGAGCCAGATCGTCGAAGCGCGCGATGCAGGCCTGCGCACATCGCGGCTGATGGCGGCCACACCCTATGAGATTCTCAACTTCACCAGGCGCGGGACGTCGCTTCGAGACTATCAGCGCCTGAAGGCCGCGCTGGACCGGCTGCAATCGACCACGGTGGCGACGACGATCCGCCAGCCCGCCGAGGGGCGGCGTCATCGCTTCTCCTGGATCAACGAATGGCATGAACGCAGCGACGCGAGGGGGCGACCTGACGGCATCGAGCTGATCGTCCCGGACTGGTTCTACCGTGCCGTCCTCGATGACGCGCTGATCCTGACTATCGACCGCGCCTATTTCGATCTGACAGGCGGCCTCGACCGCTGGCTCTACCGCCTTGTGCGCAAACATGGCGGGCGACAGGCGGGTGGCTGGCGCTTCGATTTCCGTCACCTGCATGAGAAATCCGGAAGCCTCTCGCCATTCAAGCGCTTTGCCTTCGAGCTGCGCGACATCATCCGCCGCCAGCCGTTGCCCGGCTATGCCCTCTTCACCGAGATCGAAACCGGCGGCCGCATGCTGCTGGCCTTCGAGCCTGCCGCGTCCTGTGGAAAACCTGTGGACGGCCTCGTGCCATCGGGAACCCGGGGTATCGTGCCATCAGGAACCCGGGGCTCGTGCTATCGGGAACCGAAACCGGGCTTAACCACCTGCACCACAACAGAAAATCGCGCCCTTAACTTAGAGTCTAACAAAGATTCTAACCTTGAAGAGCGCAGGACCGCTGTCGAAACCCTCATCTCGCGGACCGGTGCTGCGCTGAAGGCACGGCATCGCCGCAGGGGAAGCGGAGGCGATGTAGCCGCCGCGAACGAGCCCGAACTGCCGCTCGGCAAGCCGGGGGCACGCCCATGATCCGCGCGCTCTACAGCCCGAGGGGCGGGGTCAGGAAGCCAACCTTTGCCTTCGATCTCGCCGTCGAGTTGTCGGGCCGCGTCGAGGGTTTGGCCGGTCAGAGAAGCAAGACCCTCGGCACGATGCCGCGCAACCTGCTCGGTCGGGGTCTTTCCGCTGCAGAGCGAGCCCTGTCATGACTGGCCAATTCCCGCCGCAGCGCCACGGACACACGACGCACGACCAGCCCATCTCATCGATCACGTGGGTCGATCTGACGTTCCAGCGACGCCGCGTCGAGCAGTGGATCCGCTTCGGCCACCCGTGCCGGGAACAGGTGATCGACAGGCAAAGACGCAGGGTCGGCTTTGCCTCCGGCGCGATCTTCGGCTGCGTCCGTTGGGCCGGAAATGAGCACGGAACCGTCGCGGCACGGCTCGTCATCCTGCGCGCGGTCTTCCGCACCGAGCCCTTCCAGACGCTCGGTTTCGTGCATCCCGGTGCCGAAATCCTGCTGCAGCTCGATGGCTGGCCGAGGGTCAAGCGCACACTGGAAATCATCGACGCCATCGAAGCCCTCGGGATCGATCCGACCGCCGTCGCGCCGGATCATTGGCGTCATGTCCACAATCGCCTGGCGGCCGGACAGTCCACGTCGGTCTATTCCTCGGCGCGGCATGCGGCCTGGCTTGCGCGGCGCAGGATCTGGCCATGAAGCGTCCCGTGATCCTCCTCTTGGCCGCGATGGGTCTGGCGAGTCTTGCAGCTCCGTCCGTCGCAGTTCTGCCGGCGTGGCTGATCTGGAACGCGTCTGCCAGCGTGCCGCCCGGACTCTACTGGGTCGAGCGCCCGACCGGGCTCGAAATCGGCGACCTCGTCGCGGTCATGCCGCCTGCGCCTCTTGCCGCGTTCATGGTTACGCGTGGCTACATCGGCGCGGATGTCCCGCTCTTGAAGTATGTCGCGGGCCTGCCGGGACATCGCATTTGCCGCAGCGGCGCAACCATCACCGTCGATGACGTCGTCCTCGGCGAGGCGCTGCCGCGGGATCGGCGCGGTCGCGATCTGCCCGACTGGCAAGGCTGCCGCCTGCTTCAGGACGGCGAAATCTTCCTGATGAACCGCGAGGTCCGGGACAGCCTCGATGGTCGGTATTTCGGGCCGCTCCCGGCTGACGCCGTCATCGGCATGGCGCGCCCGATCTGGGTGGCTTCCGACGCAGCCGAGCCCCGAGACGGGCGCTTCATCCACCCCTGACAACCCACCAACCCAAAACAGAGGAGACCTGACATGTCACAGATCGGACAGTTCACCCGCGAAGAAACGGGCTTCACCGGACAGCTCCGGACGCTCACACTCGACCTCTCGCTTGCCCTCGTCCCGGTGGAAAACAGCGAGGCCGAGAACGCACCGGCCTACCGGGTGCATGCCGATGATGCAGAGGGTCCGGAGGTCGGAGCCGCCTGGAAGCGCAGCGGCGAGAAGGCTGGTGAGCACCTCTCGGTCCTGCTCGACGATCCCGCTCTGCCGCAGCCGATCCGCGCCAATCTCTTTCGCGACGATGACGCCGGTGCCGCCTGGTCGCTGCACTGGAATCGTCCGAAACCCCGCGAAGACCGGGACTGACGGCGATGCGGCACTGTCACATCGTTGCGCTCATTTGCGCCCTCTTGTCGTTCAGCCAAGGCCCGGCCATCGCGCATGCAGAGCCCGTTCCGGCGCAGATCGCGGCGCATCCCCATGGCGCCTTCATTGCCGAGGCTGCACAGCGTTTCGGGATCCCGGCACCCTGGATCGTCGCGGTGATGCGCGCCGAAAGCGCCAATGATCCCGGCGCCGTCAGCCATGCCGGAGCCATGGGGCTGATGCAGGTCATGCCTGGCACTTGGGCCGCCTTGCGCGCGCGCCACGGGCTCAGAGATGACCCCCATGATCCGCGCGACAACATCCTCGCCGGGACCGCCTATCTGCGCGAGATGTGGGACCGCTACGGCAATGTCGCTGCCATGCTGGCCGCCTACAATGCCGGTCCAGGTCGCTACGACGACTATCTCGAAACCGGGCGTGCCTTGCCAGCCGAGACACGCGCCTATGTGGCGGCACTCGCCCGTCTTCTCGGCAGCGGGACTCCATCGGAGGCGCAGATCGTTGCGCAAGCTCTGCCGCCGGACTGGCGCGATGCGGCGCTGTTCGTTGTGCGGTCCGAGCAGCAAATCGCGCCTGGCATGCCGGGAAGCGCGCCGGGATCCGCAGCCCCGGCGGACGGGATTTTCGTGACGCGGGGCGCGGGATCGGGTGGCCCATGAGCGCATGCACGGCATCGGAATGCCACCAGGATTTGACCGGTTCGGGGAAGACACGCCTGGCTGCGATCCCGGCGGCAGAAGCCGAAAAGGCAGGGAAGGCGGAGGGCAAGATAAAGGAAACCGGCACCCCAAGGCGTCGGTTTCCGGGCAAGCCCTTGTCTGCACACTGTTTTCGGGGCTCGGATGTGGCACCCTGTTTTCCGGGCCGTGGTGCCGCGCTGTGCGGCAAGTCACTGAATTTTAGCGGCTATTTGCGGCACTGTGCCACGTTTTTTGCCCGCAAGCGCCCCTTGATCCCCGGACGGCTCCATGAGCGGCGATGACGAGAACCGGTTCGAGCCGCGGCCGGGGGCCATCCGATCGGACAGTCCGAAAGCGGGCAAGGCCAAGAGCTTTCTGACCCGTGCGAAGAAGCTCGCCCGCCAGCACAGCAACCGACTCGCGCGCGGCGCGGCGCGCGCGCCCTTTAGCGCCTCGCGTTCCGCTTCCAATTCGGCCGGGAAGGGCGCGAAGGCGGCGGGCCGGCGTGCGGAAGGGGCCTGCGTCCGGCGCGGGCGGGGCGCGGCCTTCGTCCGCGCCCGTGGCCTCTCGGGCGGCTGGCGACACAGCGCGCCGGGCATGCGCCGGGTCGTGGTGAAAACCCGTTATGTCCGGCAGGCGGGCCAGAGCGGGAAGGGGGCCGCCCATCTGCGCTACATCCAGCGCGACGGCACATCCCGCGACGGCGCGCCGGGACGTCTCTATTCCGCGACCGAGGATCAAGCCGATGGCGATGCCTTCCTCGCGCGCGGTCGCGACGATCGCCATCAGTTCCGGTTCATCATCGCGCCCGAGGATGCCGCGGAACTTTCCGACCTGACAGGGCATACCCGCGACCTCATGCGCAGCGTCGAAGCCGACCTCGGCACAAAGCTCGACTGGGTCGCCGTCAACCACCACAACACGGGCCATCCCCATGTCCATGTCATCGTGCGTGGTCGCGATGATCAGGGCGAAACCCTCGTCATCAATGGCGACTACCTCGCCCATGGCATCCGGGAGCGGGCGAGCGCGCTTGCGACTCTGGAACTTGGCCCGGTCTCGGAACGCGAGCAGACCCGCAAGCTTGTGGCCGAGGTCGACCAGGACCGGCTCACCCAGATCGATCGCGCGATGATCGCGGAGGCCGAGGACGGTCTGCTCGACCTGCGTGCCGAACCGCAGGAGGTGCGGCGGCAGTTTGACCGGACCTTGCGTCTGCGTCGTCTGGGTCGGCTGCAGAAGATGGGCCTCGCCACGGAACAGGCTCCGGGCGTCTGGGAACTGAACCCGAGGCTGGAGCCGACGCTGCGCGCCATGGGGGAGCGTGGCGACATCATCCGCAGCATCCATCGCGCCCTGAAAGCCGATGGCCTGGGGTTGATCGAGGCAGCAGGGACAGAACCCGAACTTGCCTGGGATGAACCAGAAACTGAGCCCGTCCGGACTGTAGCGTCCATCGGGTCGCACCGTGACCTGCTCCGGCAGTCGGCCCTTCCGGTTGGCGCGCAGGCGTTCGACGCCATTGCGCTCTTCGCGCCAATCTTCCGGATAGGTCTCTACCTCGCCGGTGAAAGCGTAGTCCGGGTCAGTTCCGCCAACGGGTGTCAGATAGCCCGCGATATCGCCATCCGGGTCTTGGATGGGGGTGTCGTCGATGTTTCTGGGCAGAAAACGCAGCCCGTCGGCATCCTCTGATTTCGTGACGACATGGACTTCGTGACCGCACTCGCGGCAGAACCGCGTCGGATAGAGGCGATGGCCGGGGGCATCGGGATCCTCCAGCTGGCCTTCGAACAGAACCCGCCTCGGGCGACCGGTCAGCGTCGTGAAAATCTCTCCGGCACCGGAAATGAAGCGGTGCAGTTTGAATGCGAGGAACGCGCCGGACCCTGCGCCGCCGCGCTCCGTTTCCGGTAGGCTGACGCGGGTCAGGAATTGCTCGAAGCCGGTTCGGCATGCCTCCTTGTCGAGGCCGCTGTCCTGCGCAAGCTGTTCTACAGCATCGTCGAAGGGGACAGGCTTCTTGCGCTTCAGTTCCTGGCCGTCATCAAGCCCGATCGCCAGCTCGGCCCAAACAGCGAGGGGATGGCGCCGAAGCGCCTCATCCGTCAGTGTTTCCGGCAGGCCGCTTCCAAGGGCTGGCGCAAGCTGTGGCCGAACATCTTCCAGCTTCAGGCGGTCATCCGTCGCGCGCTGGAGGGACTCGTCGATGACGGCATCAGGGCCGATCGACGCCCCGAACAGGCGCGAGGCGACATCGGCCACTGCTTTCGCGCGACCGGCCTCTGATCCCTCGCTTGCCATGGTGGCCGATGTGCCGATGCAGATCGGCGCTTTGGCCGGTGCGCAGCGGTTCCGAAGACGGCGCACGAGGATCGCCACATCGGCGCCCTGGCGCCCGCGATAGGTATGCAATTCGTCGAGCACGATGAACTCGAGCCCGCTGGCATTGTCGATGACTTTGGTATCAAGCGCGTCCTGCCGTGTCAGGAGAAGTTCGGCCATCATAAAGTTCGTGAGCAGGATATCGGGCGGATTGTCAGCGATCCGCTGGCGCTCTTCCTGGCTCTCCTGACCCGTGTAGCGTCGCACCACGGGCTTCAGCTCTTCCGGCAAGCCGGATTGGGAAATGAACTTATCGATTTCCTTGATCTGGCTGTTTGCCAGAGCGTTCATCGGGTAGACGATGATGGCACGCGTCTTGCGTGGCTGCCCGGCCTTGCGCGAACGAACGATGGCATCGACCACAGGGACAAAGAAGCACAGGGATTTCCCTGAGCCTGTGCCGGTCGTCACGACAAAGCTTTGGCCCGCCCGCGCCTTGGCGATGGACTGCGCCTGATGACGGTGAAACCGGATGGGCGTGGCGCCGATCCTGAAAATCCGGGCCGTTGCGTCGTCGATATCCCCCGATGCGACAAGGTCATCCACCGTGGGGCCCGACAGGAACCTGGGATTGAGCGAAAGAAGGGCGTCGGGCCAGAAGCGGCCGTCGTCATATTGGCGCGTGACTTCGGCGGCGATGTCCGGTGCCCGGATGGTGCTGAACGACCGCGAGAAGCGCGCATAGTAGTCGATGAGGTTGTGATCGAATTCAAAAGCTTTCATGGAAAATCCTACTGCCCCTCTGCCTGACCCTGGCGGCCGAGGATCGCGTCACGGTTCAAAAGCACTATCTGCTGGTCATGAGGCTTCCGGGCGACAGGATCTGTATCGAGCCCAAGTCGCCGAAGCGCATAGTAGAGCAACGCCCGACGGACCCTGATCTCCGCCTTGCCGCCCTGCATGCCATAGTCGAGCGCGATCACCTTGGCTTGCGTATCGGACAAGGCAGGATGGGGGCCGATTTCCAGCGTTGCGAAGGTGTGCCAGTCCACGTCGTTCTCGGCCAGAACGTCGGACGCGCGCGATCCGCGGATGTCGAGGATCCGCGACAGCAGGAAATCCTTGAACACCTCGTCAGTGAGGCAGAACGCGCGGGCGTGCCAGCGGAAGCCGTCGAAGGCGATGGCATGTGGTGCGATCCAGCGCCAGCGAGGCCCCGGGTTGGAGAGGGACTGATACTGCACCTCGATCGCCTCAGATCGGCGGATCGCATCGACCACGGACCGAAGGGTTGCAGGATCGACGCCTCGCGCTGGGGTGGGAGCGTGATCGTAGTCGGGCAGGCCAGCGATCCAGCATTCATCCTGATCGAGGATGCCGTCAGCGACCGACCGCAGCTGGGCCAGGTATCGAGCGGCATCGAGCTTGTCGAACACCGGTCTGAAGGCTGGTTGGCGCACATAGGTCCGCAGGCTGCGATCGTAGTCCATGTTGTTGGGCGCGAGGCCGATGTAGCGGCTCAGGTCGGATGACGCCTGGTTCACCGACAGGCCGAACTGCTCCATCACATCGCTACGGTTCACATGCCCCTCCCAGAACAGGCGGAACTCGATGAACTCGAGCCTCTGCTCGACCCCCCAACGAAGCTCCGACCTGTCGTTGCTCACCATGCTCTCCCGTCATCGGTCGATGCGCATGGAAATCATGCGCGCCCAATTTCTGGGCTTTCTGAGACCGTAGCCGCGGCAGTCGTCGGTATCAATCAAAATGGTGGGTGTTCGCGCGAAGTAATCCTAGGGATTGCAGTGCCTTCCGTGCTGAAGGCGACTCACGTTGTGGCTCGCTGTGCCAGATCCGAAACTGGACTTGAGATTGCCAGTCGGTCGAATTCAATAGGCCGCCGGTTCGGAGATCTCACTCGGCCGCGAAATTCTCCGCTGGGTAGGGCGCCCGCGCTGCCACGAGGCGATGCAGTGCCTCGGGCCGGATATGGGTATACCGTCGGAGCATCTTCCAGTCCTTGTGACCGGTCACCAGCGCAACTTGTTCGATGGACAGGCCGACCTCGAACAGGCGGCTGGTGCCTTCGTGGCGGAGGTCATGGAAGTGGAGGTCTTTGACGTCAGCATCGGCGCATGCGCGCCGGAACGCTGTCCCGACGGATTTGGAGTTGTAGGGGAAGATCGCACCCTTCGCCTTTCCGAGATGCTTGGCCTGCGCCATAACGAGGGCCCAGGCATCGAACCCCGTGGCTGCGAAGAGCGGGATCCGCTGGTCGTTGCCGGCCTTGTTGCGCGGGTCCTTGCGGTCCCGGATCAGGAGCATGCGGCGGTCTATGTCGAGGTCGCCCCAGTCGGCGCGGCAGATTTCGTCCAGCCGCATCGCGGTCGCGATGGCGAACTGCACGATGCGCGTCATGGGCATCGTCAGACGCGTATTCTCGTCGAAGCAGCGGAAGAGGCGGCTCAGTTCAGCGGTCGTCGGGCGTCGGTCACGCTCGATACCCTTGCCGATGAGACCAAGCCGCTTCAGCGCTACGCGGGCCAGATCGACGCCTTCAACGCGAATTTCTAGCCCGTGGACGGCAGCGGCATGGGTCAGGATCATCTTGATGACGCCGATGTCGATGCCGAGCGTCACGGGCCCGGCACCCTGGTCCGCACGCTTGCGGCCATACTCGATGAGCTTGTGACGATCGAGATGCCCGATCTTCTCTTTCCCGAGGTCGCGCTTCAGCGTCGCGAGTGTCGCCGCCTTGCTGCGTCGGGGTGGTTTCCCTACGGCGCACATATCGGCTATATGAAGGTCAACCAGGTCACCGAAAGTGTGCAGGCGGGCCACGGACGATCGGTTGGGCGGAAGCCCCTGATCGACCAGGGTCTCGGCTTGGCGCGCCCATTTCTGGGCGTCGTCACGGCGCAGGAACGTCTCGCTCGCGTAGCGGCCCTTCCGTCTGACTTGGACCCGGTAAGCACCGGAGGGAAGCTTGGTGATCGAGGCCATTTTCGTGTGCGCTATGTGTGCAGTGAGTCGTCGAAACAGGGGATATTGGGGGCTATCAGGGCGTAGTCTGGCGTGGACACAAACTGTGCCAACGGATTGAAGATACAAGAAAAATGACAGAAAATCAATCATATAGACTATCGATTGCGCCCATGATGGACTGGACCGACCGGCATTGCCGCCTCTTCCACCGCCAGATCAGCGGCCGGGCGCTGCTCTACACCGAGATGGTGACGGCGGCGGCGGTGATCCACGGCGACCGCGACCGGCTTCTCGGCTTTGATGCCGCCGAGCAGCCGCTGGCGCTCCAGCTCGGCGGGTCGGAGCCGGGCGAGCTGGCGCGGGCGGCGCGGATCGGCGCCGGGTTCGGCTATGGCGAGATCAACCTCAACGTCGGTTGCCCGTCGGACCGGGTGCAGTCGGGCGCGTTCGGTGCGGTCCTGATGGAGCGGCCGGGGCTTGTCGCAGACTGCGTCGCCGCGATGATCGCGGCCTCGCCCGCCGAGGTGACGGTGAAATGCCGGATCGGCGTCGACGACCAGGTGCCGGAGGAGGTGCTGCCGCGCTTTCTCGAAACCGTCGCCGCGGCCGGGGTGACGCGCTTTGCCATCCACGCCCGCAAGGCCTGGCTCCAGGGTCTGTCGCCGAAGGAGAACCGCGAGATTCCGCCGCTCGATTACGCGCTCGTCCTGGCGATGAAGCGGGCCTTCCCGCATCTGCACATCTCGGTCAACGGCGGCATCGACTCGCTGGCAGAGGCGCGGGCCTTCCTCGACGCCGGGCTGGACGGGGTGATGGTCGGCCGCGCCGCCTATCACGCCCCCTTCGACATCCTCGGGCAGGCCGACGCCGAAATCTTCGACGCAGGCCCCGGGCCGGACCGGCTCGAGGTGGTCGAGCGGATGCGGCCCCATGTCGCCCGCCACCTCGCCGCCGGCGGACGGCTCCACCAGATCACCCGCCACATGCTCGGCCTCTTCCACGGCCAGCCCGGCGCGCGCGCCTGGCGGCGCA
>NZ_JAYRPN010000049.1:0-3791 GCF_041911175.1 Tabrizicola sp.
AGCTGGTTACCGTGCGCAACAAGCGCGGCTATGCCCACCAGGAATGGCAGAAGATGCGCGAACGCAACGAGGCGCTGGACACCCGCGTCTATGCAAGGGCGGCGGCCTGGATCATGGGCGCTGATCGCTGGGACGAGGCGACCTGGCGGCGACTGGAGGCGCAGGCCGGGGTGGAAACCCGACCGGCGGCCGAGCCGGTCGCACCGGCTGAACCTGCGGAGCCGACTGCGCCCAAGGCGGGAACACCAACCACCCCGCGGCGCAAGCGTCGGGCCTACACACCGAGCATCATGAGGGGTTGAGATGGATCTGGAACGGATGCGCGCGCTTCTGGCCGCGCTGCAGGAGGCGCGCTACGCGGGCGTCCGCTCGGTCAGCTATGACGGCAAGACCATCACCTATGGCTCGGACGCGGAACTGGCCAACGCCATTGCCGATCTGGAGGGCCGGATCGCCACGATCACCACCGGCACCCCGCGCCGCCGCCGCTGGGGCACCGTCGCCTCGAAGGGTCTGTGATCCATGGGGTTTGACGCTTTCCGCCAGCGGCTCGGCTCGATCATCGGCGGGTTCGATGCGGCCCAAGCGCATCGTCGCCTGCGCGGGTTCCGGGCCAGCCGCGCCCATGTGAACACGCTGATCGCAGCTTCCGGCGACACGATCACCGCCCGGGCGCGCTGGCTGGTCCGGAACAACGGCTATGCAGCCAATGCTGTGGAAAGCTTCGCCAGCAATGTCGTTGGCGATGGCATCAAGCCGTCATCGACCATCGCCGATGCTGCCAGGAAGGAAGAACTGCAGGCGCTCTGGCTGGCCTGGACCGACGATGCCGACGCCGAGGGGCTGACCGATTTCTACGGGTTGCAGCGCCGGGCGGCGCGCGAAGTGTTCCTGTCGGGCGAAGTGTTCCTCCGCATCCGGCCCCGCCGCGCGGAAGACGGTCTGACCGTGCCCCTGCAACTGCAAATGCTGCCCGCGGAAATGCTGCCCTTGGACATGAACCGCACCTTGCCCGGCGCGGGGTTGATCCGCCAGGGCATCGAGTTCGACGGCATCGGTCGCCGTGTCGCCTATCACTTCCTGCGCCGCCACCCGGGCGACCTGACCGACCCCGGCCTCGCGGGCGAAACTGTCCGCGTCCCGGCCTCGGAGGTGATCCATGTCCTCGATCCGGTCGAGGCCGGACAGTTGCGTGGCGTGTCGCGCTTTGCCCCGGCCATCGTGAAATTGTTCACCCTCGACCTCTACGATGACGCCGAGCTGGAGCGGAAGAAGATCGCGGCGATGTTCGCGATGTTCATCACCTCGCCCGCCCCGGAAACCCCGTTGGACCCGGCCGAAGACGATCTGGAGGTGGAGCCCGGCCAGGTGGTCCGCCTCGATCCCGGCGAGGATGTCACCACCCCCGCCACGCCAGACTCGGGTGGCACCTATGAGCCCTTCCAGTACCGGACCCTCCTGCAGATCGGCGCGGCGCTGGGCGTGCCCTATGGTTACATGACCGGCGACACGGCCAAGGGGAACTTCTCCAACACCCGGATCGCGCTGGTGGATTTCCGGCGCCGCATCTCGGCCTTCCAGCATTCGGTCATGGTCTTCCAGCTCTGCCGGGCGGTCTGGGCGCACTGGATGGATGTGGCGGTGCTGTCGGGGGCCCTTGACCTGCCGGGCTATGACAGCCAGCGGCGGCAATACCAGGCCTGCGCCTGGCTGCCGACGAAATGGGACTGGGTCGATCCGATGAAGGATGCCTCAGCCGAGATCCTGCAGATCGAAGCGGGCCTGAAATCCCGCACGCAAGCCATCTCCGAGCGGGGCTACGACGCCGAACAGGTCGACCGGGAAATCGCCGCAGAACGCAAACGCGAAGCGGCGCTGGGTCTCGACTTCCGGCGGCCGGGATCCCCGGCGCAGGGACCGGGCCCGCAGAAAGCCGGTGCGATCAGTGACGGCAGCGATGGCGGCGCCCGGCCAGACGACACCGCAGACGGCGATCCGCCCGACGACTCCGACGAGAATCCCGATCCCAAGGAGGGCGCATGATGCATCACGCCCAGATCGCGCAGCGCGCCTTCAATACGCCTTTGATGGTCGATCCGGCCAAGGCGCTGGCTTTCCTGTCAGGGCTGGGCCCGCGCATTGCCGGGCAGGAGATCAGCTTTGCGGGGATCGACCTTCCTCAAGGGACTGTAGAACAGGCCGCCCTGCCCGCCCGGGCCTCGCTCTTTGGCAATGAGCTCGCCCAGCGTCACCAGCGCAACGGCACCCAGCCATTCGCTTTGATCGACGGCATCGCCGTCATCGAAATTGCAGGCACACTTGTGCACCGGGGCGCGTGGATCGGGCAATCTTCCGGATTGACCTCCTACGAGGGCATCGCCGCCCAACTGCAGGCTGCATTGGACGATCCCGGCGTGCGCGGCATCGCGCTCGACATCGACAGCTTCGGCGGCGAGGTCGCCGGGGCCTTCGATCTGGCCGACTGCATCCGGGCCGCCCGGGCGCAGAAGCCGGTGCAGGCCTTCGTGGCCGAACATGCGCTGTCGGCGGGTTATGCCCTCGCTTCCCAGGCCGATCGCATCGTCCTGCCCCGCACCGGCGCTGTCGGCAGTATCGGGGTCGTGGCGCTGCACAGCGACCTGAGCGGGGCGCTGGACCAGAAGGGTATCGCGGTCACGCTGATCCATGCCGGATCGCACAAGGTCGACGCCAATCCATATCAGCCGCTTCCGCAAGCCGTGCACGACCAGATGCAGCGCGAGCTGGAGGTGGTCCGCTTCCTCTTCGCCGAAACCGTCGCCGCCGGTCGCGGGGATCGGCTGACCCATGCGGCCGCGCTGGCCACTGAAGCCGCCGTGTTCCGTGGCACTGAGGCCGTCGTCGCCGGTCTCGCCGATGAAATCGCCGATCCGGTCACCGCCTTCCGCGCCTTCGCCGCCGCCCCGCGCGGCACAACCTCCCCCAGCAGAAAGGGTCCACAGATGACCGCCACGCCCACTGACCTCCCGAACCCGGCCGCCGAAACCGCGGCGACGGAAGCGCCCCGTCCGGGACCGTCCGCAACGACCACCGATCCGGTTCCCGCACCCACGACTGTCTCGGCATCGTCGGCGCCGGTTCCGCCAGCGGCCCCGACCCCGGTGCCCGAAGCCCACCCCAATCCCGACGCCATTCGCGCCGAGGCCGCTGAGGTGGCACAAGTCTGCGCCCAGGCTGCCCGGCTTGGGCTTCAGATCGACGCCGCCGATGCCGTCACCAAGGGCCTGAAACCCGACGCCCTGCGCGCCCGGGTGCTGGCCGATCTTGCCGCCCGCAGCGATGCAGCGGGCATCATCGCCACCGCCCCGGCCGCAGCTGCCGCGAAGGACAGCCCGCTCATCGCCGCCGCCCGCAAGGTCGCGGCCGAGGCCGCGCGCTGATCGCCGTCCCCATTTCATCAACCCGGAGACTGACACATGCCCGCGCTGACCCAACCGCCGAGCCCCGGCGATGTCCTCAAATACGAGGTCAACCCGAATTACACCCGAGAAACCGTCACCCTCCTGATGGGCCTGCCCTATCCGGTCGGCTCCGTGCTGGGGAAGATCACCGCCAGCGGCAAATACAAGCTGGCGACCAGCGGCGGCACCGATGGCGCGCAGACCGCCACGGCCGTGCTCATACATGCCGTCGATGCCACGCTCGCTGATGCTATTGGCATCGTCGTCGCCCGGGGCCCCTCCATCGTCTCCCGCGCCGCGCTCGCCTACGACGCCACCGTCGATGACGGCGCAAAGATCACCACCAAGCTC
>NZ_JAYRPN010000050.1:0-3647 GCF_041911175.1 Tabrizicola sp.
ACCAGAAGCAGGTTCACATCGACATAGGCATCGAGAAGGGTGCTAGCGTTTATCATCCCTGAGCCTCTTATCTATCAGCGCCCGGATTTCGCCGAGCGTCTCCTCCGTCAGGTCGTAGTCGTCGACAAGCCGGGCGACGAGAGCCGCCGGGGTGTTGTCGAAGAGCTTTTCCGAGAGGTTCTTCAGCGAGCGCGACTGGTAGGTGTCCTTGCTCAGCGTCGCCTGGTAGATAAAGGTCTTGCCCTGTTTCGTGCTGGTCACGAAACCCTTCTGTTCGAGGATCCGCAGGATCGTTGCCGCCGAGGTGTAGGCGAGCTTCTTCGCCGGGGCGAGCGCGTCCTGGACGTCACGCACCGTGGCCTGGCCCAGTTCCCAGAGCCTGGTCATGAACTCAAGCTCCACCTCGGTCAGGAACTGGGTCTTCTTCTTGTTGTCGCTCATGTCGGCATCCGGTCCTTGTCGCGTTCCGTTCCTCCCTCGGTCCCTTTCTACGAAGCCCTTCGTATTTCTCCAAACGGAATCCGGTCTCAGACCTTGCCGAAGACGAAGACGGCCCAGACGATCGAAAGGCCGAGCGGCCACCAGAGCGGCATGCCGACGAGCCAGAGCCAGGCCATGAAGATGTAGCTGGTGCCCAGAAGCGAGATGAAGAGCCGGTCGCCGCGCGTGGTGACGAGGCCGAGCACGCCGCGGCGTTCGTCTCCGCCGGGGTGGCGGATCTCGAGCACGGTCAGCACGCCCATCGCCGAGAAGATGGTGATGAAGAGGACAAGCGTCGCCGGCGTCCAGGCCATCCAGAACTCGGGCCAGAGCGGGTCGGTCCAGGAAAAGCCTTTCTCGACGGGCTTGCCGAGATTGCCCCAGCCCTGGGTCTGGGCGGCGGCGAGCCCGGGCACAAGACCGAGAGCGGCGGCGAGGCGAAGCATCACACCCTCCCCAGGGCGAAGCCCTTGGCGATGTAGTTGCGGACGAACCAGATGACGATGGCGCCGGGGATGATGGTGAGCGTCCCCGCAGCGGCGAGAAGGCCCAGCTCGTAGCCCGCCGACGAGGCGGTCTTGGTCATCGTGGCGGCGATCGGCTTGGCGTAGACGGCGGTCAGCGTCTTGGCCAGCAGAAGCTCCACCCAGGAGAACATGAAGCAGAAGAAGGCGGCGACCCCGACCCCCGCCTTGATCGTCGGCAGGAAGATCTGCACGAAGAAGCGCGGGAAGGAATAACCGTCGACGAAGGCGGTCTCGTCCAGTTCCTTCGGCACGCCGCCCATGAAGCCCTCGAGAATCCAGACCGCGAGCGGGATGTTGAACAGGCAATGCGCCAGCGCCACGGCGATGTGGGTGTCAAAGAGCCCGACCGCCGAATAGAGCTGGAAGAACGGCAGCGCGAAGACCGCGGCCGGCGCCATCCGGTTGGTCAGCAGCCAGAAGAACAACTGCTTGTCGCCAAGGAAGCGCCAGCGCGAGAACGCATAGGCCGCCGGCAGGGCGACGGTTACTGAAATCACCGTGTTGATCGTGACATAGAGGATGGAGTTCAGGTATCCCCAATACCAGGTCGGATCGGTGAAGATGGTCCGGTAGGAGGCCAGCGTCCAGACCCGGGGGAACAGCGAGAAGCCCCCGAGGATCTCCTGCGTGGTCTTGAAGCTCATCGCCACGAGCCAGTAGATCGGCAGCATGAGAAAAAGGATGTAGAGAATTGGGATAATGGCTCTTTTCTTCATTTCTACCCCCTATCTCACGTCGTTCCGCGTCATCAGCGTGTAGAACAGCCACGAGACGAAGAGGGTGATCGCGAAGTAGATCAGGCTCATCGCCGCCGCCGGCCCGAGGTCGAACTGCCCGAGCGCGATCTTGACGAGGTCGATCGACAGCAGCGTGGTCGCGTTGCCGGGGCCGCCGCCGGTCAGCACGAAGGGCTCGGTGTAGACGTTGAAGCTGTCCATGAAGCGCAGCAGCACCGCGATCGTCAGCACCTGCTTCATCTTCGGCAACTGGATGTAGCGGAACACCGACCAGGTCGAGGCGCCGTCGATCTTCGCCGCCTGGTAATACGCGTCGGGGATCGAGACGAGCCCGGCGTAGCACAGGAGCACCACGAGCGAGGTCCAGTGCCAGACGTCCATGACGATGACGGTGATCCAGGCCGCCAGCGGGTCCTGCGTCATGTTGTAGTCGATGCCCAGCACATGGTTCATCAGGTAGCCGAGCAGGCCGATGTCGGGCAGCGTGAAGATGTTCCACATCGCGCCGATCACGTTCCACGGGATCAGGAGCGGCAGCGCCATCGTCACCAGGCAGACCGGCACCCATATCCCCCGGCGCGGCATCGACAGGGCGATCACCACCCCCAGCGGCACCTCGATCACCAGGATCATCAGCGTGAAAAGCGCCTGCCGCCCCAGCGCCGCCTGGAACCGTTCGGACCGCAGGATGTCCTGGAACCAGCCCAGCCCGTGCCAGAAGAACTGGTTGTTGCCGAAGGTTTCCTGCACCGAATAGTTGACGACGGTCATCATCGGCACGAGCGCGTTGAAGGCCACGAGGACCAGCACCGGCAGCACGAAGAACCAGCCCCTCTGGTTGACCTTGCGCATCAGGCCGCCCTCCCCCTGTCGGTCGCGATCCAGCCATCGCGGTAAAGCCGGGTCTGGTCGGGGCGGAAGGCGAGGTGCACCGCCTCGCCCTGCCCCGGCACCGCGCCCTCGACGATGGCGCTGACGCGGGTGCCGCCGGCGACGGCCTCGACCACGCAATGGCGGCCGAGGTCCATCACCTTGCGCACCGTCGCCGGAACGCCCTCGGGCGCGAGGCTGACGAATTCGGGGCGCACGCCGATTTCGTGCCGCCCGTCGCCGGCGGTGATGGCGCCTTCCAGCGCGACGCGCACGCCGTTGAACCAGGCGGCCCCGTCGCGCAGCTCGGCCGGCAACACGTTCATGCCCGGCGAGCCGATGAAATGGCCGACGAAGGTATGGGCGGGGCGGCCGAACAGGTCGACCGGCGTGCCGATCTGCACCACCTCGCCGTCCTGCATGACGACGACCTGATCGGCGAAGGTCAGGGCCTCGGTCTGGTCATGGGTGACGTAGATCATCGTCACCTTCACGCGCTGGTGCAACTCCTTGAGCTTGGAGCGCAATTTCCACTTCAGATGGGGGTCGATGACGGTCAGCGGCTCGTCGAACATGATGACGTTCACGTCCTCCCGGACCAGCCCGCGGCCCATCGAGATCTTCTGCTTGTTGTCGGGCGAGAGGTTCGCGGCACGGGTCCGCAGCATCTCGGTCACGTCGAGCATCGCCGCGATCGCCGCGACCCGCGCCCTGACCCGCGCCTCGTCGACGCCGCGGTTCCTGAGCGGGAAGGCCAGGTTGTCGAAGACCGTCATGGTGTCGTAGATCACCGGGAACTGGAACAACTGGGCGATGTTGCGCCGGTCGGGGGCAAGCGCGGTGACATCCTTGCCGTCGAACAGGATGCGCCCCTCGGATGGTTGAAGAAGCCCGGATATGATATTGAGAAGCGTTGATTTTCCGCAGCCAGACGGGCCAAGAAGCGCATAGGCGCCGCCATCCTGCCAGTCAAGGTTCAGCTCCTTCAGCGCATAGTCGGCGGGGCCTGCGGGCCTGGCCATGTAGCTGTGGC
>NZ_JAYRPN010000051.1:0-59005 GCF_041911175.1 Tabrizicola sp.
CCCCCTGGTGCGCGGGCAGCGGATCGGCTTGTTCGCCGGGTCGGGCGTGGGCAAGTCCTCGCTGCTGGCCAAGTTCGCGCGGGGGGTGGCGGCCGATGTCGTCGTCATCGCCCTGGTGGGAGAGCGGGGGCGGGAGCTGCGGGAGTTCACCGAAAGGGTGCTCGGCCCGGCGGGGATGGCCCGCAGCGTGGTGGTGACCGCGACCTCGGACCAGTCGCCCCTGATGCGGCGGATGTGCGCGCTGACGGCGATGGCGGTGGCGGAGCACTTCCGGGACCAGGGCAAGCATGTGCTGCTGCTGGTCGACTCTGTCACCCGCTTCGCCGAGGCCCACCGCGAGGTCGCGCTGGCGGGGGGCGAGGGGGCGTCCTTGCGCGGTTTCCCGCCCTCGCTGACGCAGGCGATCATGGGGCTGGCCGAGCGTGCCGGGCCGGGGCCGGAGGGGGCGGGGGATATCACGGCGGTGTTCTCGGTCCTCGTCGCCGGGTCGGACATGGAGGAGCCGGTGGCCGACATCCTGCGGGGGGTGCTGGACGGGCATGTGGTGATGGACCGGCGGATTGCCGAAAGGGGGCGGTTTCCGGCGATCGACCTGCTCCGGTCGGTCTCCCGCTCGCTGCCGGAGGCGGCGACGGAGGAGGAGAACGGGTTGATCGGCGAGGCGCGGCGGCTCTTGGGGGCCTACGACCGGGCGGAGATGATGATCCAGGCCGGGCTCTATGCGACCGGGTCGGACCCGGTGATCGACCGGGCGATCAAGGTCTGGCCGGGGCTGGACGGGTTCCTGGCCGAGGCGGCGCCGGAGACGGGGATCGTGGGGAGCTTCGAGCGGTTGAAGGCGAGCCTGAAGGGGTGATCCGGGGGCCGCAAGGGGCTGCCTTCGGCGGGGATGTCCACGGTGGACAGAAAATTCGTGCGAGTGATTTCAATAAGTTGCGCGCGGACGTTCAGGATTGATTAAGATTTGCCGCAGTCCGCCCAATCACCGCTGCAGCAGCGCCAGCGCCCGTGCGGCGGGGGAGCTGTTGCTGGCCTGGGCCTGGATGTCGGACTGCAGGAGATAGCGGCGCACCAGCGCATCCATCGTCTTCGTGTCCTTGAACTGCGCCGGGTCGGCGGAGCCGAACGCCGCCTCGGTCTTCGCCTTCAGCACCGAGACCTGCTGGTCGATGTCGATGGAGGCGAAGCTGGCGGGCAGGCCCAGCGCGGTCTGCATCACCTCGCGCAGCGGCGCGGAGCCGAGGATCGTGTACCACTTCGCCTCCGCGCTGCTGGTCCTGGCGGCCAGGAGCGGCAGTTCGCGTTCGGCGTTCATCGCCAGCCGGTAGGTATTGTTCTGCTCGCCCACCGCCGTCTCGAAACTGCGGGCGCGGTACTGCGTCAGGATTTCGTCGGCGAAGGTGGACAGCTTGGTCCGGGGCACCGAGAAATCGCCATAACCGAAGGCAGCGGCGAATTTCTGGTACTGCTTGTCGGCCAGCTTGTTGGCAAGACTGCCCTCCTTCAGCGTGCTGCCTTCCAGGATCTTCTGGACGAAGGCCTTGCTGTTCACATCGCCCTCCAGCCCGAAGGCGGTGAGGGCGATGCGCAACAGCCGTTTGTCGCTGACCAGCTTCTCGGCGGTGTCGGCCTTGCCGATCCGGTCGCGAAAATAGGCCTCGTCCCGCTGTTGTGCCGGAGCCGCCTGCTGCACGGCCTGCTGCCGCGCCATCGTGCGCTTGAGGAACCCCCAGCCGGTGTAACCCGACAGCGGCAGGACCGGCTGGAAGCTCACGCGCGGCCGGCGGCGAAAAGCCGCTCCTCGCGCGGAAGCAGCGACCGCAGCGCCTTCAGCGCCTGGTAGTGCTGATCCTCCATCACCGCCCGGCTGGCGAGCGTCAGCTGGGTGCGGCTGTCGTAGTCGGTCAGCACCTGCGAAAGCTGTTCGATCCCGCGCAGAAGTTGCAATCGCGCCTCGTCGGGGTTGGCATCGCCGGTCAGCACCAGCTGGGCGATATAGCAGACCCGGCGGACGGGGGTGTTCACCTCCTCGGGGTGGATCGCGTCGCGCAGGCGCAGGATGTTGGCGTTGGGCGTCATGATGGCGAGGCGCGAGCGCTTCTCGCCGTTCTCGATCACCGCGCCGTTGATCAGCACCCGTTCATGCGGGCCGAGCTTCAGGACGAGGCCGGTCATTTCACCCCCCCGTCGCCGCGCAGGCCCCGCATCACGGCCATGTTGATGTCGGCCAGAACCTCGACGCTGGCCTTGTCGTCCAGCACGGCGCGGCTGTGCTTCGCGGTGAATTCGTAAAGGTAGAACAGCCGCGCCCGCAAAGCCTGCGGCAGGCCGTTGCCAGGCAGCGCCACGTCGGAGGCGAGCGTGGACCAGAGCTGCGTGTTGTCGGTCACGGCGCGGACAAGGGCGGGGAAATCGGTGGTCCGGTTGGTCCAGGCACTGCGCAGGCGCTGCGTCACCTGCGCGAGCAGGTCGTATTCGACGGAACGCAGCGACCGGGTCGGCGCCGCGCGTTGGGCATAGCTGATGGCGGAATAGAAGGTCATGGGGTGTCCATCTGTTCGAAAGCGTTGGGGTGGGCCGGGCCGCGAGGGTCAACCCCCGCGGCCCGAAAAGCTTAGCGGAACAAGGACAACAGGCCCTGCGGCTGCTGGTTGGCGATCGACAGCGCCTGGGTCGCAAGCTGCTGCTGGACCTGCAGCGCCTGCAGCCGGGCCGAGGCTTCCTCCATGTCGGTATCGACCATCACGCCGATGCCGGTCTTGAGCGAGTCGGTCAGGTTGCCGACGAACTCGTTCTGGATGTCGATGCGCTTCTGCGACGAACCGAAGGAGGCCGCGGCATTGATCGAGGTTTGCAGCATGCCCTCGATGTCTTGCAGGGCCGTGGTGGGCGAGTTGACGACGTCGATGGTGTTCAGCCCGGCCAGGCCGCCGGTGCCGCGCGTCGCGGTCGCCGAGATGGCCGCCGCCTGGTTGGTGTTGTTCGCCACCTCCAGCTCGCCCGCGTTCAGCGTCAGGGTGAAGTCGCTGTCCGACAACCCGTTCGAGGTCAGCGAGGCCTTGAGGCCCGCCACCAGCGCATCGCCGGTATCGCCTTTCTGCACGACATAGCTGCCTTCGACCGTGCCGATCTTCAGGCTGATCTTGTCGCCCGCGACCAGTTCGGTCAGGTCGGCCGGGTCGGCGGTGGCATCGTTCGCGGCCAGCGCCCCGGCGCCGCCCTGGAAGGCGAAGGCGTCCAGCGTGACCGGCGTGCCGGTGACGACGCTGGCCGCCGACAGGGTGCCGCCCCCCGCCGTCAGCGCGGCGCCCGCGTTGGTCGACAGGTTCTGCGCATCGACGGTGATGTTCGAGGAGGTCACGCCGGTCTGGCTGCGGTCGAGCGAGGACAGCACGTTGACCGTGGTCTGCGAGCCGTTGACCAGGTTCAGCCCGTTGAACTGCGCGGCGCCGACGGTCGATTCGATCTGCTTGGTCAGCGCGTCGATGTCGGTCTGGATCTTGGTCCGGTCGACGTTCTCGGCCTGGGAGGCGACGATCTTGCCCTTCATCTCGGTCAGGAGCTTGGTCACGGTTTCCGAGGCGTTGCGGGCGACGGTCAGCGTGGCCGAACCGACGGACAGGCTGTCGGAGATGCCCTTGAAGCCTTCGACATCCGATTCCATCACCTTGGAGATCGCCCAGACGGCGGCGTTGTCCTTGGCGCTGGCGACCGACTTGCCGGTCGAGATGTCGGCCTGGGTCTTGTTCAGGTTGGCGTTGATGCCCTTCATGGTCTGCAGGGCAACCATCGCGCTGGTATTGGTCAGGATCGACGACATGTTTCAGTCCTTCACGTGAGGGCCGCAGGTTTCACGGCCGGAAAGCCACGAGGCGTGGCAGATTGGGCTTCTGTCCGTGCTTGCCGGTCTTCCGGGAAGCGCCGCCCCGGCATGGGACGCAAGGACGATGAAGCCTCAAAGCAGCTAACCAATTCCTAAGCGCAGTCCGGGAAATGCCCGGCATTTGAGACAGATCAGACGCGTCTCGCAGGGGTCAGGCCAAGCGGTGCAATCTCGGCCTTGTGCCCGCGCGCGTCGTAGGTGGTGAGCGTCGGGCCGCGGGCGATCTCGGTCATGCGCAGGCGCGCGGCCTTCACGCCACGGGTCGCCGCCTCCAGCAGCCGGGCGTTGCGCCGGGCTTTTGCCTGCAACCGCTCGGCGCTGGCGCGGTCGGTCGGGGCGATTCGCGCGGCTTCGATCTTTGGTGCGAGGCGCGCGAGGGCGGCAAGATCGCCTGCCATCAGCGCGGCGGCGGCCTGGTCGAGCAGGGCTTCAAGCGGCATGGTCTTCGGCCTTCACCATCGAATCGAAGATCAGCTGGGCCAGCCCGATCCCGCCCTGCTGCACGATCAGCTTCGCCTGTTCGTCGCGCAGGAACGAGGAAAACTGCGCCTCGCCCTGGCCGCCGCCGAAGCTGCCCTGCATCTCGCCCAGGCCGGAATGGGCGAGCATCTCGGAGAGGAAGGTGGCCTCCAGCTCCTCGGCCTTGTGCATGAGCTGGTCGTGGCGCGAGGGCGGCTGGGCGGTGATCGGCTGGATGTCCATCGGGGTCTCCGGGATCGGTCGGATTTTCCGCAACGATCCGCGAGGGGAGTAAAGAATGGGTAACTTCTTGCCGGGATAACGGGGCAAATGCGGCAGAAGTCGTGGAATCATGCAAAGCGCCCTGGTCCTGTCCCCGTCTCTCCCTCTGGCCAAGTCCGGTGCCGGGCCCGCCTCGCCGGTGGAGGATGGGTCTTGCGAAGGGTTCAGTCTTGCGCTGGCCGAGGACGGCACCGAACCCGGTGGCGGGGCGGCGACGGACGACCCGCCCGTGGCCGAAGGCATGGTTTCGGTGGCGGTTCCGGTCTTGCTCTGGCGCACTGCGATGCCGATGGACGGCGAGGCGGAGGCCGACGGGCCGGTGGATGCGGCCGGTCGGGGCGTGGTGGTCGGTCGCGCGGACCGGGGCGCCGTCGCACGGTCTTCCTGTGGGTCGGGCGACATGGTCCTGGCAGGGGAACCGGGGCTGTCGTCGCAGTCGGCTTCCGAGCCGCTCGGGGGCGGCGGCGACTGGAAGATGGCGGCTTTTCCGGGCGGGGAAGGGTCCGCCGGGGCCATCGCATTCGCGGCGGATACGGACGGGGAGGTCGCCCCTGTCCTTGCCGGGGCGGGAGAGTCTGGGCCTGGGAGCAGGGGAGAATCCGGCAGTCCCGAGCGCCCGGGTGGGCGACCGGAGGGCACCAGATCGCGCGCGGCAAGGTCCTTCGTCACGGCGCAGGCTCTTCGGGCCTGGCCGGACCCAGGGCAGGGACCTGCGGCCAGGCCCGGCGATGGGGGCAATGGCGGTGCCGGTGTTCCGGGCTTTGGTCTTGGAGAGGTTGCCGTCGCTGGCGAACGGCCGGCACCTTTCCTGTCCGGGGCCGGGCCGGGGCTGGCGGCAAGCCCGACCCCACCGCTGGTCCGGCCCGATCTCCCTGATGATGGGACCCTGCGCAATCCGGTTGCCATCCCCGCGCTTCCGGTGGCGGATGGAGAGACGATCCTGCGCGGGGAACATGTCGCAGGCCTGCAAAGGTCGATTGCCCCGACCCGGATGCGGGAAGAGGCTGGGATCGGCCCAGGGAACAGGGGCGCCGACGCGGTGCCACCGGCGAGCATCTGGGAGCGGCTTCTCTCCGGGGCCGCACGGACGGAGGATGCGGTCGAAGCCGGGGCCGCACCGATGGATCAGGACGGCTTTCCTGGCCCCGAAGACCGCGCCGTGGCCGCAAGGGTCGCGAGCCAGGAGTCCCGCATGGCGATCGGGTCGGCGGGTCGCGGCCCCGGGTCGGTCGGTGCCGTCGATTCCGGCGTTGGAACAGCACCCGCAGGTGGTTCGGGGGCTGTCGTGTCCGCTGGATCACGCGTACCGGAAGCAGTTGCCCCTCCGGACAATACGCGCACAGCCGCCGCACCCAACCCAGGGATGGGCGTGCCCGCTCTCGCTGCCCCGGACGCTGCGCCAGACCTTGCCCCCGCGCGAGAGGTGTCCGGCGATCCCGGCCTTCTTGCCGCAGGGGCTGGCCTCCCGGCTCCGCTCGCGGCGGCGGTGGGCCCTGGTCCCGCTGCCCCCCCCATGCCGGTTCCGCAGCTTGTGGCCCGGATGGCCGCTGCGTTGAATCCGGGAGCGGAGGGCGAGACAGAGCTTGCGCTGTCGCCGGAAGAGTTGGGGCATGTCCGGGTGAAACTCAAACCGGATGCGGCCAACCCGGAGCGGCTGGTGGTGATGATCACCTTCGAACGCCCCGAGACGCTGGACCTGTTCCGTCGCCATGCGGGTGAACTGGCCGACGCCTTCCGGTCGGCAGGCTATGCCGGGGCGGATATCGGCTTTGGCCAGCAGGGCGACCGACAGCCGGGAACGGACGGGCACGAAGGCGGGACCGGACAGGTCTTCGATGGCATTTCCCGGCCTGATCCCGCCGCCCCTTCACATGCTTCGCCGCGTCTTCTCGGCGCAGCTTCCCTTGACCTGAGACTGTGAGGCCAGAATGGACGTCACCTCTGCCACTTCCGCAACCAGCGCGACGGCGCCTTCGACATCCGCGCCGAAGATCAGCTCGGATTTCAATACATTCCTGCGGATGCTGACGGTTCAGATGCAGAACCAGGATCCGATGAACCCGATCGATTCGGCGGACTACGCGGTGCAGCTCGCCACCTTCTCGGGGGTCGAGCAGCAGGTGCAGACCAACCAGCTTCTCGCCGAGATGCAGGGCAAGTTCCAGCAGCTCGGCATGGCGGAAATGGCAAGCTGGATCGGCAAGGAGGCGCGGTCGGCAGCGCCTGTCCGCTATGATGGCTCGGCGGTGACCCTGTCGCCGAACCCGGCTGCGGGCGCCAACCGGGCCGTGCTGGTGGTGAAGGATGCGCAGGGCAATCTCGTCTCGCGCGAGGAGATCCCGGTCAGCACGGCGCCCTATCAGTGGCTTGGCGCCGGGATCGACGGCAACCCCCTGCCGCCAGGTACCTATTCCATCACGCTGGAAAGCCTGAACGGCGAGACGGCGATCGCGACGACGCCGGTCGAGCACTATGCCCGCGTGATCGAGGCTAAGGGCGGGGGCAGCAGCGGAACCCGGCTGGTGCTGGAAGGCGGGGCGGAAGTGTTGGCCAGCGAGGTCACCGCGCTCCGCGAACCTCAGGGGTGAGGGACAAGAATTTTCGAAAATTCTTGGCAAATTCCTTCGAAGGAATTTGGTCCGGCCCAGCGGTCAGAGCAGGCGGTCGACCAGCATCCCCGTCGCAAAGGCCGCCACTGCCAGCGCAATCCACAAGAGCGGCGCGAGCGGGTGTTGCGGTCGGGGCGGGAGAGTGGCGGGGTTCCCGGTCCGGATAAGTTGCGCCTCGACCAGGGCGGGCAGCCTGGGGCCGAAGCGGGCCAGGACGCGCGTGGTCTTCAGAAGGTCGCGCAGCACGGCCTTCGGGCCCAGGTTCTCGCGGATGTAGCGCTCGACGACGGGGCGGGCGACCTGCCAGATGTTGATATGCGGGTCCAGACTGCGCGCCACGCCTTCGACCACCACCATCGTCCGTTGCAGCAGGATCAGCTCGGTCCGAGTCTCCATCCCGAAACGTTCCGTCACTTCAAACAGATACGCCAGCAGCCGGGCCATCGAGATGCGGCTGGCATCCATGCCGAAGATCGGCTCGCCCACGGCCCGGAGCGCGCGGGCGAATTCGTCGATGTCGCGGTCCGCCGGGACGTAGCCCGCCTCGAAATGCACCTCGGCGACGCGGCGGTAATCCTTGCGGATGAAGCCCATCAGGATCTCGGCATAGACCCGGCGGGTATATTCGTCGATCCGGCCCATGATGCCGAAATCATAGGCGATGATGTCGCCGTTCGCCGCGACCTTCAGGTTGCCCTGATGCATGTCGGCGTGGAAGAACCCGTCGCGCAGCGCGTGGTTCAGGAACAGTTGCAGCACGCGGGCGGCGACCACCTTGCGGTCGATCCCGGCGGCGTCGATCAGGGCGATGTCGTTCAGGCCGATCCCCTCGGCCCAGCCCAGCGTCATCACGTTGCGGCTGGACAGGAACCAGACCGGTTTCGGGACCTGGAAGCCCTCGTCCTTTTCCGTGTTCGCGGCGAATTCGGCGGCGGCAGAGCTTTCCAGCCGCAGGTCCAGCTCTCCCATCACCACGCCCTCGAAATGGGCGATCACGTCGACGGGGCGCAGGCGGCGGGAAAACGGCGCAAGGCGCTCGATCCAGCGGGCGGCAAGGTAGAAGGCGTCGATGTCCTTGCGGAAGGCGCGCTCGATCCCGGGGCGGAGGACCTTGACCGCCACGTCCTCACCCGTATCCGCCATCCGCGCCCGGTGGACCTGGGCGATGGAGGCGGCGGCGACGGGTTCGGAGAAATCGCTGAACAGCGTGGCAACGGGCAACTCAAGCTCGGCCTCGATCATCGACTTGGCGATCTCGGTCGGGAAGGGGGGAAGCTTGTCCTGCAGGTATTTCAACTGGTCCGCCAGGTCGTCACCGACAATGTCGGGGCGGGTCGAAAGCACCTGGCCGAACTTGATGTAGGCCGGGCCAAGCGCGGTCAGCGCCCGGGTGGCGGGGGGGAGCGCCGGGTCGCCCTTCAGGCCCAGCCATTTGAACGGCCAGCCCAGCATCCGTGCGGCAAGGCGCAGGTGCGGGGGCGCGCGGAAGGCCTCCAGCACCACGTCCATCGCGCCGGTACGCTCCAGCGTGGCGCCGGTGCGGATCAGGCGGATGATGTTGTGCGGACCCTTCACAGTTTCCAGCCGGAATGGAGGGCCGCGATCCCGAGGGAGAGGTTGCGGTATTTCACCTGGCCGAAACCGGCGGTGCGGATCATTCCGGCGAAGGTTTCCTGATCGGGGAACTTGCGGATCGATTCGACGAGGTATTGATAGCTGGCCCGGTCGCCCGCGATGATCTGGCCCATCACCGGGATGACGTTGAAGGAATACAGATCGTAGGCCTTCTGCATCAGGTCGTTGGGGATCTGACTGAACTCAAGCACCATGAGCCGCCCGCCGGGGCGCAGCACGCGGTAGGCTTCGCGCAGGGCGTCGGGGATGCGGGTCACGTTCCTGATGCCAAACGAGATGGTGTAGGTGTCGAAGGAATTGTCCGGGAACGGCAATGCCATCGCATCGCCGACGACCCAGTCCAGGCTTTGCGCAAGGCTTTCGGCCTCGGCCCGCTTGCGGCCCTCGACCAGCATCGGTTCGGTCATGTCGCAGACAACGGCCTTCGCCCCCGGCGCGCGTTTCAGGAAGCGGAAGGCCACGTCGCCGGTGCCGCCCGCCACGTCCAGCAGCCGCTGGCCGGGGCGCGGGGCCAGCCAGTCCATCATCGCGTCCTTCCAGATGCGGTGGATGCCGACGGACATCACGTCGTTCATGATGTCGTATTTCGAGGCGACCCGGCTGAAGACGCCATGCACCATCCCGGCCTTCTCGGCTTCGGGCACGTCCTGGAACCCGAAGTGCGTGGTCTTGTTCCCGGTCATTCTGCCCGCCCGAAAATTGCCATCCGCCGGGATATAGCGCTCCGGGCGCGCGAAGGGAAACCGCAATCTGCCGCAGGAGGGCGCGCCGGGGCAGGGGCGCCCTCTAGGCCGTCTCCACCTTGGGCAACAGCAGGACCGGCGCGCCAAGTTCGACCTGGTCGTAAAGCTCGGCGATATGGGCATTCGCCAGCCGGACGCAGCCGTTCGAGACGGCAGTGCCGATGGTCCAGGGCTCGGGCGTGCCGTGGATGCGCAGGAAGGTGTCGGCCCCCGCTTCGTTGAAAAGGTAGAGCGCGCGGGCGCCCAAGGGGTTCTTCGGCCCGCCGGGCATCCCGTCGGCATATTGCGCATAGTGGTCGGGGTCGCGGGCGATCATCTCCTTCGTGGGGGTCCAGCTGGGCCATTCCTTCTTGGCGCCGACGCTGAACCAGCCGGATTCATAAAGGTTCCCCCGCCCGACGCCGACGCTGTACTGCATCCCCCGCCGGGGCGTCAGCGCGAGGTAGAGCGCGAAATAGTCCGGGTCGACGATGATCGTGCCGGGCTCCTGCTCGTCCTGGAAGCGGACGGGGCGGGGCAGGAAGTCCTCGGGCATGACCCAGTCGTCTTCGGTTTCGGCAAAGGCGCGCCAGGGCAGGGTGGCGGCCAGGCCGGTGACGGCGAAGGTGCGACGGGTGAGAAGGGTCATGTGCTTGTCCTTTTCGGGCAATCCTTGCGGGGACGCGGGTAACGCGCACCACAAGATGGCGTGAGACAAGACGGAAAAGGCCCCGGGGTTTCGCCCGGGGCCTTCACGTTCACGCCAGCAAGGACAATCAGCCCTCGGCGGATTCTTCTTTCTTCTCGGTGATTTCCGCGCCGGTCTCCTGGTCGACCATCTTCATCCCCAGGCGCACCTTGCCGCGGTCGTCGAAGCCCAGAAGCTTGACCTTGACCTCCTGGCCTTCCTTCAGCAACTCGTTCGGGTGGTTCAGGCGCTTGTTGGCGATCTGGGAGACGTGCACCAGACCGTCGCGCTTGCCGAAGAAGTTCACGAAGGCGCCGAAGTCGACCAGTTTCACCACCTTGCCGGTGTAGATCTGGCCCTCTTCCGGCTCGGCGACGATCGACCAGATCATCTCATGCGCCTTCTTGATGGCCTTCTGGTCGTTCGAGGCGATCTTGATCACGCCGTCGTCGTTGATGTCGACCTTGGCGCCCGAGACCTCGACGATCTCGCGGATGACCTTGCCGCCGGAGCCGATCACTTCGCGGATCTTGTCGGTCGGGATCTGCATCGTCTCGATCTTCGGGGCGTATTCGCTGAAGCCCTGCGGAGCGCTGAGGGCCTTGGCCATTTCGCCCAAGATGTGCAGGCGGCCGTCTTTCGCCTGGGCGAGAGCCTGCTTCATGATCTCTGGGGTGATCCCGGCGACCTTGATGTCCATCTGCAGCGAGGTGATGCCGGAAGCGGTGCCCGCGACCTTGAAGTCCATGTCGCCGAGGTGATCCTCGTCGCCCAGGATGTCGGTCAGCACGGCCCAGGAGCCGTCATCTTCCAGCACCAGACCCATCGCGACGCCCGCGACCGGCGATTTCAGCGGCACGCCCGCGTCCATCATCGACAGCGATCCGCCGCAGACCGAGGCCATCGAGGAGGAGCCGTTCGATTCGGTGATCTCGGACACGACGCGGATGGTGTAGGGGAAGTCGGTCGGCGCCGGGAGCACCGCCTGCAGCGCGCGCCAGGCGAGCTTGCCGTGGCCGATCTCGCGGCGACCGGGCGAGCCAACGCGACCCACTTCGCCAACCGAATAGGGCGGGAAGTTGTAGTGCAGCAGGAAGTTCGACCGGTAGTTGCCGTTCAGCGCGTCGATGATCTGCTCATCCTCGCCCGTCCCAAGGGTGGTGACGACGAGGCCCTGGGTTTCACCCCGGGTGAACAGCGCCGAGCCGTGGGCGCGGGGAAGAACCCCGGTCTCCGCGACGATCGGACGGACGGTCTTCGTATCGCGACCGTCGATCCGGCGGCCGTGCTTGACCACGTCGCCGCGCAGGACCGCCGATTCCAGCTGCTTGATCGCCGGGCCGAGGTTGGCGTCGGCAAGGTCTTCCTCGCCCATCGCGGCCTTGATCGCGTCGACGGCGGCGTCGATGGCGCCGGTCCGCTCCTGCTTGTCGCGGATCGCGAAGGCGGCGCGCATCTGCGCCTCGCCAGCCTTCTTCACCTTGGCATAGAGCGCCGAATAGTCAGGCGGGGTGAAGTCGAAGGGCTCTTTCGCCGAAGATTCGGCGAAGTCGATGATCAGGTCGATCACCGGCTGCATCTGCTGGTGGCCGAAGACCACGGCGCCGAGCATTTCCTCTTCGGTCAGCTCGTAGGCCTCGGATTCCACCATCATCACGGCGTCCTTGGTGCCCGCGACGACAAGGTCGAGCCGCTGGTCGGGCTTCATGCGCAGTTGCGTCATGTCGTCCATCGCCGGGTTCAGCACATACTGGCCGTCGACGAAACCGACGCGGGCCGCGCCGATCGGGCCCATGAAGGGCACGCCCGAGACGGTCAGCGCCGCCGAGGCCGCGATCATCGCCACGATGTCGGGGTCGTTGACGAGGTCACACGACAGCACGGTCGCCATGACCAGCACTTCGTTGCGGAAGCCGTCGACGAAAAGCGGGCGGATCGGCCGGTCGATCAGACGCGAAACCAGCGTCTCTTTCTCCGAAGGCCGCGCCTCGCGCTTGAAGAAGCCGCCGGGGATCTTGCCGGCTGCGTAGTACTTTTCCTGATAGTGAACGGTCAGCGGGAAGAAGTCCTGGCCCGGCTTCGCGGCGCGCGCGAAGGTCACGTTGGCCATCACCTGGGTCTCGCCCAGCGTCGCGATCACCGACCCATCGGCCTGGCGCGCAACTTTCCCGGTTTCCAGAGTGAGCGTTTCGCTGCCCCACTGGATGGATTTCTTGGTCACATTGAACATGTATCGTTTCCTCTGAGGACCCGGCCCCTGCCGGTGCCCCCGATAAATGGCGGCCCCATTGCCGCCCATCCCCCAAATCCTTCGCACGGGCCCCGGGGGCGGGCCTCACGTCTCAGATGGCGGGGGCCTTACAGGAAAACGGCGGGGTTGGGAAGCAAAGACCTGCGCAGCCCTATTCCGCCGCCGCCGGGGCGCCGATCCGCCCCGTTGCCACCAGCGCCACGCCGCCAAGGGTTACGGCAAGGCCGGTGGCCATCGCCCAGGTCAGGGGTTCGCCGAACAGCGCCCAGGCCCAGAGCATCGTCACCGGCGGGCTGAGGTAGACGGTGGCCGAGACCATCGCGGGCGGGTAGAGGCGGAGGAGCTGGTAGTAGATCAACCACCCGCCATAGGTGGCCAGCAGGACGAGCCAGGCCATCCCCATCAGGTAGCCGGGGGAAAGCGGCGGGAAGAGGCCGCCGCCGGTGTGCGCGAAAGGGGCGAACATCAGCGCGGCCCAGAGGCATTGCAGGCAGAGCCGCTGCGGGATGGTCAGCGGGATCGCGGCGCGGCGCTCCTGCACCACGGTCGAGAGCGCAAAGGCCAGCATCCCGAGGATCGGCAGGGCATAGGCCAAGACCGGCGCCTGCCCGAGGGCGAGGGCGTCGGCAGAGACGGTGAGGACTCCGGCCAAAGCGATGCCCGTGCCCGTCCACTGCCGGGGGGAAAGCGGCTGGCGCAGGATCGGGGCTGACAGGACGGCGATGCCAAGGGGGACGAGGTCGCTCATCAGCGCGACGAGGCCGGTGGGCACGCCCTCGCCGATCGCCAGGGCAAAGCCGCCAAGGTAGAGGAACATGCCGAGGAAGGCGTAGAGCCCCTGTTCCAGCACGGCGCGCGGGGTGATCCGGGGGCCGCGCAGGAGGAAGGGAGTGAGGCAAAGGCCAGAGATCAGGCTGCGGCCGAAGAGGATCTGCGGGACGGTGGCGGCGTCGGTGGTGAAGCGGATGCCGACAAAGCCGGAACTCCAGCAGATGACCAGCGCGGCGGCGAGGGTGGTGAAGAGGAGGGGCGAAGGGCGCATGGGGCCACTCTGGCGGTTGGGTGGCCCCGTGCCGTCTGGCTTGCGACCTATGCCGGGGGCAAAGCGACCGGGCAAAGAAAAAACGCCCGGCCTTGTGGGGCCGGGCGTTCGATGCCTGTCGGGCGGGTCAGATCGCCGACTTGATCCAGTTCTCCAGCGCGGCCTTGGGCGCGGCGCCGACCTTGTTCGAGACGACCTGGCCGTCCTTGAACATGAACAGCGCCGGGATGCCACGAACGCCGAGGACGGCGGGGCTGTCGGGGTTCTCGTCGACGTTGACCTTCACGATCTTGACCTTGCCCGCGTATTGCGTGGCAAGCTCTTCCAGCGCCGGGCCGATCTGGCGGCAGGGGCCGCACCATTCGGCCCAGAAGTCCACGACGACCGGGATGGAGGATTTGCGGACCTCGGTGTCGAAGGTGGCGTCGGTGACTGCGACGGTGGCAGCGCCCATGATCGTTCTCCTGCGGGATTTGTCGGGTAAGGAAGGTATGGATCGGGGGGCGGAACGTCAAGGGATCGTGGTTCTGAGGAACGCCTGCCTCACGATGTCGGGATCGACGGGCATCAGGCGGGGGTGCTTGGTCCAGAGGATCGCGGTCTCGACCGGGCGGTCGGGGTAGATCTGCGTCAGCATGTGGGCATAGGCGCCAAGCTGGCGGAGGATGCCTTCGGGAATCGTTTCGGGCCGGTCGGGGATCACGGCGTTCGACTTGTAGTCGATGATCAGGATGCGGTCGGGCGTGATCACCAGCCGGTCGATGGTGCCCGCCAGCGTCCGGTCGCCCCAGGGGGCGGTGACGGCAACTTCCGCCAGCGTTTCGGGGCCGAAATGGGGGGCGAGGTCGGGGTGGGCAAGGACCAGCCGCGCCTCGGCGAGGGCATCGGTCAGGTGCAGGGGGTCGGGGACCAGGGTGGCGGCGAGGCTGTTCCAGTCGCCGGGATCGCGGCCCGGCAGCCGTTCGAGGAGAAGATGCAGCGCGGTGCCGCGCGCCTTGGCCTCGGCTTCGGGGTAGAGCGGCTCACCGGGCAGCGCCTTGGCGCCACCGAGGTCGGAGGGCGACAGCACCTTCGGCGCGCGGAGGGGCTCGGGGGCGTGGTGCGAGGCCCAGACAGAAACGGCGGGGGGTGTCGCAGCGGTCACGGTGCGCAGGGCCGGGCCGGGCCAGTCACCGAAGGCGTGGCGGAGGATGCCGTCCGTGATCGTGGCCCCGGCGGCGGCGACCCCGGCGGAAATCAGGTTGTGCCAGCAGGTCGCTTGCGTGGTCTTGCCCGCCCCGGCGACAACCAGCCAGCACCGGGCGCGGGTCATCGCGACGTAGAGGAGCCGCAACCGTTCCGCCGCATCCCGTTCCGCCCGCGCGGCGCGTTCTTCGGCGATCAGCGCGGGGCTTTCGTCCTTGGCGACCTTCCAGACCGGCGAGCCGCCCGGCAGGCGATACAGCTGGTCGCGGTCCTGCGGGGTGCGGTCGCAGGTGTCGGGCAGGATGACGATTTCGGCCTCCAGCCCCTTGGCGCCGTGGACCGTCATCACGCGGATGCGCTGGCCCTCGCCGTCCAGCTGGCGCTTCACCTCGACCTCGTCGGTCTCCATCCAGGCGAGAAAGCCGGTGAGGCTCGGCACCTCGGTCGCCTCGTAGGACAGGGCCTGCGAGAGCAGTTCGTCGATCCCGTCCTCGGCCTCGGCCCCCAGCCGCCCGATCAGCTTGCGGCGGCCGTCATGGCGGTGAAGGACGCGCTCGATCAGGTCGTAGGGGCGCAGGAAATCGGCCTGGCCGCGCATGTCGTTCAGGAATGTGCGGGTCGCGTCGTGGCCGGGATGGTCGCGCAAAGCCTCCCAGAGATAGCCCTTGCGCGGGTTCGCAAGACGGAACAGCTCCGCCTCGGACCAGCCGCAGAGGGGGGAGCGCAGGACGGCGGCGAGCGACAGGTCGTCCTCGGGCGTGTCAAGGAAGGCGAGCAGCGCGGCGAGGTCCTTCACCGCCAGTTCGCCGCCCAGCTTCAGCCGGTCGGCCCCGGCGATGGGCAGGCCCAGGGTCTTGCAGGCACGGATGATCTCGCGGAACAGCTCGGACCGGCGCTGCACCAGGATCAGGAAATCGCCGTAGTGGATCGGGCGGTCGGGCTTGCCCGCCTGCGGGATCTGTTCGCCGCCGTCCACCCGGTCGCGAATCCATGTGGCGATCCGGTTCGCCAGCGCGACGTTCGGGTCCTCCGGGTGCGGGGTGTCCAGCGGTTCGAACCAGGGGCCGGGCTCGGCCTTGTCTTCCTTGCCGATGACCGGCCAGACATCGACCCGTCCGGGCAGCGCTTCGTTGAAGGCCAGGTGATGCGAGCCGCCGCCAAGTGCTGCGTGCTGGTCGGCGGTGAAGGTGCGGTCGACCACCTCCAGAACGGCGGGTGAGGAACGGAAGGAATGTTCCAGCGCGCCTTCCACAAGGCCCGCGCCTCCGGCCAGACGACTGCCGAAATGGCCACGCATGTGGTCGAAGGCGGTCACATCGGCGCCCTGGAAGGAATAGATCGACTGCTTCTTGTCGCCCACGACGAAAAGCGTCCGCTGCCGATTGGTCGCGCCCTCCCCAGCGATCAGTTCGGCGGAGAGCGCCTCGATCAGCCGCCATTGCTCCGGGCTGGTGTCCTGCGCCTCGTCGACCAGGATATGGTCGATACCGCCGTCCAGCCGATACAGCACCCAGGCGGCCAGCGAGGGGTCGGTGAGCAAGGCCTTGGCGCGGGCGATCAGGTCGTCGAAATCGAGGAACCCCCGTGCGGCCTTGCGGTCGGCGTAGTGCCTCAGGAAGACGGCGGCGAAATCGTGCAGCGCGAGGGTCTTCCCGGCGGCGGAAAGGGCAACGCGTTTCGCACGCGCCGCCTCGACACGGGCCATCAGGTTGTTCAGCGGGTCGATCAACTCGCCCAGCAGCGGGCGGGTATCCTTTGTCGGGAAACTGCCGATCTTCGCGGCATAGTGCTGCGACGGGTCCTTGCTGCCGCCCTTGTTCAACAGGCAATCCTCCAGCGCCACCAGCGTGTCCGAGGTGGGCGCGCGCAGGTCCAGCGACCCGAGCGTCTGGGCGGCCTTGGCGTCGGTCTTCGAGCCGTGGGCAAGGATGCCGATCACGCCGGACATCCAGACTGCCTCGTCGCCGAAGAACACGTCGGCCAGCACGTCGCCCAGGCTGAAACCGGGCGTCAGGCCGAAGAGAGGCCAGATTTCGGCGGCGGTCAGCGGTGTTTCGAACGCCGCGCGGTGGCTGGCGATCTGCTCGACCAGCTTGGCGAAATCCTCGCCGTCCTGCACCTCGGTCAGGCGGCGAACCACGGCTGCGTCCGGGCCGTCAGCCATTTCCTCGACGATCTCGGCGCGCATCTGGCGCGCGGCGCGGTCGTCCATCTCGGTGAAGCCGGGGGGCACGCCCGCCTCCAGCGGGAAGCGGCGCAGAAGGCTGGCACAGAAGCTGTGGATGGTCTGGATGCGCAGGCCCCCCGGCGTCTCGATCGCGCGGGCGAACAGCTGGCGGGCGCGGGACAGGCGCTGTGCCGACAGCGCGCCCTCGCCCAGGGTGGAAAGCGTCTCGCGCAAGGCGGCTTCGGGCATCATCGCCCATTCGCCCAGCCGCTTGAACAGCCGGTTCTGCATCTCGGACGCGGCGGCCTTGGTGTAGGTCAGGCAGAGGATATGCTGCGGCTCGACCCCGCCCAGGAGGAGGCGCGCCACGCGGTCGGTCAGCACGCGGGTCTTGCCCGACCCGGCATTGGCCGAAAGCCAGGTGTTCCGCGCGGGATCGGCGGCGGCGATCTGGCGGGTGGAGGCGTCGGTCATGACAGGTCCTCCGGTGCGGGATCGTCGGTCATGTCCCATTCGCCGAAGCGCGAGAGGTGGTCGTAGTCGCTGGGGTCGCGCACGGATTCCAGCGCGCGGCGGGCGGTGTAGCCTTGGCCGGGACGCGCGTAGCTGGCCATCAGCCGACCGAATTCGGCCCAGACTTCCGCCACCTCGCCGGGTTGCAGGTCCGTTGTCTCTTCAGCCAGTTCCGCCTTCAGCCCGACATAGGACAGCTTCGCCACCTCTGCCGGATCCAGCCCCTTGAACCCGCCGCCTTCGGCCATCGCGGCGGTCAGGAACAGCTGCTTGTCGAAATGCTTCTGCTGCGCCTTGGTCGGCGGCGCGCCTGTCTTGTAGTCGATCAGGTACAGCCGCCCGTCCGCCTGAAGGTCGATCCGGTCGGGCTTGCCGGTCAGCGTGAAATCGAGGCCTTGAAGCGTCACCGCGCCCTTCTCCTCGATCAGCACCGGTTGGCCTCCGGTCGTGGCGGAGAAGGCAAGGAAGGCGTCCGCCGCCTTGGCGATGCGGCTTTGCCAGATGGTGCGGGCCAGGGGCCAGGCCACCCGGTCGGCCAGCACGGCACTGGTGATCGAAAGCAGGCGCTCGCGGTCGCCGCCACCGCTGCGCAGGTAGACCTCCAGGATTTCGTGCAGCACGGTGCCGCGCAACCGGGGGTCGGCTTCGGGGCGTAGCGGATCGAGCGGGCGCAGTTTCAGGACATGGCGGGCGTAGATCGCATAGGGATCGCGGACCAGGGTCTTGATCTCGGTGACGGACAGCTTCCTCGGCCGGGCCGCGACGGGGGGGCGGGGCGAGGGGCGCTTCGCTGGGTCTTCGAGGGGCGCCGCGTCGAAGGCCTGCGCCTTGCCGAGCCAGTCGTCGCCCCGTGCGCGCATGGCCTTCAGCGCCTCGGGGCCGCTCCGCTCCGGGAGCCCCGACATCAGGTTCACCAGCCGGTTCAGCCAGCGCGAGGGGACGGTTTCCGCCTCGGCCCCCCGCTTCGAGCGGCTGAGGACCACCCGCTTCGCCGCCACCGCCTGCTGGTAGTCATGCGCCGAAAGCCCGATCCGGCGTTCGGGGAGCAGAAGCCCGGCCTCCTTCCGCATCGCCCGGTTCAGCCAGGGATCGGGCGGCGGCTGGGCGGGCCAGGTGCCATCGTTGAGCCCGCCGAGGATCACCAGGTCGGCCCCCTGCACGCGGGCCTCCAGCGTGCCCCAGATCATGATGCCGGGATGCACGCTTTCCGTCTCGCGCACCTCATGCCGATTGAGGACCCCGAGGAACACGCCCGCATAGTCGGCAGGCGTCATCTCGCCCCCGGCCCCGGCGTCGGCTTGCAATTCGGAGACGGCCTTCAGCGCCTCCTCCCCCGCGGCCTTCTCCCACAGCGCGCCGGTGCCGGTTTCGGCAAAGCCGCGGGCGAGGGCTTCGGTCAGGACCAGATGCATCGCGACGAAGTCTTCCAGCGGCAGCTTCGGGATCGTCTCGTGCCCGCAAAGCGTCGCCGCCACGATCCGCGCCCAGTCGGCGGCGCGGTCGTGGGTCTGGGTCTCGGCCCATGTCTGGACGCTTTCCGCCGTGGGAAAGGCGGGGCCGTGACGGCGGAGATGCAGCTCGAACTCGCGGGTCAGGATCAGGTGCGGGCCACGACCGGGACCGGAGAAGGCGAGCGGGTGTTTCAGCAGCGCCAGCAGCGCGTCACCGGTCAGCTTCTGGCCGAAGAGCGCCGCGACCTGCCGCATCAGCCGCCCCGGCGCCGACAAGGCCAGCGGACGGCCCGCCGAGTCGTCCGGGCGGATGCCCCAGCGGTCGAGCGCGGCGGTGACGCGGCGGGTCAGGTTGCGGTCGGGCGAGATCAGCGCGGCGCGGGTGTTTGTCTCCGCCGCCTCACGCAGGATCAGGGCGATGGCGATGGCCTCGGCGCGTTCGCTTGGGGCTTCGATCAGGGTCAGCGCCTCGGTCGCGGGGCCAAGGTTGGGGAGCATCGGCCCTTCGGTCAGCCACTGGTCGGTGATCGGCGCGGGGCGGAGCGAGAGCGAGATCAGCCGGTTGCGACCCGGATCGGGGGGCTGCACGTCGGTCCAGCGCCGGATCGCCTGCGGGCCGCAGCCCAGGAGGTCCATCACCCGGCGGAAACGGTATTGCGGATGGTCCTCGGCGGTCAGCGCGTCGTCCATGCTGGCCCAGACCGGATCGGGCGTGTCGAAGTCATAGCCGGGCAGGACCACCGCGCCCTTCGGCAGCCGGGCGATGGCCTGCACCAAGAGCGCCGTGGTCCCGCGCGAGGCTGTGGAGCCCGCGAGGATCACCGGGTCGGCGGGGGGCTTGGCCGACCACTGGTCGGCCAGCCGTGTCACCGCCGCGCGCAACACGGCTTCGGCATCGGGCGCCTCACCGCGCAGGGCCTCGGTCACGATGCCGAGGAAGGCCTGCGTCCGCGCCCAGTGGGCGGAGTGGTTGGCGACGTCCAGCCTTGCGATGCGCTCGGGCGCGACGCCTTCGCCCTGCATCTCTTCCATCAGCGCGGCGAGGCTGTCGGCCAGATCGTAAAGCGCCGTGCGGGGGAACTGGGTGAAGCCGGTGGCGAGGAGACCGTCGAGCAGCACCGACATCTCCAGCCTGCGGCGGAGGGGAGAAATCGGGCGCGGCAGCGCGACCTGCGCCAGCGCGGCAGCTTCGGTGACGAGCAGCAGCCGCGGCAGGAGCAGCGCGCCCTTGGCTTGCAGGCATTCCGTCACCCGCCGCCGCATCCGCTGGGTGTTGACGATCAGCACCACCCGCGCCAGCGCTTCGGGCGGTTGACCGGCCATGCGAGTGAGAAGCCCCTCGACCAGTTCGGCGGGGAAATCGACGCCGGGGGGCAGGGCGTAGAGGTTCGGCTCAGTCATCTTGCGCAGAGTGGAGGAGCGTTTCCGCCGCCGCAATCCCCTCGGGGTGGCCCACGTCGCACCAGCCGCCCTGGTGGACGATCCCGTAGGCGGTACCTGCGGCGATCATTTCCGTCCAGGGTTTGTTGAGCGAAAAGACCGCGTCGGGGGTGGCGGCGATCCGGGCCGGGTCAAGGATCTGCGCGCCGATGTAGACATGGTCCTCACCGCCCTCACCCCGGCGGATGCGGCCATCGGGGGCCAGCCGGAAATCGCCCTTCGGGCCGTGGGCCAGCGTGTCGGCCAGCGGGAGGAGGAGGAGCAGCGCCTCCATCCGGTCGGGGTCCCAGGCGGCGGCGAGTTCGCGCAGGGGGTTCGCCCCGGTCCAGATGCCGTCGCTGTTCAGGATCGCGACGGGGCCATCGCCCAGCAGCGGCAGCGCGGCTTTCAGGCCCCCGCCGGTTTCGAGGATGGGTCCGGATTCGTGGCTGATGAGGATATCGCGACCGGCAAGATGTGCCGCCATCTGTCCGGCGCGATAGTGCGTGTTCACCACCGTCCGGGACACGCCCGCCCGCTGCCCCACCTCAAGCGCATGGTCGATCAGCGCGCGTCCTGCGACCGGGATCAGCGGCTTCGGGCGGTCGGCTGTCAGCGCGCCCATCCGGGTGCCGAACCCGGCGGCGAAGATCATCAGCGGGAAGAGGAAGTCGGGCATTGCCGTTCGATCTTGTGCAAGAGTTCGGGGGAGGGCGCGGGCAGCAGCCGGTTGCAGATCGCGCGCAGGTCGGTCAAGGCCGGGTGGTCAAGGTTCTGTTGCAACTGGCCCCAGACCCTCGGGATCAGGCGCAGGTACTGCGGTTTCCCGGCGACGAGGCAGAGCCGCACGAAGACGCCAAGGATGCGCAGCGCCCGCTGCGCGCCGAGGGTGGCGTAGTGGGCGGCGAAGGCAGAGGGGTCGGCTCCGGCGGCATTGGCGAAACGGGCAATCATCGCGGCCTCGGTTTCGGGCCGGACATCGCGGCGGGCGTCCTGCAGGAGCGAGACGAGATCATAGCCCGGCTGGCCCAGCTGCCCGAGCTGGAAGTCGAGCAGCCCGACGCGGGCCAGCCCCTCGCGACCGGGCAGCCAGAGCAGGTTCTCGGCATGGTAGTCGCGCAAGATCAGCACGCGGGGGCCGTCGGCATGAGCGGTCAGCGCCGCGGCGAGGGCGGCGTGGAAATCGGCCCCGTCCGGTTTGGCTCCCCTGGCGGCGAAGGCATACCAGTCCAGCGCGAAGCCCGCCGCCGTCGCCCAGTCCCTGGCGGAAAGATTCGGCAGGCCCGGCGGGTGCGAGGCGGTTTGCAGGTGGAGGAGAACGTCGACCGCCGGGGCGTATAGCTCGGCCTCGCGGGCGGGGTCGGCGGTCAGGAGACGGGCGAAAACATCGTCGCCCAGGTCTTCGAGCAGCAGGAAACCGCGGGACAGGTCCTCGGCCAGGATAGCGGGGGCGGAAAGGCCAAGGCTGCGCAGGTGCCGGGCCATGCTGGCGAAGGCGGCAGGGTCGTCGGCCCCGCCGGGCGGGTTGTCCATCAGGACAGCGGTTGCCGCGCCAAGCCGCAGCCGTTCGTAGCGGCGGTCGGAGGCGTCGCCCGCGAGGTGGTGGCGTCCGGCCCTGCCCCACCCGGCGCGCGCAAGAAAGACGGTGATTTCTGCGGGCCGGTCAGCCATCGGCGAGCGCCCTTCCCAGCCCGGCCCGCCCGCCGCTGATCACCGCCCGCCGCCCCTCGCCCGCCGCTTCCAGCCTGATCCGCAGTGCTTCGGGCGGGAGATGCGCGCCCAGCCGGTCGGGCCATTCCACCAGGCAGATCGCCGACTGGAAGGCATCGTCAAGGCCCAGCTCCCAGACCTCGTCGGGATGGGTCAGACGGTAAAGGTCGGCGTGCCAGATCTCCACCCCCTCCGCGTCATACACCTGCACCAGGGTGAAGGTGGGCGAGGGCACCTCTTCCGCGTTCCCCAGCCGGTCGCGGATGAAGGCGCGGGCGAGGCTGCTCTTCCCCGCCCCGATCGGGCCCTCCAGCAGGATCACGTCGCCGGGCCGGGCCAGTGCGGAAAGCCTGTGGCCCAAGGCTTCCGTCGCATCGGCGTCGGGCAGGTGAAGGGCAAGCGGGGCGGCAACGGTCATGGCGCGACTGTAGCGGCGGGGCAGGCCGCCGCAAGCCTCAGGCCGAAAGCAGACCCATCGGGGTCGCGTCGCGGACGGTGTGGAACGCCAGCGCGGCCTGCGCCCGGAAGGTGATCAGCGTCGCCCCGCCGGTCAGCGGGCGGAACCGGCACGAGACGAGCCGCCCGTCGAGCAGGCGCACTTCGCCCTCCCAGGGCGTGCGATCACCCGCGCTGGTGACAAAGTCGGTCGCGTCGTCCCACAGAAGCGAGGGAGCCGCATGGTCGCGCCACCAGGCGCAGAGCGTGGCGATGCTTGCCTCGGACAGCAGGACCTGCGGGTCGTGCTGCCAGAGCTGGGCATAGGCGTGGTTCGACATCACCAGTTGTCCCCCCTGCGAGAAGACGGCGACCGCATCCTCCACCGCGTCGATCACCGACTGGCCAAGTTCCAGGTCCGCCCGATAGCGGCGGGTGCGGGACATCTCGTTCGAGATATCCTCGAACATGAAGGCCAGCGCGCCGTTCGGATGCGGACGCCCGATGACCCGGTAGGTCTGGCCGCCCGGCAGGCTCCAGGTTTCCTCGAAGAGACCCATCGTCGCCTCTTCCTCCAGCCGGGCCAGCTGCTTGCGCCAGCTGCGATAGTCGCGCGGCTCCGGGATCATCGCCGTGGCGCGCATCGCGTCGAGGAAGGCGTTCAGCGTCGGGCGGGAGATCAGCAGTTCGGGCGCAAGCGTCGTCAGATCGGCGAGCGCGGGGTTGAACATCTGCAGGCACCGCGAGCGGTCGAAGATCGCCAGGCCGATGGGCAGGTCGGCGAAGGTCTTGGTCAGGGTCTGCATGAATTCGCGCAGCGCGGATTCGGCCTGCACCGCCTTGTCGGCGGCCAGCGCGTAGCACAGCGTCTCGTCCCCTTGCGGCATCCGCACCAGGTCGAACCATTCCGGGCCGCTCGGCATCTGCAGCTTCAGCCGGGGCAGGCGGGCGGTCGGCTCGGGTTGGTCGAAAAGCCTGGGCAGGGGCCAGGACAGGTCCTCGCCCTCGGGCAGCAGCTCCACCGCGCGGATGAGATAGGCGTGATTCGCCCAGATCACCGCGCCTTCCGTCGCCTCCTTCCACATCAGGACGGGCGCGCGCGACAGGATGGCACGTTGCGCCATCACCTCTTGCTGCAGCGCCGCCACCGTCGCCGCATCGGCCTGGCCCGCCTGACCGGCGGTCTGCCCGCCGTCCAGCGTCACCCGGGTCAGGCCGGAGATATGTTCGGCGCGAAGAACCAGCGGGGCATCAGCACCGGGCCGGGAGGGGACATGCATCTGACCGACGCGGGGCAGATTGGCGAGCCGTTCGGAAAGATCGGGAAAGTCCGGCCCGAACCGCGCGACAAGCCGCGACCAGGCGCGGTTGTCCTCCCCCTCGGGCAGCAGGGCGCGCGCGGCGGGCGAGGCGTCGATCAACCGCTCGCCGTCGAAGAGATAGGTGACCTGGGGCGAGCCCTGGTCGAAGATGCTGGGGCGGGCAGGCTGGCGACGGCCTTGCCAGGCCGCAAGGAGCAGAAGCGCGGACAGCGCGACAAGAAAGCCGGTCACCACCATTCCGAACGCCATCGACCATTCGCCCGCCATCTGGACCCTCCGGGACTGAAAGCACCCCGCAAGGCTAGGCCGGATTCGGTTAATTGCCCGTTAACTGCGCCTCAGCTTTCGAAACGGGTATTCTCGCCCAGGCCGCCGGACGAGGGTGGCGGCACCAGGTCGGCGGCATCCCACACCGCCTCGACCACCGCCCCGCAGCGGTCTGGCCGATCTTCCGGCGGCAGGAACGGGTCGGTTCCGTTGGCAAAGGACAACTCGGCCCCGGACCGTTCCAGAAGCGTCTTGGCGATGAAGAGCCCCAGCCCCATGCCCTCGTAGCCCGGACGCTTCTCGGCCTCCGGCTCGGAACGGCGGGCGCGCACGAAAGGGTCGCCGATGCGGCCGATCACGCTGGGCGGGAAACCTTCGCCATCGTCGGTGATGCGGACGACGATGCGGCGCGAGGTCCACTCCCCCTCGACCCAGACGGTCGAGCGGGCGAAGTCCACCGCGTTCTGCACCAGATTGCGCAGGCCGTGGATGATCTCGGGGCGACGCAGGATCGTCGGTTGCGCCTCGTCGCCGTCCATGATCGGCACGAAGGCGAAATCCACCTGCTTGCCCCGCGCCAGGTGCGGCTCGGCCGCCTCGCGCAGGACCGCCGACAGCGGCGCCTGCCGCAGGTGCAGGTCGTCCTTCCCGGCACGGCCCATGTCGCGCAGGATGTCGCGGCAGCGGTCGGCCTGCTCGCGGATCAGGCGGGCGTCCTCCTGCAACTCGGGCTGGGCGTCCAGCTCGTCGATCAGTTCCGCGCTGACCAGCTTGATGGTGGCCAGGGGCGTGCCCAGTTCATGTGCGGCGGCAGCGACGACCCCGGCCAGGTCGGTCAGCTTCTGCTCGCGCGCCAAGGCCATCTGGGTCGCCAGCAGCGCTTCGGACATGTGGCGCATCTCGGTCGCGACCCGGCGGGAGTACAGCCCGAGGAACAGGATGCCGATGACGATGGACAGCCAGAAGCCGAAGGCGAAAAGCCGGGGAATGACCAGTTCGGTCCCGTCGGCAAAGCGCAGCGGCAGATACCAGACCATCGCCACCGAGACGGACAGGATTGCCAGCGCGCCGAGCAGCAGCGTGGAGCGCAGGCGCAACATGCTGGCCGAGATGGTGACCGGGGCAAGCAGCAGGATCGCGAAGGGATTGGTCAGGCCGCCGGTCAGCACCAGCAGGAAGGCCAGTTGCGCCAGGTCGAAGAGCAGGGTCAGGAAGGCCTCGGCCTCGCTCAACCGCCGGTTCTCGGGGTAAAGCCCGACCAGAAGCAGGTTTGCCAGCACCGAAAACCCGACGGCCAGCGCGCAGAGGCCCAGGGGCAGCAAGAGGCCATAGACCTGGCTGGCCACCAGGATTGCCGCGATCTGCCCGGCGATCGCCATCCAGCGCACCAGGATCAGCGTGCGCAGGCGCACCATGTTGGCCCCGGCATCGCGGGACAGAAGGGCGGGGAGCGCAGTGACCATGCCGTGACCGGATATCTTCCCAAGCGGGTTGACCATTGGTACGGGTCGGCGCATCTGAGATCAATGCGGCCCATCGGACCTGGGGATGAACATGACAAAGCTATATGCAGGCGTGGCGGCGGCGGCGGTTGCGGCCTTTCTTGGGGCCTCGGCCTGGTATGTGGTGGCGAACCGGGCCGATGACGCCTTTGCCGAATGCCGCCAGGGCCAGGTGGCGGGCGGCGATATCGGCGGGCCCTTCACGCTGGTGGATACGACAGGCAAGACCGTGACGGACAAGGACGTGATCACCAAGCCAAGCCTCGTCTATTTCGGCTATACCTTCTGCCCCGATGTCTGCCCGCTGGACATGGCGCGCAACGTCGAGGCAGTGGACAAGCTGGATGCGCAGGGTCTTGACGTGACCCCGGTGTTCATTTCCATCGACCCCGAACGCGACACGCCCGCCGCTCTGGCGGATTATGCCTCGAACCTGCATCCGAAGCTGGTTGCGCTGACCGGCAGCCCCGAACAGGTCAAGGCGGCCTCGCAGGCCTACAAGACCTTCTACAAGAAACGCGAGACCGGCGACGAATATTACCTCATGGACCATTCGACCTTCACCTATCTGATGCTTCCCGGCACCGGCTTCGTCGATTTCTTCCGGCAAGAGGTCAGTTCCGACCAGATGGCGGAAAGCGTTGCTTGTTTCGTGAAGGCAGGCAAAGCTAGATCGTAGGGCATGGCTCGCGAAGATCAGGAAAGACGCATGACCGAAGACATCGCCGATCTGGGACCGGACCCGACGCTTCTGCTTGTCGATGATGACGAGCCCTTTCTGAAACGGCTTGCGAAGGCGATGGAAAAGCGCGGCTTCCTGACCGACACCGCGCAAAGCGTGGCCGAAGGCCGGGCCAAGGCAATTGCACGCCCGCCGGCTTATGCGGTGGTCGACCTGCGACTGGAAGACGGCAACGGGCTTGAGGTCATCGAGGCCCTGCGTGAGAAGCGGCCATCCTGCCGGATCGTCGTGCTGACCGGCTATGGCGCAATCGCCACGGCAGTGGCGGCGGTGAAGATCGGGGCGGTGGATTACCTGTCGAAGCCCGCCGATGCCAATGACGTGACCAATGCGCTCCTGGCCAAGGGTGGCAATCTGCCGGAGCCCTCGGAAAACCCGATGTCGGCCGACCGCGTGCGGTGGGAACATATCCAGCGCGTCTATGAAATGTGCGACCGGAATGTTTCGGAAACCGCGCGGCGCCTTTCGATGCACCGCCGCACCCTGCAGCGCATTCTGGCGAAAAGAAGCCCGAGGTAATCAACAATTCTTGCGCGATTGCGCTATTGGCCCTATTGAGGAGATGTCTTTATCCGAGGGGGATCAGGCATTGAAACTGGATTTGAATACGCTCTCCTTGAAAGAGCTGAAGGATCTGCAATCGCAGGTAGCAAAGGCAATTTCGGGATATGAGGATCGGCGCAAGCGCGAGGCGCTGGCGGAACTGGACGAAAAGGCGAAGGCAATGGGCTTTTCGCTGGCCGAGTTGATGGGGATCACCGCCGGTCGGAAACGCTCGCCTTCGATGGCCAAATACGCCAATCCGGCAAATGCCGCCGATACCTGGTCGGGCCGGGGCCGCAAGCCGCGCTGGTTTTCGGAAGCGCTGGCCAAGGGCAAGAAACCCGACGACATGGCGATCTGAGCCTCAGATCTGCGATTTGAGCCATTTCAGGAATGCCCGGGCCGCAGCACGCTTTGGCCCGGGCAATGTCACGATGAAATAGGCCGGAAGCTTTTCCAGTGCCTCGTGCACGATGCGCAATCGCTCGTCCGCCACGTCGGATTCGATCAGCGCCGCGGTTTCCACCACCAGCCCAAGCCCCTGCCGCGCCGCCGCGATGGCCAGTTCCTCGCTGCTGATATCGGTCCGGCTCAGGGCATCCGGGTCCAGCCCCAATTGCCGCAACAGCGCATCCTGCTCGGGCCAGCTGCGCGACAGGACCCAGTCCATGTCCGCCAGTTCGGCCGTCGTCATCCTGGTCTTGTCGCCGATCAGTGACGGAGCCCCCGCAATGACCAGCCGGGCCGAGGCGAGGTATTGCACCTCCAGCCCCGGCCAGTCGCCACTGCCATAGCGGATACCGATGTCCATCCGCTCGCGGTGCAGGTCGACGACCTTGCTGTCGGGATGCAGCGACAGGCCGATGTCAGGCTGCTCTTCCCAGAAATCCTTCAGCCGCGGCATCAGCCATTGCGCCGCAAAGCTCGCCGTCAGCGTCACCCGCACCGGGCGATCCGCCTCGCCCGCCCGCAGCGCCTCCAGCCCACGCTGGATCGCGCCGAAGCCTTCGCCCAGCGCTTCAGCCAGCTGTTCGCCGTCGGTAGTCAGGCTGACGCCCCGGCCTTCGCGCTGCACCAGCGGGCGGCCCAGCTGATCCTCCAGCGCGCGCACCTGCTGGGCGACGGCGGCATGGGTCACGTTCAGCACCCGCGCCGCCTGCGAGAAGCTGCGCAATTCCGCCGTCGCCGCGAAGGCGCGCAGGGCGGTAAGTGAGGGGATGCTGCGCCAGTCGGTCGCCATATGTTAGCCAGCCTTACAATATGGAAGCCTTATTGAATCGTATCATGCCACGTTTCATGGCAAAAGGGATCATGACAAGACGAAAAGGAGAAAGATCATGTTGAATATCTTCGCCGATGCCCTGCTGGTTGCCACGCGGTTCGGCCGCACGACCGAGGACTACCTGCCGCGCCACTATCCGCGCCGGTCCCCGCGTGAGTTCCAGGATGACGCAGGCCTGCGCACCGCCGACCATCTGCGGCACATGGGTCGCTGATGCCCTCTCGCTGTCAGAAGTCCTTCAGCAGTCTCGCCACTGTCGAGACATAGTCCGCCCGCACCTCTGCGGGCGGACGAAGCCGTATCTCCAGCCGATGCACCAGCTCCGGCACGGGCCGCCCGAACAGCTTGTCGGCCTCCGCTTCCCGGAACCCCGCGATCCGCACCGCCTCCAGCCAGGCCGAGACCTTGTCCGCCGCCTTGATCGCCTTCTTGATCGGCGCGGGCAGCACCGCAGGCAAGCCGAAGCGCAGGTGCACCGCCGCCGTCAGCCGCTGGTCCAGCTCGCCGTAGCCCGGTCCGACCGCCGCCTTCACCGGGCTGATCATGTCGCCGATCACATATTCAGGCGCGTCATGCAGCACCGCCGCCAGCCGCCACTTCGCCGCGATGCCGGGATTGCCCCGCGCAAAGATCTCTTCCACCAGCAGCGAATGTTCCGCCACCGAATAGGGCCAGTCGCCCCGCGTCTGCCCGTTCCAGCGCGCAACGAACGCCAGGCCGTGCGCGATGTCCTCGATCTCGACGTCGACCGGCGTCGGGTCCAGGAGGTCCAGCCGACGCCCCGACAACATCCTTTGCCATGCACGTTTGGTCATCATCTGCCCCTAGATTTCGGCGCGATAGGGATCGGCGAAGCGGGTGAGCATCTTGCGCAGGATGCCCGCGCCCCGGTGATGCCGCAGCACGATGTTGGCCAGATCGCGCAGCGGCATCGGCATCGGATCGGCGGGCGGCGCGATCAGGGGCAGCGCCTCGGGCCGCATGGCCTCGCAGAAGTGCCGGTAGGCGTGATTGAAGCGCGCGTCAAACGCGCCCTTCGACTCGCGGTCCGGCTTGATCCGTCCGATGAAATGCCGGAAAAAGACCGGGTAGCGCATCGGGACCAAGGGATAGCGCCCGTTTGTCTGCCAGTTCCAGCACGGCGCAAGCAGCGCAAAGCCGCCGCGCAGTGCCAGGTTGGTCATCGACTGGTCGGTCAGCACGATCGCCTGCGGATGCGTCTTCAAGACCTCGAACGATCGGCGTGCAACGTCCTGCTCGGCATAGGCGCCGGAGTTGATGAGTTGAAAGCCGGTATTGACATAGGGAAGCGCCGGCAGATCGGCGAGAACGAATTCTTTCGCATGATGGTTCGCCTCGTAGAAGAACGGCGCGTCGAGAACCGCCCCGATCGGATGCGGACCAAGGTCAATCTCGAACAACCGGTTGAGGTCACCGCCCTCGACGAACATGTCGCTGTCGAGATAGAGAATGCGCCGATAGCGGTGCCCAAGCTCGGCCACCAGATTCAGCCGGTAAAGCATCGCCAGCGACCCGCGGAAACGCGCCACTTCCGCATAGTCCGGCAGTGCCCCAGTCGCGTGGAACATGATCCCCAGCGCCTTCGCCCAGTCGGGCAGTTCCAGGTCGTCCATCGACGAGATGACGATGTCGAACCGGCGATGCGGGTTGTAGTGCGCGATCTGCCAGACCATGAACAGCGCCAGGTGATAATAGTTGCGGTCGCAGCAGAACGCGACGGCACAGTCGTGGCTCTGGGGGGCGGGCATCGGGCTCCTCTCTGCCGGTCCTTGCACTCTTCACAATGCCGGATGCTTGACAAGTGCCCCACGTTGTCTTGACCGCCCGCATTTGCTATGGCCCCGCCTGACCCAGGATCAAGGAGAGCGCAGGATGGCTGCGGATTACATCGTCAAGGACATCGCCCTGGCCGACTTCGGCCGCAAGGAACTGACCATCGCCGAAACCGAGATGCCGGGCCTGATGGCCTGCCGCGAGGAATTCGGCGCGTCGCAGCCGCTGAAGGGCGCGAAGATCGCCGGGTCGCTGCACATGACGATCCAGACCGGCGTGCTGATCGAGACGCTGAAAGCGCTTGGCGCCGATGTCCGCTGGGCGTCGTGCAACATCTTCTCGACCCAGGACCATGCGGCGGCGGCCATCGCGGCCTCGGGCACCCCGGTCTTCGCGATCAAGGGCGAAAGCCTGGAGCAGTACTGGGACTATACCGACAAGATCTTCCAGTTCGGCGGGGAAGGCGGGACCTGCAACATGATCCTCGACGATGGCGGCGATGCGACGCTGTACATCCTGCTCGGCGCGCGGGTGGAGGCCGGTGAGACCGACCTGATCGCCGTGCCGACCTCGGACGAAGAGGTTTGCCTCTTCAACCAGATCAAGAAGCGCCTGGCCGCTTCCCCTGGCTGGTTCACCAAGCAGCGCGCCGCGATCAAGGGCGTCAGCGAGGAAACCACCACCGGCGTCCATCGCCTGTATGAGCTGCACAAGCGCGGCCAGCTGCCCTTCCCTGCCATCAACGTCAACGACTCTGTCACCAAGTCGAAGTTCGACAACAAGTACGGCTGCAAGGAATCGCTGGTCGACGGCATCCGCCGCGCCACCGACACGATGATGGCCGGCAAGGTCGCCGTCGTCTGCGGCTATGGCGACGTTGGCAAGGGCTCGGCCGCCTCGCTGCGCGGCGCGGGTGCCCGGGTGAAGGTCACGGAAGTAGACCCGATCTGCGCGCTGCAAGCCGCGATGGACGGCTATGAAGTGACGCTTCTGGAAGACGAAGTCGCCAGCGCCGACATCTTCATCACCACCACCGGCAACAAGGATGTGATCCGCATCGAGCACATGCGCGCGATGAAGGACATGGCGATCGTCGGCAACATCGGCCATTTCGACAACGAGATCCAGGTCGCCGCGCTGCGCAACCACAAATGGACCAACATCAAGGACCAGGTGGACATGATCGAGATGCCCTCGGGCTCGCGCATCATCCTTCTGTCCGAAGGCCGCCTGTTGAACCTCGGCAACGCCACCGGCCATCCCAGCTTCGTGATGTCGGCCAGTTTCACCAACCAGGTCCTCGCGCAGATCGAGCTGTGGACCAAGGGCAAGGACTACGCTCCCGGCGTCTACATCCTGCCGAAAGCACTGGACGAAAAGGTCGCCCGGCTGCATCTGAAGAAGATCGGCGTCAAGCTGACCGAGCTGCGCCGCGACCAGGCCGACTATATCGGCGTGAAGGTGGAAGGCCCGTTCAAGTCGGACCACTACCGCTACTAGATGCAAAAACCGGCCCGGTTCGTCCGGGCCGGTTCGTTCTCAGGCTATCGCGCCTTCTGGTCTCAGGCCTTCTGGACAGTCGGAACACCGGCTGGATGATCCATCGCAGCAACGGGCGATTTCTGGTTCAAGAGGCCCCAGAGAAACCCGTTCGTCACCGACTGCATCCCCAGCGCGCCAAGCACCGCCACCAGCGAGGCGATCCGGGTCATCGTTCCGGGTTGCAGCGGGCCGAAGTCATGCGCAGCCCAGAAGCCGACCGATCCCAGCGTCGCCAGCACCGCCATCACCAGGAACACCGCCCCGACCTGGCAAGCCGCTTCCACCGACAGCCGGGCCCGCAAAGCCTCGAACCGCTCCGAGGTGGGCAGCAGGCTCATCCGCACGGCAAACAACCGGGCAAGGGCGTGGAACCAGACCAGCTGGAACCCGGTGATGATGAAGGTCGCGGCAAAGATCATCGTGCCGGTGTCCAGCGTCACGCCGCCCAGGCTGACGGGGGTGAACAGCAGCGGCAGGAACAGCAGCGATCCAAGGCCCAGCAACAGAAGGCCCGGATACAGAAACAGGCTGAACGGCGCGAAGGTCAGCAAAAGCTTCAGGTGCCGCCAGCCATCGTGCCAGGTCCTCAGATGCGGCTTGCGCGACCGGCCATCGGGCTTCAGCGTCGTCGGGACCTCGACAATCTTCAGCCCGGCCATCGCTGCGCGCATCACCATCTCGGGGCAGAATTCCAGCTGTTCGGTGATCAGGTTCAGCGCCAGGATCTTGTCGCGCGAAAACCCGCGCAGCCCGCACTGGAAGTCGCCGACCGGAGCGCCATAGAGCACCCGGCCGATGAACGAAAGCACTGGGTTGCCGAGGTAACGGTGCAGAAACGGCATCGCACCGGGCTCGATCCCGCCGCGAAAGCGGTTGCCCATCACCAGGTCCGCACCGCCACGCAAGGCCTCGACAAAGCCATCGAGCCGCGAGAAATCATAGCTGTCGTCGCTGTCGCCCATGATCACGAACCGGCCCTTCGCCGCCGCGATCCCGGTGGACAGCGCGATTCCGTTGCCGCGACGCGGCGCCAGCACCACCCGCGCGCCATGCGCCTCGGCAATCTCGCGGCTGCCGTCGGTCGAGCCGTTGTCGGAAATCAGTACTTCGCCGTCGATTCCGGTCCGGGCAAGGAACCCCTTGGCCTTTTCGATGCAGATTGCCAGCGTCTCGGCCTCGTTCAGGCAGGGCATCAGGATGGTAAGTTCAAGCATTCGGAGGATCCTTCCGGGGCACAGCGGGCACCTGGTTCAACACCTTGGGTTGCTCCGGAAGATGCGCCCGGATTTGCGCCAAAAATTGGGCGCACGGGGGTTGCAAACAGGGCAGAGGCGGGAAAAGCCGCCGAAGCAGATGAATTCGGCCACAGTTTTGACTGTTTCCAGTACGACAGGTGATCCGCGACCAATCGAGCGATGCCATAGGCAATGGAAACAGAATAAATTGGGTCTACAGATGAGCGCGTCAATCGAATCAAGGTCCAGGATCAACTGGTGGATTTGCCTCGGAGCTATGGCGATCCTGGTCCTGAACGCCGCCCGCAGCCTGCCGCAGATCGCCGATCTGTTGATAACCGGTGACGGCGATGATCTCACCCGGTTGCAGGAGGTCCGCGACTGGCTGGCGGGCCAGTCCTGGTTCGACACGCGGCAGTATCGCATCCTTCCGCCCGAGGGCATTTCGATCCACTGGTCGCGCTACATAGACCTCGGGATTGCCGCCTTCCTGGTTCCTGCGTCCTGGGTGCTGCCCGCCACCCAGGCCGAACTTGCGGCCGTCATTCTCTGGCCGACTTTCCTTGGCTGTCTGGCAGTCCTGGTGATCGGTCCCGGCGCGAACCGGCTGATGGGTCCGGCGGGGGCAATCGGCGCCCTCGTCGTCTTCCTGACCTGGAGCAAGCTTGGCGGAGAGTTCTCCGCGGGCCGGATCGACCACCACAACATGCAGATCCTTGGTTCGCTGGCGGTCTTCTACCTGTCGCTTGTGCCCGGACGGCGGGCGCTACTTGGGGTTCTGGCCGGCATCGCAACGGCCTTCACCCTGGCCATCGGGCTTGAGATGCTGCCTTTCCTGGCGGTGAACTGGGCGGTGATGATCCTGCGTCAGGCGTTCGACGAAGACGGCATCGGCCACTGGTTGACCGGCTTCTGCACTGCCTTTGCCATCGCCGCCCCGTTGTTCCTGGCTGGCCAGACCCCGATCACCGCCTGGGGAACCAATTATTGCGACGTGCTGGCGCCACCCGTCCTGTCGCTTGCCGGAGTCGGGATCGCAGCCAGCCTGGCAACGGTCGCCCTTGCCAACACTCTTCGCAATCCTCTGGCCCGCATCCTGCTGGCTGCGGTCGTTGCGGGCGCCGGGCTCTGGCTGATCTCGCCCCTCCTCCTGCCCTGCCGCGCCGGTCCCTATGCCGAGGTCTCGCCAGAGGTGCTCCGGCTTATCGAGACGCAAGTGACCGAGGCGCTGCCTGCCAGCATGTTGCTTTTCGATCGCCCCGAGCTTCTGTTCCGGGTGCTGCTGCCACCCGTCGTCATTGCCGGGCTTGCCCTTGGGGCAGCGGTCCTGAAGCGGGGAAGGATCGGAAAGACCATCGGCATCGCCCTGATCCAGTCCTTCGTCCTCTTCCTGGTCGGGTTTGTCTTCGCCCTGGTGCAGATTCGCGCCGCGAACCTAATGACGCCGGCGGTCACGGTCCTGGCGGCCTTTCTGGGCCATGTCTTCGTCAGCATTCCCCGCGACCACCGACTGCGGGCCCCGGCAGCACTGCTGCTCCTCTTCGCAATGCCCACCGTCGTCGAGGCCGCGACCCGTCTCATCGCCGGGCCTCCTGCCCTGCCCGGCCAGGACAGCAGCGTCGATCTTGTCACCGCGCAGGACGGGTCGTTCACCGCCGCCTATTGCCGCAACGAGGCCGCGATGGCCGAGATTGCAAGCTTGCCAAAGTCGGTGATCTTCGCGTCGCTGAACCTTGGCCCGGCGATCATCGTCTATACGCAGCAGTCCGTCACCGCAGCGGGCTATCACCGCAACACGGCGGCCTTCAGCAACGGCATCATCGGCTTCCAGGACCGCGATCACCTGCGCGATCACCTGGCCAGTTCCGATGCAGACTATCTGGTGGTCTGCGCCGGCGCAGGCGAGGAACGGGTGGTCACCCGGCTTGAGGGCGCGGACTGGCCTGACTGGCTGGTCGAAGTGACCGGAGACCGCAAGCAGATACGCGCCTTCAAGGTCGACAAGTCCGCCCTTGCCCGTGAGATCGGCGGATCATGACCATGACCGAACGCTCGCGGAACACCCTTCTGCGTTTCCTGGTCGTGGGCGGCGGCCTTGCGCTTGTCTATGCCACGCTGGCCGCCCTTGCGACATCGCACCTGCCGCTGCCCAAGGCGCTGGCCTCGGGGATGGTCTGGGTGCTCTGCATCCCGCTGGGCTTCTGGTGCCATCGCCGCTTCACCTTCACCACCCGCACGCCGCACCGACACGGCCTTTGGCTATACGCTGCCACGCAGGGGCTGGGGATCGGCATCGCCGCATCCGTCGGCTACCTTCTGGCCAACGGCGCCTTCCGGCACGATCTGTTCGTCCATCTCCTCGCCTCCGGCCTGGCTGCGGTGGCCAGCTACCTGATCTCCCGCTGGATCGTCTTTCCCCTCCCCTCGGCCGACTGACGGCAACCCGAAGAATTTCCCCTTCCCGAAACCGGACGCTGCGTCTACCGTCGCTGCCGTTAACGATCACCGTTCCAGTCAAGGGAGACAAAGGATGGGCAAGAGGGACGATCTCATCGCCAAATATGCCGATGACCTGAAGAACAAGTGCAAGGTGACGCCGGACATGGCGCTGCTGACCAAGGTGACGATCGGCTGCGGCCCGTCGATCTACGACAACGACGCCCAGACCGTCGCCGCATCCGACAAGGAAGAGCTGGAGCGGATCAAGGCGAACTTCCTGATCAAGAAGCTGGGGCTGAGCGACGGCGCGAACCTGATGGAAGGCATCAACGCCGCCATCGACACCTACGGCAAGTCCGAGCGCAACAAGTTCCGCGCGGTGTTCTATTACCTGCTCGTCAAGCATTTCGGCAAGGAAAAGGTCTACGCCTGATCAAGGCGGACCGGCGGACATTGTCTTTGCGCGCGGGGCGGGTCATGTTGGCCCGCCCGCAGCCGGAAAGCCCCGATGTCCGCCACTCCCGAACCCGCGCAAAGCCCGGTCGACAGCACCGTCGTCCAGGTGATCCTTGCTGTCGCGCTCGGTCATTTCCTGAATGACCTGATGCAGTCGCTGATCCCGGCAGCCTATCCGCTGCTGAAGAGCAACCTCGCGCTCAACTTCTCGCAGGTCGGTCTGATCACCTTCGTCTTCCAGGGCACCGCTTCTGTCCTGCAACCGCTGGTCGGGCTTTACACCGACCGCCGGCCCTTGCCCTATGCGATGTCGGCGGGGATGGCCTCGACCGGGATCGGGCTGGTGCTCCTGTCCAGGGCGGACAGTTTCGGACTGGTGCTGATGGCTGTCGCCTGCATCGGCCTCGGCTCCTCGATCTTCCACCCCGAAGCCTCGCGCATCGCCAGGCTGGCAGCCGGGATGCGTCCCGGTTTCGCGCAATCGCTGTTCCAGGTCGGCGGCAATGCCGGGTCGGCGCTTGGCCCGCTGGCGGCGGCCTTCGTGGTGATGCAGCGCGGACAGCTCTCGATCGAATGGTTCGCCGCCGTGGCGCTGGCCGGGATGGCGCTCCTCTGGGGCGTCGGGCGCTGGTATGTCGCGGTAGGCGCGGCCCGGGCCCATGCCCGCAAAAGCCGCGCGCGCTCGGCGACGCCGCTGCCCGCCACCACCGTGCGGCTGGGGATCATCCTCTTGATCCTCCTCATGCTGTCGAAGTTCGTCTATTCGGTCTCGCTTTCCAGCTACTTCACCTTCTACCTGATCGAGCAATACGGGCTGAGCGTGGGCCAGTCCCAGCTTTGCCTCTTCATCTTCCTCGCCTCGGTCGCGGTCGGCACCATCATCGGCGGCCCCATCGGCGACCGGATCGGGCGGCGGCGCGTGATCCTGTGGTCGATCCTGGGCATCCTGCCCCTGACGCTGATGGTCCCCTGGCTGCCGCTGGTGCCTTCGGTCATCGCAGTGTCGCTGGCCGGGCTGATCCTCGCCTCGGCCTTCCCGGCGATGGTGGTCTACGCGCAGGACCTGATGCCGCAAAGCACCGGGATGGTGGCGGGGCTGCTCTTCGGCCTGGCGTTCGGGATCGCCGCGCTTGGCGCGGCGGGGCTCGGGGTGCTGGCCGACCATTGGGGCATCGTCACCGTCTACCGCATCTGCGCCTTCCTGCCGCTGCTGGGGCTGGTGGCCTTCCTGCTGCCCAATCCGCGCGACTGATCGGATTTGCCCTAAATGCCGCGCGCTTGGCATTTGAGCGGGGCGGCAGAGTCGGGTATCACAGTGAAGTCAGGGCAGGACGCCCGGGACCCTTATACAGATCACGCGGTGCGATGGGGTGTGCGCGTGGGGTGGATGGAGGGTCCCGTAGGGGTGCGGGGCCCTCCATTCTTTTTCACGACATGACCTGCGCGGACCAAATTCCTTCGAAGGAATTTGCAAAAGTCTTCGAAGACTTTTGGGCGCGCGCCGCTCGAAAGTCCCGCCTCAGAACAGGTTCAGCACCACGCCCATGATCGTGCAGCCGACGACCGAGTTCACCCCGTCGATCAGCGTCAGCGTCGGTTTCCGCATCCCGAAAGCGTAGTTCATCGCGACCCAGGGCGTGATCAGGAAGGCGCCGATCCCGGCCCCGCCCATCACCCCCTCGCCGATCGTGTCCAGCCCCGACATCGCGAAGACATGCCGCATCATTCCCGCGACGATGCCCATCGCGACCAGCCCGACGACGAAGGGCATCGGACTACCGTTGCCCTGCGGCCTGCCGTTCGCATCGACCGGGATTTCCGCCGCCGCGATCCAGGCCTTCGACATCGACATGTACCAGACCGCCCCGAAGGCGAAAGCGGCAAGCGCCGCCACGATGACGTTGAGGAATTCCATGACCGTCCCTTCCTGTTTTGCCGGAAGGATGCCGCAAATCCGGCCCTCGGGGAAGCGTCAGCCGATCCGGCCCCGCACCCCGCCGGTCTGGCCCCGGTCCAGCAGCAGGTGGTCCAGCAGCACGCAGGCCATCATCGCCTCGCCCACCGGCACCGCGCGGATGCCGACGCAGGGGTCGTGGCGGCCCTTGGTGATCAGGTCGACCTCGCGACCGTCCTGCGTCACCGTCTGCCGGGGCGTCAGGATCGACGACGTGGGCTTCACCGCGAACCGGCACACCACCGGCTGTCCGGTCGAAATCCCGCCCAGGATGCCGCCCGCGTGGTTCGACAGGAACTCCGGCCCCTTGGCCCCCATGCGGATCTCGTCCGCATTCTCCACGCCCGTCAGGCTGGCCGCCGCCATGCCCTCGCCGATCTCCACGCCTTTGACCGCGTTGATCGACATCATCGCCGCCGCCAGATCGCTGTCGAGCTTCCCGTAAAGCGGCGCGCCCAACCCCGGCGGAACCCCTTCCGCCACCACCTCGATCACCGCGCCGACCGAGTTGTGCGCCAGCCGCAGCGCGTCCAGATACTCGGCCCAGTCCGCCGCCGCCACCGGATCGGGGCACCAGAACGGGTTCCGCTCGATCTCGCCTGCATCGAACCGGCTGCGGTCGATCCCCTTCGGCCCCATCTGCACCATGTAGCCGGTGATCCTCAGCCCCGGCACCAGTGCCGCCAGCGCAGCCCGCGCCACGCCCCCCGCCGCGACACGGCTTGCCGTCTCCCGCGCCGAGGACCGCCCGCCGCCGCGATAGTCCCGCAGCCCGTATTTCTGGTGATAGGTGATGTCCGCATGCCCCGGCCGGAACGACTGCGCGATCTCGCCATAATCCTTCGACCGCTGGTCGGTGTTCTCGATCATCAGCTGGATCGGCGTGCCCGTGGTCTGGCCCTCGAACACTCCCGAGAGAATCCGGACCTCGTCCGCCTCCTGCCGCTGGGTGGTGAACTTCGACGTGCCGGGCTTGCGCCGGTCCAGCCACGGCTGGATATCCGCCTCGGTCAACCGCACCCCCGGAGGACAGCCGTCCACCGTACAGCCGATGGCCGGCCCGTGGCTTTCGCCCCAGGTGGTGACGCGGAAAAGGTGGCCGAAGGTGTTCAGGCTCATGGGCATGTCCTCGCTTGGGCATGGGAATACAGGCCGCACGGCCCCGCTCACAAGCCCCGCAGCGACGGAAAATCCGCCACGGCGCGTAGAAGGGTCACGGCTCCGTGAGATTTTCGACCCGAGAGGGGTTGAAATGCCCCACCCAGGCCCCACCTCCCCTTGGCGGGCCGGGCCCCTCTGACGACACCTGTCGTGATGTCGGACCGCATCGAGAAATCGTGCTCGATGTCAGCCCGGCAAACTGCCCCTCACCAAGGCTGACCTCTCGACGCACCCGAAAGAGAGGCAAACGGGGATGGAATTCCTCTTCCTGACATTTCTGGCCAAGCCCTTGTGGCTGTGGCTTCTGTTCCTGACCATCGTCGTCACACTGATGGTCTTCGACCTGGGCGTGCTGCACAAGGACGACCACGAGCTTGGCGTTACCGAAAGCCTGGAGCTCTCGGCCTTCTACATCGGCATCGCCGTGGCCTTCGGCGGCTACATCTGGTGGGCCTGGTCGAACGGCACGCTGGTCACAAGCGACGGCACCAACCCGGTGGCCAGCTATTTCCAGGGCTACATCATCGAGAAGGTGCTCTCGATCGACAACGTCTTCGTCATCTCGCTGATCTTCGGCTACTTCGCGATCCCGCGGAAATACCAGTATCGCGCGCTCGTCTGGGGCATCATCGGCGTGATCATCCTGCGCGGGCTGATGATCGCTGTGGGCGCCGAGCTGATCGCGGCCTACGACTGGGTGACGCTGGTCTTCGCTGCCTTCCTGGCCTTCACCGGCGTCAAGATGCTGGTCGTGCCGGACAGCGACCCCGACCTGTCGCAGAACCCGGTGGTGCGCTTCATCTCGACCCACATGAACGTCACCAAGGGGCTGCACGGGCAGAAGTTCTTCGTCCGCCAGCCGAACCCCGCCACCGGCAAGCTGATGCTCTACGCCACGCCGCTCTTCGTGGCGCTGGTCGTGATCAACTTCGCCGACCTGGTCTTCGCGGTGGATTCGGTGCCCGCGATCTTCCTGATCACCACCGACACGTTCATCGTCTACACCGCGAACATCATGGCGATCCTCGGCCTGCGGGCGCTCTACTTCGCCTTGGCCGCGCTGGTCCATCGCTTCCACTACCTGAAATACGCGCTGGCCGTGGTGCTGATCTTCATCGGGCTGAAAGGCTTCTACAGCTACTTCTTCGGCAAGTTTAACCCCTACCTGTCGCTGGCCATCACCATCGGCATCATCGTGGCGGGCATCGTCTATTCGCTGTGGAAGACGCGCGGCGATGACGACGGGCACGGGACGGCGGTCAAGGCGGCGGAGTAGTTCCCTGCCTGATCTGGCCTGAAACATCGTGGTCGCCGGGCACCCCGGCGATCCGCAGCAGCGAAAGCCCCAGCGTCACGTCCACCAGCCCGTCCGGGCGGCGGCTGACCTGGGGCGGCTTCGGCCAGGCCGTCAGGTCATAAACCTGTTCCGCCTGCCACTGGCTGACATGCGTCACCCCGCCATAAGCCAGCACGAACACCACCGCCCCCGGCCCCGGGTCGACATGGGTGATCCCGGTCCCGGCATGAAGCGTGTCGTTCCCGCCCCCCAGCCGCACCCGGTTCCGCCCCGGCCCGGTATGCACGACCGAGGACCCGTCGCCATCATGGATCTCGTCATTGCCATGCCCGCCGAAAATCTTGTTCCGCGCCGCCGTGCCGATGATCGTGTCATCCCCCGTGCCGCCATCCAGCACATCGCGCCCGCCGCCGCCGACCAGCCGGTCGTTCCCGGCCCCGCCATAGAAATAATGCCGCGAGCTTTCGCTGACCGAGATCGCCCGCAGAACGTCATCCCCTTCCCCACCGTAGAACGTCGCCCCGCCGTATTTCGGCCCGATCATCACGTCGTTCCCGCGTGAGCCGCGGACACTGACCATCACCCGTTCCGTCGTCTCGAAATGGATCGGGCTGTCCGGGTGGGCCACGATCCGCAGCATGCGCGAGGATTTCTTCGCCGCCTCGGCATCCTCGTGCCGCGCCAGCACCGTGGCGATGCGGATGTTCTCAACATTCATCGGGCAGTGCAGGACATAGCCGTCCGGCCCGCCCAGATACCACAGCGTATCGTTGCCGCCGTCCTTGGTTTCCCTGATCTTCTCGGCCTCGGCGCCATAGGCCCAGTAATTGTCGTTGCCCCGGAACCCCTCCAGCACCACGGACCCATCGACCGCCATCATCGCGTTCACGCCATCCGCCGGATTCTCGAACCCGCGCAGGTCCAGCCCCAGATCCAGCGCCCCCTTCACCAGCTCGCCCCGGAGGACATCCATCGGCGCAGTCGCGATCAGGTTTTCCGTCTCGCCGGGGTCGGCGACCACGTCGTAGACATGCTCCTCGCCGTTCGGATAGCGGAAATAGCGGAACTGGCTATAGCCCTCGACGGAAGGCCGCACCGACAGCGTCCCGAACACCGAGGTGATCGGCGATTTCGTGTCGTCGAAGCTGCCGAAACTGGCGTCGATCAGCGGCAGCAGGCTTTGCCCCGACACCCAGTCCGGGCGCGGCGGCAGGCCCGCCAGCTGCATCACCGTCTTGGGGAAGTTGTGCAGGGACACCGGCACGTCCACCACTCGGCCCTCCGTCATCCGGGGCGACCAGATCGCCAAGGGCACATGCGCCGCCGAATCCCACTGGCTCATCTTGTGGAAACTGTCGTGGTTCCCGAGGTTGAAGCCGTTGTCCGACAGGAAGATTACCGTCGTCCGCTCGCCCAAAGGCGAGGCTTCCAGCGCCGACAGAAACCGCCCGATCTCATGGTCGACATGGCTGATCGCGGCGAAATAGGCGCGGACCACCTGCCGCCAGCCATCATCGCCGCCCTTTTCCGGCGTCCAGTTGCCATTGGCGATATAGGCCGCCTCATAGACCGCGAAACCGGGTGGGGGGCCGTAGTAATCCTCAGGCGCGGCGATGTCCGGCCAGCGGATCTGCGCGGGGTCATACAGCTGGTAGAACCGATCCGGGCATTCCAGGTTGTAATGCGGATGCTTGAACCCAAGCTGGATCAGGTGCCGCCGCGCCGGATCGGCCCGGCCCAGAAAATCGATCGCATTCTGCGCCACGGTGAAATCATAGAACAGCGCGTCCTGCGACCCGTCGTCGTCGGGATGGTTGATCCCCGCAATCCCCGGCCCGCGGTCGAGGTAGTGATGCATCTTCGTCCGCCCACCCGAATCCTGCGCGGGGACGTCCTCATGGAACAGCACCCGGCGGTAGCGTTCCGGCATCGGCTTGTAGGTCGCGTCGACCTTGCCGGTGGTGAAAGTGTAGAACCCCGCCCGCCGCAGGTCATAGGCCCAGGCCTTCTCCGGCGGCAGCACCTGACGCCAGAAGCGGTTGAGGTCCACGAGCCCGGTACGGAACGGCGACAGCCCCGTCGCCAGTTCGGCCCGGCAGGGCGCACACAGCGGGATCGTGGCATAGGCATTGCCGAACCGCACCCCGGCGTTAAGAAGCCGGTCCAGGTTCGGCGTCTGGATACGGATCCCGAACGTCTCGCGCCAGGTGAAGACGTCGATCATGTCATCCACCCAGATGACACAGATGTTGTCGCCCCGGATGCTCTCCGCGTCGAACCCCATCCTAGAGGCCCGTCAGCTTCAGCCGGGCCGGCAGCGCCCAGCGCCGCAGCGCCCCCTCGCCGAAATCGCCGCGCAAGGCCCCCCGGTTCGCCGGATAAGGCCCCTCCCCCGGTGCAGCCGCATGGGCATAGGTCACGAAAACCTCGCCCTCGGGCCGCTTGGAACACGTCAGCACCACCACCTTGGCATCACCCGCATCGACGGCAACCCCGGTGATCTTCGCCCCGTTCGTCACCCCCTCCAGCGCGAAGCCCGCCAAAGGCCCCGCCCCGAACGGATCGTCCCCGTCGATCACCAGCCCCTCCTGCGCCTCGCAGATCAGCCGGATGCCGCCCTCGGACCATTCCGCCAGCTGGATCACCGGGCACAGCCATTTGCCCCCGCCCTGCACCGCCAGCAGCGCCTCGGCCAGCAGCACCGCCTTCTCGGCCCGGCCCGCATCGGTCAGCCGCCCGGTATCGTCGATCCGGAACGCATAGGAGGGCGCGGCGAAGACCAGCCGGTGATCGCCGTGGTTCCACGACAGCTCCCACTGGCCCTCCAGCCCCGGCCCCCGCGTCACATCCCGCGTCCCGCAGTCGAAGGCCGCCAGGAACACCGGCCGCGCCAGCCCCTGCTTCGCCATCCCGCGCGTGATCCGCTCCATCAGCGCGATCATCCCGTCGCGATAGGCCACGGGGTCGCCGGTCAGGTCTTCCAGCGTATAGTCCAGCACCACCGCCAGAACCTGCGCGCCCGCCCCGAGCCGGGCCGAAGCCGCCACCAGATTGGCGAAGCACTGGTCCAGGTTCGCCACCGCTGCCCCGGTCCCCAGGTCATGCGCCGTCGCCGCCATGTCCGTCTCGGCCCGCACCAGCATCAGGGGCAGCGGCTGGTGCGCCGCCCGCCGCCGCGCCAGCAGCTCATCGGCCATCAGCGCCTCGACCGTCAGCTCGCGCAGCGGTTCCAAAGCGTCGGTCACCGCCGCCTCGCCCTCGCCGCCCTGGCCAACGGCACCAATGTCATCCGCCGGTGCCAGCACATGCCAGCGGAACCGCGCCGGACCGGGCGAGCCAAGCCCCGCCCGCGCCCCGCCGATCCCCAGCACCGCCAGCAGCGGCCCCCGCGCCTCGGCGATGATCGCCCCGCCCGCCACATGCCGCCGATACCCCCGGGCCGAGTCCGCGCCCGGCAGGTTGGCCTGGAAGACCACCCAGTCCCCCTCACGCCGGGGCGCCCAGAGGTCGATGTCATCCGGCAGATCTGGCAAAGGCAGCGCCTCCGCCTGCTGAACCGCCTGCGGTTTCAACTCCAGCCGCGCCGCAATGTCGGCGATCACCTTGTCCGACAGGCGCAGCACCAGCCCGGTCTCGTCATAGCGGATCACATCGCCGTTCTCGGCCCGGATGATCACGCCTTCGGTGGAAGTTTCCGCCATCAGAACAACACCTTGAAACGTTCGGGCAGCCGATAGACCCCCTTGGGCCGCGCCCCGCCGGGGGCGAAATAGACCACCTTCTTCTCGCGCCAGCCATCGACCATTTCCTTGCGGAATTCCGGGAAGTCCACCGTCTCGGCGCGCGGCGTCTCCGTCGACAGCGCCTTGTAGGTCTCCCAGGCGGTATCCCAGCCGGTCTTCTCGCGCTCCACCTCTTCCAGCGCCCCGCTCTGGATCACCCGCTGCGCCCGGCGTGTGGCCAGCCGCGCTTCGGTCATGTCGTGGTCGATGAAGCGCAGGTGAAAGAGGAAAAGATGCGGGTCGAGATGCAGCTTCGGATGGTTGGCGAAATGCCCCCCCGGAGCAAGGTCGATCCGGTCGCGGGTGATGCAGGGCTTGGCGTAATTCGCGTTCAGCCGGAAGATGCGGCGCACGTCCAGGATGTTGCGCCCTTCGCTGATCGCCTCGGGCTCCAGCTTCGGATTGTGCGCCATCTCGATCGCAAAGGGTGTGATCACCTTCGGCCCACCCCTCACCGCATATTGCGCCAGATAGTCCGGCAGGCTGTCCGACACCGCCGGGTCGACACAGACGATCTCGTCCACGTCGCCGACCAGCACCCAGTTGTAGAAATTGGTGAAACCCGTCGTCAGCCGCGACAGCATCTGCCAGCGGCGCTGGTTGAAACAGTTCCGCGTCGCGTCGAAGGGCAGGTAAATGACATTGCAGCCCTCGGCGATGCGCTTGTGCTCGGGGTCGCCGCCGTGGCTGAGGACGAAGAGGTTCTCGCGGCCCAGCTGGCGCCCATAGTACTCGACCCAGCGGGACAGGAAGAAATGGTCCCCCCCCACCATCGTCATCGCCATCATCCGGCCGCGCGTCGTGTCCATCGGCTCCGTTCCTGCCCGTCGCTTCCCGCATAGCATGAGGTCGAAGCCGTGGCCTAGAGGGCAGCCCGCCTCACCCTCCAAATGCCTTTCACATTTGCCCAAATATCCTCCGGGGGTTTGGGGGTGGAAAACCCCCAACTGCCCGAGCCGGTTGCGCGTTCTTCACGCGCAGAGGCGAGACAAAGGCTTGCGCGCCAGCGCTCAATCTGAAAACCGCCCGCACCGGGCGCGACGGTCAGCTTGCAGCCTCCGCCTTCCGCGCGTTCACCGCCCCGCGCCGCGCCCGGCGGATGAAGACCGTCTCCTCTTCCGGCAGATCCTTGCCCAGCCGCAGCATCGCATCCGCCGCCCGGATCACCAGTCCATGCCGCCCCCGGTTCGCCGCCGCCGCCAGCAGCGCGCGCTGCCATTTCGTCACGCTCCGCCGCGCACGATAGGCCTGCCAGAACTCCGGCCCCGCGCCATCACCATCGATCAGCGCCTCGATCAGCAGCGGGAAGGTCCCGGTCTTCAACACCACCCGGATCGCTTCATGCGTCGCGAAGGGCACCGGCAGAAGCTGGACATTCGCCCCCGCCAGCCGCGCGGCATGGGCGCGGTCCTCGGGCACCATCGGGTCATAGACCACCACCGCGCGCCGGATATAGGGCACCGCCGCCGCGGCATCGAGGAAGGGCATCCCCTCCCAGTTCGACCGCTTCACCGCAAAGGGAAACCGCGCCTCATAGGGGGCGATGACCTTGTTCATCGTCGACTGCGGCGAAAAGGCCAGCACCCGCGCCTCGGGGATCAGCGGCGCGAAGTTCAGCGCGGCGAAGCCCCCCATCGAGGCACCCGTCAGCACCACCCGGCGAAAGCGGCGGAAGAAGCCCCGCTCCTCCAGCCCGCGAAGAAGGGCCGGGGCGGTGGGTTGGCGGAACCAGTCCTTCGCATGGCTCTGCACCCCCAGCACCGCATGCCCCAAGGGCTCCAGCCGCTTCCAGGCCCAGGGCCCACGCGGCCAGCCCTCGTCGATGGTGGCAAGGTTGTCGAACGAGACGACAAGCGCATCTCCCTGCCCCTCGAACCACAGGTTTGCGTGCTCGCCCCGGATCAGGAACCGCTCCGCCGTTGCGGCCCTGTCCAGCCCAATTTCGGGCGGGATGTCCAGCGGCGGCGGGTCGGACGTATCCACTCAGTAGGTCCAGCGGACATAGCGGTGCAGCGCGGACAGCGCCGCCCGGTCCTCGGCCTCGGATGATCCCGGCAGGCAGCGGTCGGGCCAGAACAGCACCTCGTGCAGCAGCGACTGGCCCAGAAGCTTGGCAAGCCCGCTCCGGTTCGACCGGCACCCAATGAAGAAATCCGCCTGGTGTGCCAGTCCGGGAACCTTGCCGACAGCTTCGGCCACCGCATCGCCGAGGCCCAGCCTCAGCCTTCGCCTGTCGAAGCCCAGCACCGCCAGTTTCGCGCCCCTGCCCTTCGGCACCGGCAACCTGACCTCGACCGTGCCGAGCTTGTCCATCGCCAGGAGCTGGCCCTCGCCTTCCTTCAGGAAGATCATGTTATGCGCCTGCCCCGCGAAGACCGAGGCCAGCGTCTTCGCCTCGCCCTCCGAGCGGTAGATCACCGCCACAGTGAAGGCCTCGACCTCGGGCGCGAAGCCCGGCAGGGTGAAGCCGCAGTTCACCCCCTCCCGGCAGACCAGCGCCCCCGGAGGCCCCGGCTCGAACCGGCTGTTGCCGGTGTTCGGCCCCGCCGCCATCGCCTCGACCGCCAGGTTTGCAGCCCGCCAGCCGGTGATCGCCCCATCGGCGCGAACCATGTCGGCCTCGCGCGCAACGAACCGTGCCCCGCCAGTGGCAAGCACGGCCTCGCCCAGCAGCCGGTCGTCCCCCCCGACCAGCGCGCCGGGGGGCAGTGTCGCCGCAATCTCAAGCATTCCGCCTCCTTGTCCCGGTCATCTTGCCGGGGGGGCCCGCCCGCCGCAAGCCCGCCGCTTCAGTCACGGCGCGCCACCCCGCGGACGATCGGCATCACCCGAGCCAGCACCGCCGCGCCGAAGGCCGCGTTGTGGTGCTCGTAATCCTGCTTCCGCTCATGCCCGTCCACCGCATAGGCCACGCCGGTGAAGATGCCCTGGACCACCGTCTCTTCGGGCTGGCGCAGCAGCGTGATGCCATCCTCGGCCGCGACCTCTTCCAGCACGCGCCAGAACCCCGGCACCCGGTCGGGGACCAGCGCCGCCACCTCGGGCGGAACGGCGGTCGCCAGATGCACGGCCCCTTCGGTATAATAGGCGGTCGGTGCCAGCAGGATGCGGGCAGTCCCGCTTTCGGCCAGCCCCCGCGCCAGTTGATAGCCGATGTGTCGGCGCAGGTCGTCGGTCAGGATGCGCCGCACCAACCCCTCGCTCACCAGCGGACCCGAGCCCAGCAGCGTCAGCACCCGCTGGAACAGCCGCCAGATATAGACCCGCGCGCCCATCACCAGGATCGCATCGAAATCGGCGGCCGGCAGGAAGGTGCGCCCTTTCGCATTGAACTTGGCAAAGCGCATCGCGGTGAAATCGTCCTTCGGGTAGATCGCCCCGTCCTGGGCCCGCAGATAGAGGAACCGCCCGCCGACATGGCCCCAGTATTCCAGCTCGACACCCGAGACATCGACCAGCCCCTGCACCTCGGCCTGTTTCAGGCAGGCGTAATGGCTGTCGCCGAAGATGCAGAAGCGCGGCAGGTCAGCCATTGCGCCGATCCGGCGCAAAGGCGGCCAGGATCTCCTCTTCGCAGCGCAGCTCCTCGGCCTCGGTCAACTCGGGCTCGGGCGCTTCTTCCGGGAGGGGCGGCGGGGTCACCGGCAGGGGCGGTGGCACAGCCGCCCCACCGAAAGCCGCCGCCTGGTCGCGGAAGAACTGCGCCATGACGTGATCCACCCCTTCGGGCAGGACCGACCGCAGGTTCGGCGCGAAGAAGCGGCCGCGATAGGCCGGATGGGTGATGATCTCGTAGGACGGGAAGTAATCCACCCTCGGCTGCGCCTGCACCATCTCCGAGGCCACCGCCCGCAGCAGCGACTTGGAATGGCTCGTCGCCGTCAACACATGCTGACCGGAGGCGGTCGCCGTCAGCGGCACCGGCGAGACGGTCAGCAGCACCCCCAGCCGCCGGTTGGCCCGCACCATCAGCCGCAGCGCCGCCGTCATGTCCGCCATCAGCGCCCCGAAGCCGTGGTTCACGAAGCCATGCGCGCCTTCGTCGAACACCCCCGCCACCGTGCCCGGACAGACCGCATATTCCACCCCCGTCGCCTTGTCCTGCCAAGCCTCGGTCAGCCCCAGCGTGAAGACGAAGACCTGCGCGCCCCGCACCGCCGCCGCGATCGCCGCCAGCGTTTCCTTGCGCGAGGCGTAAAGCTCCTCGCGGCTCACGAAGCCCCCCGGCTCCACCCCCGGCCGGAACGGGTCGTAGAACCGCCCGTCCTTCTCCCAGACTTCCTCGGGAACCGGAGCGTCGGTCAGCGCCCAGGCAAGCCACTGCCGCAGCATCCTCGGCGTGTAGATGTTGCCGGTGCGAAAGCTGAAGGTGCCGTAGTGATAGTCCTTTCGCTGCTCCGCCGTCAGCCCCGCCGGACCCGGCTCGAAGTCCAGCCAGCGATAGCGCCGCGCCACCAGCGCCTTGGCGAAATGCTGCGCAAAGCACGACCCCGCCGTGACGATCCCGGTGCGGCGCCCGATCCGGTGCCGGGGCTTCCACAAACCGGAAATCTCCAGCGCATCGCGGTCCGCGACGGCGGTGCGCCAGAAGCGGTCCTCGGGCAGGCTGTCATAGGGATGCGACATGCGCGGGCGGTCCTTGGTCTTGCCCCCGGATAGGACGAAGAGGTTGCGGGAAGGTCAACCGCTTTCCTTTGTCGCCCTCCACAGGGGCCAAGGGCCGTGGTAGCCTCGCCCCATCATGCCCAGCCTCTGCCGAGATTGCCTGACCCTGACCGATGCCACGCCCACGCGCTGCCCCGCCTGCCGGTCGCCGCGCCTGGTCGCACATATGGAACTGACCCAGCTTTGCATCGCCCACATGGACTGCGACGCCTTCTATGCCTCGGTCGAGAAACGCGACAACCCCAGCTTGCGCGACCAGGCGGTGATTGTCGGCGGCGGGCAACGCGGCGTCGTCTCCACCTGCTGCTACATCGCCCGCATCAAGGGCGTCCGCTCCGCCATGCCGATGTTCCAGGCCCTGAAGCTCTGCCCCGAAGCCGTGGTCGTCAAACCCCGCTTCTCTGCCTATATCGAAGCCTCCCGCGCCATCCGCGCGATGATGGAGGACCTGACCCCCGCCATCGAACCGCTCTCGCTGGACGAGGCCTTCCTCGACCTCACCGGCACCACCCGCCTGCACGGCGCCCCGCCCGCCGTCCTCCTCGCCCGCCTGACCAAACGGATGGAAGACGAGCTTGGCCTCACCGGCTCCATCGGCCTTTCCCACAACAAGTTCCTGGCCAAGATCGCCTCCGACCTCGACAAACCGCGCGGCTTTTCGGTGATCGGCCAGGCCGAGACCGAGGCCTTCCTGAAACCCAGACCCGTCCGCATCATCTGGGGCGTGGGCCAGGCCACCCAGACCGCGCTCGAGGCTGCGGGCATCCGCACCATCGCCGACCTCCTGCGCTGGGACCGCGCCGATCTGGGCGCGCGGTTCGGCAGCATGGGCGACCGGCTCTGGCACCTCGCGCGGGGGATGGACATCCGCCGGGTGAACCGTGACGAGAAGCTGAAGTCGATCTCGAAGGAGACGACCTTCTTCGAGGATACCTCCGACCCAGACCTCCTCGACGGCCATATCTGGCGGCTCTCCGAACAGGTCGCCGACCGCGCCAAGGCCAAGCGATTGTCCGGCCGCACCGTGACGCTGAAACTGAAGAAGGGCGACTTCCAGCTCGTCACCCGCCGCCATGCGCTGAGCGATCCGACCCAGCTCACCGACCGCATCTACCGCGCCGCGAAGGACCTCTTCGACCATGCCGGGACGCAAGGCCCTTTCCGCCTGATCGGCGTCGGCATCTCCGACCTCGCCCCCGAGGATCGGGCCGATCTGTCCCAAGACCTCCTCGACCCGCAAGCCACCCGCCGCGCCGCCGCCGAACGCGCCACCGACGCAATCCGCGCGAAGTTCGGGGCGGAAGCAATCATCAAGGGACGGAGCTTGCGCTGACCCGCTCCTCGCTCGCGTCCCGCTTCGCTCCTCGCTGATCGTCGGGCGCTACACGACGACACTGTAGGGTGCGCTACAGCGCACCATCCCCCCCTCAGCCACCCCACTCCCCGCCCGTCGAAAACCGCGTCGCCTCTCGCCGACCGGGGAGGGGACGGGGTGGCGGCATCCCGCGCCAAACGCTTACCAAATCGTAAACGCCCACGCCCAACCCCTTGATTCCAAAGGATCGAAAAATCTGTCCACCGTGGACAGCCCCTTCACCCGTCGATGAACGCCCGGATCGCCGCCGTATACTCCGCCGGAGCCTGCAGCATCGCGAAATGGCTGGCATCCGGCAGGATCACCAGCTTCGCCCCCGGAATCAGCGCGGCGATCTTCTCGGAATGGGCGGGCAGGATCGCCTCGTCATGGTCCCCCACCACCACCGCCGTGGGCACCGTGATCGCCTTCACCTGATCATCCGTCCAGTTCGGCTGCGACGCCCACATCTCCGAAATCTGCGCGATGAAGGCGTCGAACTGGTCCGGGGTGGGCGAGAGCCGCTTGTAGTCTTCCCCCATCCAGGCCGCATAGATCCCCATGAACACCGGATCATCCCCCACCGTCGGGTCCACCCCGTCCGTCGTGATATTGGCCGCATGGGCAAACAGGTGGTCCAGCCGCTCAGGGTGGCTCATCGCGATGTCGAGCCCGATGATCCCGCCATCCGACCAGCCCACCAGGTCCACCTTGTCGACCTTGAGATAGTCCAGCAGCGCCAGATAGTCCGAGGCCATCAGGTCATAGCCGAACGGCTCCTCCGTCCGGGTCGACCTTCCATGCCCCCGGCTGTCGGCGACGATCACCAGATGGTCCTGCATCAGGTCGATCACCTGGTTCGCCCAGATGTCCGCGTTCCCCAGCCCGCCGTGGATCAAGAGGACCGGGTCCCCCGCGCCATAGGTGGCGTAATACATCTCGATCCCGTTGACCGGAGCCATCCCCGAAGAGGCCGCCTCGGGCATCGCCGGGGGTTTCGGGATCGTCATCCAGCGGTCCTCGGCCTGGGCGACGGTCGCGCAGGCGGCGAAAGCGGCAGCAAGCATCAGGCGCATGGTCCGGCACTCCCTCATGAAAGCCACCAGACTGACGCGACCCCGCCGCCAGTCAACAGATTCGGCTATTCCGCCGCCAGCGTCAGCCCCGGAGCGCCGTCGCGGATGATCTCGGCCACCACGCCCGCCATCACCGACCGGAAGGCCCCGAAGCCCGCCAGCGGCTCGATCCTTGCCTCGTCCATGTAGAGCGCCCGGTCGATCTCCACCTGCACCACATGCACCCCGCGCGAGGGGCGACCATAGGCCTGCGCCACATAGGCCCCCGCGAAGGGGGCGTTGCGCACCACCCGCAGCCCGGCCGCCGCAAAGGCCGCCTCCACCCGTTCCATCACCTCGCAGCCCGCCGTCGCGCCGTGGCGGTCGCCCAGCACCACCTCCGGCCGCGGGTGCCCCGGTCGGGTATGCGCCTCGATCGCCTCGTGCGGCATGGAATGGCAGTCGATCAGCACAGCCCGCCCGCAGGCTGCCTGCGTCTCCTCGATCAGCCCTTTCAGCGCCTGGTGATAGGGATGCCAGAAGCGCCGGATCCGGGCCTCCGCCTCGGCCAGCGGCAGCTTCCCGCGATAGATCGCGCGCCCGCCCGCCACCACCCGGGGAATCACCCCCAGCCCCGAGGAGATTCGCGGATTGTGCGGCACCCGCGCGATGCCCTCGATCACCGCCGGGTCCAATTCGTCGGCGCCCCGGTTCAGGTCCAGATAGGCCCGGGGCGCCCGTGCCGAGAGAAGCGGTGCCCCGAGGCCGGGCGCCATGTCGAACAGCTCGTCGACGAAGGCATCCTCCGACGACCGGATCGCGCGACGGTCCAGCACCGCCCGGGCCAGGAAATCCGCCGGATAGTCGCGCCCGGAATGCGGCGAGGCGAAGATGACCGGCGACAACCGCCCGGTCGGGCGGGTCAGGACATAGGCCTCGGTCTCGGTGCGTGACAAGGGCAGGCTCCGTCTTCCTTCCCCCCGGTATAGCCGCAGAAATCGGAAAGCCAAAACCCCTTGCAGCCCCCCGCACTTGCCAGTATAGCACCGCCCTGTCGACGCGGTTCGCCCCGCGTCCTTTTCGTTTCACCGAAGGGGACAGGCGACCCGCAAGGCTCAAGTGGGCGGTTAGCTCAGCGGTAGAGCACTACGTTGACATCGTAGTGGCCACTGGTTCGATCCCAGTACCGCCCACCATTCGCCGCCCCCTTCGGGGGGCATGGGTTTCAATCTGGCGCGTGATGCGCCGCGTAGAAGGAGGGTCGACCATGAAAGTCGCCAACTCGCTCCGCTCGCTGAAGACGCGTCACCGCGATTGCCAGGTCGTGCGCCGCAAAGGCCGCGTCTATGTGATCAACAAGACGCAGAAGCGCTACAAGGCCCGCCAGGGCTGATCGCGCGCCGCGAGACGGAATTCAGGGCCGCAGGGGGAAACCCCGGCGGCCTTTTCCTTTGGGTCCTGCCGGGGTGCCCTGTGTTTCCTCTTGGCGGAAATACTCCCAGGGGGTCCGGGGGCAGGATGCCTCCGGGGCCGGGCAAGGGGCATGTTGCCTGATGCCTAGGCTCCGATGATCCGGCAATGACACTCCGTCCCTTCCGTCCCGCCGACATCCCCGCCGACTGCGGCCCGCTGACCCGCTGACCCGCCGGGCGTCAAATCCTTTCGAAAGGATTTGCAAAACCCTTCGAAGGGTTTTGTCCTCCCCAAAGACGCGCCACGAGAGAATCAGATGCATCCGAACCCCGCCTTCCGCCAGGACCCCCGCGAGAAGAACCTCGCCTTCGCCCGCGCCCGAGGCTTCGGCATCCTGTCCATCAACGGCCCCGAGGGCCCCATCGCCGCCCATATCCCCTTCCTGTTGAACGACGACGCGAGCTTCGCCGAGATGCATCTCGCCCGCTCCAACCCCATCGCCCGTGCTGCACTTCCCGCCCCCGCGCTGATCGCCGTCTCGGGGCCGGATACCTATATCTCCCCCGACTGGTACGGTCCGCATTCCGAGGTTCCCGACCAGGTCCCGACCTGGAACTATGTCGCCGTCCACCTGCGTGGCGTGCTGGAACCCCTGCCCGACGACGCGCTCCGCCCGCACGTCGATGCACTCTCTGCCGAACACGAGGGGCGGATCGCGGGCAAGCGCCCCTGGACCAGCGCCAAGATGACCGAAGGGGCGCTGCCCCGGATGCTGCGGATGATCCTGCCCTTCCGTTTCCGCGTGACCTCGGTCGAGGGCACCTGGAAGCTGAACCAGAACAAGACCCCTGAGATCCGCGCGCGCGCCGCACAGGCGCTGTCGCGGGGCGATCCGGCGGCACAGGCCATTGCAACCCTGATGAAGGGGCTGCCGACGGGTTGAACCCGCGCAACGCGGATGAAATCACCGGCCTAATGTGGCAGGATCGCCTTTGGGACCCAGCCATCGGAGCGCCCCATGAAGATCGTGGAAAAGACCGCCGACCGGCTGCGGCTCAGCGCCTCGCCCTGGTTGATGACGGCGCTCTTCGCGGCCATCGTGGTGACGATGCTGGCGGCTGGCGTCGGAAAGCAACGGGACGGGGCCAGCGACGAGGCGGGCGTGCTGTTTCTTGTGGCTGTCGCGGTCCTGATCGGCGGGCTCTTCATCTGCGCCTTTGTCCGCCTTACGCTTGACCGCAGCTCGGGCCGTGTCACCTACAGCCGGTTCACCCTGCGCGGCTGGCAGCACCGGGACTGGGCTCTGGCCGATCTCGCCTCGATCCGGGCGGCGACCGATCCGACCGAAAAGATGCGCGAGGGCCAACCCTACCGGCGACTGGAACTTGTCTGGAAGACCGGCGCCGCGCCTTTCCCGCTGCAAAGCGCCTACCAGCGACCGCCGCGCGGGACCTCCGTCAGCAAGTCTCCGCTGGAAACCCTTGCCGCCTCGGTCAATTCCTGGCTGAACCGAAAACGCTGATCCGTTTGCAATCGCCACCCCGGCCCCCTATCCTGTTCGCAGGAAACGGAGGTTCCCATGCCCCTGCCCCTTGCCCCCCTGATCCCCCTCGCCGTCCGCCTGGGACTGGTCGCGACAACGACCTTCGCCCTGACCCGGCTGGTCCAGGCTGCCAGCCACCCCGGACGCACCGACCAGCGGGCCGAGGATGCTTTGGACGAGCTGGGCGAGGGCCTCTCGCTCCACCGCCCCGCCGACCGGGCCGAGCAGGCCAACGCCACGGCGCGGCTTCGCCGGGTGATCCGCTTCCGGGGTCGGGCCTACGAGGTCGACGCCGGGCTGATGGCCCGCTTCCGCCTGCGGGCGACCGGGGAATGAAGCTCTACCACGCCCCCGCCTCGCCCTTCGTCCGCAAGGTGATGGTCCTTTTGCACCAGGCCGGTGTCGCCGACCGCGTCACCCTCATCCCTGCCTCGGGCCACCCGCTCGACCCCGGCACAATGCCCGTGGACCGCAACCCGCTCGGCAAGATCCCGGCGCTGGAGCGCGAGGACGGCCCCACCCTCTACGACAGCCGGGTGATCACCCGCTACCTCGACGAAACCCTGCATGCCCGCCTCTACCCCGCCGCTCCGCGCCTGTGGGACACGCTGGTGATCGAGGCCACTGCCGACGGCATCGCCGAGGCCGCCGTCCTGATGCGCTACGAAATGCACGTCCGCCCCGAACCCGCCCGCTCCCCTGCCTGGGCCGAGGCGCAGTGGCAGAAGATCGCCCGCGCCCTGACGGCGCTGGAGCAGCGCTGGATGAGCCATCTCTCCGGCCCGCTCGACATGGGCCAGGTCGCCGTCGGGGCCGCGCTTGGCTATCTCGACTTCCGCCAGGCCGAGCGGGACTGGCGCGCCGGACATCCGGGATTGGCCGCCTGGTACGCGGCCTTCGCCGCCCGCCCGGCCATGCAGGCCACTGCGCCCAAGGCCTGAGCGCGCGGCAGAACCCGCGACCCCTGCGACACACAGGACAGTCTGCCGCACAGAAATGCGCGGCCCAAAGGCTTTGTCCGCTGGACGAGGGACGCCGCCTTGGCTAAACACCGCCCGTCGGGGCATGGTTTTCCAAGGCCCCTCAAGTCATATGGGTCGGCATCCGGCGGCCCGGAAGGGGAGAAGATCTCGTGTCCCACGCAGACGATCACGCAGGCACCGGCGAAGGCACTCGGCGGGATTTCCTGTACTACGCAACGGCAGGCGCCGGGGTGGTTGCAACCGGGGCCGCCGTCTGGCCTCTGGTCAACCAGATGAACCCCTCGGCCGACACCCGCGCCCTGGCCTCGATCCTGGTCGATGTCTCGGCGGTCGAGGTCGGTACGCAGCTGACCGTCAAGTGGCGCGGCAAGCCGGTGTTCATCCGCCGCCGCACCCCCGAAGAGATCGAAGCCGCCCGTGGCACCGCGCTGACCGATCTGGTCGACACGAATTCCGAGAACGCCAACAAGCCGGACACCGATGCCGCGGACCAGAACCGCACGCTGGACGAAGCCGGCGAATGGCTGGTGATGATGGGCGTCTGCACCCACCTCGGCTGCGTGCCCCTGGGCGACGGCGCGGGTGAGTTCGGCGGCTGGTTCTGCCCCTGCCACGGCTCGCACTACGACACGGCCGGGCGCATCCGCAAAGGACCCGCGCCCCGCAACCTGGCGGTCCCCGTGGCCGCCTTCACCGAAGAAACCACGATCAAGCTTGGGTAAGGATCAGCATCATGGCCGGAATCCCGCACGACCATTACGAGCCCAAGACCGGAGCCGAGCGCTGGCTGCACTCGCGCCTGCCGATCGTCGGGCTGCTCTATGACACCATTATGATCCCCACGCCCAAGAACCTGAACTGGATGTGGATCTGGGGTATCGTCCTGACCTTCTGCCTTGCCTTGCAGATCGTCACCGGCATCGTCCTGGCGATGCATTACACGCCGCATATCGACAAGGCCTTCGCCTCGGTCGAGCACATCATGCGCGACGTGAACGGCGGCTACATGCTGCGCTACCTGCACGCCAACGGCGCCTCGCTGTTCTTCTTCGCGGTCTACCTGCATATCTTCCGCGGCCTCTACTACGGCAGCTACAAGGCCCCGCGCGAGATCACCTGGATCGTCGGCATGATCATCTACCTGGTGATGATGGGCACCGCCTTCATGGGCTACGTCCTGCCCTGGGGCCAGATGTCGTTCTGGGGCGCCACGGTGATCACCGGCCTCTTCGGCGCGATCCCCGGCATCGGCGAGCCGATCCAGACTTGGCTGCTGGGCGGCCCCGCGGTGGACAACGCCACGCTGAACCGCTTCTTCTCGCTGCACTACCTGCTGCCCTTCGTGATCGCGGCGCTGGTCGCCGTCCACATCTGGGCCTTCCACACCACCGGCAACAACAACCCCACGGGCGTTGAAGTCCGCCGGGGTTCGAAGGAAGAGGCCGAGCGCGACACCGTGCCGTTCTGGCCCTACTTCGTGATCAAGGATCTCTTCGCGCTGGCGGTGATCCTGGCGGTGTTCTTCGCGGTCGTCGGTTTCATGCCGAACTTCCTTGGTCACCCCGACAACTACACCGAGGCCAACCCGCTGGCGACGCCCGCGCATATCGTGCCGGAATGGTACTTCCTGCCGTTCTACGCGATCCTGCGCGCCTTCACCGGCGATGTCTGGGTGGTGATCGCGGCCAACTGGCTGTCCTTCGGCATCATCGACGCCAAGTTCTTCGGCGTCATCGCGATGTTCGGCGCGATTGCGGTCATGGCCCTGGTGCCGTGGCTCGATACCTCCTCGGTGCGCTCGGGCCGTTATCGCCCGATGTTCAAGTGGTGGTTCGCGCTGCTGTGCGTCGACTTCGTCGTGCTGATGTGGTGCGGCTCGATGCCTGCAGAAGAGCCCTATGCCACGATCAGCCTGATCGCGGCGGCCTACTGGTTCGCCTATTTCCTGGTCATCCTGCCGATCCTTGGCGTGATCGAGAAGCCGCTGGCCCAGCCCGCGACCATCGAGGAAGACTTCAACGCCCACTACGGCTCCAAAGCCCATCCGGCCGAGTGAGAGGATACCGAACATGTTCCGTAACATCGCACTCATCGCCGCATCGGCTCTGACCCTGGGCAGCGGCGTTGCCCTTGCCGAAGGGACCGGAGGCCACATCGAGGACGTGGCCTTCGCCCACGAAGGCCCGTTCGGCAAGTTCGACCAGTTCCAGCTGCAGCGCGGCCTTCAGGTCTATACCGAGGTCTGCGCCGCCTGCCACGGGCTGAAATATGTGCCGCTCCGTACCCTTTCCGACGAGGGCGGGCCGGGGCTGCCGGAGGACCAGGTCCGGGCCTATGCCAAGCAGTTCACCGTGACCGACAAGGAAACCGGCGAGGACCGCGAGGCGATCCCCGCCGACAACTTCCCCGCCAACACCAACGCGGGCGCTCCCGACCTGTCGCTGATGGCGAAGGCACGGGCCGGCTTCCACGGACCCTACGGCACCGGGGGCAACCAGTTCTTCCGCGGCATGGGCGGTCCCGAGTACATCCACGCGATCCTGACCGGCTACACCGGCGAGGAAAAGGACGAGTTCGGCTCGACCTTCTACGAGAATCACGCCTTCGCGACCGGGTGGCTCCGCATGCCTCCTCCGCTGTCGGATGATCAGGTGACCTATGCCGACGGCACCAAGGCGACAGTGGACCAGATGTCGATGGACGTGGCGTCCTTCCTGATGTGGGCCGCCGAGCCGAAGCTGATGGACCGCAAGAACGCGGGTTTCGTCAGCGTGATCTTCTTGTTGGTCCTGTCGACGCTGCTGTATCTGACCAACAAGCGGATCTGGGCCGGGATCAAGGGCAAGAAGACCGCCTGACCGGATCGACACTGAACTTTCGGAAAACCCCGCCCTCGTGCGGGGTTTTTCATTTGCGCCCCAGATAATCTTGCACGGCAGGCGGCGGGTCGGCCAGAAGCTTCGCCGTCGGGACCGGGGGATGGACGATCCCGTCGGCCACGAAGGCCGTGTCGCCACCAAGCGCCAGGGCATCCTGCGGGTCATGCGTGACCATCAGCACCAGCGCCCCGGTCTCGTCCGCCACCCCGCGCACCAGGTTCAGCATCTCGGATCGCAGGGCCGGGCCAAGGGCGGCGAAGGGTTCGTCCAGCAAGAGGATCGGTCGCGCCCGCAACAAGGCCCGCGCCAGCGCCGCCCGGCTGGCCTGACCGCCGGACAGCTGCGCCGGGCGGCGGGGGCCAAGTCCCTCCAGCCCGACCCGATGCAGGGCTTCCTCGACCCGCGCATGGTCGGCGGCAGTCAGCCGCAGGTCGGGCCGCAGGCCAAGGCCCAGGTTCTGCGCCACGGTCAGATGCGGAAACAGGTTCTGGTCCTGAAACAGGATCGTGACCGGGCGCTCCCCCGCCGGAACCGGAGTCAGGTCCTGTCCCTGCCACAGCACCCGGCCCGCAGTCTGGGGATAGAAGCCCGAGATCACCGACAGAAGCGTGGACTTTCCGGCACCCGAAGGTCCTATCACCGCGATCCGGCTGCCTGCAGCGGCGGACCAGTCGGCGGACAGGCGGAAGCTTCCTTGCGTGATGGTCAGGCGGTCAAGCTGCAGCACGGCGGCCTCCGGCGTCAAAGGCCCAGAACAGGGCGAAGGACAGGGTGACGAGGATCAGGGCGGCTGAGGCTGCGGCCTCCATCCGGTAGGCGCCGGTCAGCTGGCTGACGACCAGCGGCAGGGTGGCCTGATGCTCTCCGGCGAAAAGGGCGATCACCCCAAGGTCGCCCATCGACAGGGCGGCGGCGATCCCCGCGCCGAAGCCCAGGGGGCGCGCCAGACGCGGCAACACCAGCCAGCGCAACCGGGACCAGCCTTCCAACGCCAGGCTGTCGGCGAGGCGGCCATAGTCGGCGTGCAGCGCCCGGGTTTCCGGCAGCAGGATACGGTAGAGGTAGGGCAGGGATAGCGCCACGTTGACCAGACCGGTGACCGGGAGGGCCAGCGTCGTGGGCGGCGCCAAGGGCTGGATCAGCAGGAAAAGCCCGGTCCCCAGCACGAGGCCCGAGGTCGCCAGCGGCAAGGTCGCCGCGGCCTCGACCAACGGGTGCGACCGGCGCGCTGCGGCCAGCGCCAGGGTCAGCGCGGCGCTGGTGGCCAGAGCCGCCGAGGTCAGCGCCACCAGCACCGAGCGTCCCGCCGCAGGCAGGACCGAGGGCGGCAGATCGGCCAGCCCC
>NZ_JAYRPN010000052.1:0-11590 GCF_041911175.1 Tabrizicola sp.
CGTCGATAGGCCGGAGATGTAAGCGCTGCGAGGCGTTCAGTTGACCGGTACTAATTGCTCGATAGGCTTGATTTGATCCAGCAGAAGCCAGACTTCACTGGTCAAAAGCGATCTTGGACGATTGATTGTCGTGCTTCTTTCTCGGTTTGGTGGTCATAGCGCGAGCAAAACACCCGATCCCATCCCGAACTCGGCCGTTAAGTGCCGCAGCGCCAATGGTACTGCATCTCAAGATGTGGGAGAGTAGGTCACCGCCAAACCTAGCAAGAAGCACGCGTATCTCTCGACACGATGCGGCCCAGACAAATCGATTGTTCCGGGCCAGAATTGGCGCGGGGTGGAGCAGCCCGGTAGCTCGTCAGGCTCATAACCTGAAGGCCGCAGGTTCAAATCCTGCCCCCGCAACCAAAATCCTCAACGATATCAGATACCTAGAACCCGACGTAAACCGTCGGGTTTTTGCTTTTGAAATTCTTGTCAACACCTGGTCAACGTTTTGCGAGCCCCCCATCGAGGGTGCGGATAATCGTCGCCGGGGGCATCCGTCACTTCGGAAGATCCTCACGAAACCGGTCCATCTGGTGCATCCGCTCGTGCAGGATCGTCACGATGCCGACGTCCCCGTTCGACAGCCGCCGCCAGTACACGAAATGATGCGCGTGCCGGAAGTAGAAGCCCTCCACTCCGAACTCAGCCGGGATTGGGCGTGACGTGATGCCATGGCTTTCGATCTGGTCGAACGCCGCGAAGAGGTCAGTGATGTACCGATCCGCCTGCTCGGCGCCCCAGCGGTCGCGGGTGTAGCGGTAGATCTCGTCAAGCCGCAGCGATGCGGCCTCCTGGATGCGCATGGCCACGTCGTCAGCCCCGGTTCCGGGCGATCACCTCGGCAGGGGTCAACGGGCGATAGCTTTCCTCCGGCGCTGCGAAGGCACGCGTCAGTTCAGCCTTCAGACGATCAAACGCCTCCCGCTCCGCCCTCTCCTTGTCGCGTCGGATCAGGTCGCGCACGTACTCGCTGATGTTCTCGTACGACCCGTTCTCGCCCACGTTCGACGCCACAAACTCGCTCAGCGCGCCGCTGATGCGGACAGTCATCGTCGTAGTCTGGGACATAGTGGCCTCCATTCTTCTGTGTTCAAGATACGCAAAAATGAACACGCAGACAAGATTGGTTCGGCATCCTTCGCCGCGCCGTTATCCTGATGATGCCAGTGCTTCCAGATACGGACGCATCTGGTTCCATGCCCCGTTCTCGCGCGCGGCTGCAGCGAGCTGGCCAGCCATGGCCTTCCTCGCGCCCAGCGCCGCCTTCATCGCCTCTATGGTAACGGATCGGTCCAGCAGCTTCGGGTTCCGAAATGCGTCGGCTATCGTCTTGGCGATGGAATAGACACGCACCTCCACGCCGCGGATGCGATGGGTCTCAATGTCATTCGTCAGGTAGGGCTCTCGGAAGCGCACGATGCGGGTGCGGGGGTATTCGATCTTCGGTGCCCAGTCCTTGGCACCGATGGCGATCCACACCCGCCGTGGCAGCTGGTCGGTCAGTTGATGAAAGGACAGTGCCGAGGTCAGGCAGATGACGGCCTTGGGTGCGAGCTTGGCGATCTCGATCAGCCCCTCATGCAGGTCCGGCTCGCTGTCGGGCAGTTGATACAGTCCCCTCCCGATGCGCACGACCACGCCATCTGCCACTGCCCTCGCGATCGTGGTCCTGCTCACGCCTATGGGCGCCAGATCCCTTGAACGGGCTGGCGCATGAGTTTCCATGTAATCGATCATGCGGGCGCGCTGGTTCTGATCCGTCGCGAGCATAGCTACAAAACCTCAGGTAAAGGTGCGTCCTGTCCTAGGTTTGGTAACATCGAGGGTAGATTGAAACAACCAGCGCCGACCCGCATCTGACCCTGACTTTCATTCTCATGCACCGCAGATTTTGCGGAGATTAGAGCCCTCATTCTCCGCATGGGCCGGAGTCAGCGCTCGCAAAGCAACTGATCGAGGTTGCGCGCTACCCTGGCGGCGGCACAAGCTGACACGGCGCGACTACGAGGCCCAGTTCATTGATTCGACTACAACAACGCCCCTTGCTTGGTTTCTTCGCTGACCCCTTCGGCGGGTCTGCCCGCGCAATGGAGCTAGACGGGGACCATATCAGGATCACGAAACGCGGTCAGATCGCCACTCTGCCTTTGCAAGCGCTGACGAATGCGCCTGCCCTCCGGAAGGGGATGCTTGGGACTGCGCTGACAATAAGCTCGCAGGAGCGCGCCGATGTCACGCTAAAGGCGGCGAGCAACATCGCTGCCGCAGGCTTCGCTGAAGCGGTCAAGGAGGCGTGGACACGCTTCAATCTGGCAGCCCTCGAGAAGGAAGCAGCGCGGCTGGACAGGGTCCTTGCCGAGGTCCGAGTGCTCGTGGCACCGCCGCGTTATCCTTCGGCGTGCCGGGTCGCACCGCTGCTGGACGACGCCCGTGAGCTCGATACATCCCTTCTATCGAAGCTGAATCCCGATGCCATTGGTCCTCAGGTCGTCGCGCGCATCGCACCTGTCCGGAAATTCGTCGCCGACCCGCGAACGGCGCGGGCGAATGCCATCGCCGCCTTCGTCACGGCCGAACTGGACCGCTGGAAGGATTTCTTCGACACCATCGAGAGCAAGCCGCTGACGCCGGAACAGCGCCTTTCGGTCGTCGTCGATGAAGATGCGACGCTGGTTCTTGCCGGGGCCGGGTCGGGAAAGACCAGCGTCATCACCGCCAAGGCGGCCTATCTCGTCAAGGCAGGCATCCGGCAGCCGGAGGAAATCCTGCTTCTGGCCTTCGCGAAGAACGCGGCCGAGGAGATGTCAGAACGGGTCGAGGCCCGATCCGGCGTGCCGATCGTTGCGCGGACCTTCCACGCGATTGCCTATGACATTATCGGGATCGTTGAAGGATCGAAGCCTGCGCTGGCCGACCATGCCACCGACGACATGGCCTTCAGCAACCTGATCAAGCAGATCCTGAAAGACCTGGTCTACCGCCTGTCTGAGGTGTCGAAGGCGATCATCCAGTTCTTCGCGCATTTTCTGGTCGAGCCCAAGACGGAATGGGACTTCAAGACCAAGCACGACTTCTACACCCACATGGAAGCCCAAGACCTGCGGACACTGCAGGGCGAAAAGGTCAAGAGTTACGAAGAACTGCAGATCGCCAACTGGCTTTACGAAAACGGCGTCGGCTACGAATACGAGCCCCTCTACGAACACAAGGTTTCCGAGATCGGCAGGCGCGATTATCAGCCCGATTTCCGGCTGACCGAAAGCGGCATCTACATCGAGCATTTTGGGGTGCGGCGCGAGAAGGCGCGGGGCGGCAGCGAAAGGCTGGTCACTGCGCCTTTCGTGGACCGCGACGAATACCTGGCTGGCATGGACTGGAAGCGGAAGGTCCACGCCGAGCATCAGACAACCCTGGTCGAGACCTACAGCTATGAACGGCAGGAGGGCCGCCTGCTGACCGGCCTCGCCGAAAAGCTTGCTCCGCACGTCACCCTGAACCCCCGGCCGGTCGACACCATCTATGACCGGATCGTCGAGCTGAAGCAGGTCGATGACTTTTCCAAGCTGCTCGGAACCTTCCTGCGCAAGTTCAAAAGTGGCGGCTACAGCCTGCAGGACTGCGAGACCAAGTCAGACCGGATGAAGCTTGGCAAACGCGCCCGGGCGTTCCTCGACGTCTTCGCGCCGGTCTTCGAGGAATATCAAAGACGTCTGGAGGGCCGGATCGACTTCGAGGACATGATCTTGCGTGCCGCGCGCTATGCAGAGGACGGCCGCTATGTCAGTCCGTTCCGACATATCCTCGTCGACGAATTCCAGGACATCTCGCAAAGCCGCGCAAGGCTGGTGAAGGCGCTGAAGGCCCAGCATCCGGATGTGCGCGTCTTTGCCGTGGGTGACGACTGGCAATCCATCTTCCGCTTCGCCGGATCCGACATCCACCTGATGCGCCATTTCGGGCGGGAGTTCGGCGGCAGCTTCGACGGCGAGACTGGTGTGCACAGAACCGTCGACCTCGGCCGCACCTTCCGTTCGGTGGACCAGATTGCCTTTGCCGCGCGGACATTCGTTCTGCGGAACCCCGCCCAGATCGACAAGAAGATTGTCCCGGCCGGGACCGCGACCGAACCGGCGATGAAGGTCATCACGGTGTCCAAAGGCGAGGATGAGGGGAAACTCAACGAGGTGCTTGCCGCCCTGTCTGCCGCCGCGGCGCTCGGGGCAAAGTCCGTGACGGTTCTGCTCCTCGGCCGCTACCGTTTCAACGAACCGGACATCCCGGGTTTGCGGCGCCGATACTCGCGGCTGAAGATTGACTTCAAGACCATCCACGCCTCGAAGGGGCTGGAAGCCGACCACGTCGTCTTGCTGAGCGCCGACAGCGGGCGCATGGGGTTCCCGTCAGAGATCGTCGACGACCCCCTCTTGTCTCTGGTCTCGCCGGAAGAGGAGGCGTTCCAGAACGCAGAGGAGCGGCGCGTCATGTATGTGGCGATGACGCGGGCCCGCCATACCCTGACGATCCTTGCCTCGAACGCCCGTCCTTCGTCCTTCGTGACCGAGCTCCGCAAAGACCCCGCCTACGGAATATCGACAGCCCCCGGAGCTGAACCCGAGGCTCACGTCTGCGGCGAATGCGGCGGGCGATTGCTGGGCGTGACCGGGCAGGATGGCCGCATCTGGTATCGATGCGAGCATGTGCAGCATTGCGGAAACCTGTTGCCCGCCTGCCCATCCTGCGGCACGGCACTGCCACGCCATGCCGATGGTAAAAGCGAGGTGCGATGCGAGTGCGGGGCCAACTATCCGACGTGCCCGGTCTGCGAAGATGGCTGGCTGGTCGAACGCAGCGGCAGCTTCGGCAAGTTCCTCGGCTGCGTGCGCTATCCGACCTGTACCGGAAAAGCGAAGATCGCGAACGGCAATCAGCCAGCCATCTCCACGCCAAGGCGCCGGAGAAAGGTCTGACGCCGCGCGAGCAGCGTCTCGGATTTTACCGGCATGCCCGCGCCTGGTCGCGCAACACAGCGTAGTCGCCGAGCATCCTGACGATGACGGCCCCTTCCGGCAGTGCATCGACCTCGTCTGCGGCCCGTGCCTGATCTTCAGCCGTGTAGCCGACTACCGGCGGGCAGGGCGCGCGGGTGTCAGAACCTGCCATCGCGCAACCGGTCAGCCAGAGCGTCACGATCAGCAGGGCGACGGGCGGCGGCTTCGAGCATCTGGCGGTGGACGGCATCGTTTCTCTTTCTTGCATCAAGGAGTTCGGCGGCACGCCCGGCGCGCTCGCCTGCGCGGCGGAGGTTCAGCAGGAACAGCAGGATCGCTGCTGCGGTGAGGATGAGGCCCAGCGCTCTTCGCGCCGGGCCACGGGTCAGAAGCCAGCCGATCACCGCTGGCCCCGTTTCCAGTCGTCGAGCCGGGCGTGGATGGTGACGGCGATGCCGATCAGCGCGATGGCGATCAGCACCCAGCGCAGCGTGTCGAGGTAGGGCACCAGCGGCTGGATCGTGGACTGGGTTTCCGCAAGGACGTCCTGCAGCACTTCCACCCCGGCCGCGCCGACGGTGGCCGCCCCAGCCGCGCCGCCACCGCGCAGCGTGCGGCTTCCCGACAGGATGTCGCGCGCGGGCGGCAGTTCCGGGGCGAAGGGCACGGGCCGCACCGGGAAGGGATCGCCCCAGGATCGGGTGGGGCCAAGGTCGATGTGCATGAAGCCCGAGCGGGGGTAATAGCCGAAACCGAGGAACCCGATTGCCCGTGCCGCCGCCTCGAAGGCTGCGGGATCGTGGTTTGCCATGGCGATGTCGAAAGCGGTGCCCTGCATGTGCTTCGAGGCCGGGGCCCCGCCGACGGCGCGGTTGTGTTCCGGGCTGCGATAGGCGGAGCGGATGATCAGCGGTTTGCTCAGCCGGTCGCGCAGGGCCTGCAGTTTGTCCATCGCCTCGGTGTTGATCTTGATTGCGCCGGTGCCACGGCAGGCGATTTCGGCGGCCGAGAAATTCGGCCAGCGCCAGGTGTTGGCAGGAACGTTGCGCCAGTGGGGGTAGGTCAGGGTCGGCATGGTGGATCCTCCAAATGAAAAACCCGCCTCGAGGGCGGGCGGGGTGTCGGTTGGCGAGGTTCGGATGGGTCAGTCGGATCGGCCGCGCTGGAAGGCGTCGAAGAGCATGTCGCGCATGGAGCGGATGTCGGTCTCGATCCGGTCGAGGCGGTCGCCGTCGGCCTTGCGATCTTCGCTGCGCTGGCGGTCGATCCGGTCCCGGTCGGCGATCAGTTCCCGGTCGAGGCGATCAAGCAAAGCCTCGTTCGTGAATGCCTTCCTCGTGATCGCCGCGATCAGGGCCATGGTGCCGCCGATCAGGGCGGTGAGCGCGGCGGTGATCCCGTGATCCCGAAAGGCCCGCGCGACCGCGTCGGCGAGAGTGGTCTGGTCGTTCATGGTGGTCCTTTCATTGCCGCGAGCTGCGGTCGGTCAGAAATCGGTTTCAAGGTAGACCCCGGCGCAGTCGTAGGCGACGGCGGCGGCTGTCGCCCCGGTGTTCAGGAACAGCCGCGGCGACAGGAACTGCGTCGCGGCGGGCAGGTCTGCGGTCATCTCCTGCTCGAAGATCGCACCCGAGACCTCGTCGACGACGCGCACCCAGACGGAACTGCCGTTCGGCGGTGCCGCGATGAACAGGGTCAGCACCCCGCCCGTGGCAATCGCGAAGGACGCACCCATGTCGGTCAGCGTCGGCGCGCCAGTGCCGTCGTTGGCCACGAGTTGCCAACGGGTGTGCGTCCCGCGCTGGAAGCCGATGCCGATGCAGTTGATGGCCGCGGCAAGCGTCAGCGTGGTGGCGAGCGCGGCGGTAGAGCCGTAGAGGCCGAAGAACCCCATCCCGGTCGCCTGCAGCGTTGTCAGCGAAATCCGCGTGACAAAAGTCCATCCGCCGAGGCCCGCCGCGTTGCCGCGCCAGCAGGCCCAGCCTGCGGAGCGCTGGTCGGCGACCGAGTCCACGACGGCCGCCGAGGTCAGACGCCAGCGGCGCATCGATGCTGCAAGGTTCGTGGCGGCCAGCGTCGGGTGCGAAACGGTGCCGACCGAAGTGATCGGCATCCCTTCGGTGGTGATCGTCGTCGTGACCGAAGGCGACCACGTGGCGATCCGGTTGACCCCGAAATGCGGCTGCAAAGGGAAATCCCGTCCCGAGGGACGCATGACGTCGATCCATGGCGCCCCGGCACGGCTGCGCGCATAGACGGCGGCCTTCCCTGCGGGCGGCGGGGTCGGCGCGGCGCGGAGGCCGGGCAGGACCGTCGGCTGCGGCAGTTCCACCTGGCCGTTGGTCCGGTCGATGCGCAGCGCGTCATAGAAGGCCGAGCCGTCCGGGCTGACCTTGAAGCTGAAGTCGTCATTGCCGAGGAGACCGATCAGCGCGCGGGCGGAGAAGCCGGTCTTGAACGCAAAGGCGGCGTCGTTCGCCGGGGCCGCCTTGTTCACCGTCGCTTCGATCCCCGCGCCCGCATTGTTCAGTAGCACCGCAGGCGTGTTGACCGAAACCCGGTTGTAACTGTCCGCCGTGGCCCCACCGAGGCCGAGAAGCTGCGCGGTCAGGTTCGCTTGGGGCATGCCGACCTGCGTGACGGCATTGGCGAAGGTCACTGTGGGCGTGTTCACCACCGTCGTACCGCCCGCGCCAGCCGTGGCCGAGCCGATGTTCACGACCGTGGTCGACCCGGACGCCCCGCCCGTGCCGATGTTCACCGTCTTGGTGACGCCGGTTGTCGTGGCGCCGGTGCCCACCCCATAGGTCGCAGTGCCGGTTGCGGTCCCGATGGTCGCAGTGGCCCCGGATGTCGTCACCGTTCCCGAGGCAGTCAACGTGCCTGAGAAGGTCTTGTTGCCGGTGAAGGTCTGGGTGCCTGCGAGGATCGCCAGTTCGGACGAGGTGTTGGGAAGCGTGAAGCTGCGCGTTGTCCCGGCGCTGATCCCTGCGAGCGAAAAGGTGGCCTTCTTCGTCGGGTCCGCATCGTTCACGAGGCTGAACACGGCGTCCGACACGTCGCGCGGTTCGCCCACCACCTCCCAGGCGCTGCCGGTCCAGACGAGGAACAGCCCCTCGGCCGCGACCCAGACCAGCCAGCCGGTGCGCGGGACGAGGCGGATCCACGCGCCGTCGACCCAGAAGGCGATGTTCAGATCCCACCCGGCCCAGAGTCCCGTTGCGCCGGAGGCCACCAGATGGCGGTCGCCGTCTGCCGGGCTCGCCGGGGGCGTGGTGCGCGTGCGGTCGAGGACCGAGAGTTGCACCATCGCATCGAGCAGGCGCAGCGCCTCGTTGTGGGTGACATGCTTCTGGGCTTGGGCGGCCAGAAGATACGGCAAGCCCAGATGGGTCGTGGTGTCGGACATGGGATATCCCGTCAGAACTGGAGGGTCACGGTGGCGGGCGTGCCACGGCCAAGGCGGTTCGAAAGCTGGAAGATGCGGAGCGACAGTGTCTGGCTGGGCCCCAGCGGAGCGCCCCAATCGGCGGTCTGCTGGGCGGCGGTGTAGAGGACGGAAGTGGTGCTACTGGTCAGAGTGCGCTTGACGGTCATCCCGTCGAGGATCTGGACGTCGTAGCTTTCCAGGTCCTCTGCCAAGGGTACCTCGACCTGTTCCCAGGCATCTGCCACCAGCGCCCGCGATCGCCGCGACCAGCGGATCGTCAGATCGCCCGGGTTGCGGGCCGTTCGCCACGGCTGATCGACATGGACCGGCGCGAAGGGGACAAGGCCCCGGCCGGTCGGGGTAAAGCCTAGCGCGGCGTAACTGTCATCCGTGACCGCCCGCGCGGCAGGACCAACACGCCAGTTCCATGGCAGGCCGAGATCGGCCTCGGCGATGGGCAGCGATGCCAGCGTTGCATCCAGTACCACGACCCGCGCTCCGGCCGGGGCGGGATTGCCCATGGCATGTTCCGTTCCGCGCTGGCCGCGCAGGAGGCGGGTCAAGCTGTACCTGCCCGGGGCGATGAGTTCAGCCGCGCCTGCCTGGACGATTTCCCATTGGCCAGCGGCGCTCTCAACTGCCAGCGCATTGGCCCCACCAACAGCGCAACGTCGGTCAACGCCTCGATCTGTTCAAGGTAGAGGGTGCCGAGTTCACGAACGGGTTTCGGCAGGGCTGCCTTGTCGTCGCTGATCGCTGCGGCCAGGCGATTGAGATACGCCGCCCCCGTCGGCGCAACGACACCATGTTCGGCGAGATGGCCGCGCAGCGCATTGATCAGGTGGGTTCGCTGGCGCACGAGAAGGTCCCGGGTGCGGAACAGCATGGCACGCGCTTGCTGCTCTTGGGACTTCACGGTGACAAAGCGCATCGTGGGGCGTGATGCCGCTTCGGCGATTGCCTCTGCGTCGGTGGCGTCGTTCTTCTGTCGCTTCACGAACGGCTTCACATAGATCGGTGGGATGAGCCGAACTGAATGGCCAAGCTTGGCGATCTCCCGCCCCCAGCCGTGGGCGCTGGCGCAAGCTTCCATCGCGACAACGCAGCGCTGTTGAGATGCGAGGAAATCCAAGACGCGAGCCCTCGGCAACTTGAGGCGGAACGCGACCGACCTGTCAGCCTTCGATCCGTGCAGTTGGAATACCCGCTTGGCCAGATCAAGGCCGATGATGGCAACGTCAGACATGGCAGTTCTCCTCTCTTGGATCCTGTGGTGGCCGACATTCGCATGTCGGCACCCTGGCGGAAGGGGGCATCCACGCCATCAAAATCATCTCTACGTGGGAGGTGACCTTGGCACGCAACCTGATGTCCGACGACGAATGGGCATTCTTTGAGGGCTTCATCCGGGCAGTCCGGCATCCGAACGGGCGCAAGCCTGCGGACCATCGGCTTGTTCTGGATGGCATTTTCTGGATCGCGCGGACCGGTGCGCCGTGGCGGGACCTGCCAGAGGAGTTTGGCAAGTGGTCATCTGTCTACCGGCAGTTTCGGCGCTGGACGCTTGCCGGGCTGTGGGAGGACGTCCTGGATGGCTTGAACCACGCGAAGCTCGCGCCGGACAAGCTGCAGAGTACGGTGATCCGCGCTCATCATCATGCGGCGGGCGCAAAAGGGGGGCTTCGAAAGAGGCTCTTGGCCGTTCGAGAGGTGGCTTCTCGACCAAGATCCATCTCCGCGTCAACGGCGCAGGCCTCCCGATGAGGACCGAGATCACGCCGGGGCAGGATTCCGACTACACCGGATATGATCTGGTGATGGCAGACAACCTGCCACAGCGCGCCGTTCTGGTCGCTGACAGGGGCTATGACTCTGATAACGTTCGGGAAGACATCGAGCGCCGCAACGCGCTACCCATGATCCCCATCCGAAAGAACCGCAAGGTGCGCAGGGCGGTCGACATGACGATCTATACGCTGCGCAACATGGTCGAGCGCTGCTTCAACAAGTTGAAGAACAGCCGTCGCCTGGCAACCCGTTACGACAAAACCGCAGACCGTTTCCTCGGCTTCGTCGACGTCGCCTGCATCAGGCTCTGGCTCCGCCATTTGTCAACATGACCTAGAACTGCCTTCGCTCAGGCGTAGGATGGTTCGGCAGAAGCGGAACCCTAAATGAAGACATCCTCCAAGTCTCAGCTTATCGACAAAGGCGCCAAACCATCGGCAATCATGGCCGGGTCCGGTGACTTGCCCGCCTCGATCAGCCTTTTGCCGATCATATAGGCGCGGGGGTCGTTCATCGCGTCGAGCGCGAGCAGCCTCTCTCCCCGATAGTACCAGATGCTGACCGCGTCGCCCTCGCCGCGGCGGGCGACCACGCGGTCATATCCGGTGTTCAGCCCTGCAATCTGCAGTTTGACGTCGTATTGATCGGACCAGAACCACGGCCTCGCCTTATAGGGCCGCTCCGCGCCAAGTATGTTTCCGGCTACGATTTCCGCCTGATTGATGGCATTGCCGACGCTTTCAAGCCGGATCCGGCCACCTTGATGTGGGAAGGAGGCACAGTCCCCCACGGCCCAGATCGCCGGGTCGGAGCTGCGGCCAAAGGCATCGGTGCGGATGCCGTTGTCGATGCACAGTCCAGCCTCTTCGGCAAGGCGGGTCGACGGCGTGACGCCGACGCCAACGATGACGAAATCGACCGGCAGGGTGCTGCCATCAGACAGGATCGCTCCGCTGACGCGGATCTCGCCGATCAGCCGCTCAAGCCCGGTGTTCTCGCGGATCGCGACGCCGTGGTCGCGATGTAAGGCGCGGAAATAGGCAGAGGTCTCGGCCGCGGCCACCCTCTGCAGGATGCGCGGCTCTTTCTCTATCAGAGTGACCTGAAGGCCAAGATTTGCCCCCACCGCTGCCGCTTCCAGGCCGATATAGCCTCCGCCAACGATCAACAGCCGACGCCCGTCCCGGAACTCGGGTGAACCGCCCCGGGTTTGCCGGAGGCTCCAACTCTTGAGTAGGATGGAGCATCATGAGCAATACCACGAACAAGTTTTCCCCTGAGGTGCGCGAGCGCGCGGTGCGGCTGGTTCTCGACAACGAGGCCCAACATCCGTCGC
>NZ_JAYRPN010000053.1:0-31069 GCF_041911175.1 Tabrizicola sp.
ATCCTCGCGCTGGCTGCCGCAACCCTCCGCTGGGCCGCGAGGCGCCTCGCCCGCACGAAGCTTGCAAGGGGCCGCCCCGCCACCCGCGCCGCCCTTGCCGCCATCGGCGCGCCCAGGTCCGACGCCACCTCCGTCATCCTTTCCCTCGGCCTCGGCCTCTCGGTCCTTGCCGCGGTGGGCCAGATCGACTGGAACCTGCGCCAGGCCATCGCCACCGACCTGCCCACCCGCGCCCCGGCCTTCTTCTTCATCGACATCCAGCCCGACCAGATCGACCCCTTCCTCGCGCTGATGAAACAGAACCCCGCCGTCACCGAGATGGAAACCGCCCCGATGCTGCGCGGCGTGATCACCCGGATCAACGGCAAGCCCGCGCGCGAAGTGGCCGGCGACCACTGGGTCGTCAGGGGCGACCGCGGCATCACCTACGCCGCCACCCCCGGCCCCAAGACCCGCATCACGGCGGGGAAATTCTGGCCGGAAGACTACACCGGCGACCCGCAGATCAGCTTCGCCGCCGAGGAAGCCGAGGAGATCGGCCTGAAACTCGGCGACAGCATGACCGTCAACATCCTTGGCCGCGACATCACCGCCACCATCACCTCGTTCCGCGAGGTCGACTTCTCCAACGCGGGGATGGGCTTCGTGATGACGCTGAACCCCTCGGCCCTTGCCGGTGCCCCGCACAGCCATATCGCCACCGTCTACGCGCCCCCGCAAGCCGAGGCGCAAATCCTGAAGGAGGTGACGAAGACCTGGCCCAACATCACCGCCATCGGCATCCGCGAGACGGTGGACCGCGTGGCCGAAGCCCTCAGCGCAATCGCCACCGCCACCGCCTGGGCCGCCGCCGGGACGCTGCTGACCGGCTTTGTCGTTCTGATCGGCGCAGCGGCGGCGGGCGAACGCGCCCGCATCTACGAATCCGCCATCCTGAAGACCCTCGGCGCCACGCGTGGCAAGATTCTCGCCAGCTTCGCCCTCCGCTCCGCCCTGATGGGTGCCGCCGCAGGTGTGGTCGCCGTCATCGCCGGTGGCATCAGCGGCTGGGCGGTGATGACCTTCGTGATGGATACGACCTACCGTTTCGAACCGTTCTCGGCCATCGGCATCGTCAGCGGCGGCGTGCTTGCCACCCTCCTCGCCGGTCTCTTCTTCGCGCTGAGACCGCTCAATGCCCGCCCCGCGCAAACGCTCCGCGCGCAGGACTAGGGTGTCACCCTCTGCGGCGTCAACGCCATGTCGCCGGGAATGCATGCCGCCTGGAACAGCGGGAAGCCCAAGCGTCGCTCGGTCCGCGCGTTTTCCATTCCGAACGAGCCGAAGAACCGCTCCACCCCGAACTCCTCGATGGTTTTGCTCGAAAACTCCGCGACGATCCGGTCGTAATTCTCGGCCAGCACCCGGTTGTCCGGGTCAAGTCCGCTGACGCAGACTACCCCGGTTGGACGGCAGTCCAGCACCGTCACCTTCAACTCCGGACGCCAGGTCTGAAGGATCGAGATCAACTTCCAGACATCCCCGGTCCAGGCACCGCGCGGCAGGTTGTCCAGGTCCCGTGTGGTCATGTCGACGTTGAAAGGAACACAGTCATGCAAAAGGATCACCCCCTTTGGGTCCATCGCTTTCTCGGTGTTCATGAAGTCGCGCAGCAGGAACTCAAAGAGGTGCATGCCGTCAAGGAAGGCCAGCCCAAGCCGGATACCGTTCCGCGTCAGAAAGCCGCTGGCGAAGAAGTCGTCACTCGTCTGCTGAAACACATGCAGCGCCGGTTTACTGCCGATGATATTGATCTCGGCCCGGAAGAACGGGTCGACGGCGATGGTCTTCGACCGGACCGGAGCGAAGGACTTGCCCGACCGACAGCCCACCTCGAGATACCAGTCGAACAGGCAGGTCTCGTGCAGCGTCTGCAGGAAACGGAGGTAGGGCATACCGGACGGCTTCAGGAACATGCAGGACTCGCGATTTGGCGCGCGCACTGTGCCGAGCGTGGCGCCCACATGCAACCCGGCAACCCTGCCCCGGCCTTGCGCCGGGGCCTCCCCTGTCGGCAGAGGTCCCGGGGCAGGCCCGGGACGGGGTCGTCTCAATGCGCCGGACGGATGAATGTCCCGTTGCGCAGTTCGGTGAAGGCCTGGCGCAGCTCCGCCTCGGTGTTCATCACGATCGGCCCGGCCCAGGCCACCGGCTCCTCGATCGGCGCGCCCGAGACCAGCAGGAAGCGCACCCCCTCCGGCCCCGCCGTCACCACCACCTCGTCGCCCGCCCCGAAGCGCACCAGCGTCCGGTTGCCGGAAAGGTCGCGGATGTTGACCTCCTTGCCCGCCACTTCCTTCTCCAAGAGCACGCCTTCGGGCCGGGCGGCGTCACGGAAGTTCCCGGCGCCCTCGAAGACATAGGCAAAGGCCCGGCGGCGGGTGTCGATCTTGAAGGTCTTGCGCTTGCCCGCAGGAACGAAGACATCCAGATACTGCGGGTCCGCCGCGATGCCATCGACCGGGCTCTTCACCCCGCGATAGTCGCCGATGACCACCCGGATCGAGGTGCCGTCATCCTCATGCCGCTCCGGCAGCGCCTCGGCCGGCATGTCCTGATAGCGCGGCGCGGTCATCTTCAGGGCCTTCGGCAGGTTCCCCCAAAGCTGGAAGCCGTGCATCCGGCCCTTGTCGTCGCCCTTCGGCATCTCCTGGTGCAGAATGCCCCGCCCCGCCGTCATCAGCTGCAACGACCCCGGCCCGAGCACACCCTTGTTGCCAAGGCTGTCGCCATGCTCCACCGTCCCGGCCAGCACATAGGTGATCGTCTCGATCCCCCGGTGCGGGTGCCAGGGGAACCCGGCGGCATAGTCGCTGGGCCGGTCATTGCGGAAATCGTCGAACAGCAGGAACGGGTCCGCTTCGGTCGGGTCCTGGAACCCGAAGGCGCGGTGCAGATGGACGCCCGCGCCTTCCAGTGCAGGCTGGGCGCGGCGGGTCTCAAGGACGGGACGGATCGACATGGCATGCCTCCTGAATTTGCGTTGGACTGAAGATGGGGCGGTGCGGCCGCGACGCAAAGGCGGAAATGCAGGGATCGACTGTGCGCGAATGCACGGAAGACCAAGGTCGCCAAGCGCAGGGTGCGCGATGTCACGCACCATTCGTCGTGCCCAACCTGCCCAACCCCTGAACAAATCCCTAACGCCCACGCCCAACCCGTTGATTTCCCGTAGGCATCCGACTTTGTCCACCGTGGACACCTCACCCCGTCAGATGCCGCAGCCCCTGGGTCACGTCGGTCCGCACCGCCAGCCGCAGCCCCGGCTCGTCCCCCGCCTTCAGGGCCGCCAGGATCATCCGGTGATGGGTCGGCGGCTCCCTCCGCTTCACCCGCGCATAGACCGCCCGCATCGTCGGGCCCAGCTGCAGCCAGACCGTCTCGCACATCGCCAGCATCGCCGGGGTCTGGGCCCGCAGGTAGAGCGTCCGGTGGAACTCCAGGTTCGTGCGGACATAGGTGACCGCATCCCCCCGGACCGCCGCCTCGCCGTTCATCAGGTTGATCGCCGTCAGCCGCTCGATCAGCGCGAAATGGGCGCGGGGGAGCGCCCGCGCGGCCATCTCCGGCTCCAGCAGCGCCCGGATCGCCGCCAGCTCCTCGATCCGCTCCGGGGTCAGTTCCGGCGTGGAAATCCGGCCCGAGGAGGACAGCGTCAGCGCCCCCTCCGCCACCAGCCGCCGCACCGCCTCGCGCGCCGGGGTCATCGAGACGCCGAACTGCTTGCCGAGGCCCCGCAGCGTCAGCGACTGGCCGGGGTCCAGCTCGCCATGCATGACCTGCTGGCGCAGCGCCCGGTAAAGCCGCTCATGCGCGGCGGCGTTGGGGTCGGGGGGGCGGGGCGTCAGCATGGGCGAAGGGAAACACCCCGGCCCCACGAGGGTCAATCCTGAAAGCGAAAGCCGTGCAGGGTCTGGCCGTTGGCCTTCAACCAGTCGCGGTGCCGCTTCCAGTCCGGGCAGATGCCGGTCACCACCTGCCAGTAGGCGGGGGAATGGTTCAGCTCGACCAGATGCGCGACCTCATGCGCAGCCACATAATCAAGCACTTGCGGCGGGGCGAGGATCAGGCGCCAGGAATACATCAGCCGCCCGTCGGGGGAACAGGAACCCCAGCGCGACCGGGTGTCCCGGATCGCAAGCGAGGTGTAGCGACGACCGACCAGCCCGGCATAGCGGGTGGAGGCGGTCGCCAGCCGGTCGCGGGCCAGCACCTTCAGCCAGGCGGCGACCCTGGGGCCGGCGGTCGCCGGATCGCCGGGGACCAGCAGGCGATCCCCGTCAACCCGGACGCCGCGCCCGGTGGCGGGGGTGAGGGTCAGCCCCCGCCCCTCGACCGGGATCACCGCGCCGTGGCCTACCGCTTGCAGCGACGGGGCGGGCATCGTCGACAGGGTCTGGCGCAGCCAGTCCTCGTTGCCCTTCAGAAAGGCCAGCGCCTCGCCCTCTCGCGCGCGAAGGGGCATCGACAGCGTCACCTTCCCGTCCAGCCGCGAGACGCGCAGCGAGAATCGCCGCGCGCGGGAGGAGCGTTTCAGATGCACCTCGACGGGTGGAGAGCCTGGCAGGACCGGCATGGAAACCCCTTGAAACCTTCGGCGAACATAGCCATTTCGCAGGCCACACAAAAGGCTTTGACAGTCGCGCAGCCTTGTGGCAAGCGGCAGCTTTCCCGGCTTTCACCACCCGAAGGGATGACCATGCCCAAAGCAGAATGGGGCACGAAGCGCATCTGCCCAACCACCGGCAAGCGCTTCTACGACCTGAACAAAACCCCGATCGTCAGCCCCTACACGGGTGAGATCGTGGACATCGAATCCGTCCGCCGCAAGATGGCCGCCTCGGTCATTTCGCGCGCCGTTCCCGACAAGGATGACGACGTTCTGGTCGAGGATCTGGAGAACGAAGACGCGCTCCTGGAAGGCGCGCCGGCCGATGACAACGAGATGGACGACGATCTTCTGGAAGACGACGCCGACGACAACGTCTCGCTCGACGACCTGGCCGACGTGCCTGGCGACGAGGAGGAAGTCTGAGGACAAGCGCCTGTGGGGCGGGGCGATTTTCCCCCTTGCACCCCCCGGCGACCTGTCCTAGATACCCGGCATCGCGGCGGCAACGGCGTGATGCATCTCTCCGGTGGGGTCATAGCTCAGATGGGAGAGCGCTTGAATGGCATTCAAGAGGTCGGGAGTTCGATCCTCCCTGGCTCCACCAAAGAGAGACTGAAAGCGGGGCGGTTCACACCGCCCCTTTTCATTTCCGGACCCTCACCAGCATCCCCACTTCGACCCGCCGCGCGGCGGGGTTAAGAAGTCGTAAAGGGCATCGGCGCGACGATGGCGGGTCCGGGGTTGCCGGTGTTGGCCAAGTGATTGGGAACGCACCGCTAATCTGGCGGATTTCCGGTTCCGAGCCCATCTGGATCGGGTATGGATTGCGTATGGATCGCGTCCATACGCACGACCATACCGCGAGGCATTAACCACGGGGTGCGAATCGGGGAAGGCAGGCAGACTGCCGACGAGGCTTGGAAGACGGGTCCCCGCTTTCGCGGGGATGACAGGGTGTGAGGGATCGGGTGAACGAACCCGTCCGAAACGTCACTCCGCCGGTTGCGCCCTGCCCCGACGCCGCAGCTTCTCGGGGCGGAACTTCGCATACCACTCCCGCCGCTTCTGCCGCTGCCAGAACCAGGGCTTCGGGTTGTCGGCCGACGTCACCAGCATCAGCATCGAGGGGATGATGATCAGCGTCAGCACCGTCGCGAAGGCCAGCCCGTAGACGATGGCCGAGGACAGCGCGATCCACCACTGGGTCGAAGGTGCGCCGATGGTGACTTCGTGGTTCAGGATCTCCATGTTCAGCCCGAAGGCGATGGGCAGCACGCCGAGGATCGCGGTCATCGCGGTCAGCACCACGGGCCGCGCCCGTTCGCGGCAGGTCTGCAGGATCGCCTCGATCTTCGGGCGGCCCTCGCGTCGCAGCGAATCATAGGTGTCGATCAGCACGATGTTGTTGTTCACCACCACCCCGGCCAGGGCGATGATGCCGATCCCGGTCATCACCATCGTGAAGGGCTGGCCCATGATCATCAGGCCCAGAAGCACGCCGATGGTCGACATGATCACGGCGGAAAGCACCAGCCAGACCGAGGTGAACTTGTTGAACTGCGCCAGAAGCACGATGAAGATCAGGAAGATCGCGGCGGCGAAGGCCTTGGAGAGGAAAGCCCCGGCGGCGGCCTGTTCCTCGTCCTCGCCCGCCAGCTTCCAGCGGACGCCGATCTGGTCGAGACCCGCGGCATCCATTTCCTTGGTGATCTGGGCATAGATCGCGTCGGCCTGCACCCCCTCGCGGATGCCGGCCTGCACCGTCACGGTGCGCGCGCCGTCAAGACGGGTCAGGTTGCCGGTGGTGGGCGCGGGCTTGCGGGTGACGAAGTTGGAAATCGGAACCGAGCCTTCCGCCGTCTGGATGCGCAGCTGGTCCAGCGCGGAAATGGTGCGCTGGTCGGCAGGCAGGCGCAGCACGATATCCACCGCATCGTCGGCCCCGGCGGGGCGGTAGTCCGACAGTTTCAGCCCGCTGGTGACAAGCTGCACCATGCCCCCCACGGTCGAGGGCGCGATGCCATAGCGCGAGGCGGCGGCGCGGTCGACCTGAAGCTCCCAGTCGACCCCCGGCGGCGGCAGGCCGTTCGAGATGTCGATCACATCCGGAATCTGCGCCAGCCGGGCCGCAACCTGCAGCGCGACCTCGTTCAGGTGGGTCGGGTCTTCGGCGGACAGCTGGATCTGGATCGCCTTGCCGGTGGGCGGCCCGGCCTGGGGAACCGAGACCTGGATGTCCACCCCCGGAATGCCCACCATCGCCTTGCGCAGATCGGCAAGGATGGCATTGGCGTTCTTCCGTTCGCGCCAGTCGACGAATTCGTACTGGATCGTGCCGATCACATCGGCGTCGACCTCGTTGCCCTGCCCGCCGCCCGCGCCGGTCCGGGTATAGACCGTCTCGACCCCCGGCCAGCCAAGGATGCGCTTTTCGGCCTGCGCCACCAGCGCGTCCTTCTCGGCGATGGAAAGGTTGCCGCGCGCCTTGACGTAGAGAAGGCCGAATTCCGGTTCGACATCGGGGAAGAAGATCACACCCTTGCCGTAGTGGATATAGGCATAGGGCACCGACCCCAGAAGACCGAGGGCAAGGAAGAGCATGATCACCGGATGCCGCACCGCCTTGCCCACGACCCACATGTAGGCGCCGTCCCTGTGTTCGGGCGGGTGCTTGAAGGGCTTGGCGATGATCGCGCCAAGGGTCGGCACGAAGATCAGCGCATAGACCAGCGAGGCGGAAAGGGTGACGATCAGGGTGATCGGCAGGTATTTCATGAACTCGCCAACGATGCCGGGCCAGAAGAGCAGCGGCGAGAAGGCGGCGACGCGGGTCATGGTGGCGGCGACCACCGGCCCGGTCATCCGATGCGAGGCCATCGCGAAGGCCTCGCGTTTCTCCATCCCCTCGGACATCCGGCGTTCGGCGAATTCGGTGACGATGATCGCGTCGTCGACCAGCATCCCGACGGCGAGGATCAGCGAGAAGAGGACGACGATGTTGACGGTGTAACCCATCAGTGACAGCGCCAGCATCCCCATCAGGAACGAGGCCGGGATCGCCAACCCGATCAGCAGCGAGGCGCGAACCGACAGCGCATAGAGGATGACGATGAAGACCAGGATCACCGCGGTCAGGACCGAGTTCTGCAGGTCGAACAGCAGCTGGCGGATGTCCTTGGACTTGTCCTGGCTGAAGCTGACCTCGGTGCCTTCTGGAAGGTATTGCTTGAACGCCTCGGTGACGGCCTTCACCTGATCCACGGTTTCGATCAGGTTCGCCCCGGTGCGCTTGGAGACCTCGATCGCGATGGCGGGCTGGCCGTTCAGGCGGGTGACGGTTTCGGGTTCCTTCATCGTCGGCAGGATGTCGGCGATGTCGCGGACGCGAACGGTGGCGGTGCCGGTCGAGACGACGGGCAGGTTCGCCACATCCTCGATGGTTTCCAGAAGCGAGGGCACCTTGATCGCATAGCGCCCCTCGGCCCCCTGCATGGACCCGGCGGCGACCAGCTGGTTCCCGGCGGCGAACCCGGCGATCAGGATATCGGGGCGCAGGCCGTAGGTGGCGAGCTTGCCGGGATCGATGACGACCTCGACCAGATCGTCGCGCACGCCCTGCAGTTCGGCGTTCAGGACCGGGGGCAGTTCCTCGATCCGGTCGCGCAGCTCGCGCCCCGCCTTGGCCAGCACCCGCTCCGGCACGTTGCCCGACAGGGTGATGACGAGGATCGGGAATTCCGACAGGTTGACCTCGTTCACCGTGGGCTCGTCGGCGCCGTCCGGCAGTTCGGGTCGCGCCATGTCGACCTTGTTGCGCACGTCGTCCAGCGCCTTCTTCAGGTCGGCTCCGGCCTGGAATTCGATCAGCACGTTGCCGCCGTTCTGGTAGGCGGTCGAGGTCATCTTCTTGATGCCGGTGATCGACTTGATCGACGTCTCCATCGGGCGGAGGAGCAGGCGCTCGCTGTCCTCGGGCGAGATGCCGTCGTAGTGCATCGAGACGTAGAGGATCGGGATCTGGATGTCCGGCTCGGCTTCCTTGGGGATCGAGATATAGGCCAGGGTCCCGGCCAGCATCAGGAACAGCAGGACCGAGATCGTCAGCCTGGCATTGGCGATGGCGGTTTCGACTATCCTCATTGCCCGACCTCGGGCGAAACCTCGACCTTCTCGCCGTTGCTGACGAGGTCCTGCCCGGCGGTGATGATGCGCACGCCTTCGGGAACGCCGGTCACGACCAGGCCATCGGGCGTGTCGTCGATGATCTTCACGGCGGCGAACTGGGCCAGGTTGTCATCGCCCACGACGCGCAGGCCAAGCTGGCCATCCTCGGCCAGGGTGATGATCGAGCGCGGCACGACGACGGCGCGGGTCGGCGCGGCGAACAGCGAGACTTCGGCGCTCATGCCGGAGGGCAGCGTCAGGTCGGGGTTCGGCAGGGCGATCTCGACCGGGAAGGTGCGGGTCTGGGCCGAAGCCTCGCGCGCCACCAGGCGGACGGTGCCGTCCATCTCGGTGCCGTTCACCAGGCGGACCTTGGCGGTCGAGCCGACGGAAACCGAGGAAAGGTCGACCTCGCTCACCTCGGCTTTCACCAGGATCGGGTCCAGCGACAGGATGGTGGCGACCGGGGTGCCGGTCTGCACCCATTCGCCAAGCTCGACCGAAACGGAATCGACGATCCCCGCGAAGGGGGCCTTCAGGCGCAGGCGGTCGGCGGCGGCCTGGGCGCGGTTCAGCTCGGCCTGGGCGGCATCGCGGGCGGACCGCGCGTTGGTCAGCGCGGATTCCGAGGTGCTGCCGCCCTTGAAAAGCTTTTCCGCCACTTCCAGATCGCGTTCCTTCTGCGCCAGCGCGATCTGGGCGATCTCTTCCTGCGCGACGGTTTCCGGGCCTTCCAGCACCATCACCACCGCCCCGGCCTTGACCATGCCGCCCTTCGACAGCGCCAGCGAGGCGATCACCCCCTCCGCCCGTGCGGCAAGGTCGGTGCGTTTGTCGGCCTCGGTGATCCCGGAAAGGCGGATTTCGCGGGCGTGGTCGACGAATTTCGGCTCGACTGCCGATACCGTGCGGACGAGGGGCGCGGTCTCGGTGGGCGTCTCGGGCGTAGGGGATTCCTTACCCTCGGCAGTCTGCGCGCTGCCGACGGACGAGAACTCTCCGGTCGCGATCCAGGCGGCAGCACCGACCATGACGCAGAAGGCAGCAATTCGGTGGAACTTCGGCATGTTCGGAAATACCCAGGGAAGCTGTTGATCGGAAAGGACTACGTCCGTTGCGGGTCGACACCTGGCCTCGCCGCCGGACTTTTCGCAAGACTGCTACGCGGACGCGAGAAGTGATAGCGCTCGCAAGAAACAAGGTCCAGCCTGCAGTTACAACCGCTTTGGCTTGACTTTGTGTCCGAAAATGCCCATCTCCCCCCGGTCCGACGCCCGTGCCGCGTGAGCACCGAAAGGCCCGGACGACAGGTTCCCACATTCACGCAGGGGCGCCGCTTGCGGCACGGTCACGGGCATTCGCCCGGGGCGAGGGTCGCAGGCCCTCTGAGCATTGGGATACCCATGACCACTTTTGCCGAACTCGGCCTGTCGCCGAAAATCCTGAAAGCGCTGGAAAAGACCACGCTGAAGACGCCCACGCCGATCCAGGCGCAGGCGATTCCCCATATCATGCAAGGCCGCGACCTGATGGGCCTGGCGCAGACCGGCACCGGCAAGACCGCCGCCTTCGGCCTGCCGCTCCTCCACCGCCTGCTCGACATCGGCCATCCGCCGGGACCGAAGAACGTCCGCGCGCTGATCCTTGCGCCGACGCGGGAACTGATCGGCCAGATCAAGGACAACTTCGAGGTCTTTACCAAGGGCACCGCCGTCAAGGTGACGATGGTCGTCGGCGGGGCTTCGCTCTTCAAGCAGGCGCAGGCGCTGTCCAAGGGCACCGACGTGCTGGTGGCGACGCCGGGCCGTCTGATCGACCTTCTGGAGCGCGGCGACGTCAGCCTTGAGAAATGCGGCTATCTGGTGCTGGACGAAGCCGACCACATGCTCGACATGGGCTTCATCCACAGCTTGCGGAAGATCGCCAAGCACATTCCGCTGAAGCGCCAGACGCTTCTCTTCAGCGCGACCATGCCCAAGGACATCGGCGAGATCGCCGACACCTACCTGCGCGATCCGGTCAAGGTGCAGGTCGCCCCGCCCGGCAAGCCGGTGGAGCGGATTTCCCAAGGCGTCCACTACCTGCCGACCGGCGACAAGGCCAAGGTCCTGGAAGAATATCTGAAGAAGCACCCGGGCGAGCAGGCGCTGGTCTTCGGCCGCACCAAGCACGGGTCCGAGAAGCTGGCGAAACTGCTGGCGGCCTGGGGCTTCAAGGTCGGCTCGATCCACGGCAACAAGAGCCAGAACCAGCGCGACCGCACCCTGACCGAATTCCGGGGCGGCGAGCTGGAGGTGCTGGTCGCCACCGACGTCGCGGCACGGGGGATCGACATCCCGACGGTGCGCCATGTCTACAACTACGACATGCCGAACGTGCCGGAGAACTATGTCCACCGCATCGGCCGCACGGCGCGGGCGGGGGCGGACGGGTCCTCGATCAGCTTCTGCGCCCCCGCCGAGATGAGCGAGTTGCAGGCGATCGAGAAGCTGCTGAAGGCCCCGCTGCCGGTGGTGGGCGGTGCCCCCTGGGCGGCGGATGTGGTGGCTGCGGCGCCGAAGCCGGGGCAGAACCGGGGCCAGCGTCCCGGCAATGGCGGGCGGCAGGGCCAGAAGCTGACGGCCAAGCCGCAAGGCGCCCGGCCGGGCAAGCCTTCGGGGCAGCGCCCCGGCGGTCAGGGCAAGCCCGGCGGCCAGCGTCAGGGTCAGGGCAAACCGCAAGGCGGAAGCTTCGCCCCGCGCCGTCCCGAGGGGCAGAACCGGCGACCGGGCTGATCGACCCAACGCAGGAAGCCCAAAAATCTTCTAGAAAATTTTTGGGCTTACCCGCCGCCAGTGCGCATCAGCTCGCCTCTTCTTCCAGGTTCAGCTTCATTTCCAGAAGCACCTGCTGGATCGCCAGCGTCTCGCGCAGAAGGCGCTTGGCCTCGTTGATCGAGATCTTCCCGTCGCCGATGGCCTGGTTGTATTCCGCCATCAGCATCCCGAAACGCTGCGCCAGCGCGACCACGTCCTGGTTGACCCCGGACGAGGTCGCGTTCCGCTTTTCGCCGTCGTAGCTGAGCGTGATGCCCCGCAGGTCGGCCAGCGCCGCGGTGACATGCGGGAAACGGCTCGACGCCTCAAGCTGGGCCACCACGTCGATCGGCATGAAACGGTCGTCATGTTCATCGCTGTCGGAATAGTAGCGCCCGAGCGTCGCCTTTGACTTTCCGGTCATCTCGCAGGCGGCTTCGATGCCGACGTCTTTCACCAGGGCTTCGGTATGCTTCTTCAGATAGGACGCAATCGACATCAAAGGCTCCACACTCCCCGATCAGATCGGGGAAACTCGACGGTTTTTTCCCATTAATCCGATGGGAACCCTTTGTCATGAATAAAGATGTTCCGGGCAATCCGGAACAGTAGCGAGTGGCCGGTGTCCCCAGCACCGGCAAGGGTGGGGCCCGCTGCATCAGGGCGAAAACGGCCTGACGGCGGAGCCGACGAAACGCGGCGGGCCCGTGTTCTTGACGAGTGTGCGGAGCGATCCGCTTTTACCAGTCTGTACCAGTTGCCTTGATCCGTATCGGGCCCGCGTCCCCACCCGCAAGGTTTTCCCCGGTGTCCGGGCCCGCGTCTGCAACCGCTTGCAGCGCGGCCCGGTGATCGGCTAGGGCATCGGGCATGGCCAAGCTCTACTTCCACTACTCCACCATGAATGCGGGGAAATCGACCTCGCTCCTGCAAGCCTCGCACAACTACCGCGAGGGGGGGATGCAGACCTATCTCATCACCGCGCGTCTGGACAACCGGGCGGGCAAGGGCCGGATCGCCAGCCGGATCGGCATCGGCGAGGAGGCCGACACCTTCGCACCCGGCGAGGACATGTTCGAGAAGCTGAAGTCGCGCTTTGCCGAAGGCCCGGTGGCCTGCGTCTTCATCGACGAGGCGCAGTTCCTGTCCAAGGACCAGGTTTGGCAGCTGGCCCGCGCGGTGGATGATCTGGGCGTGCCGGTGATGTGCTACGGGCTGCGGGTCGACTTCCAGGGCAACCTCTTCCCCGGCTCGGCGGCGCTGTTGGCCTGGGCCGACGAGATGCGCGAGGTGCGCACGATCTGCCATTGCGGGAAGAAGGCGACGATGGTCATCCGTCGCGGCCCGGACGGCAGGGCGCTGAAGGAAGGCGAGCAGGTGGTGATCGGCGGGAACGAGACCTACGTCAGCCTCTGCCGCCGTCACTGGAGGGAGGCGGTCGGCGACTGAACCGGCACCGGCCGCGCGATCAGCACGCCCGCCAGCACGATCAGCGACATGCCGAGAACGGCGATCCAGCTCAGTTCCTCACCCCAGAGGATGAAGCCCCAGGCGGCCGAGGCCGGCAGGATGACGTATTCGAAGACCGACACCCGCGAGGCTTCGGCGATCTGGTAGGCCTTGACGATCATCCCCACCCCCAGCAGCGAGCCTGCCGCCTGCACGAAGGTCCACCACAGGAACTCGCCCGTCGGCCAGACCGGCCCGCGTTGCAGGAAGCCTTCGGTCCCGTCCGGCACCGGCAGCGGGAAGACCCAGAGGACCGCCATGCCGACCAGCCCGATCACCCCCAGCATGCCGAAGAACCCGGCCAGGATCGTCTCGGCGCTTTCGCCTGCGCACCATTCGCGGGTCGCGATGTTGCCAAGCGCGTAAAGCGCGCCCGAGATCACCGGAAGAAGCGCGGCGAAGGTTGCGCCTTTCATCGCCTCGGGGCCAAGGACAAGGACCACCCCGGCAAAGCCCAGCATCACCGCCAGGATCTGCATCCCCAGGATCGGGCGGTCATAGGCGAAGCGCTGGATCAAGAGGACGAAGATCGGCGCGGTGAACAGCCCCGCCGCCACCTGCGCCACCGGCAGGAACGCGAGCGCGCCGAAATAGATCACCATCGCCGCCCCGTGGATCGCCGAGCGCGCCAGCACCGCCTTCGGCCGCCGGGGCCGCAGCCTAAGCCCCAGCGGGATCGCCAGCGCGGCCAGGATCGCGATGGCCATCACCGTGCGGGTGGCGTGGAACTGCCAGAGCCCGGCATCCCGCGCGATCACCCGGACGTAGTTGTCGGTATAGGCGATCACGCAGGCATAGATCAGCACCGCGCCAAAGGCAGCAAGGGTTCGGTTCGGGGCATGGGTCATCGGTTCGTCCGGCTTCGCTTCCGCCTGACATGGCCCGAGATGACCCGGCCACGCCAGCCCGAACGCGACCTTTCCCGACAAATCCCGGTCGCTGGCGTGCAAGCGACCGGGTGTCGCAGCGGGGTCATTGTCGCCGCCGCCGGGGACGGCTAAGCTGGCGGCAAAACAGGCAGAGACGCATTCGGCCGATGACGGCGCTACGGAAGTATCAACGGCTGGAATGCGGGGGCCTGTGGCGCGAGACGCCGCAGGACCAGCGGCGCGAGGTGCTGGTGCGCTTTGGCGATGCCACGCTCGTCCTCTCCGATCCGAAAAGCGGGGCGGCGGTCAGCCACTGGTCGCTTCCGGCCATCGAGCGGGTCAACAAGGGGCAGGAGCCTGCGATCTTTGCGCCGGGCACCGACGCGCATGAAAGCCTGGAACTTGACGACCCCGACATGATCGCGGCCCTTGGCACCGTGCACCAGGCCGTGCAGGCCGCGACGGCGAAACCGGGGCGGCTGCGCGGGGTGCTGCTGGCGGGGTCTGCGGCAGCGGTGGTGCTGGCCGCCGTCCTCTGGCTACCCGGCGCGCTCGTCAGCCACACCGCCTCGGTCGTGCCGCCCGCGCAGCGCGCCGACATCGGCCAGCGCGCGCTCGACGATCTGATCCGTGTGACCGGCGAGCCATGCAAGGACCAGCTTGGCCTGCAGGCGCTTGCGGCGCTGTCCGAGCGGGTGTTCGGACCGGTCGACACGCCGATCCTCTATGTGATGCCCGAGGGGGTGGAGCAGCCGCTGCACCTGCCCGGCGACGTGATCATCCTGCCGCGCAAGCTGATCGAACAGGCGAACGGCCCGGAAGCCGCAGCCGGGGCCGCGCTGGTGGAACGGCTGCGGATGAAGGCCGAGGACCCGATCGTGCCGCTGCTGCAATATGCGGGCCTGCGTGCCACCTTCGAGCTTCTGACCACCGCCAGCCTGCCCGACACCGCGCTGAACGGCTATGGCGAGGCGATGCTGCGCGCCACTCCCGTCGCCTTGCCGGATGCCGCCCTACTGGCCGCGTTCGAGGCCGCGCAGATCCCGGCGACGCCCTATGCGCTCGCCATCGACCCCGACGGCAAGGCGACGGCGGATCTCGCCACCAACGATCCCTACAAGGGCCTCGCCCCCTCTCCCCTGATCCCGGATGATTCCTGGGTCGCGCTGCAGGGCATCTGCGGCGGTTGACGGCTCAGGGCCGGATCACGGTCGCGTCGGGAAAACCCTTGGCCCGCAGCACGTCGCGCGCCTTTGCGGCAGTCTCGGCATCAGCGAAAGGCCCGGCGAAGACCGTGGTCAGCGTCGAGGTCGCCCCCTGCACCTGTCCCCGGATCACCTGGTAGTCGAGATCGGCCAGCCGCGCCTCGGCCTTTTCGGCATTGGCCACCACTCCGAAACTGCCGACCGCGACGAAATACCCGCCGCTCGTCTGCCCGGTCGGCACCGGGTCCGCAACGCTGGCCGACGCAGCATCCGATGGCACCGGCTGCACGCCCACCTCCTCCGCCACCGGCACCCGATGGCCCGATGGCGGGTTGTCGCAGGACGGCACCCCCTCGCGCGACACGCGGGGAACCCAGACCACCTTTCCGCCAGACCCGGCTCGCACGAACATGCAGCCCTTGCTGTCGACATATTGCTGCCCGGCATAATCGGCCGGCGGCAGTTCGGCGGGCCGGATCGGCTCGGCCCCGGCGGGCGGTGCCGCCAGCAGCAGCACAATGGCCCCAGAGCGGATCATTTCGTCCCGAACATCCGGTCGCCGGCATCGCCCAGGCCCGGCACGATGTAGCCGTGGTCGTTCAGGTGGCTGTCCACCGCCGCCGTGACGATCGGCACATCGGGATGCGCCTCCTTCATCCGGGCGATCCCCTCTGGTGCCGCCAGCAGGCACAGGAAGCGGATCTGCTTCGCGCCCGCCTTCTTCAGCAGCGACACCGCCGCCGCACTTGAGTTCCCCGTCGCCAGCATCGGGTCGACCACGATGGCGATGCGGTCCTCCATGTGGTCGGGCAGCTTGTTGTAATACTGCACCGGCTGCAGCGTTTCCGGGTCGCGGTAAAGCCCCACGAACCCCACCCGCGCCGCCGGGATCAGCTCCAGGATACCGTCGAGAAGCCCGTTGCCCGCCCGCAGGATCGAGACCAGCGCCAGCTTCTTGCCCTCGATCATGGGCGCGTCCATCTCCTCCAGCGGCGTCTCGATCCGCTTGGTGGTCATCGGCAGTTCCCGCGTGACCTCATAGGCCAGGAGCAGGCTGATCTCGCGCAGAAGCTTGCGGAAACTGGCGGTCGAGGTGTCCTTCTCCCGCATCAGCGTCAGCTTGTGCTGGACCAGGGGGTGCGACACGACGGTCAGGTGATCCAGCATGTCAAACCTCCAGAAGCTTGCCGATCTTCGCCTTGGTATCCGCATCGCAGAAGGCCGCGTCAAGCGACTGGCGCGCGATGCGCCGGAATTGCCCCTCGTCCCAGTCGAAGGCCTTGTGCAGCTCGTCATATTCCCGCGCCATCGTGGTGTGGAAGAAGGGAGGATCGTCCGTCGAGATCGTGACCTTCACCCCTCGCCGGTCAAGCTCGCTGATCGGATGATCGCGGAAGCCCTTGTAGATGCCCAGCGTCACGTTCGACCCCGGACAGACCTCCAGCACGATGCCTTTCTCCGCCAGCTCGTCGACCAGGCCCAGGTCCTCGATGGCCCGCACGCCATGCCCGATCCGCTCCACTTCCAGGTCGCGCACCGCATCGCGCACGCTCTCGGGCCCGCCCCATTCCCCCGCATGCGCCGTCAGCCGAAGCCCCGCCTCGCGCGCGCAGTCGAAGGACCAGCGAAAATCCTTCGGCGCGCCGATCTTCTCGTCGCCCGCAATCCCGAAGCCCACGATCCAGTCGCCCGCCGTCTCCGCCGCGCAGCGCGCCGTCTCCCGCGCCTTCTCCGGCCCGAAATGCCGGATGCAGGTGATCACCCCGCGCAGCGTGATCCCCATCTGCCGCTCGGCCTGCGCCGCCGCCTCCCGCATCGCGTGCAGGTATTCCTTCCAGGCCCCGACATCCCGCCCCCCGCAGAAATCGGGGCTGAGGAAGGTTTCCGAATAGACCACCCCCGAGGCCGCCGATTCCTCCAGCACGGCAAGGGTCAGCCGCGCATAATCCTCGGGGCTTTGCAGGGTCGAGGTCGCCGCCTCATAGACCTTCAGGAAGTCCCAGAAGTCCTTGTAGCGATAGTTCCCCCGATCGTCGAAGATGCCGGATATGTCCAGATGCTTCTCCTGCGCCAGCCCCCGGATGAAGGCCGGCGGCGCCGCCCCCTCCAGATGCAGATGCAATTCGACCTTCGGCAATCCGCTCACGAAACGCTCCTGATTTCATCTTTGTCCAAGTATCCCGGGGGTCCGGGGGCTGGCCCCCGGTCCGCCAGAGGTCACAGGAAACTTCGCCCCGGCCCCTGCGACGGCACCCCCAGATGCGCTGCAATGCTGGCACCGACATCGACAAACCCCCGCAATCCCACGTCGCGAAGCCCCGCCCCCCAGCCGGTCAAGGGCACCCGTTCGCGGGTATGCTCGGTGCCCCGGAAGGTCGGGTCGTTGCCGTGGTCGGCGGTGAAGATGGCAAGGTCGCCGGGCCGCAGGGTGGCAAAGAACCGGGGCAGGCCCGCGTCGAACCACTCCAGCGCCCGGGCATAGCCCGAGACGTCGCGGGGATGGCCGTAAAGCGTGTCGAACTCGACGAAGTTCGCGAAGGTCAAGGAACCGGGCCCGGCCTCAGTTCCAAGCCGGACGAGATGTTCGAAAAGGTCAGCGTCGCTTTTCCCCTTCGACAGCGTGCCGATCCCGCGCATGGAAAAGATGTCGCCGATCTTGCCGATGGCATGGGTCGCCCGGCCCGCCCCCGCAACCCAGTCCAGCAGCGTCGGCGCAGGCGGCGCAATGGCATAGTCGTGCCGGTTCGAGGTCCGCCTGAAGTCGCCACAGGTCCCGGTGAAGGGCCGCGCGATGACCCGGCCCACCTTGCGGGCGTGCAGCATCGGCGCAAGGTCCTGGCAGAGCTTCAACAGACGCTCCAGCCCGAAGGCCTCTTCATGCGCGGCGATCTGGAACACAGAGTCGGCACTGGTGTAGCAGATCGGCCAGCCGGTCCGCAGGTGCTCCTCGCAATGCTCGGCGATGATCGGCACGCCGGAAGCATGGCAGTTGCCCAGGATGCCCTCCGTCCCCGCCAGGCGGCAGACTTCGGCCACGATATCGTCGGGGAAGGCAGGGATCGTGTCGGGGAAATAGGTCCAGTCCCAGGGCACCGGCACTCCCGCCAGCTCCCAGTGCCCCGAGGGCGTGTCCTTGCCCTTCGACACTTCGGTCGCCGCCCCCCACAGCCCCTCGGGCACCGCCTCCAGCCCCGGCGTCGCGGCACCCGAGGCCAGCCTTATCGCCGCCCCCAGCCCCAGCCGGTCAAGGTTCGGCATCTTCAACAGCCCCGACCGCCCGACCTCGGCCCGCCCCTCGGCGCAGGCTTGGGCGATATGGCCCAGCGTGTTCGACCCTTCGTCGCCGAAAGCCGCCGCATCCGGCGCGCCGCCGCAGCCGACGGAATCCATCACGATCAGGAAAGCACGCGTCATCAACCGATCCTCTTCTGTACCAGGTCGGGCTCTTCCGGCACCTCAGGCACGATCCCATAGGCCGCCTGCACCGCAGCGACCGCTGCCCGCGCGGCGTCTTCGGTCACCGCATGGACCATCGCCAGCGGCACCCCCTCGCCCGTCTCCTCGCCGATCCCCGCCAGGTCGGACAGCCCGACCGAGGGGTTCACCCGGTCGCTCTCGCGCAACCGCCCGCCGCCCAGATGCACCACCGCCTGCCCCAAAGCCTCGCCGTCGATCCGGGCAACGAACCCGTCGTGCAGCGCTGGCACCTCCATCATGACGGGGGCCGAGGGCAGCCGGTCCGGCCAGCGGTCGACGAAATCCGCCGGCCCGCCCTGCGCCACGACCATGCGCCCGAAACACTCCGCCGCGGCACCCGTTTCCAGCGCCTGCGCAATCCGCCCCTCGCCATCGCTTGCGTCCGAGGCCAGCCCCGCCAGCGCCAGCACCTCGCCGCCCAGCGCCACCGTCACGTCCCACAGCGCCACGTTGACCGAGGTGCCGGTCAGCGTCTCCATCACCTCGATCACCTCCAGCGCATTGCCCGCCGCCGTCGCCAGCGGCTGCGACATGTCGGTGATCAGCGCCGAGGTCATGCAGCCCGCCCCCTGCGCCGTCTTCACCAGCGACTGCGCCAGAGCCTCCGCCTGCGCCGCCGTCTTCATGAAGGCGCCCGAGCCGCATTTGACGTCCAGCACCAGCGCCTCCAGCCCGGCGGCCAGCTTCTTCGACAGGATCGACGCCGTGATCAGGTCGATCGACTCCACCGTCGCCGACACGTCGCGGATCGCATACAGCCGCCGGTCCGCCGGGGCGAGGTCGGCGCTGGCCGCGACGATGGCGCAATGCACCTCGGCCATCTGTTTCCGCAGGGCGCTTTCGGTCAGCCCGGTGCGAAAGCCGGGGATCGACTCAAGCTTGTCGAGCGTGCCCCCGGTATGCCCCAGCCCGCGGCCCGAGATCATCGGGACGTAGGCACCGCAGCAGGCCAAAGCCGGGGCCAGCAGCAGCGAGGTGCAATCCCCGATCCCGCCGGTGGAATGCTTGTCGACCACCGGCCCGGGCAGGTCCCAGTCCAGCACGCGGCCCGAGTCGCGCATCCCCCGCGTCAGGGCGACCCGGCCCTCCTCGGACAGCCCTTTCAAGAGCACCGCCATCGCGAAGGCCCCGGCCTGGGCATCCGTCACCGCACCCGAGGCGAGGCCCATCGCGAACCAGCGCAGGTCATCGGCCGAAGGCTGGCCGCCGTCGCGCACCCGGGCGATGATGGCGCGGGCGTCGGTCACGCCCGGTCCATATGCGCGGCGGTGAAGACGCCGGGCAGAAGCTCGGCCACCGTCATCACCTTCTCTTTCCCGTCCGTGGTGCAGAGCGTGACCCGCACCTCCTGCCCGGCGAATTCGGCGATCTTCTGGCGGCAGCCGCCACAGGGCGGCACCGGATCAGGGCTGTCGGCGATCACGCAGACCTCGGCGATGCGGGTATCCCCCGCCGCGATCATCGCCGCGATGGCCCCCGCCTCGGCGCAGGTGCCTTCCGGGTAGGCGACATTCTCGACATTGCAGCCGACATGCACCGCGCCGGAGGTGCTGCGCAAAGCCGCCCCGACCTTGAACCGCGAATAGGGCGCATAGGCGCGTTCCCGCACCATTGTCGCCGCCTCCAGAAGCGTCATCGCACCCCTCCGCTTGACCATTTGGTCAGAGTGTGGGGCCGCCCGCCAATTTGCGCAAGCCGGGTGTGCTCGTCGTGCGCCTTCGGCTTCTCCTCGCGACTCCGACGAGAAGCGAAGCGCACGAGGAGGCTTTATTTGGACACCACCCGCGTCGGAGGATTGCCGGGCAGCGTCACTTCCAGCAGCTCAAGGTCCGCCGTCGGATCGGCATAGCGCGTCGCCATACCCGGCGGGATCACGAAGGCATCGCCGGGCGACAAGCGGTAGGGATCCTTGCCCTCGCCCTCAAGTGTCATCCCGCCGGTCATCACGAAGGTGAAGAGGATATCCCCGTCATGCACCGTCCAAGGCACGGCCACGCCAGTGGGCCGCGCCACCATGACCGAGGCCACGCCCCTGGTATTCTCGTTGATCGTCGTATCCCGCGCCTCGAAGCCGGGAATGCGGAAGGGCTTGAATAGCCCCTTCGACCCGATGTCGTGGACGAAACGCTGCCCGTCCCACTCCCGCTCCGGTCGATAGTGCGGGGTCGGCAGTTTCATCTCGTGGTCGATCTCGGTCACATGTTCCGCCGGGACACCGATCTCCACCACCTGCACGCCCTCGGAATGCAGCACCTTGTGGCGGATGCCGGGCGGCTGGATGAAGCAGTCCCCGGCATGGATGCGGCGGATATCGCCTTGATCCTCGTAAAGCACATCCACCCACCCGGCGACGCAGAAGATCAGCTGGAAGCCGACCTTGTGGAAATGCACCATGTCCGGCACCGGCCCGTCCGGCACCCGGATGTGGCTCGCGATCATCGCGCCGCCCAGCCGCGAGGGCACCAGATCGCGATACTCCATCCCCGCCCGCCCGATCACCCAGGGCGCCTGGTCGGCCAGCCGCCGCACCACGAAGGCGTGCTCCGTCGCGGGCGTCACCACCGGCGGGTTCAGCTCGTCGATCTCCACCTTGGTCCCGTTCGGCGCCGTCAGCGCCTTCGCCCCGCCCGCAAAACCCGGATCGTCAGTCAGGATGCGCAGCGTGCCCGGCGCCTCGCCTGCCCCCTTCTCGATCCTGAGCCGCACGCCATGCCCGGACAGCACCGCCACCGAGGGGTTGTCGGCGGGAAAGATCATGTCCAGCCGGAAGCCCAGCGTCCTGGTGTAGAACGGCAGGTCGTTGCGCAATTCCTGCGTCGGCAGGCGGATTTCGGCGCGGATTTCGGCGGCATCGGTCATGGCATCCCCTTCAGGCAATGAGGCCGGTGGCAAGGCCCCGGCGGTAGCTTTCCTCGGCATCGTAGATGAAGCGCAGCATCCGGTCCTGCGCGGCAAGGCCGTCACCGGACCGGAAGGCGGCGAACAGCGCCCGTAGCCCGGCAAGGGTGGTCGCCCGCGCCTCGGGGTCCGGCAGGGTGGCAAAGCGCACCGACTGCACCTGGCCGGAGTAGCGCTGGATCCCCTGGCGCAGCTCGCCGTTGCGCACTGCCCCCAGCCAGCCGTTGCGAAACCCCTCGGCCCCGCGGTGGAAGGCGGCCACATCCGCCCCCGCGCCCTCGGCCAGGGCCAGTGCCGCGCCCATCGTGGCAAGGTCGGCCTCGCCCCGGTCGCGGGCGACCCCGGCGACGGCATGGGGTTCCAACAGGCGGCGCAGGACGAAGACTTCGGCGATGCGGTCGGGGGCAAGGTTCGGCAGCGCGAAACCCCGGCTGGTGCTTTCCAGATAGCCTTCCGACGCCAGCTGCATCAGCGCCTCGCGCACCGGCATCCGGCTGACGCCCATCTCTGCCGCGATGGCCTGGTCGACCAGACGGGTCTCCGGGCCGATCTCACCCCGCAGCAGGCGGGAGCGCAGGGCGTCATGGATGCGGGTGCGGTGGCTGGTGCGGGACATGGGGGCCTATGATGGGTCTACGGCAGAAGTATACTGTTTACTTGTCTTGTCCAGCGATTTTCCCGAAATTCCGCCAATCTGATCTATTCTTCGCATGTTTCCGTATACTGTATTGCCCGACCACCCCGGCACTTTCTTGCAAAGCCGAAAAGCACTTGCTGGTTTTCATTGATTTCCATCGGCGGCGAATGCAGGCATTCTGCCACGGCACAGCCACGCGGACCGACCGGGCCGCGAGCGTGACAAACAGGATGGTTCAACGTTAAACCATCTGGCGGAGGGGACCGATGGACGACCGGCAGGACGAGGCGAAACAGGCGGCACGGCAGGCGGCACTGGACTACCATGAGTTTCCGAAGCCCGGGAAACTGGAAATCCGCGCGACGAAGCCGCTCGCCAACGGTCGCGACCTCGCCCGCGCCTATTCCCCCGGCGTGGCCGAGGCCTGCCTGGAAATCAAGGCCGATCCTGCCACCGCCTCGCGCTACACCTCGAAGGGCAACCTCGTCGCCGTCATCTCGAACGGCACCGCCGTCCTTGGCCTTGGCAATATCGGCGCGCTGGCCTCGAAGCCGGTGATGGAGGGCAAGGCCGTCCTCTTCAAGAAATTCGCCAATATCGACTGCTTCGACATCGAGGTGAACGAACCCGACCCGGTGAAGCTGGCCGAGATCGTCTGCGCGTTGGAGCCCAGCTTCGGCGCGGTGAACCTGGAAGACATCAAGGCCCCCGACTGCTTCATCGTCGAAAAGCTCTGCCGGGAGAGGATGAACATCCCGGTCTTCCACGACGACCAGCACGGCACCGCCATCGTCGTCGGCGCGGCGGCGACCAATGCGATGATCGTCGCGGGCAAAAAATTCGCCGACATCAAGGTCGTCTCCACCGGCGGTGGGGCGGCGGGGATCGCCTGCCTGGAAATGCTGGTGAAGCTGGGCGTCAAGCGCGAGAACGTCTGGCTTTGCGACCTTGAGGGCCTTGTCTACCACGGCCGGGCCGAGCAGATGACCCAGCAGAAGGCCGCCTTTGCGCAAGGCACCAAAGCCGCCGGTCTGGCCGACGTGATCAAGGGCGCGGACCTCTTCCTCGGCCTCTCCGGCCCCGGCGTTTTGACCCCCGCGATGGTCAGCGACATGGCACCGAACCCGATCATCTTCGCGCTGGCCAACCCCACGCCGGAAATCCTGCCCGACGAGGCCCGCAAGGTCGCTCCCGGCGCGATCATCGCCACCGGGCGATCCGACTTTCCGAACCAGGTCAACAACGTCCTCTGCTTCCCCTTCATCTTCCGCGGCGCGCTGGACGTGGGCGCGACCACCATCAACGACGCGATGGAGCTGGCCTGCATCGAAGGCATCGCCGCGCTGGCCCGCGCCACGACGTCAGCCGAGGCCGCTGCCGCCTACCGGGGAGAAACCCTCAGCTTCGGCCCCGACTATCTGATCCCCAAACCCTTCGACCCCCGCCTGATCGGCGTCGTCGCCTCTGCCGTGGCCCGCGCCGCGATGGAAACCGGCGTCGCCACGAGGCCGCTGGACGACCTTGACGCCTACAAGCGCAAGCTGGACGGCTCGGTGTTCAAGTCCGCCCTCCTGATGCGCCCGGTCTTCGAGGCGTCGAAACTCGCCACCCGCCGCATCGTCTTTGCCGAGGGCGAGGATGAACGGGTCCTGCGCGCCGCCAACGCGATGCTGGAGGAAACCACTGACCTCCCCATCCTGATCGGCCGCCCGGAAGTGGTGGAAGCCCGCTGCGAACGCGCCGGCCTGCCGATCCGCCCGGGCCGCGACTTCCATCTGGTCAACCCGGAGAATGACCACCGCTACCGCGACTACTGGGGCGCCTACCACGAATTGATGGCCCGGCAGGGCGTCACCCCCGACACGGCGCGGGCGGTGATGCGCACCAACACCACGGCCATCGGCGCGATCATGGTGCATCGGGACGAGGCCGACAGCCTGATCTGCGGCACTTTCGGCCAGTTTAACTGGCACCTCGGCTATGTCCGCCAGATTCTTGCGCGCGGGGGCCTGCATCCGGTGGGGGCGCTCAGCCTGATGATCCTGGAGGACGGCCCGCTCTTCATCGCCGACACCCATGTCCATTCCGAACCCTCGCCGCAGCAGATCATGGAGACGGTGATCGGCGCCGCCCGCCACGTCCGCCGTTTCGGCATCACTCCGAAGATCGCGCTCTGCACGCAAAGCCAGTTCGGCAACATGGACAACGCCTCGGCCCGCCGCATGCGCGACGCGCTGGAGCTTCTGGACCAGCGCGAACCCGACTTCGCCTATGAGGGCGAGATGAACCTCGATGCCGCGCTCGACCAGTCGATCCGCGACCGGCTCCTGCCCAATTCGCGCTACGAAGGGGCGGCGAACGTGCTGGTCTTTGCGTCTTCGGAGGTCGCCTCGGGGGTGCGCAACATCCTGAAGGTCAAGGCCGGGGGGCTGGAGGTCGGGCCGATCCTGATGGGCATGGGCAACAAGGCGCATGTGGTGACCCCGGCGATCACCGCGCGGGGCTTGCTGAATATGTCCGCCATCGCCGGGACGCCGGTCGCGCATTATGGGTGACGATTCGCCGATTTCTTCGAAGAAATCGGATCGGAGCCTTCAAAGGCTCCGGCGCGGAGTTTTCGAAAACTCCGCCTCACCCGGAACTGTAGCGCCAAGTTTGCAAAGTCGTCCCGGCTCACGGCTTGACTTCGCCATTCAACGAAACTTTGCATAATCCTCCATCCATATCCGGCAAATTCTGCAAATCTGCCGCAGGCTGTTGCCGGTAACAGCGTTGCGTTGACGGTATCCCTTGGCATACCACCAGCGGCAGGAGACATCGGCGGGGGGAGATCGCGATGGGCTACGCACAGATCTACAAGTCGTGGGCTGACGACCCGGAGGGGTTCTGGCTGACCGCTGCGGGTGGCATCGACTGGGTGACGAAACCGACCAAGGCGCTCGATGCCTCCCGTGCCCCCCTCTACGAATGGTTCACCGACGCGCAGGTCAACACCTGCTGGAACGCCGTCGACCGCCACGTCGTCGCAGGCCGGGGCAAGCAGCCCGCCATCATCCACGACAGCCCCGTCACCGGGACGAAACACGTCATCACCTACGCCGAGCTGCAAAACCGCGTCGCCCGTCTGGCGGGTGCGCTGAATGCCAAAGGCATCCAGAAGGGCGACCGGGTCATCATCTACATGCCGATGGTCCCCGAAGCCTTGGAGGCGATGCTCGCCTGTGCCCGGCTCGGCGCGATCCACTCCGTCGTCTTCGGCGGCTTCGCAGCCCACGAACTCGCCGTCCGCATCGACGACTGCACCCCCAAGGCGATCATCGCCGCCTCCTGTGGGATCGAGCCCTCCCGCGTCGTCCACTACAAGCCCCTCCTCGACGCCGCCATCGAGCAGGCGACCCACAAGCCCGGTTTCTGCGTGATCTTCCAGCGCGAACAGGAGGTGGCCAAGCTCACCCCCGGCCGCGATCACGCCTGGCACGAATTCCAGTACGGCGTCCAACCGGCCGACTGCGTGCCGGTCGAAGGCAACCACCCGGCCTATATCCTCTACACCTCCGGCACCACCGGAGCGCCGAAGGGCGTCGTCCGCCCCACCGCCGGGCACCTCGTCGCCCTCAACTGGACAATGCGCGCGATCTACAACGTCGGCGCGGGCGATGTGTTCTGGGCGGCCAGCGACGTGGGCTGGGTCGTCGGCCACAGCTACATCTGCTATGGCCCGCTGATCGCCGGTTGCACGACGATCGTCTACGAAGGCAAGCCCGTCGGCACCCCCGACGCCGCCGCCTTCTGGCGGGTGATCGCCGAGCACAAAGTCAAGTCCTTCTTCACCGCCCCCACCGCCCTGCGCGCCATCAAGCGCGAGGATCCCGAGGGCAAGCTGGTCCCCCACCTCCAGACCCTCCAGGCGCTGTATCTGGCGGGAGAACGCGCCGACCCCGACACGATCCACTGGGCCGCAAAGCATCTGAACGTCCCCGTGATCGACCACTGGTGGCAGACCGAAACCGGCTATGCCATCGCCGCGAACCCGCTGGGGATCGAACATCTGCCGGTCAAGATCGGCTCGCCCTCCGTCGCCATGCCCGGCTATGACGTGCAGGTGCTGGACGAGGGCGGCCACCCGGTCAGCCCCGGCACGCTCGGCGCCATCGCGGTGAAGCTGCCCCTGCCCCCCGGCACCCTGCCGACCCTCTGGAACGCCGAGGAGCGGTTCCTGAAAAGCTACCTGAACCACTTCCCCGGCTACTACGAGACCGGGGACGCGGGCTATGTCGACGCCGACGGCTATCTCTACATCATGGCCCGCACCGATGACGTGATCAACGTCGCGGGCCACCGGCTATCCACCGGCGCGATGGAGGAGGTTCTGGCCAGCCACCGGGATGTCGCCGAATGCGCGGTGATCGGGGTGGCCGACGACCTCAAGGGCCAGTCGCCGCTGGGCTTCCTCTGCCTCAACAAGGGCAGCAACCGCCCGCATGACGAGGTGGTGAAGGAATGCGTCAAACTGGTACGCGACCAGATCGGCCCGGTCGCCGATTTCAAGCGCGCGGTGGTGGTCGACCGCCTGCCGAAGACCCGCTCGGGCAAGATCCTGCGCGGGACGATGGTCAAGATCGCCGATGGTCAGGCCTGGAAGATGCCCGCCACCATCGACGACCCGGCCATTCTGGACGAGATCACCACCGCGCTGCAAAGCCTGGGGCTGGCGAAAGCCTGACGCGCCACTGGACAGCGCGTGCAACCTGAGGCAATCTTTGCATATTGCAAAGATTCCTCTGGCACGCCCGACCCTGACCGGATGACCCGCCCCGACGCCGCGCCTAGGGACCCGATCGAAGGTCCGCTGCAAGACCTGCGCCGCGCGGTTCAGGCGCTGCGCCCGCATCTGGAAACCCCCGACCAGCTGGCCGAGCTTTCGCTGATCGAGGATGCGCTTGCCCGCCTGTCCGCGCCCCGCGCCAGTGCCGCGCCGCTGGCCGAATTCGATCCCTCGCGCCTTGGCCACCTGCTTGACATCACCGGGCCGGAGCTGGCCGTCGAACTCCTCGCCCGGCTGACCGAAGACCTGACCGCCACGCAGGACCTGCTGGAAACCGGCGCGGTCGAGGCCGACTGGAAGCGCCTGCGCGAAGGCAGCCATGTGCTGATCTCGCTGTCCGGTTCGGTGGGCGCCCTGTCGCTGCAGGCCATGTCGGAAGACCTGAACGCCATCGCCCACCGGCAGGACCGCGATGCGCTCGACGTGCTGATGCCGCCCCTTGCGGGCGAGCTTGCCACCCTGATCCAGTTGATCCGCGCCACCCGGCCGCCCCTTGGTAACGCCCGATGAAATCGCCCTCCTCTCCCTCCCGTCCCTCGGTGCTTCTGGTCGAGGACACGCTCTCGCTCCAGATGGTCTACCGCTCGATCCTCGCCACCGCCGGTCACCGCGTCGCCACCGCCGCCAGCGCAGCCGAGGGGCTGGAGCAGTTCCGCACCCACCGCCCCCTGGTCGTGCTCCTTGACCTCATGCTGCCCGACCGCGACGGGCTGGAGGTGATGCAGGACATCCTGACGCTCCAGCCCGAGACCCGCGTCATCGCGATCACCGCCAACGGCTCGGTCAACCGCGCGGTCGAGGCCATGCGGGCGGGGGCGCATGACTTCCTGGTCAAGCCCTTCGACGAAGGCAAGTTCCTGTCGGCAGTGCAGAACGCGCTGGCCGAAGCCAACCCGCGCGAGGCCCCGAAACCCGCCGATCCGTCCGCCCCCGCCACCCGCAGCCGCGATGCCGGCGAGGTTGCCGAAGGCTCGGGCTTCATCGGCAATTCCGACGCGATGAAGCGCATCCACGGGACCATCGGTTCGGTCGCGCGCTCGATGGCGACCGTGTTCATCACCGGCGAAAGCGGCACCGGGAAGGAACTCTGCGCGCTGGCGGTCCATGCCAATTCCAACCGCGCCTCGGGCCCTTTCATCGCGCTGAACTGCGGCGCGATCCCGCAGGACCTGCTGGAATCGGAAGTCTTCGGCCATATGAAGGGCAGCTTCACCGGCGCGATTTCCGACAAGCCCGGGGCGGCGGCGGCGGCGGATGGCGGGACGCTGTTCCTGGACGAGATCTGCGAGATGGCCCCGGCGCTGCAGACCAAGCTTTTGCGCTTCCTGCAGACCTCGACCGTGCAACCCGTGGGGGCCACCCGTCCCCGCAAGGTGAACGTCCGCATCGTCTGCGCCACCAACCAGGACCCGCTGGATGCCGTCCGCCGCGGCCAGTTCCGCGAGGACCTCTACTACCGGCTCTACGTCGTGCCGATCCACATGCCGCCTCTGCGCGACCGCGGCCAGGACGTGATCGAGATCGCCGAGGCCGCACTGACCCGCTTCGCGCAGGAGGAAGGCCGCCTGTTCCACGGCCTCGACCCTTCGGTCCGCAGCCTGATGCAATCGCTGCCCTGGCCCGGCAACGTGCGCCAGCTTCTGAACGTGATGCGCAACGTGGTGGTGCTGAACGAGGGCGGCTGGGTCACGCCCGAGATGCTGCCCCCCGGCCTGACCGAGGAAGACATCGGCACGGCATCGGGATCGTTCCCCGCGCCCGGTCCCGAACTGACCGCCGACTCGCTCCTCGGCCTCCCCCTCGCCGCGGCCGAGCGCCGGTTGATCGAGGCGACGCTGGCGCTGCACGGCGGCTCGATCCCCAAGGCCGCGCGGGTGCTCGACGTGTCGCCCTCCACCCTCTACCGCAAGATCGAGGCCTGGAGCGCCAAGGCCAGCTGACCGCTCCTCGGCGACTTCGTCCCTCGTCGCTGAAGCCCCCAACGACGAGAAGACGAAGTCGCGACGCAGGAGCCGAGTTTCAGACGAACTGCTCGCCGATCAGCCGTTCCTCCAGCCCATGCCCCGGATCGAACAGCAGCCGGTGGCTCAGGCTCTCGTCCGACCGCACCTCGACGCTGATCACGTCCCGGGTCGAGGACCGGCTGTCGGCATCCGCCATCACCGGCCGCTTGTCGCCCTCGACCACATCGAAGCGCACCACCGCCGTCCGGGGCAGCAGCGCGCCGCGCCAGCGCCGGGGCCGGAAGGCCGCCATCGCGGTCAGCGCCAGAACGTCCGAGCCGATGGGCAGGATCGGGCCATGCGCCGAATAGTTGTAGGCCGTCGACCCGGCGGGCGTCGCCACCAGCGCCCCGTCGCAGACCAGCTCTTCCAGCCGGACCCGCCCGTCGATGCTGACGCGCAGCTTCGCCGCCTGCGGCCCCTGGCGCAGCAGCGAGACTTCGTTGATCGCCAGCGCCTCCGTCACCTTGCCGCGCACGGTCTCGGCCCGCATCACCAGCGGATTGATCACCGTCTCCTCCGCCGCCTGAAGGCGTGCAGGCAAGTCCTCCAGCGCATAGGCGTTCATCAGGAAGCCGATGGTGCCGCAGTTCATCCCGTAGACCGGCAGCCGCCGCCCATGCGCCGCGTGCAGGGTCTGCAGCATGAACCCGTCACCGCCCAGCGCCACCACCACCTCGGCGCGGCGGGCATCCGCCTGGCCATAGGCCGCGGTCAGCGCCTGGAACGCCGCCACCGCCGCCGGGGCCTTCGAGGCCGTGAACCGGATCCGTCGCTCCATGCATCCCCCATCCCTTGCCGCCAGTCTTGGCCGCCCGGCCCGGCAAACTCAACCCCGGTTCTGGCCCCGCCCGGTTTCACGCCCGGCCCCGATTTCGCGCGCAGGACGGAACCTGTCGCTTTCTTGCCTTTCCCGATGCCGGTGCCTGGTCTAAACAGCCGCCACACTTCACCCGCCTTTCCCCTTGCCACGAGGACTTGACGCATGACCGCATCCCCCCGCGACACCGGTTTCTTCACCGAGCCTTTGTCCTCGCGCGACCCGGAACTCTTTGGCGCCGTGCAGCAGGAGCTTGGCCGCCAGCGCCACGAGATCGAGCTGATCGCCAGCGAGAACATCGTCTCCCGCGCGGTGATGGAGGCTCAAGGGTCGGTCCTGACCAACAAATATGCCGAAGGCTACCCGGGCCGCCGCTACTACGGCGGCTGCCAGTATGTCGACGTGGCCGAGAACCTCGCCATCGACCGCGCGAAGCAGCTCTTCGGCTGCGCCCATGCCAATGTCCAGCCGAACTCCGGCTCCCAGGCCAACCAGGGCGTGTTCCAGGCGCTCCTGAAGCCCGGCGACACCATCCTTGGCATGTCCTTGGACGCCGGTGGCCACCTCACCCACGGCGCCGCGCCGAACCAGTCCGGCAAGTGGTTCAAGGCGGTGCAATACGGCGTCCGCAAGCAGGACCTGACGCTGAACTACGACCAGCTGGCCGAACTGGCGACCGAACACCAGCCCAAACTCATCATCGCCGGCGGCTCCGCCATCCCCCGCATCATCGACTTCGCCCGGATGCGCGAGATCGCCGACAGCGTCGGTGCCTACCTGCTGGTGGACATGGCCCATTTCGCCGGGCTGGTGGCGGCAGGCCTCTACCCCAGCCCCTTCCCGCATGCCCATGTCGCCACCACCACGACGCACAAGACCCTGCGCGGCCCGCGCGGGGGCATGATCCTCACCAACGACGAGGAGATCGCGAAGAAGGTCAACTCTGCCATCTTCCCCGGCATCCAGGGCGGCCCCTTGATGCATGTCATCGCCGCCAAGGCGGTCGCTTTCGGTGAAGCACTCCGGCCCGGCTTCAAGAGCTACCAGGCCCAGGTGGTGAAGAACGCGCAGGCCCTGGCGGATGAGCTGATGAAGGGCGGGCTCGACATCGTCACCGGCGGCACCGACACCCATCTGATGCTGGTCGACCTGCGCCCCAAGGGGGTGAAGGGCAACGCGACCGAGAAGGCCTTGGGCCGCGCCTGGATCACCTGCA
>NZ_JAYRPN010000054.1:0-3144 GCF_041911175.1 Tabrizicola sp.
CTCAAGACCCTGATCGGAGCATGACCATGAACTGGACCCTCGCACGTGGCCTCGTCTATCTGGCCTGCCTTGCCGCCTCTGGCCTCGCTGTGGCGGGACTGGCGGATTTCGACCTCGCCACCGGCACGCTCGATATTCGCCCCTTCAATCTCTATGCCCTGACCGGCGCAACCGGTGGCGTCGTGTCTTCGCTCCTGGCGTCCGTGGCCCTGCTCCGCGGCTGGGGGCGGAAGTGAAATCGCTCCCGCCCGCGCTGCAGGCCCATCTGGGCGAGGGGACGACGACGCTCGCCTGGTGCTGGCGCATCACTCGCGCCGATGGCGTGACCTTCGGCTTCACCGACCACGACCGGACCCTGTCGTTTGACGGGACCGAGTTTGAACCCGAAAGCGGGCTGACAGCGTCCGAGGTGCGCTCGGGCTCCGACCTCTCGGTCGATGCGCAGGATGCCCAAGGTGTGCTTTCCTCCGACCGGATTACCGAGACCGACATCCTCGACGGTCGCTGGGACAATGCGGCGGTCGAGGTCTGGCGGGTGAACTGGGCGAGCCCGGCGCAGCGCTTGCTTCTGCGGCGCGGGGCCATCGGTCAAATCCGGCGCGGGCGGCTGGCCTTCGTGGCCGAGGTGCGGAGCCTCGCCCATGTCCTCGGCCAGACTGTCGGGCGGACGTTTCAGGCCAGCTGCGACGCCGCGCTGGGCGACGCACGCTGCGGCGTGAACCTCGATGCCCCAGCCTTCAAGGGCACCGGCGCTGTGATCGATGTGCTGCGCGACCGCGCCTTCACGGCCACCGGCCTCGGCACGTTCGCGGCAGGCCAGTTCGCCTTCGGTCTGGTCGAATGGACCAGCGGCGCGAATGCCGGGCGGCGGGTCGAAGTGCTGTCGCACGACATCGTCGACGGGGTAGCGATCCTGATCCTGCTTGAAGCACCGGTGCGGCCGATAACGGCGACGGATGCCTTCGTGGTCCGGGCGGGCTGCGACAAGCGGATCGCGACCTGCGGGACGAAGTTCGCCAATTTCGCCAACTTCCGAGGGTTCCCGCACATACCGGGGCAAGACGCCGTGCTGCGCTACGCCACCAAGGATGGCGGCCACGAGGGGGCGGTCCTGTGACTACGCCCCTCCCAACCGCCGATCCCGCCCGCGTGATCGCCGCCGCCCGGTCCTGGCTCAGCACACCCTATCACGACCAGGCCAGCGTGCGCGGAGTCGGCTGCGACTGCCTCGGCTTGGCACGGGGCGTCTGGCGCGAGGTCGTCGGCCCGGAGCCCTTCCCGATCCCGTCCTACAGCCGGGACTGGGGCGAGACCGGGCCGCGCGAGGTGCTGGCCGAAGGGGCGCGACGGATGATGCCGGAACTCGCCCCATCCGAGGCCGCGCCCGGCGCGCTGATCCTGTTCCGGATGATGCCGCGCGCCATCGCCAAGCATGTAGGCATCCTGACCGGACCCGACACCTTCCTCCACGCCTATGAACGCCTCGGTGTGATCGAGGAACCGCTGACGCCCGCCTGGCGACGGCGCATCGCCTTCGCCTTCCTGTTCCCCGCACGCTGAGATTTCCACATGGCCACCCTTGTCCTTGGTGCCGTCGGTTCCGCCATCGGCGGGGCCTTCGGCGGCGCAATCCTCGGTTTTTCCGGGGCCGCCATCGGCGGATTCATCGGCTCCACCATCGGTTCGGTGGTCGACAGCTGGATCGTGTCCTCGCTGGCACCCGCGCAGAAGATCGAGGGGCAACGCCTCGACAGCCTGCGGATCACCTCGGCCACCGAAGGGGCGATCATCCCGCGACTCTATGGGCGCATGCGCATCGGCGGCAACATCATCTGGGCGACCGATTTCCGCGAAGAGACGAAGACCACGACGCAAGGCGGCGGCAAGGGCGGGCGCGGCGGCAAGGTCCAGACGACCGAGTACCTTTACTATGCCAGCTTCGCGGTGGCGCTCTGCGAAGGCGCGATCACTGGCATCGGGCGCATCTGGGCCGACGGCAAGCCGCTCGACATGACCGGGATCACCTGGCGCTGGTATCGAGGCGACGAAACCCAGGCAGCCGACCCGTTCATCGCCGCCAAAATGGGCGCCGCCAACACGCCCGCCTACCGCGGCACCGCCTATGTCGTCTTCGAGGAACTGCCGCTATCCACTTACGGCAACCGCCTGCCGCAACTGTCGTTCGAGGTCTTTCGGCCGCTGGCTGATCCGGACACCGCCGAGGGGCTGGTCAAGGCTGTCACCATGATCCCGGCCTCGGGCGAGTTCACCTACGCCACGGAGGCTGTCCGCAAGACGGTCGGGGCGACGACGACGGTCTTCGGCCAGACCACTGGCGGCACGACCTCGGCCGAGAACCTGAATGCGCTGCCCGACGAGGCCGATATCGTCGTGGCCCTCGACCGGTTGCAGGCCATGGCTCCGGCGGTCGAGAGCGTCAGTCTGGTCGTCGCCTGGTTCGGCAATGATCTGCGCGCGGGCAACTGCACGATCAAGCCCGGCGTCGAAGTGGCGACGAAGGTCACCAGCCCCAAGACCTGGACGGTCAATGGCGTGGCGCGGACGAATGCGCATCTGGTCAGCCGGGATACTGAGGATCGCCCGGTCTACGGCGGCACACCTGCGGATTTCGCGGTGGTGCAGGCGATCCGCGAGATGAAGGCGCGCGGCCTGCGGGTGACGTTCTATCCCTTCCTCCTGATGGACGTCCCGCCCGGCAACACGCTGCCGAACCCCTACAGCGCGAATGCCGCCACGTCAGGTCAGCCTTCCTTCCCCTGGCGCGGGCGTATCACCTGTTCCCCGGCTGCAGGCTTCGCCGGGACCGCCGACAAGACCGCCGCGGCCGCGACGCAGGTTTCCAGCTTCTTCGGCGCCGCCACCCCGGCGCAGTTCGCGGTGTCGGGCGACAATGTCAGCTGGACTGGGCCCACAGGCGATTGGGGCCTGCGCCGGATGATCCTGCACCACGCCCATCTCTGCGCGGTCGCGGGCGGTGTTGACGCCTTCCTGATCGGGACCGAGATGCGCGGGCTGACCACCATCCGCTCCAGCGCCAGCGCCTATCCGGCAGTGACGGCCTTCAAGGCGCTGGCGGCGGATGTGAAGGCCATCCTCGGACCAGGCACCAAGGTGGGCTACGCC
>NZ_JAYRPN010000055.1:0-28999 GCF_041911175.1 Tabrizicola sp.
CGCCGGTTCATCCCCGCGCGTGCGGGGAACAGGGGAAGGTGGCGAAGTGGGCACCAGAGAAAGGCGGTTCATCCCCGCGCGTGCGGGGAACAGGAGGTCGGGTGGCCCCGCAAAAGGGCCTTAACCGGTTCATCCCCGCGCGTGCGGGGAACAGACCAGATCGCCCCGATGCCCAACCATTCCGGGCGGTTCATCCCCGCGCGTGCGGGGAACAGAGAAACGCAGTCCGATCTGCCTTGTCTCGCGCCGGTTCATCCCCGCGCGTGCGGGGAACAGGACATATCGCAGCCCGCCGCTTTCGTGCATGACGGTTCATCCCCGCGCGTGCGGGGAACAGGGCTGCAGACGGCACGATAGGCATCGGCTCGGCGGTTCATCCCCGCGCGTGCGGGGAACAGCCAGAAGTTCGCCATCTGCCCGAGGCGGTTGCCGGTTCATCCCCGCGCGTGCGGGGAACAGCTGACGAGCCGCCATGCCGCCAGCAACCGCGGCGGTTCATCCCCGCGCGTGCGGGGAACAGTCATGCACAAGCGCCGCGACCCGACCAAGAGTCGGTTCATCCCCGCGCGTGCGGGGAACAGCCACCGTGAACCTCGGCGATGAAATCCCACCACGGTTCATCCCCGCGCGTGCGGGGAACAGCCACCAAGGCGTGTTTCCGCAAGGTTTCCGGGCGGTTCATCCCCGCGCGTGCGGGGAACAGTTCTGGACGCCCGTCAGCGGGGCTGCCCCGGCCGGTTCATCCCCGCGCGTGCGGGGAACAGAGGAACAGGTTGAATTCGGTGTCGTTCGTGTCCGGTTCATCCCCGCGCGTGCGGGGAACAGTCTTCCTGTAGATTATTGATTCACAGACGTTTTTACAATTTCAAAGAGCGCACCACTTTCTGGCGGTGAGAAAGCTGGGATCAGTCTGCCTTCTCCGACAGAAAGCTCACCAGCTTCAACCCGTCGAAATCGACCGGCATCCGGCGGTTCCTGCCGTGAGTGAGGAAATCGTAGCCCTGGTCGGTCGGGGCCTTCCAGACCATCACCGCGTCCCCCTCGTCCAGGCCCAGCAGAACCTGATCCCAGATCATCGCGCGGGTGCGGGCGGAGTAGTCGCCGACATAGACACCCGCCCGCAATTCGACCAGCCAGGCGGCGAGGCGGCCGCGCAGGCGGGGCGGGGCGTTGGAGACCACCACGACCATCATCCGCGGTGACCCTCGTCACCGCTGGTGCCTTCCTCGATGGCAATGGGCATCGCCTCGGGCGGGGGATCGGGGCGGGGCAGTTCGCCGGCAGACAGCACCTCCTCGATGGCGGGGATGATATTGGTGAGCAGGCCGGTCTTGCGGAAGGCATCGCGGCAGGCCAGCCGCACGGCACGGTCCGGGCTCATGTCGAGCCGGCCCTTCGCGGCAAGGCCGGCGATGCGAAACGCCTCGGGGACCACGGTGTCCAGCTTGAACAGGTCGGCGATGTCGTAGACGAAGGAGAGCGGTTTTCCCGAATGCAGGAAGCCGATGGCGGGGGCATAGCCGGCGGCCAGCACCGCGGCCTCGGACAGGCCGTGCAGGCAGGCGGTGGCAGCCGAGAGGCAGCGGTTGGGCACATCGCCTGCCTCCCAATCCTCCGGGTCGTAGCGGCGACGCTTCCAGGCGACGCCGTGGCGGTCGGCCAGAAGAGCATAGGTCTCGCGCACCCGCACCCCCTCGATCCCGCGCAGCTGGTCGATCGAACGGCGGGAGGGCGCCTCCTCGCCGAAGCGCATCGCATACATCTTGCGGACGACGCGTAGCCGGGCGGCATCGTCCAACGCGATACGGGCCTGCCAGAGCAGCTTGTCCGACCGCGCTCCGCCCGGCTGGCCGGCGGAGTAGAGCCGCACCCCGCCCTCGCCGACCCAGGTGATCAGCGTGCCGACCCGGGCGGCCAGCGCCACCGCAGCATGGCTGATGCGGGCGCCGGGCTCCAGCAGGATGCAGGCGATGCCGCCGATGGGAATCTGGGTCCGGGTGCCGTCGGCATTGACCGCAACGCAGGCGCCGTCCTGCACGTCCAGCCGCGCATGCTCGACGAAGACCAGCGAGGCGCGATCCCTCAGCGGAATCGGCGCGGGCGGTGCGAGGCCCGGCAGGCTTTGCCCCGCCCCGCTCATCCTGCCCGACGGATCAGCATCAGGCCGCAGCCGAAGGCCTTGGCGCGGCCGAAGCCCTGCGGCAACTGCGCCAGGAAAGCGGCGGGATCGGTGATCTCGATCCGGCCCACAAGATCGAGGATGCCGAACTGCGGCTGGCCCCTGCGGGGGCCGCGATGACCGGGCAGGACCTCGGCGCTGTAGTCCTCGACCTCTGCCTCAATCACGCGGAACGCGGCCTTCTCGCCCTGACGGGCCAGCCACGCCTGTCCGACCTCCCTTGCCAGTTTCATGCGTTGGGGGGCACGCAGGCTCGCGGCATCTTCGGGCAGATCGTCGCGGCCAGGAAAGGCGCGCAGCGCATCCATCACCAGATCGATATGGCGCTTCTTCTCCTTGCCGGTCGCCGACAGCCCGCCTGTCCTTTCCGTACGCGTGGCATTGCAGCGCAACTGGAAATCGAGCCGGTCGCCGGGGGCCAGCGCCGGGGCGAACTCCTTCACCTGATGGGTTTCGAACAGGTCGGTCTGCACCGGCGGGCGAGAGGACAGGGCAAGGAAGCTGCCGTCGCGCTCCTCGCGCCAGAGGAAATCGCGGCGCCGGTCCGGGCCGTCGCTGAACACCGACCAGAGCAGGTTGTGCTGCGCCGACCGCCGCGCCGCCTTGTCGAAGGGTGTCAGCAGCGGGGCAAGCGCCTGCGCCGCGGGGTTGCGCGCAAGACGGATATGGCTGAGATACCGCGTCATGCCCCGCCCCCGCCCACCGGACGCAGCGCCACCCGGCGCGGCGCGAAATGCCAGCGTGCCCGGTCGATGGCGCGGTCATGCACCACCTCGCCCGCCGCATCCTCGACGATCAGGCTGACCAGCCGCGCGCCCTTCCGCCAAGGCGGCAGGATGAGCTGCGCCAGCGCCACCTCTGCGCCTTCGGCCTGCACCACCCGCGCGCCCGGCGGTGCGGCCAGCGGGCAGGATTTGCGGCCAAGGTAGAGCGTGAAGGCCGGGGCGTTCAGCGCCGCCGCCAGGGCGCCCAGCCCTTCGCCCGCCACCGCCACGCCAAACAGCGGACCGGTGCGGTAGTCGCGCAGCGTGATGGTGGTGTTGGTGCGCCCGCGCGCCGCCAGCAGTGCCTCGGGCCGGGAGTTGGGCGCCTTCGCCGCTGCCGAGGGGACGGTCTCGATGGTGTGATAGTCGCGCAAGGGGGCGCCGCTGTCGTAGAGGCCGACGGAGACCTCCAGCGCCTCCAGCGCCGAGAAGTCGCCCTCGCGCCGGATGCCAAGCGCCGCGCCCATCAGCCCGATGACGGCGGATCGTCCGGGCCAGAGCAGCGCGCCGCGCCGTTCGTGCCCGGCGAGTTCGCCCATAGCGCCAAGGCCGGCGGTCAGGCCGAAGATCAGGAACGGCTGCATCAGGCGCCCCGCACCGCTTGGCCCACGAAGCGCACGATGTCGGCGAGGGTGCCAGTGCCGTCGAGGGTGTTCACGGGCGGACAGGTTTTCTCGGGTTGGCCATCGTAGTAGCAGGCGTCGATCTGCCCGGCCGTCATTTCCAGCGCCTTGATCGAGCCGTTTTGCAGGTCGTTCGCCCCCAACTCGCGCAGCTTGCGGTCGACCGGGGTGAAGAACGCCCCCGACAGGTCGCGCGGCGCACGCGGACCGGCCTCGGCGCGCATGTAGAAGGCCATCGGGCGGTGCGCGAAGCTGTTCTGCTTGCCCGCCGGAGCGGTCTGCGGCAAGGCCAGCGCCAACGCCTCGGCCCCCCGCGCCGCAAGCTCGCGGTCGCCGTTCAGGTTCTCGATCAGCAGATCGACGTTCACGCAGACATACTGGTAGTAGATGCCCGAGCCGAAGGCGGTTTCGCCCAGATGCCCGGCGCCGGTATCCTCGGCCTTGTTCAGGTCGTCGACGGCGGAATACCAGTCTTCCTCGGCCTGCGCGGCATGGGTGGTGATCGCATGGGCCACCTGCACCGCCGCATCCCGGTTGAAGTCGGCATCGTCAGCCAGCATCCGCCCGAACATGGCGATGTCCACCGCTCCGTCGGCCCGGCGAAGGACCAGCTTCTTCAGATCCTTGTCCTTGGGCAAGGCCTCGCCCGTCGCGGCTTTTTCGGCCAGTTCCTCGGCGAGCTTCCATTCGTCCGGCGAGATGAAGGCCAGAGTGGTCGCCCTGACCGTCTCGCCGCCGTCCTTCTCCTTGACTGTCTCCAGCTTGCCGAAAATGCCGGCAGCCAGCGTCGCGGCATCGGTCGCCACCTTGTCGGACGCACCCTTCCTCAGCAGATGTTCGCGCAGCCTGTCCTGCAACTGCTTGGTGCGGGTGCCGATATGGCCCTGAAGGTCCAGCGCGAAGAAGCTGCTTTCGCGCAGCGCGCGCTTCACCGATTGCGACGACATGCGCAGCCGCGGCACGCCGCCGATCATGGCCTGTTTCGGACGGCCCTGATCGTCGCGGTTGGGGTTCGACGGGCCATAGCTGGTCAAGAGGTGGAATTGTACGAAGGTCGTCATTCGGTTTTCTCCTCGGAATCCTTGGCGGGGACGTCGGCCCTCGCGGGCGCATCGGCGCCGAAATAGTGGAAGCACCAGCGGGGCCGCGCGGCTTCCCAGTTCAGCAGGTCGGCGGCGAGTGCGGCGACGTTGCAGCGGCGGTCGGCCATGATGATGGCGCGGCGCAGGTGGTCGGTCAGCTCCTCCCCTTCGGCGCGCAAGAGGCGCTGGAACCGCAGGGACGAGAGCACCGGCTCGGCCCCGCCCACACGCCGAGCCAGTGTCTCGGCGCTGTTTTCGCGGATTTCGGCCAGCAGGGTGGAAAGGCGGACCAACTGGTCGGCGCGTCCGGGGGGCAGGGCCAAGGCGTGCGCAAGCTGGATCACCGCAGGCTCGCAGAGCACCGCAAGGGGCGCCGCCCGCCGCAGCCGGGCCGAAAGCCCCTTCGCCGCCGGGATGTCGCGCGGCGCGATCTCGCGCGACCACCAGCCCAGCGCGATGGCGCCCGGCCCTTTCTTTTCCTCGCTCATGCGGCTTTCCCTTTCTTTTCGGGCACAGGCAATAACAGCGCATCGAAGATGGCCTTGCCCTGCTTGCCATATCCGGCGAAGGCCGAGCCCAGGTCTTTTCGCGCTTTCACAATAGCTTCGATGCCTCGAATCTTGTCGGTCGGTTTGCGGCGATTTGGCTCTCTTCCGGTCACTCGCAATTCTATCCCCGGCACGGCCAGCGCGTCGAATTGCTTCAGCGCCTGCACCTGCAGGTCACGCAGCCAAGCCTCGCGGGGGTCTGTCCCCGCCCGCAAGTCTGCCAGATGCGCAGCAAAACGGGTCTCGGTCGCAGTGAAGAACGCCTCGCGCTCGGCCTCGCGCGCTTCACCCTCGGCCAGCACCGGCTCCAGCGCGCCGCGCAAGGCCACGCCCGCCGCCTCGGCCCCGAGGATCAGGGCGACCAGCCGGTCCTCGGCTTCGGGCTCCAGATCGAGGAACGGCTCGACCGAGAGGGTGAAGTCGCGGGGTTTCATATTGTCCATCGCCCAGCCGGCAACGATCACCGCCCCCCCGCCGCGCCGCTGCCCCCAGTCGCGCAGGGATTGCGAGAGTTCAGCCACCTCGCTTTTCGCCTCGCGGGCAAGGATGCCCAGCCAGTTGCGATAGCCGAACCGCCCGGCACGCGGGTGCTTGGGCAGCCATTCCGTGCCCGGCTTCATCCGGTAATAGGGCGATAGGGGATGCTTCCACAGCGCATAGTTGGTGCCCGATGGCTTCTGGATCACCCCCGCCACCCCCGCCGCATCGGCGACCAGCCGCAGGCGGCGCGGCATGCCGAAGAACGCCTCGGGCCCGAACAGAGCGCCATCGGGCGGCAGGGTTTCCAGGCCCTTGTCGGACACTCGCGTGGCGCGCATCCACGGCAAGCTATTGACTGAGGCGGGTTGGCCATAGGGCACATTGGCCCAGATCAGCGGCCAGAGCCCCTGCCCCGGATCGACCAGCGTGACCAGCGGCCCGCCGCCCCGCATCGAGGTGCGGTTGCCCGCCCCGCCCGCAGGCGCGAAGGCCTGAAAGGTGTAAAGCGACATGGCGGCCAGCGCCGGGTCCAGCGCAGGATAGCGGTCACGATGCACCATCAGGTCGGCATTGTTGCGGGCCGTATTCGCCCCTGCGCTGTCGATGAACAGCATGTCGAGCGGGCCAACCTCGCCGCTCAGCGGCTCCATTTCCTGAAGGAACAGCGGCCCCTCGCCCAGCAGGTTGAAGGCGGGCGCGAAGGCCGCCAGCTTCTCGCGCAGCCGGGCCGGGTCGGGTGCGGCGCGGCGGTCCCAGTCTTCGACATCGGCAGGCGGATCGGCCAGATACACGAGCCCGATCAGCAGTTCCAGACAGGCGACGTTCAGATCGGGGCGAGGCCAGTCGGGCCTCTCGATCCCCGGCTCGGCCATCTGCCAGGGCGCAATGACGCGCTGCGATCCATCGGCACAACGCACGGGAATCCACGGATCGGAAATCAGATTGAGCGACATGAACACCTCGGCTCACAACCCTGTGAAGAAAAGCCCGGTCCGTCCGCAATGTAAAGTGGCAGTCTGACGCAGAGGGTCATATAGATGAGGGCGGGCAATGAGTTGACCCGGCAATCCCCGCTCAGTCCGGGGATACGAACAGCAGGCCGCAGTCCGCCTCATAGCGCAAACCCTCGCAGATGGTGCCGTCCCCGGCCACCGGGCACAGCACCACCTCGGCGCGCTTCCAGTCGGGCCAGTCCTGCGTGATGGCCGCGATGGCGGGCAGGGACTGGTCCGGCAGCGACACCCGGGCGAGACGGCTGCTGCGCGCGGAAACTTCCGACAGGGCCCAGTCCTCCAGCGTCCCCACGCCCCCGGCCCAGGGCCGGAGTCCGCTTTCGCCTGCTCGGGCCAGAACCAGCGTGCGCGTCTCGTCGCCCAGGCGGGTCGGGTATTTCACGTCGCTGTCGCCTTTCCCGCCTGCGCGGTAGCCCGCCGCGAGATCGACCAGATTGTGCAGCGCCAGCGTGCCAGCGGCGGCGGCCTTGCCGATGGCCTGCAATTCGGCGGGCTGCAAAGGCGCAGGCAGGTCTTCCGCCCCCGCGCCATGCACCGCCTCGATCAGCGCGCGCAGCCCGTGCGGCGCCTCGATCTGCCCGACCGCGAACAAGACCCGCGCGGACCGCCATACATCTGCCAGCGCATAGACATAGGCCCCGCTGCCCAGCGCGCCCTGCAACCAGCGCTCGTCGGCGACCTCGCCCGGATCAGGCGACAGCACATGCAGCACCGGCGCGGGAACCGGGCGGGTGGAGGCAGGCCGGCGGTCCATGTGCCGCCACAGCCGCCCGGCGCGCTGGATCAGCGCGGCAATCGGGGCGATATCGGAGACCATCACATCGAAGTCGAGGTCGAGCGAGGCCTCCAGCACCTGCGTCCCCACCAGCACAAAGCCCTCGCGCCCCGTCCCGTCCTTCCCCACCCGGGCCAGCACCTCGGCCTCGATCCGCTTGCGGTCGGCCAGCGTGAACCGCGCGTGCAGCAGCCGCGCCTCTACGCCACGCGCCCGCAAGGCGGCGACGGCGGCGATGGCGTCGTCCACCGCATTGCGCACCCAGACGCAGGCCGCACCCTGCCCCGCCGATTGCACAAGCAGATCGACCGCGGCATCAGTGCTGCCGAGGCGTTCCACCCGCACCGGACCCTTCACCGGGCGGGGATCGGCCATGAAGTCCGTCACCGCCTCGCCGCCCGCCACGGTCAGCGCCGGATAGGCGGCGCCCGGATTGCCGCCGCCATAGCTGGCGATAAGCCGTGCCCGCAGCGCCACGGGCAGCGTCGCCGTCAGCAGGATCGCCGAGCCGCCCGCCGCGCGGTGCATCTGCAACAGCCGCTCCAGCTCGCGCCCAATGTAGGGCTCGCCCATCTCATGCACCTCGTCCACGATCAGGATCTTCGAGGACAGCCCGAAGTGGCGCAGCGTCTGGTGCTTCACCGGCAGGACCGACAGCAGCGCCTGGTCCACCGTGCCCACGCCCACATCGGCCAGGAGCGCGCGGCGGCGGCTTTCGGCCAGCCAGTCGGTGCAACTGGGCGCGTCCTCGCCCCGCTGGCCCGAGGCGACCAGATCCCTGAAGGACACCGAAAGCCCGGCCCGACCGTGGGCAAGCGTCAGCGTCGGGGCCGTGAACATGCCTTCGACCACGGTCTTCGCCCGGATGAACATGGCATCCGCTGTCGCCATCGTCGGCAGCGCGAAATAGAGCCCCCGCCCCTTGCCCGCCCGGATCATGCGATGCGCCAGAAGCAGCGCGGCCTCGGTCTTGCCCGCGCCGGTCTCGTCCTCGATCACCGCCAGCATCGGTCCGTCGGTCAGGGTGACATCGGCGCAGGCGGCCTGCATCGGGCGTAGCGCGAAATCGAACAGCGGCCCCGGTCGGACGGCACAGCCGGCAAGACCGGCTTCGGCCACTGCGGTTCCGGCGGTCAGGCGGGCGCGGGTCAGGTAGTCGGCAAGTCCGGGGCGCCCGGCCTCCGGCGGAAACCAGCGCGTGTTCGATCCGACCCAGTCCGCTGCCGCGCAACACCCCGGCAACCACCAGGACAGGACGGTTGTCGCCTCCCCGGGGACGAGGTCCGTCAGCGAAGCCTCTGGCCAAAGCGCACAGAAGGCGTCGATCACGGCGGCCGCGGGCTGCACCCCGGAGCCGACTGCCGCCAAGGCCGCTCGCAGGCCCCGGTCCCGTGCGGGCAGGCCGGGCTGCCCGCCCAGGTCCAGATCGGAGGGCTGGCCGTGATGACCGGCGACCGAGGCATAGAGCGCCTGCCGCTGCCGCCAGCTGCCGCCGATCCGCGCGGCCAGCCGGTCGTCATGCGCGAAAAGCAGCGCCTCGGTCAGCTTCCAGTGCGGGAAGTGCTGTCGCGTCTCCGCCTCGATCATCGCGCGGAAACTGTCGCTGATCTTGCCCAGATCGTGCAGCGCGACCAGAAGCACCAGGGCATCGCGCAGCCGCTGCTCGAACTGGAACGGCGCGAGCAGCCTTTCGGCGACGGCCGCGACATCCAGCATGTGAAACACGGCGGGATGCCGTACTCCGCCGTCGATGGGTGCGCTTTTTCCGGGCCAATCAAACAACGGCTTACCTGCCTCGCAAGCAGTCAACGCCTCAAACCCAACCACGACCGATCTGCCAACGCAACCTCTGATCCGAGTCCTGTCCCGGGGCGCCAGGATGCGATCCCCCTCAAGAGAATCGTGAAGGGGCACCAGCGACAAAGGTTTGTCCCCCAGATGGCTCCTGGGTCCGCTGCAAGGCGCCCGGCTGTCGCAAGCTTCCTGCGAGAGCGCCGAGGCGTCCATGCCGGACTCCGCCGCTCAGCGCTCCCGCCAGGCCTGGGTGCGGCTCAGCACCCAGCGCGACAGGGCAGCGTGCAGCAGCCGGGCCGCGATGTTGGTGTAGAGGATCATCATGCCCATCGCCGCCGCCGGGGCGATGTCGCCGGCGTCGTCCATGTTCAGCACCGCGATCGAGGCGAGAGCCGTGTGGGTGGAATAGATGAACACCACCGCCGAGACCGTCGTCATCGCGTTCACGAACAGGTAGATCATGATGTCCAGGATCGCGGGCAGGCAGATTGGCACCGTCACCCGGCCGAACAGCCGCCAGAACGGCTGGCGCATCGAGGCGGCGACCGGCTCGAACTCGGGGTCGATCTGCTTCAGCGCGGTCAGGGCGGTCAGGTGGCCGACCGTGTAGAAATGGGTCACCGTCGAGACGACGAGGATCGTCATGGTGCCATAGATCGCGCTCAGCGGATTGGCGGGGTTGTTGAAGAAGAAGATATAGGCCAGCCCCAGCACCATGCCCGGGATCGCCATCGGCAGCATGGCAAGGAACTGGAACAGGCCGCGCGCGACCTGCATTCCGTCCAGCTTTTCCACCATGTAGGCGCCGACGAAGACCACGCCGGTGCCCAGGACCGCCGTGAGAGAGGCCAGCCGGATCGAATTCCAGTAGGCCGCCCAGCCGCCGCCGTCCACCTTGCCGAAATCGTAGCTCTTCAGGCTCAGGCTCATGTCGTAGGGCCAGAACTTCACCAGCGCCGCAAGCTGGCAGGTGCCGATCATCAAGAGGATGAAGGCCGCGATCAGCGCGCACCAGACCAGGCAGAACCTGTCGACGCCGGGCCTCGCCTTGGCCTGGTAGGGCACCGACCGCGCCGACAGAAGCGAGACCTGCTTCTTCTGCAGCTGACGGTCGACCGCGAAGGCCAGCACCGCCGGCACCAGCAGGATGACCGAGACGACCGCCCCCATCTCGAAATTCTGCTGGCCGATGACCTGCTTGTAGATGTCGATGGCCAGCACCGAATACTGCCCGCCGACCACCTTGGGCAGGCCGAAGTCGGTGATGACCAGCGTGAAGGTCACGAAGGCGGCCGAGATCAGCCCATAGCGCGCACCGGGGATCGTCACCGTCCAGAAGGTGCGCCAGGGCGAGGCGCGCAGCGCCTCGGCGGCCTCGTAGTGGCGCTGGTCCGCGATGGCGAGCGCGGTCGTGATGATGATCATCGCATGGGGAAAGGTGAAGAAGACCGAGCCGATCACGATGCCGAGCGGGCCATAGATCGACTGGCCCATCAGCAGGTCCTTCAGGATGCCCTGGTTGCCGAAGAGGTAGATCAGCGCGATGCCGGGCAAGAGCGAGGGCACCAGGATCGGCAGCATGGCGACCAGCTTGAAGGCCGGTTTGAACCGCATCCGGCTGCGGTTCAGCGCATAGGCGTAGCCGAAGGCGAAGGTGACGGTCAGCACCGTGGTGATGCTGGCGATGAGAAGCGAATTGCCGATCGAGCGGAAGAGCGTCGGGTTCGAGAAATAGCCAGTGTAGTTCTGCAGGCCCGTGGTCGTGACCGGGCGCAGGCTGATGCGGCGAAAGCTGTTGCCGTCATATTCCTGCCACTCCTGCGCGGCGACCGGGTTCAGCCCGACCAGCCAGCCGGCATCGGGCGCGGTGGCGCGCAGGCGGTATTTCACCGGGCTGCGGAAGCTGAACTCGGGAAACAGATCGACCGCAGCCAGCCGCCCCTCGGAAGAGCTGTGCAGATCCTCGGGGCCGAAGCGACCGAGGCTCTCGTTCAGGGCGGCGGCGGTCACCGGCGGGCCGAATGCGGTTCCGCTCTTGTCGCTGACCTGGAATTCGTAGCGGGTCAGGTCGAAACTGTAGGTCACGAAGGACTTGGACAACATGGTGTATAGCGGCAGCGCCAGCGTGACGATCAGGTAGAGCGCGATCACCAGCATGAAGCCGGACTTGATCAGCCGGTCGCTGTCGAACTTCAGCCTCATGTCGCTCTGCGGCATCACCCAGTCGGCGGGGGGCATGGCTCAGCCCTCCTGCGCGAAGACGAGCACGCGTTCGGCCGGAAGCTCGACCGTCAGGTCGCTGCCCTCGGCAAGGTCGAAGCGGCGCATCGCGTTCATCGAGAAATTGGCGACCAGCGGGATCGCCCCCAGCTCGGTGCTGCCGAGGTGGACCCGCCAGAACGAGCCGAGGAATTCGGTCGAGACGATGCGCACCGGCAGGTGGTTGGGCCGGGCCTCGGCTTCATGGCCCCGGGCATGCGGCAGGATGTCCTCGGGGCGGACGACGACCATCACCTTCTGCCCGTTGGACAGGCCCGGCACGCGGGTTTCCAGCACGGAGAGGCCGATCCTGACCGCGCCATCGTCGAACCGCGAGGGGATGCGGTTGGTCTCGCCGATGAAATCGGCCACGAACAGGCTGGCGGGGTGGCGGTAGATCTCGGTCGGCGTGCCGATCTGCTCGATGACGCCGTGGTTCATCACCACGATCCGGTCGGCCATCGACAGCGCCTCCTCCTGGTCGTGCGTCACCATGATCGTGGTCACGCCCAGCTTGCGCTGCAATTCCTTCATCTCGTGGCGCAGGTGGACGCGCACCTTGGCGTCCAGCGCCGACAGCGGCTCGTCCAGCAAGAGAAGCCCCGGATTGATGGCGATGGCGCGGGCCAGCGCCACGCGCTGCTGCTGGCCGCCGGACAGTTGCGCGGGGTATTTGTCGGCCTTGTCGGGCAGGCCGACCAGCGCCAGAAGCTCGGCCACGCGGGCGGCGATCTCGGCACGCGGGCGGCGGGTATTCTCCAGCCCGAAGGCGATGTTTTTCGCCACCGTCAGGTTCGGGAACAGCGCATAGGACTGGAACACGATGCCGTAGTCGCGCTGCGAGGCCGGCAGGCTGGAAATGTCGCGTCCGGCCTGGATGATCAAGCCCTGCGACTGCGGATCAAGGCCGGCGATGGCGCGCAAGAGCGTGGTCTTTCCGCAGCCCGAGGGGCCGAGAAAGCAGATGAACTCGCCCCGGCCGACGGAAAGCGAGATATCCTTCAGCGCGGTGAACTCGCCGTAGGACTTCCACAGTCCCGCGATCTTCAGATAGTCCCGCCCGGCGATCTGGTCCTGTGCGGTGGTGGGGCTCATGGCGTTCATGGGGTCCGATCCGGGCGGTTGGGGCGCGGGCCGGGGAAACGGCCCGCGCGGGGTCTTGTCGGTTCAGGTCTTCGGCTCGCTCTTGTTGTCGTAGCGGCGGGACCATTCCTCCAGGATCGCGGCGCGGTTGTTCGCCGCCCATTCGAAATCGTTCTTGATCATCCCCGGCTCGGCCCCGGCGGGATAGTTCGGCACCGGCTGGGCAACGCCCGGCAGGGCGAGAACACCGAAGCCCACGTTGTATTGCGCCATCGCCTCGGGGGTGATCGCCCAGTCCATCAGGGTTTGCGCCGCTTCCAGATTGGGGGTGCCGGCGATGATGCCGTTGGCCTCCATGTCCCAGCCCAGCCCTTCCGAGGGAGTGATCACCTCGATCGGCGCACCATCGGTCTTGGCAGAGGCGCCCCGGAACTCGAACGAGACGCCGACCACGGTTTCGCCCGCCGCGGCCATCTTGCAGGGCTTGGAGCCGGAATGGGTGTAGCTCGCCACATTGGCGTGCAGCCGGTCCATGTAGTCCCAGCCCTTCTCCTCGCCGAACATCTGGAGCCAGGCAGACACGTCGAGAAAGCCGGTGCCGGACGACGCCGGGTTCGGCATGACCACATGGCCCGCATATTCCGGCTTGGTCAGGTCTTCCCAGCTGGCAGGCGCCGGCAGGCCCAGCTTTTCGGCCTCGATGGTGTTGAAGCAGATCGCCGCGATCCAGGCATCGACGCCGACCCAGCTCGGCGGGCTGTCGGTATCGACGAAGCGGGTGTCCAGCGCCTCGACACCCTGCGGGGCATAGGGCTCCAGCATTCCCTCGGTCTTCAGCACCAGAAGCGAGGTCGCGGCCAGCCCCCAGACCACATCGGCCTTGGGGTTGTTCTTCTCGGCCAGAAGCTTCGCGGTCACGACGCCGGTGGAATCGCGCACCCAGTTGATCTTGATGTCGGGATGGGCCTCGTTGAAGGCGGCCGCGTAGCGTTCCAGGAGATCGGCCTCGAAGGCGGTGTAGACGGTCAGCTCGGTCTCTGCCTGCGCCGCGAGGGCCGTCAGGGCAAGAAAGGCCGAGGAGAGAAGGAAGGTCTTTCCGGTCATGGATGGGTTCCCCCGTTGGGTTGCGTTCGACTTGCGCAAGGCCGGGACTGGACGGCCTGCGCGTGGTCTCCGATTTTCTGTCGGGCCGGGTCGTGGCCTATCGGCTTGCCATGACGGAATGGTGACGGGAGGATGAACGATAAGTAAAATCTATTATCCTTATGACATAAACGATTCTAGCGATACATCCCGCCTCAGGCCAGCGCCAGCGTCACGACCCCCGCCGCAACCACCGCCGCCGCGATCAGCCGGCCGGCCACCGGGCGTTCCCCAAAGACCAGAATCCCCAGCAGCGCAGCGAAGATGACACTGGATTCCCGCACCGCCGACACCGCGCCGAGCGGAGCTATCGTCTTGACATACAATACAATTCCATAGGCGCTGACCGCCGCGACGCCGCCAAGCCCCCCCATCAGCAGCACCCGCCCGCCGAAGCCGCCGCCGTTGCGCCGCCGCGTCAGGGCAATGGCCAGCGGCACCGGAAACTCCAGCAGGAACAGCCAGCCCATGTAGCCGAAAACGCTCTCCGACAGGCGGACGCCGATGCCATCGGCCACGGAATAGGACGCGATGAGCACTCCGAGGCCGAGCGCAAGCCCGACCGACTGGCGCGAGGCATGGACCGCCCCTCGTTGCAGCGCCAGAATCCCGACGCCAAGCGACACGCAGGACAGCCCCGACCAGCCCAGCGGCGTCAGCGTCTCGCCGATGAGAATCACCGCCGACAGCGCGACCAGCGCTGGTGCCAGCCCGCGCGAGATCGGGTAGACTTGGCTCAGGTCGCCATGCCGGTAGGCGCGGAACAGCAGCATGTAGTAGCCGTAGTGCAAGAGGGTGGAGGCCACGATCGACGGCCAGCTGGCCATCGCCGGCAGCGGAAAGGCCAGCACCAGCGCCAGCCCCAGCACCGCATGGGCGGCCGAGACCGCGGCCAGAACCCCGGCGCGGTCCGTCACCGACTTGAGCATGGCGTTCCAGCCCGCGTGCAGCAACGCCGCGAAAAGAACGAGGGAAAGGGCGGTCAGGCTCATCGCGGCACCGTGTCGGGGGCGCGGCCAGGCGCCGGAAACGAAAAAGCGGCGGACCCGCGCGAGGCCCGCCGTCAGGTCAGGGAGCGGAGGCCGTCAGGTCCAGGGCAGCGAGAAGGTCTTGACGTTGGTAAAGCTCTTCATCGCCTCGATCACGCCTTCCTTGTAGCCGTTGCCGCTGTCCTTGATGCCGCCGAAGGGGGACATCTCGATGCGGTATCCCGGCACTTCCCAGATGTTCACCGTGCCGACGACAAGGCCCCTGATGTAGCTCTGCATCCGACGGAAATCGTTGGTGCAGACGCCCGAGGACAGGCCGAAGGCGGTGGAGTTGGAGATGCGCATCGTCTCGGCATCGTCGTCGGGCACGCGGACGACGGGAATGACCGGGCCGAAGGTCTCTTCCATCACCAGTTCGCTTTCATGCGGCACATGATCGACCACGATGGGCGGCAGCAGCGCGCCCTGGCGGCCGGGATGGTAGAGGATCTTCGCCCCCTGCGCCTCGGCCAGATGCACCCGGTTCTCGAAGGTCTCGGCCGCCCGGGCATGGACAACGCAGCCAAGCTCGGTCGCGGGGTCCATCGGATCGCCGAAGCGGAGCTTCTTCGCCCGCTCCAGCACCAGCGGCACGAAGCGGTCGGCAATGCTTTCCTGCACCAGGATGCGCTTGACCGCCGTGCAGCGCTGGCCGGAGTTCTTGGTGGCCCCGGCAACCGCAAGGTCGGCGGCCTTGGCCAGATCGGCATCGGACAGGTCGTTGCAGATGATCAGCGGGTCGTTGCCGCCCAGTTCCAGCACCTGCCGCTTGTAGACCGCCTTCGCCGCGATCATCTTGCCCACCGGCACCCCGCCGGTGAAAGTGATCAGGTCGAAATCGGGGTTGGTGATCATCTCGTCGCCGACATCCGTCGGCCAGCCGGTGATGACCGACAGCATCTGCGGCGGCAGCCCGGCCTCGTACAGCGCATCCGCCAGCCAGAGCGCGGTCAGCGGCGTCAGTTCGGTGGGCTTCACCACGATGCAGTTGTTGGTGGCGATGGCCGGCGCGATCTTGTGGCTGACCATGTTCAGCGGGTGGTTGAACGGCGTGATCGCCGAGATCGCCCGGAGCGGCTCGCGCGTGGTGAATATCTTGCGGGCCTTGCCGTGGGGCGTCAGGTCGCAGGAAAAGATCTCGCCATCGTCGTGGATGCACATCTGCCCGGCGAGGGTATAGACATCATAGGCCCGCCCGCATTCATAGAGGGCATCGGCCAGCGAGATGCCCAGTTCCGCCGTGATGATCGGCGCAAGCTCGGTCTTGCGGTCGTCGATGATGCGCGCGACGTTCAAGAGGATCTTCTGCCGCTCGTAGCGCGTCAGCGTGGGCTGGTAGGCCGCGGCGATGGCGAAGGCCTCGCGCACATGCTCTGCGGTGCCTGCGGGGACGGTGCCGATCACCTCGTCCGTCCAGGGGTAGTGGACCGGAACCCGGTCCACCGTATCGACCTTGCGGCCGGCGATGCGCATCGTCTCGTGCCGCATCTCGATCGGGGGGGATTTCTTCAGCATGGCCAATTCCTTACAGCGCCGCTGCCGTGCAAGCGTAGAAGAAGGCATCGAAGTTGCGCAAGACCGGCGCCGCGGGAAGGTCCACCTTGCGGTTGACGATGAAGGGCACCTCCTGCTCGGTCAGCCCGCCATGACTGCGCAAGGGTTCGTTCAGCGCGGCAAGGTCGTGGCGGTGGGCCGAGGTGCCCAGCGTCATGTTCTCGCCCGAGATCATCACGATGTCGCCGATCCGGTCGCCCGGCAGTTCGAACCGGCGGATCGCCTCGGCCTTGTCCACCACCAGCGTCATGCCCGGGATCGCGGACAGATCGCGGATGACAGCGGCCTGATCGGCGCCATCGGGCAGATAGGCGGTCGCGAATGACCCAAGCGCGCCGTGGTGCACGACGTAAGGGTCGGTGATCGGCAGGATCACGCGCGCGGCATCCTTGCCCAGCATCCCGTCCAGCGCGTCCTGCACATAGATCACCGCGGGCGAGCCATCGGCGAGGTGCTTCGGCTTCATCCCGTGATCCGCCGTCACCACGATGGCCGCGCCAAGCGCGTCAAGCTCGGCCAGATAGAGGTCGAACATCTTGTAGAAGCTCTGCGCCTGCGCATCCTCCGGCGCGTATTTGTGCTGAACATAATCGGTCGTGGTCAGGTACATCACGTCCGGCTTCCAGTCGCGCAGCAGCTTCACCCCGGCGGCGAAGACGAATTCCGACAGGTCGGCCGAATAGACCTCGGGCACCGGGCGGCCCAGCCAAGCGCTGGCATTGTCGATGCCGTTCCCGGCCACCGTCGCCTTGTCCGACCGTTCCGAGGAAAAGCAGATCGCCCGGTCCTCGTCGAAGCGCAGGCCCGCGCCCAGCAGCGCGCGCAGCTTGTCCTTGGCGGTGACAACCGCCACGCGCGCCCCGGCATCGTAGAACTGGCCGAAGACGGTCGGCGCGCGCAGGAAGCGCACGTCGTTCATCATCACTTCCTTGCCGGTCTCGCGCTCATACAGGTAGTTGCCGCAGATGCCGTGCACCGCCGGCGGACGGCCGGTGGCGATGGACAGGTTGTTGGGGTTGGTGAACGAGGGGATCACCGAATGCGCCAGCCGGTCGGTTCCGGTCTCGCGCATCCGCTTCAGCGTCGGCATCAGGCCCTTTGCAATGGCCACGTCCAGATAGGCCGGCTCGCAGCCGTCAAGGCAGATGGCGATGGCCGGCACCTTGGGCCAGGGGTAGCTGCGGTCATTGGCGACGACGGGCAGGCGGGAATGGGCGTTCATGTCTTTGGTCCTGTCTGTGAAGGGGTCAGGCGGCGAGCTTTGCGCGCTCGGCGATGGCGGCGGCGGGCGGGGCGGCGCTATCGACCCCCATCTCGGCCAGGCATTCGGCGGCGGCCTTGACCACCCGGCGCATGATGTGTTCGTCCATCCGCCCGATGCAGCCGACGCGGAAGCTGTCCACCACGGTCAGCTTGCCGGGATAGATGATGAAGCCCCTGGCCTTCATCAGCTCGTAGAAGCGGGAGAACACGAAATTCGGATCGGCCGGGTTGAAGAAGGTCACGATGATCGGCGACAGCCAGCGGTCGGCCAGCAGCGTCTCGAAGCCCAGCCCGCGCATGCCCTGAACCATCACGTCGCGGTTGCGGACGTAGCGCGCGCCCCGGCCCTCGACCCCGCCCTCGGCCGCATGAAGGCGCAGCGCCTCAAGGAAGGCCGCGACGACATGGGTGGGAGGCGTGAAGCGCCATTGCCCGGTCTTGACCATCGCCGCCCATTGCGCATGGACATCGAGGCTGAGCGAATGGGCATTGCCCCTGGCCGCCTCCAGCGCGGTCTTGCGGGCGATGACGAAGCCGAAGCCCGGCACGCCCTCGATGCATTTGTTGGCCGAGGAGACCATCGCCTCGTAGCGGATGCGGTTCACGTCGAGGTCGACCGCGCCGAAGGCCGACATCGAATCGATGAGGAGCTTGCGCCCGCGCGCGGCGACCGCCTCGGCGATCTCGGCCACCGGGTTCAGGATGCCGGAGGAGGTTTCGCAATGGATCGCTATCACGTGGGTGATCGCCGGATCGGCATCAAGCGCCCGGCCGACCTCATCCCCGCGCGGCGGCAGGTAGTCGCCCTTGTCGATCAGCGTATGGGCCCGGCCCATCACCCGCAGCGTTTCGGCCGCGCGCAGACCATAGGCGCCGTTCGCCAGCACCAGGACCTTGCCGTCGCGGGGAACCATCGTGCCCAGCATCGCCTCGACCGAGAACGACCCCGAGCCCTGCATCGGCACGCAGGCAAACTCGCCCCTGGTGTCGCCCGCCAGTGCAACCAGCTGGTCGCACAGCGATTTCGTCATCGCGCGGAAATCGCCGTCCCACGAGCCCCAGTCCTTCAGCATCGCCTCCTTGACGCTGTAGGCCGTGGTCAGAGGCCCCGGGGTCAGCAGGAAGGGCTCGCCCATCCGGGGATCGGGAAAGGCGCGGTCAGGGCTGGTCATGGCGAACCTCATGGCGTGAAGAGCAAATCCTGAGGGCAGGTTTCCACCGAAGCGACATATATGTAAAATCGTTAAATCATATCAGATCATCAGTTCAGTCGATGGTATGCGCGGCTCTGCCAGGCGGCTTTCCAGAAGGTGGCCGCGTTCGGTCAGGATCGGATAGGCCACCTTGACCAGCAGCGAGTTGATCTCTTTCAGCGCGCGCACCACCTCCATGTGGATGTCGCTGGTGTCGATGCTCTGCGGGTTGCCGCCGCGCAGGCGGGCGAGGTGGCGGTCGTGGCACTCGCGCTCCAGCCGACGCATCGCCGCCTTCTCCGCCACCAGTTCGCGCGCGCTTTCCAGATCACCCGAGACCAGCACGTTCATCGCAATCTGCATGTTTGCCATGACACGGGCGTGAAGGCTGTTCAGCTCGGTCCAGCCCTCGTCCGAGAAGCGCAGCCGCAGCCGGGCCTTGTCGTCGGCCTGCGCCAGCAGGTTCTTGGCGATCATGTCGCCGATCGCCTCGAAGTCGATGGCGAGACCGGCGAGTTCCAGCCCGCGTCGGGCCTCGTCGCCGTTCAGCTCGCCGCGGTTCACCTCGGCGATGAACAGCTTGATGTCGGTATGGCGGCGGTTCACCTCGTCATCCATCGCGCGCAGGCGGGCGATCTGCCGGGTATCGCCGGTTTCCAGCACGTCCATCGCCGGGCGCAGCATGGCCTCCACCGTCTCGCCCATGCGCAGCAGTTCGCGCTGCGCGCTGGCCAGCGCCAGGCCCGGCCGGGCAAGCGAGGCGCGGTCCAGCGCGCTGCGCCAGGCGCCGGGCGCGTCGGCCGGGGCTTCCGGCACCGGCCAGAGGCGGGCGGTCAGCCGGTCCATCGCGCCGGTCAGCGGCAACGAGACGACCAGCAGCGCCAGGTTGAACAGCACATGGAAGTTCACCAACTGCACCCCCGCGCCGCTGCCCAGCCGGTCGAGCGGCAGGAAGGGCAGCAGGGCCAGCACGATCACCGCACCAAGGCCGCGGAAGATCAGGTTCGCGAGCGGAATCCGCCGGGCGGGCCAGCCCGCCCCCCGCGTCAGCCAGACCGCCACCAGCCCGCCGCCGAGGTTGGCCCCCAGCACCATCGGCGCCGCAGCCTCGACCGGCAGCAGCCCCCCGGCAGAGAAGCTGGCGAAGATCAGCAGCGTCGCCACCGAGGAATGCAGCCCCCAGGCCAGCACCGTCGCCACCGCAAAGGCGGTCAGCGGATCGCCCGCCAGCCAGCGCACCACCTGCGGCAGCACGGCGCTGTGACGCAAGGGCTCGGTCGCCTCGCCCACCATGCGCAGCGACAAGAGGATGAAAGCGATCCCCAGCACCACGCGGCCCACCTGCCGCACCTGCCGGTGCTCGAATTTCAGGAACATCGTCGCGCCCAGCAGGATCAGCACCGGAATCAGCTCGGACAGGTCGAGCGACAGGAGCTTCACCACCAGCGCCGAGCCGAGGTCGGCCCCCAGCAGCGCCGCGATGCCGGGACCGACGGCGATCAGCCCCGAGGCGGCGAACCCCGTGGCCAGCATTCCGACCGCAGTGGCGCTTTGCAGCACCACGGCCAGCACGATGCCCGCCAGCGCCATGCCCCCGGTGCCGCCCCCGGCGCGGCGCATCGCCCCGCGCAGGGCAGAACCCCAGCCGCGCTCCACCCCCGTCCGCACCATGCGCACCGCCCAGAGCAACAGCATGACGGCAGCGGCAAGATGGATCAGGATCAGGATGGGATGCATGGGTGCCTCGATCTGGTGATCGCCCAGAGAGCGGCATTGCCAATCATAAATCAAATCGTTAGTTTTGATCCTACCATAACCTTGGGTGGCGACATGCGCTATGTCCAGCTTCGCGCCTTCCACTATGTCGCCACCTGCGGCGGGTTTTCCCGCGCGGCGGAAGAGCTGTTCCTGACCCAGCCCGCGATTTCCGATCAGGTCCGCAAGCTGGAAGAGGAATACGATGTCCTGCTGTTCAACCGCCAGCGCAAGCAGGTGGCGCTGACCGCGGCGGGCGAAAAGCTGTTGCAGATCACGCGGCGGCTGTTCGACAGCGAATCCCAGGCGCTTCAGTTCCTGTCGGAAAGCCGGGCGCTGCAATCGGGCAACCTGCGCATCGTCGCCGACAGTGCGCATCACCTGCTGCACATCCTCGCGGCCTTCAGGAAGCGCTACCCCGGGGTCCGGATCTCGGTCCGGGCGGGCAATACCGAGTCGGTGGTGAACAGCCTCTACAACTATGAGGCCGACCTCGGCGTCCTGGGCGAGCTGCCGACGCTGACGCATTTCGCCTGCGAGCTTCTCAGCTCGTCACCGATCACCGCCTTCGTTTCGCACCGGCACGAACTGGCCAAGGCCGGGCGGCTGACCTTCGCGGACCTGACCCACCACCCGCTGGTCCTGCGCGAGCGGGGATCGAAGACCCGCACCAAGCTCGAGGTCGCCGCCCGAAGCGTGGGCGTGGAACTGAAGCCCGCGATCGAGGCCGAGGGCCGCGAGGCAGTGCGCGAGATCGTCGCCTCCGGCGCCGGGATCGGCTTCGTCTCGCTGGCGGAATTCGGCGAGGACAAGCGGCTGGTGCCGATCCGGCTGGTGCCCGAGGACCAGATGATGATGGACGAGGCGCTGATCTGCCTGCGCGAGCGGCGCGAGTCCAAACTGGTCCATGCCTTCTTCGAGATCGCCCGCAAGTTGCGGTCCACCTGAAAGGCCGCTGGCCGGGCGGCTTGCATCCGGCCCGCCCCTGCCCGAGAGTGCGAAAATGTCGAGCCCCTCCCCCCCGCGCGCCCTGGCCCCCCAACGGCAGGAGGCGATCCTGAGCCGGATCGAGGGCGAGGGCGCGATCCTGGTGTCCGACATCGTGCAACAGTTCGGCGTCAGTTTCGAAACCGCCCGCCGTGACCTGAAGGCTCTGGCGCTGCGCGGCGCGCTGGACCTCACCCACGGCGGCGCCACACGGCCTTCGGCCATCGAGCCGGGCCTCGCCAGCCGCTCGGTCCGCAACACCGAAGCCAAGATGCGGATCGGCCAGCGCGCCGCTGCGCTGGTTTCGGATGGCATGGTCGTGCTCCTGGACGCGGGCTCCACCACTTCGGCCATTGCCGCGATGCTGGGCGCACGCCGCGACCTGACGGTGATCACCACCAGCCTGCCCATCGCCCGCGACCTCTGCCGCCACGACAGCTTTCGCGTCCAGATCGCCGGCGGCACGATCAATCCGGGCGACGAGGCGGCGGAAGGCCCCGAAGTCTTGGCCTCGGTGGCGCGGTTCCGCGTCGATATCGCCTTCGTCAGCGCGGGCGCGGTGGCGCCGGACGGCTGCGTGACCGATTTCACCCCGATGGGGGCCGAGACGCGCGGCCTGATGATCGCGGCGGCGCAGCGCGGCTATTTCGTGGTGGACAGTTCCAAGTTCGGCGCCCGCACCCCCTGCCGCATCGCCGGGCAGGACCGCGCCGCCGGGCTGATCACCGACGCAGCGCCCCCGGCTGCCCTTGCCGCCGCGCTGTCCACCCGGGGACTGCCCGTCATCCTCGCCTGATCTTCCTTTCCGTGCCGGTCCTTGCGCAGGGGGCATCGGCCCCCGTGGCGGTATGCTGCGGATAGATGTTGTAATGTGTGGCTTAATGTGGCTTTGTGCCAGGGTCCGATCCAAGAGGCTCCCATGACCCAAACCCTCCCCACCCATGCCCGCGTCGTGATCGTCGGGGGCGGCATCATCGGCTGCTCCGTCGCCTATCACCTGACCAGTCTCGGCTGGACCGATGTGGTCCTGCTGGAACAGGGTCGGCTTTCCGGCGGCACCACATGGCACGCCGCCGGGCTGGTCGGGCAGTTGCGCAGCCATGCCAACATGACCGGCCTGATCCGCTATTCGACCGAGCTTTACGCGGGCCTCGAGGCCGAAACCGGGCTTGCCACCGGCTGGAAGAACTGCGGGTCGCTGTCCGTCGCGCGCACCGACGACCGCATGACGCAACTGAAGCGCACCGCCGCCGCCGCACGGGCGCAGGGCGTCGCGGTCGAGGTGATCTCGGCCGCCGAGGCCGGCGCGCTTTGGCCGGTGATGGAGGTCGCGGACCTCAAGGGCGCGGTCTGGCTGCCCGGCGACGGCAAGGCCAACCCGACCGACCTGACGCAGTCGCTCGCCAAGGGCGCGCGCAGCCGGGGCGCGCGTATCCACGAGAAGGTCCGCGTCACCGGCATCGCCACAAGGGACGGTCGCGCCACCGGCGTGCAGACCGACCAGGGCGAGATCGCCGCCGAGGTGGTGGTGAACTGCGCCGGGCAATGGGCCCGCAAGGTCGGCCAGATGTGCGGCGTCGCCGTGCCGCTGCATTCGGCGGAACACATGTATATCGTCACCGGCCGGATCCAGGGCGTGCATCCCGACCTGCCGGTGATGCGCGACCCGGACGGCTACATCTACTTCAAGGAAGAGGTCGGCGGGCTGGTGATGGGCGGCTTCGAGCCGTCGGCGAAGCCCTGGGGGATGGACGGCATCCCCGACGATTTCGAATTCTCGCTCTTGCCCGACGACTGGAACCAGTTCGAAATCCTGATGGAAAACGCCCTGATCCGCGTGCCGCAACTGGCCGAGGCAGAGGTGAAGAAGTTCTACAACGGCCCGGAAAGCTTCACCCCCGACAACAACTTCATCCTGGGCGAGGCGCCGGAGCTGCGGAGTTTCTTCGTCGGCGCCGGGTTCAACTCGATGGGCATCGCCAGCGCCGGCGGCGCCGGGCGGGCGCTGGCCGAATGGATCGTGAATGGCGCGCCGACGCTCGATCTCTGGCCGGTCGACATCCGCCGCTTCGCCCGGTTCAACACCAATGCCGCCTGGCTGCACGACCGGGTAAAGGAAACCCTTGGCCTGCACTATGTCATGCCCTGGCCCAACCGCGAGCTTGACACCGGCCGCCCGCTCCGCCGCTCGCCGCTCTACGACCGGCTGGCGGCAAGGGGGGCCAGCTTCGGCTCGAAAATGGGCTGGGAACGCGCCAACTTCTTCGCCGGCCCGGGCGAGAGCCGCGACATCGCCTATTCCTTCGACCGGCAGAACTGGCATGCCGCCGTCTCGCGCGAGGTGAAGGTCGCGCGCGAGGCGGTGGCGATCTTCGACCAAACCTCCTTCGCCAAGCTTTTGGTGCAGGGACGCGATGCGGCGCGCGAGCTGAACCGGCTCTGCGCGGCAGACATTGATGTGGAGCCCGGCCGCACCGTCTATACCGGCCTTCTCAACAAACGCGGCGGCTACGAGAGCGACCTGACCGTGCTGCGTCTGGCGCGGGACCGCTTCCTCATGATCACCGGCTCGGCCCAGCCGGTGCGCGACATGGACTGGATCGCCCGCAACCTCGACCCCGCCGCCCATGCCTTCGTCACCGACGTGACCTCGGCCCATGCGGTGCTCGCGGTGATGGGGCCAAAGTCGCGCGACCTCCTGTCCCGCATCACCCCCGCCGATCTGTCGAACGCGGCCTTCCCCTTCGGCACGGTGCGCGAGATCGACCTCGGCCAGGGCATCGGCCTGGCCAACCGGATGACCTATGTGGGCGAACTGGGCTGGGAACTTGTGGTTCCGGTCGAGATGGCCGCCAGCATCTATGACCTCTTGCACGCGCGCGGCGCCGATCTGGGCCTGACCGACGCCGGCTACTACGCCATCGAGTCGATGCGGCTGGAAAAGGGCTATCGTGCCTGGTCGCGCGAACTGACGCCCGACATCACGCCGCTGGAAGCGGGCCTGGGCTTCGCCGTCGCCTGGGACAAACCCGCCTTCCTCGGCCGCGAGGCGCTGCTGGCGGCCAGGGCGCAGGGTCCCGCCCGCCGCCGCATCGTCCAGCTGACGCTGGAGGACGGGTCACGGATGCTCTGGGGCGGCGAAGCGGTGCTGCGCGACGGCCAGCCGGTGGGCGAATTGCGCTCGGGCTTCTACGGCTGCACGCTGGGCCGCGCGGTGGGCCTCGCGCTGGTCCACAATGCGGCTGGCGTGGACGCCGGTTTCCTGCACACCGGGCGCTGGGAGGTGGACGTGGCCGGCGAACGCCTCGCCGCCCGTCTCCACACTGCCGCCGCCTACGATCCGAAATCGGAAAGGCCCAGGGCGTAGGCGGCGATGCGGCCGGGATCGGCGTCGGGGCGGTCAGGCGCCTCCCGCGAGGCGAGGAGATCGCCCTGCCTTCCTCACGGACCGTTCTCTTCTTCCCTTTCCTTCAACCAGCGATATCCCGTGCGGCGAACTCGTTCGCGTCTTCTGCAATACTATACTGAAAATATTGACAAAATTCACAGAAATGAGAGGCCCCGCCTCTCACCCTTTCCCAACCGGTCTTCCGTTTCGCCAACCCCATAACCCTCAAGGGCCATCTCACGACACTACGCCGCAGCCTCGGGGGCCAGCAGCGAAGCGACATAGTCAAGGCTCGCGCGAAGATGCTCACCCAGACGCGGGTCGCGCTGGACCTCGGGGCTGAATGGCTCCATCGACACGAAGCCCCGGTAGCCCGCCGCCTGCAAGGCCCGCAACTGCGCGATATTGCCGACCCGGTCGCCGACGAAGATCAGGCCCCGGTCGGGTTCGGTCAGCTCTCCCGGCGCAAGGTCGCTGCGGGCGATGCCGGACATATGCGCCAGCCCGATATGCTCCGGGAACAGCTGCGTATCGCCGCAGCGGAAGAACTGGAAAGTATCGTAGCACAGTTGATAGGCGTCCCAGCCGTCGATGTCCGAAATCGCCGCCACCGCCATGTCCTGCCGCTTCATGGTCGACCCCTTCATCCCCAGGGGCTCGACATAGCCCGTCACACCATGCGCCATGAGGATCGGCCGCAACTGCCGCAAGCCGTCGCGCAGGTTCCGCTCCGCCTCCGCTTCGGTCCAGCCATGATCCTCGTTGTGGACCGGGCACAGCACCACGCCGGGCGCGCCCAGCGCGGCGGCATAGGCGATGATCGCCTCCGCCTCCCGCGCCCGTTCCGGCGTCCATTCGTTGAACCGTTGCAGCGCGTTGACCGAGGCGACCACCAGCCCGGCCTCCCCCAGCCGCGCCTTGACCTCCGCTGCCGGGGTGCCGTCGTGGAACTCGCGCCCCTCGATGTCGTTGCGGATCTCCACGGCGGAAACGCCCACCTGCACGGCAAGCGCGATGAACTCCTGCAAGGCAAGCTGCGGCGCGCAGGTGCGGTTCAGGGCAAAGGAAAGGCTCATGTCGGGACCTCGTTTCAAAGCAGCAGGCGGTGGGAAGTGACCGGCGCCAGACGCACCATGTCCGGGGTCGGGTGGCGCGGTCTCGGCGGCGACGTAATGGCTTGCGGCTGCCCGGTCCGCGCGGCGGCCTCGATGGCAAGAAGCGCGCGCATATCGGCCAGACCCTCCTCGCCATCGGCCTCGGGTGGCACACCGGCGGCGATACAGTCCGAAAAATAGGCACATTGCGCGCCGAAATGGTCGATCTGCGGGAAGGTGACCTCCTCGGTCACGCCATTGCGGCGCAGCCGCATCTTCATCGCCGTCTCGAACTTGAAGCCCGGGTCCAGCTCGATATCGCCCAGCGACCCGACGACCCGGTAGTTGTCCACGGCCCCGGCCCCAAAGCTGCCGATGAACTGTGCGATGCCCCCCGAAGGGAAGCGCAGGGTCGCGGCAATCGTCGCCTCCACCTCGGCAAAGCGCGGATCGTCCTTCGGCTGGGTCAGGGTGGCCGTCGCCTCGAAAGGCTCCTCGGCGAAGACATGCCGCGCGGCATTGACGCAATAGACCCCCACATCCTGCAACGGCCCGCCCCAATGCTCGGCGCGCAGGCGATGGTTCCCCGCCGCCATCTGGAAGCTGAAGATCGACTGGAACAGCAAGGGCGTGCCGATGTTGCCCTTTCGCAGATGGTCCAGCACCGCCAGCGTTCCCGGCTCGTTGTGAAGCCGGTAAGCCGTCATCAGGAACACGCCCGCCTGCTTTGCGGCCTCGATCATCGCCAGACCCTCCGCCTCGGTCGTGGCCAGCGGTTTCTCCACAAGGATATGCTTGCCCGCCCGCGCCGCCCGGATCGAATAATCGGCATGCAGCGAGTTTGGCAGCGCGATATAGACCGCATCCACCGCGTCTTCGGCCAGAAGTGCGTCATAGGCTTCATAGGGCACCACTCGTGGCACGCCATGAAAGTCGGCAAGCTTTTGGCCCTTGGCAAGGTCGCCGGTGACGATGGCCGAGATCACTGAATTCCCGGACTGCGCGACGCCGGGCAGGAAGGCTTCCTGCGAAATCCAGCCCGCCCCGACCACTGCATATCGGATCATCCCCGTCTCCATGATTGTGCCGGTCAGTCGCGGGCAGAGGTTAAGAAATCCTGAATGTCCGCAACCAAGCCCTTGATATTCAAGGCCCCAAAATTCTGTCCACCGTGGACAGTCTCAGCCGACCGCCAGCCAGCACCCCTCGCGGCTGGAGGTCTGGATCGTCTCGACCAGCGTCTGGATGCGCAGCCCCTTGCGGAAGTTGAACGGCTCCGGCCCCTTCCCGGCGATGGCGTTCACATAACCCGCCACCTCGATCGCCTTCAGGTCGTTGAACCCGATCTGGTGCCCCGCCGCGACACAAAAGAGCCCATAGGGCGCGTGATCCGGCCCCGCCTCGATCCGCCGGAAGCCCTGGCGACCCTTGGCATCCGAAGTCGAGAAATAATGGAGCACGTTGAAATGCTCCTGACTGAACGCCAGCGCCCCCTTGGTCCCATAGACCTCGAAATCATGCTGCATCTTGCGGCCCGTCGCGATCCAGTTGCCCTCGATGCTGCCGGTGGCCCCGCTTTCGAAGCGCAGGAAGGCGCGGCCCACATCGTCGACCTCGACCTTCCGCGTGCCACCCTTCCCGTCCGGCCGACTGCCGATCATCGTCACGCAATCCCCCATCACCTTGGCAATCGGCCCGCACAGGAACTCCGCCGTCGCCAAAGCATGCGACCCGATGTCAGCCAGCGCCCCGCCCCCCGCCGGATCGTGGCGGAAGGTGAAGGGGCCGGAGGCGTCGGCCATGTAGTCTTCGCAGTGGATGCCTCGGTAGCCCCGGATTTCCCCCAACTCTCCCGCCCGGATCATGTCGCGGGCCGTCTGCAGCATCGGGTTGCAGAGGTAGTTGAAGCCGACCTGCGTTTTCACGCCCTTGGCTTCGGCGGCCAGCGTCATCTCCAGCGCGTCCGCCGCCAGAGGGGCCAGCGGTTTTTCGCAGTAGACATGCTTGCCCGCCGCGATGGCCGCCAGCGACATCTCCTTGTGCAGCGCGTTGGGGGCGGTGATCGAGACCAGGTCGATCTCCGGGTCGGCCATGATCGTCCGCCAGTCGGAGGTCGCCTTGGCGAAGCCCAGCGTCTGGCGGGCCCGTTCGGCGGCGGCATCGGTGATGTCGGCCACCGTATGCAGCTCCAGGTCGAAGGGCAGTTCGAACACGCGGGGGGCCGAGGTGAAGCCGAAGACATGGGCCTTGCCCATGAAGCCGGTGCCGATCAGGCCGATGCGAAGGCGGGGTTTGGTCATTTTGCAGGTTCCTTGATGCCGCCCAGCGCGGCCCGGTTGACGACAAGCGCGGGGTCGAGTGTCCCGGCGAAAAAGTCCAGCACGTTCTGTACCGAAGCCAGCGCCATCCGCTCGGCGCATTCCACGGTGAGGGCGGCATTGTGCGGGGTCAGTACGGCCTGCGGCAGGCCGAAGAGCGGATGGTCCTTGGCAGGAGGCTCAACGTCGAAGACCTCGATCCCCGCCCCGCCCAGGCGACCTGCCCGCAGGGCTTCGGCCAGCGCGACCTCATCCACCAGCCCGCCGCGGGCAGTGTTGACGACGACGGCGGTGGGCTTCATCACGGCCAGTTCCGCAGCCCCGATCACGGCGCGGTCGGCGCGGGGCAGGTGCAGCGAGACGGCGTCCGCCGTGCGAAGGGCCTGCGCCAGATCGGTTTCCCGGAGGGCGTCTTCCGGCCAGCGGTCGGCAGGGAGGAAGGGGTCATGGGCATGGACCTGCATCCCGAAGGCGCGGGCCAATCCTGCCAGCTTCTGCCCGATCCGCCCGAAACCCAGGATCAGAAGCCGCTTTCCCGCCACCTCCTGCGTCTGGAGGCCGTTGCGCCAGCCCCAGTCGCCCGCCCGGGTTGCCCGGTCGGCAGCGATCAGGCGGTGGGTCGCGGCGAGGATCAGCATCATCGCATGTTCCGCCACGCCCGAGGAGTTCACGTCGC
>NZ_JAYRPN010000056.1:0-5189 GCF_041911175.1 Tabrizicola sp.
CCTGGCCCGGACGGGTGGCCGCGCTGATGGCGGCGCAGATCATGGCGGAGGTGGAACGGCACTCCGGGGCATCGGTGACGATCGAGACCGCGATCATGCAGAGGGTGCTGGAAGCCCATGTCCGCGAACAGCTCGACGCCCTCGCCGACCTCCGGGTCTCGCTTGCATGATGAGGATGACGACAACGACCTGACGGCCGACCTCGACCTCGGCTTCGACGGTGCCGAAGACCTTCTGAGGGTCTGGCGGCAGGGGATGCGCCCCGATCCGAACCTGACGGTGTCGGAATGGGCGGATCAGCATCGCTGGCTGTCGTCACGAGGCGCGGCGGAGCCGGGGCGCTATCGCACCGCCCGCGCGCCCTACCTGCGCGAAATCATGGATGCGCTCTCGCCCGGCCATCCCGCCCAGCGCATCACCTTCATGAAGGCCGCGCAGGTCGGCGCGACCGAGGCCGGGAACAACTGGATCGGTTTCGTCATCCACCACGCCCCGGGGCCGATGCTGGCGGTGCTGCCGAGCCTGGAACTGGCGAAGCGGACGTCGCGGGGCCGTCTTGATCCCCTGATCGCCGACAGCCCGGCGCTCCGCGAACGGGTAAACCCGGCCCGATCCCGCGATGCCGGGAATTCGATGCTATCCAAGGAATTCCCCGGCGGCATTCTGGTGCTGACCGGGGCGAACAGCGCAACCGGCCTGCGGTCGATGCCCGCGCGATACGTGTTTCTGGACGAGGTCGACGCCTATCCGGCCTCGGCCGACGAGGAAGGCGATCCGGTCACGCTGGCCGAGGCGCGGACCACGACTTTTTCGCACCGGCGTAAGGTGTTCATGGTCTCGACCCCGACAATCCGGGGGCTGTCGCGCATCGAGCGCGAGTTCGAGGCATCGGACCAGCGGCGCTACTTTGTCCCCTGTCCGCATTGCGGCACCATGCAATGGCTGCAGTTCGACCGGCTGCGCTGGGCGAAGGGGAAGCCCGAAACCGCCGCCTACCATTGCGAGGGTTGCGAACGACCCATCGCCGAGCACCACAAGACCGAGATGCTGGCCAAGGGAGAATGGCGGGCAACAGCGGTTTCCAGGGATCCGAAAGCCATCGGCTTCCACCTCTCGGCACTCTATTCGCCCTTGGGCTGGAAAAGCTGGTCCGACGTCGCGCGGGAATGGCTGGCGGCCCAAGGCTCGGACGAGACGCTGCGCGCGGCGCGCAACACGCTTCTCGGCGAGACATGGGTCGAAAGCGGCGATGCGCCAGAATGGCAACGGCTGGCGGATCGGCGCGAGGCCTGGAAGCCGGGCACGGTGCCGATGGCGGGGCTGTTCCTGACCGCCGGGGCGGACGTCCAGAAGGACCGGATCGAGGTTGATATATGGGCATGGGGTCGGGGGCTTGAGTCCTGGCTTGTCGATCACATCGTGATCCCGGGCGGCCCCGACGATCCAGCAGCCTGGGACAAGCTGACCGCCCTGCTCGGACGGTCGTGGCAACATGCCAACGGCGCCTTCATGACGGTTGCGCGGCTTGGCATCGATACCGGCTACGAGGCCGCGGCGGTCTACGCCTGGTCGCGCAAGGTGGGCTTCGAGCAGGTAGCGCCGCTGAAGGGCCTCGAGGGCTTCAACCGCGCCACGCCGGTCTCGGGGCCGACCTTCGTCGACGCCACCATCGGCGGCAAACGGCTGCGCCGCGGCGCCCGTCTCTGGTCGGTGGCCACGGCGACGTTCAAGGCGGAGACCTACCGCTTCCTGCGGATCGAACGGCCCTCGGATGAAGACCGGGTGCTGGGCGTGCTGGACGCTCCTGGCACCATCCACCTGCCCGGCTGGGCGGACACCGAATGGCTGAAGCAGCTGGTGGCCGAGCAACTGGTCACGATCCGCAACAAGCGCGGCTATGCCCATCAGGAATGGCAAAAGATGCGCGAACGGAACGAGGCGCTGGACTGCCGGGTCTACGCCCGTGCCGCGGCGTGGATCCTCGGTGCCGACCGATGGGACGAGGCCACCTGGCGGCGGCTCGAGGCGCAGGCTGGAGTGGAAACCCGCCTGCCTGCTGCGGCTGCACCTGACATCACACCACCCGACCCGGCCCAGCCCAAGGCCGGAACGCTGACAACGCCACGCCGGAAACGGCGGGCTTATACCCCGAACTTCATGAGGGACTGATGGACCTGGAACGCATGCAGGCCCTGCTGACCGCACTGCAGGAAGCCCGCTTCGCCGGGCTGCGCAGCGTCAGCTATGACGGCAAGACCGTGACCTATGGGTCGGATGCAGAACTGGCAGCGGCGATCAGGGATCTGGAAGGCCGGATTGCTACCGCGTCCGCCACGCCGCGCCAGCGCCGGTGGGGCACCGTGGCCAGCAAGGGTCTGTGACCATGGTGCTCGACGCCTTCCGTCAACGCCTCGGCAGCATCATCGGAGGCTTTGATGCCGCACAATCCCACCGGCGCATGCGCGGGTTCCGCGCCACCCGCGCGCATGTGAACACCCTGATCGCCGCCTCGGGCGAGACGATCACCGCCCGGGCCCGCTGGCTGGTGCGCAACAACGGCTACGCCGCGAACGCCGTCGATGCCTTCGCCAACCATGTCGTCGGCGATGGGATCAAGCCGTCCTCGAAGATCGCGGACGCCGCAAAGAAGGAGGAGCTGCAGAGGCTCTGGCTTGCCTGGACCGACGAGGCGGATGCCGAGGGTCTGACCGACTTCTTCGGCCTACAGCGCCGGGCCGCGCGTGAGGTGTTTCTGGCAGGCGAGGTCTTCCTGCGCATCCGCACTCGGCGCCCCGAAGATGGTCTGACCGTGCCGATGCAGCTGCAGATGCTGCCCTCGGAAATGCTGCCGCAGGATCTGACCCGCGTCCTGCCCGGGGCGGGATCGATCCGACAGGGGATCGAGTTTGATGGCATCGGCCGCCGCGTTGCCTATCACTTCCTGCGCCGCCATCCTGGCGACATGACCGACCCGGGGCTGGCGGGTGAAACAGTGCGCGTGCCCGCATCCGAGGTCATCCACATCCTCGACCCCGTCGAGGCAGGCCAGCTTCGCGGCGTCTCGCGCTTCGCCGCGGCGGTGGTGAAGCTGTTCACACTCGACCTCTACGACGACGCGGAACTGGAGCGAAAGAAGACCGCGGCGATGTTCGCGATGTTCATCACCTCCCCCGCTCCGGAAACCGCCCTCGATCCGGCCGAGGACGATCTGGAGGTGGAGCCCGGCCAGGTGGTGCGGCTGGACCCGGGCGAGGACGTGACCACGCCCTCCACCCCGGATTCTGGGTCCACCTACGAACCCTTCCAGTACCGCACGCTCCTGCAGATCGGGGCCGCGCTGGGCGTGCCCTATGGCTACCTGACCGGCGACACGGCGAAGGGGAACTTCTCGAACACGCGGATTGGGTTGGTGGACTTCCGCCGCCGCATCTCGGCGTTCCAGCATTCGGTCATGGTCTATCAGCTTTGCCGCGCCGTCTGGACGCGCTGGATGGACATGGCCGTGCTGGCAGGCGCCATCGACCTGCCGGGCTATGCCACCGACCGGCGCACCTGGCTCGCCTGTGACTGGCTTCCCACGAAATGGGACTGGATCGATCCGGCCAAGGATGCCTCGGCCGAGATCCTGCAGATCGAGGCGGGTCTGAAATCCCGCACGCAGGCCATCGCCGAGCGCGGCTATGACGCCGAACAGGTCGACCGGGAAATCGCCGCAGAACGCAAGCGCGAGGCGGAACTCGGGCTCGACTTCCGGCGGCCGGGATCGCCAGCGCAGGCGGCGAGTGGCGGCGCCGCGCCCGGTGTCACCGAGGGCCAGCGGCAGGATCAGCAGGATAGCGACGATCAGGAAGACGACGGCGAGGACCGGGAGCCCCGGCCCGCGGAGGAAGGATGATGCATCACACTCAGATCGCGCAGCGCGTCTTCAATACACCGCTGATGGTCAATCCTGCCAAGGCACTGGCCTTCCTGACCGGGCTTGGCCCCCGGATCACGGGGCGGGAGATCAGTATCGATGGCGTGGCCGTGGATCCAGAAGATCAGGCCACTGCCACCCTGCCCGCCCGGGCGTCGCTCTTCGGTGACGCCCTGACCAGCCGCCAGGCGAGGAACGGTGGCCAGCCCTTCGCGGTGGTCGAGGGGATCGCGGTCATCGAGATTGCCGGAACGCTGGTGCATCGCGGGGCGTGGATCGGACAGTCCTCCGGTCTGACCTCCTACGAGGGCATCGCCGCCCAGTTGCAGGCAGCGCTGGGCGACCCCGCGATCCGTGGCATTGCCCTCGACATCGACAGCTTCGGTGGAGAAGTCGCGGGGGCCTTTGACCTCGCCGACCGCATCCGAGCCGCTCGGACGCAGAAACCGATCCACGCCTTCGTCGCCGATCACGCCCTCTCGGCCGCCTATGCGCTGGCCTCGCAGGCCGACCGCATCATCCTTCCTCGCACTGGCGCCGTCGGCAGCATCGGCGTCGTGGCCATGCACAGCGACATGAGCGGGGCATTGGACCAGAAGGGCATCGCCGTCACGCTGATCCACGCTGGCGCCCGCAAGGTCGATGCGAACCCCTACCAGCCCCTGCCTGAGGCCGTCCGCACCCGGATCGCAGGCGAGTTGGAAGACCTCCGCCAGCTCTTCGCCGAAACCGTGGCGGAAGGGCGTGGGCGCCGCCTCGACACATTGCAGGCGCTGGGCACCGAAGCCGCCGTCTTCCGCGGGGAAGCCGCCGTCTTTGCCGGTCTCGCCGATGAGGTGGCGGACCCCGTCACCGCCTTCCGCGCTTTCGCCGCCGCACCTCGCGCCACAACCACCCCCAGAGGAAAGGACCTGATGATGACCACTGCCCCCGAAGATCATGCGCAGCCTCCGGCCGCGCCTGCCGCCAGCGCCCCGCAGGAACCGGCCCCGCCCGCGGCAATCGCACCGCCGCAAACCACGGCAGCCGCGATGTCGCCCGAGGCGATCCGCGCCGAGGCGGCGGAGGTCGCACAGGTCTGCGCGCAGGCCGCGCGCCTCGGCGTCCAGATCGATGCTGCCGATGCCGTGGCCAAGGGCGTGAAGCCGGAAGCGCTGCGCGCCAAGATCCTCGCCGATCTCGCGGCGCGCAGTGACGCCGCGGGCATCATCGCCACCGCTCCTGCCGCGGGCACCAAGGAAAGCCCCATCCTGGCTGCCGCGAAGAAATCGGC
>NZ_JAYRPN010000057.1:0-5125 GCF_041911175.1 Tabrizicola sp.
CCCCCCCCCCCGACTCTCCTCCCCCGACATCCAAGGACCATCCCATGCCCAAAGTCCTCGTTTCCGACGAACTTTCCGAAACCGCCGTCCAGATCTTCCGCGACCGGGGGGTCGAGGTCGACTACCTCCCCAAGCTTGGCAAGGACAAGGACGCCCTTGCCGCCGCCATCGGCCAGTATGACGGCCTGGCCATCCGCTCTGCCACCAAGGTGACCGAGAAGCTGCTGGCGAACGCCACCCACCTCAAGGTCGTCGGCCGCGCCGGGATCGGGGTGGACAATGTCGACATCCCGGCGGCCTCGAAGAAGGGCGTCATCGTGATGAACACGCCCTTCGGCAACTCGATCACCACCGCCGAACATGCCATCGCGATGATGTTCGCTGTTGCCCGGCAAATCCCCGAGGCTAACGCCTCGACCCATGCCGGAAAGTGGGAAAAGTCCAGGTTCATGGGGGTCGAGCTGTTCAACAAGACCCTCGGCGTGATCGGGGCGGGGAACATCGGCGGCATCGTCTGCAACCGGGCCGTCGGGCTGCACATGAAGGTCGTGGCCTATGACCCCTTCCTGTCGGACGAGCGCGCCAAGCAGCTTGGCGTCCACAAGGTCGAGCTGGACGAACTGCTGGCCAAGGCCGATTTCATCACGCTGCACGTCCCGCTCACTGACAAGACCCGCAACATCCTGAGCCGCGAGAATCTGGCGAAGACGAAGAAGGGCGTCCGCATCATCAACTGCGCCCGCGGCGGGCTGATCGACGAGGCGGCGCTGCTCGACGCACTGAACTCCGGCCATGTCGCGGGCGCGGCGCTGGACGTGTTCGAAGTGGAACCCGCCACCGACAGCCCGCTCTTCAACCATGCGAACGTGGTCTGCACCCCGCATCTCGGCGCCTCGACCACCGAAGCGCAGGAGAACGTCGCGTTGCAGGTGGCCGAGCAGATGTCGGATTACCTTCTGACCGGCGCGGTGCAGAACGCGCTGAACATGCCGAACGTCACGGCGGAAGAAGCGGCGGTCATGGGGCCCTGGATCAAGCTCGCCAGCCACCTTGGCAGCTTCATCGGCCAGATGACGGACGAGCCGATCAAGGCGATCAACATCCTCTACGACGGCACCGTCGCCGGCATGAACCTTGCCGCCCTCAATCAGGCGGTGATCGCGGGCGTGCTGAAGACCCAGAACCCGGATGTGAACCTCGTCTCCGCCCCGGTGGTCGCCAAGGAGAAGGGCATCCAGATCTCCACCACCCGGCAGGAAAAGACCGGGGTGTTCGACGCCTATATCAAGGTCACGATGGTGACGGACAAGCGCGAACGCTCGGTCGCCGGAACCTGCTTCTCGGATGGCAAGCCGCGCTTCATCCAGATCAAGGGCATCAACATCGACGCCGAGATCGGTGCCCACATGCTGTATACCACCAACGAGGACGTGCCGGGGATCATCGGCCTTCTGGGCATGACGATGGGCAAGAACAACGTCAACATCGCCAACTTCACCCTGGGCCGGTCGGGCGTCGGGCAGGATGCGATCGCCATCCTCTACCTTGACCAGCCGATCGACCCGAAGGTGATCGAGACGCTGGAATCGACCGGCATGTTCCAGCAGGTCAAGGCCTTGCAGTTCGAGGTGGCGTGACCGTCCGGTCAGCCCCCGGTCGCAGCGGCCCCCCGGCAGCAGGCCTCGATGTTGTTGCCGTCGGGGTCAAGGACGAAGGCGCCGTAGTAGTCCCCGGCCCCTGCGCGCGGGCCGGGCGGGCCGTTGTCGCGCCCGCCCGCCGCCAGCGCTGCGTGGTAGAAAGCGTCGACCTGCGCCTTGTCGCGCGCCGCGAAGGCCAGATGCATCTGGTTCAGCCCCGCGCGCGAGCCTTCGGCCCAGTAGCTTGGCCGCAGCGTCCCGATCCAGAGATAGGGATACTCCCGCACCGACCGGGCCATGAGGAAGGCGCCGGGGCCGTTGTCCACCGTCAGCAGGTCCAGCGCGCCCGCGACGGCATCGTAGAACCGGCGCGCGGCGGCAAGGTCGCTGACCACAATGCCGGTATGGTCGATCATGGTCGTTTCCTTTCTGCCGAAGGACCTCGCCGCACCGGGGCTGCGGGCCGCAACGGCCCTTGTTCTTTCATCCTTGCACACCTATCCCACGCCGACGACCCCGTGCGCGCCACCAGAGTGTCGCGGGGCATCTGCCCTCCGCTCCCCACCAGGACCTGACCCATGCATCTCTACGCCATCGGCGACATCCACGGGCATCTTGGCCTTCTCGAGGCCGCGCATGACCTGATCGCCGCTGACATGGCACGCCACGGCACGGGCCAGATCATCCATGTCGGCGACCTTGTCGACCGCGGCCCGGACAGCCGGGGCGTGATCGACCACCTGATCCAGGGCCAGGCCCGGGGCGAGGACTGGGTGGTGCTCAAGGGCAACCACGACCGCATGTTCACCCGCTTCATGAACGACCCCGCCGAACCGGAGCCGGGCCTGCGCTCGGAATACTCCTGGCTCCACCCGAAGCTGGGCGGAGCCACCACGCTCGCCTCCTACGGCGTGGCCAAGGCCGCCGACCGCCCCGTCCCGAAGGTCTATTCCGAGGCGCTGGCGGCCGTCCCCGACGCGCATCGCGACTATCTCTCCACCCTGCCGACGCTGCACCTTGCCGGGGACTGCGTCTTCGTCCACGCGGGCCTCCGCCCCGGAGTGCCGCTCGACCAGCAGACCGAGACCGACCTGATCTGGATCCGCGATGCCTTCCTGATCGAGGCGGAAAGCTTCGGCCCCCTCGTCGTGCACGGCCACACCGCCATCGACCACGCCACCCACTACGGCAACCGCATCAACCTCGACTCGGGCGCGGCCTACGGCGGCCCGCTCTCCGCCGTGGTGATCGAGGGGCGCGAGGCCGCACTTCTCACCCCCCAGGGCCGCAGGAAGCTTCCCCGTCCCGCGCCGATGCTGTTTCGCAACGCCTGACCGCCGCGCGACATTCTTTCTCCGGCCCGCAGGAACGCGCTGGACGGAACGCTCCGGCCATGATTCCTTCGCGGCATGACCGACCGCAGCCCCTCGAACCGCCTGACGCCGATCCTGATCACCCTCGGGATCATCCTCCTCACCGCCGCCTGGCTCTTGTGGATCGGGCGCGAGCCCTGGTGCAAGTGCGGCTACATCAAGCTCTGGCACGGGCAGGTGGTCAGCGCCGAGAATTCGCAGCACATCTCGGACTGGTACACCCCCAGCCACATCATCCACGGCTTCCTGTTCTTCGGCGCGCTCTGGCTGGTCGCGCGCAAGCTCAGCTTCGGCTGGCGGCTGGCCATCGCGACTCTGGTCGAATGCGCCTGGGAAATCGTGGAGAACTCGGACGCGGTGATCGAACGCTACCGCTCGGTCACCATCTCGCTCGACTACTTCGGCGATTCCGTCCTGAACACGGTCTGCGACGTGCTGGCGATGGTGCTGGGCTTCTGGCTGGCCTCGAAGCTGCCGGTCTGGGCCACGGTGGCGCTGATCGTCCTCTTCGAGGGCACGACCATGTGGATCATCCGCGACGGGTTGGCGCTGAACGTGCTGATGCTGGTCTGGCCCCTGGACAGCGTGGCCCAGTGGCAGGCGGGCCGGTAAAAGTCTAAAAATTTTCGCGAAAATTTTTAGACCCGCATCCGCCGCAGCGACACCAGCGCCGCCCCGCTGACTGCGAGCAGGATGCCTGCCGCCAGCACGAAGAACCCCCGCTCGCCCAGGGCCGCGCTCAGCGGCGCCAGCAGCAGCGGCGCGCAGATCGCGCCCACCAGCCCCGAGGCGATGATCGTCGGCGGCACTCTCATGTCCTCGCCCATCTTGGCCGAGGCAGTGACGTAGAAGCCGGGGAAGAACATCCCCGCCGAAGCCCCCATCGCCACGAAGAACACCGCAGGCGACCAGAGCATCGCCCCCAGCGCGAACAGCGCCGCCGACCCGACCGCGACCGCATACAGCACGAAGGGCTGCACCCGGTGGGCGACGAAGATCAGCGCCACGCGGGCCAGCAGGAACACCACGAAGAACGCGCTGAGCAGCCGCGAGGCCTGATGCTCCTCGACCCCCGCCCGGATCAGCGCGGTCGGGCCAAGGCCGGCCAGGCTCGCCTCCATCCCGATGGCGACGAGGCCGAAGCCCAGGATCGCCCAGTCCGGCCTGAACGCCTTGATCTCACCGGGCGGGGCAGCACCCTCCCGACCTGCGGGACCGGCGAACAGCCAGATCGCCAGGATCACCGCCGCCACGATGCCGAAGGCCCGGGCCGGATCGCTCCCGAGCCAGACGAAGACCAGCGGTGCTGCGATGGCACCGATTCCGAAGGTCGCGTTCAGAAGGCTCAGCATCGAGGGCCCCTTGTCGGCGAAGGCCCGCATGACGCGCGGGTTGAACACCGCCGTCGCCATGCCATAGCCCATGCCGAAGACCACGCCACCCGCCAGCGTCAGCCCCCAGGCCGGGCTCGCTGCCATCAAACCCGCACCCGCCGCCATCACCGCCAGCGTGTGCCGCGGGCCGATCACCGCGCCCTTGAAATACATCAGCCCGACGCCCAGGAAACAGCCGACCCAAAGCAGCGCCACGAACAGCCCCGCCTCGCCCTCGGTCAACGAAAAATCGCGGACATAGACCGGCAGCACCGGCCCGAACAGCGCCTGCCCCGCCCCCATCATGACGAAGGTCGCCACTCCGGCGAAAAGCAGCCCGGCATGGGCCCGGATCAGGTCTTTCACATCGCTCTCCCGCTGACCCGCCTGACTTCCCCCGGCTGCCAGCCGCTGTCAATGCCGCCCGTGACGCGACGTTTCCTCGGCAAGCGCTGCGGGATCGTGCAAACTGCCGCAAAACCCCCGGAGGCCCCGATGACCGAGATTCACATCCTCTCCGCCGCCCGCACCGCCATCGGCGGTTTCGGCGGCGCGCTTGCCGCGCTGCCCCCCATCGACATCGCCACCCATGCCGCCAAGGCCGCCCTTGCCCGCGCCGGGGTCGAGGGCGCCGGGATCGGCCAGGTCGTCATGGGCCATGTGATCAACACCGAACCGCGCGACATGTATCTTTCCCGCGTGATGGCGATGAACGCGGGCATCCCCGAGACAACACCTGCGA
>NZ_JAYRPN010000058.1:0-41337 GCF_041911175.1 Tabrizicola sp.
CGAGGCCGCCGTGACCCGCGCCGAATGGCCCGCAAGGATGCAGCGCCTGCGCCACGGCCCGCTGGTCGATGCCGCGCCTCAGGTGGAGCTTTGGCTCGACGGTGGGCACAACCCGGCGGGGGGCGAGGCGGTGGCGGCAACGCTGGCCCGGATGCCCGCGCGCGAGACGCATCTGATCTGCGGCATGCTGAACACCAAGGACGTGACCGGCTACATGCGCCCGCTTGCGCCGCATGTGACGCGCCTGCACGCGGTGTCGATCCCGGGCGAGAAGAACACCCTGCCCGCCGAGGCCACCTGCGACGCCGCGCGCACAGCGGGGATCGACGCAGTGACGGCAGCTTCGGTCGCCGAGGCGCTGGCCGGGATCGCCGCGACCGCTCCACAAGCGCGGGTGCTGATCTGCGGCTCGCTCTATCTGGCCGGGACGGTGCTGCGCGAGAACGGGTGATACAAAATCCTTCGAAGGATTATGCAAATCTTTTCGAAAAGATTTGAACCCGGCGTCAGCCTTCTGCGCCATACCGCGCGAGGAACATGTCCACCGCGCCATGCACGCTGCGGTGGGTCATCGCGGGGGTGATCGTCTCGGCCATGCCGAAGATCAGCTTCTCGTGGATCGTCGCTTTGCAGAGCTGCGCGAACTGGTCGGCGGCTAGGTCCAGGTCGTCGATCCGGAGTTGCCCGCTCTGCACATAGCAGCTCAGGTGATGCACCAGCCGCTGATGGATCAGCCCCGGCCCGAAGTCGTAGAACTGGCGGCCAAGGCCGGGGAAACGCTCTCCCTCGCCCACGACGATGCGGAACATGCGCTGGCCGAAATCCGACAGCTGGAAGGCCACGATCCGCTCCGCCGCGATGGTCAGCGCCGCCCGCACTGGAACGTCGCCCTCGACCATCGCCTCAGCGGCCTCGGTCTGGCGGTGGCATTCGCGACGCGCGACTTCCAGGAACAGCAGCTGCTTGTCGGGGAAATAGGCGTAGATCGTCGCCTTCGACACTCCGGCCTCGCGCGCGATGTCGTCGACCGAGGCGCGCTCGAAGCCGTCGCGCATGAAGATCTTGTGCGCGCCTTCCAGCACCTGGTCGAACTTCCGGCCGCGCCGGACCCCGTGATCGTGAATGACGTTCATCGGCCCCCCTGACAGGGACCATAGATCATCCCGGTCCGGCGCGGCAAGCGAGCCGGTCACTTCGCCAGTTGGCAGGTGGCGATCGGCGCGTCGCAGCCCTTGGTCGAGGGCGTCACCGTTTCGGTCGGGAAGGTCAGCGTCGGCAGCAGCGTCCCCAGCGTGTCGGCCGCGACCGGGGCGGCGAGGGCAAGCGTGGCGGCAAGGGCAAGGGCGAAGCGGGTCATCTCAATCTCCTATCTGAACTGGTTAGTTCAGAAGTGTGTCTAAACTGGTGAGTTCAGAATCGCAAGCGCAAAATGAACTCGTCAGTTCAAAAAATGCCGTTGTGCCCGCGCCGGGTCGCGATAGATTAGAATCGTTCCAAACTAGGTGTTGCCGTGCTGTCTGCCCTGACCTTCCGTCGCCGCTTTTCCGATCTCTCCGAGCAGGAAATCCTGGCCCTCGCGATCTCGTCCGAAGAGGACGACGCCCGCATCTACCGCAGCTTCGCCGAACGGCTGCGGACGGACTTCCCGGCCTCGGCGGCGGTGTTCGACGGCATGGCGGTCGAGGAGGACGGCCACCGCCAGCGACTGATCGACCTGCATCGCCAGCGCTTCGGCGAGGTGATCCCGCTGATCCGGCGTGAGCATGTCGCCGGCTTCTATGCCCGCCGCCCGGTCTGGCTGTCGCAGTCGCTGTCGCTGGAGACGATGCGCGGCGAGGCGGCGGCGATGGAAAGGACGGCGCATGATTTCTACCTGCGCGCTGCAGCCCGGACCCAGGATGCGACGACACGCAAGCTTCTGGGCGACCTTGCCGAAGCCGAGGCCGGGCACGAACGCCATGCGCAGGAACTGGAAGAAGCCCTGCTTTCCCCCGACGCGCGCGAGGCGGAAGACCAGACGGCGAAGCGGCAGTTCATCCTGACCTGGGTGCAGCCGGGGCTTGCCGGACTGATGGACGGTTCGGTGTCGACGCTTGCCCCGATCTTCGCCACCGCCTTCGCCACCCACGACACTTGGACCACCTTCCTTGTCGGCACGGCGGCATCGGTCGGCGCGGGGATCTCGATGGGCTTCACCGAGGCCGCGCATGACGACGGGGTGCTGTCGGGCCGGGGGTCGCCGATCAAGCGGGGCCTTGCCTCGGGGGTGATGACGGCGGTGGGCGGCCTCGGCCACGCGCTGCCCTATCTGATCCCGGATTTCTGGACCGCGACGACCATCGCGATGATCGTGGTCTTCATCGAGTTGTGGGCCATCGCCTGGATCCAGAACCGCTTCATGGAGACGCCTTTCCTGCGCGCGGCCTTGCAGGTCGTGGTCGGAGGTGCTTTGGTCTTCGCCGCCGGGGCATTGATCGGGGGCGGATGATGTATCGCAAGGGTGAAGTCAGCTACCAGGCGCTGCCGCTGCCCGACCGGGCGCACCTGGACGAGGCAGGGTCGCTTGCCGGGGCGCAGGACTTCCTTGCCTTCATGCGCAAGCGGCATTCGGTGCGCGACTATTCCACTCGTCCGGTGCCCGAAGCGGTGATCGCCGCCTGCATCCTGGCGGCGGGGACGGCGCCTTCGGGGGCGAACCACCAGCCCTGGCATTTCGTGGCAATCTCGGACCCGGCGATGAAGGCCCGCATCCGAGAGGGCGCGGAAGAGGAAGAGCGCGCCTTCTATGCCGGAGGCGCGGGGGACGAATGGCTCGCCGCGCTTGAGCCCATCGGAACGGGGGTGTCGAAGCCGCACCTGACCACTGCGCCCTGGCTGATCGTGGTCTTCGCGCAACGCTACGGCCTGACCGATGACGGCGCGCGCTACAAGAACTACTATGTGCCGGAAAGCGTGGGCATCGCGACGGGATTCCTGATCGCGGCGATCCACCATGCCGGGCTGGTCTGCCTGGAACACACCCCGAACCCGATGAAATTCCTGGGGCCGATGTGCGGGCGACCCGAGCATGAGAAGCCGGTGATGATCCTGCCGGTCGGCTATCCGGCCGAGGAAGCGACAGTCCCGGCGGTCGCCAAGCGGAAGAAGCCGCTGGACGAGATCATGAGCGTGTTCCGCGGCTGACTCCGGCCCGCGGGCCTGCCTGACGGTCCGGTTTCCGGACTACCCCAGTGCCGCAAAGCGCCGGGGCACGACGGGAGCGCGTTCGCCTTCGCCGATGGCGATGGCCGAGTTCGGTTCCGCCGCGGTTCTTCCAGCGTCAGCCGGTGCTTCCTGCTCGACCGCCGGCCGATCGCCGGTCCCCGGCAGGGGCAGAAGGACAGGCTCGGTCACCACCGTCGTCAGCCCGCGTGGCCGCGCCACGGCCAGCGATTGCCGGGGCGGCCGGTTCTGCCGTGGCCGGACCGAGGCATCGTTCACCTTGATCACGGTGAAGCTGATGTTGTCCTGGTCGGGATCGCCCAGCCGGGCCAGCTCTTCCAGCAGGCGCTCGGCAATCTCGGTCGAGCGGGTCTTGCGGTATTTCGCCAGCACCTTCTCGATCTGGGCGTTGGTCAGGAACTGCAACCCGTCCGACGAGCAGATCACGATGTCTCCCGCCTTCAACTCATGGGGCTGGGCCGGGCAGTCGATCTTGGCGATCTTCGACCCCATCAGCACTGACACCAGGCAGTTGCGGTCGGGATGGTTCACCGCCGCCTCGGCGTCCAGAAGCCCCGCCTGGACCATGAAGTCGATCTGCGGCGCCATCGAGTGGTCTTCGTTCAGCTGGCTCAACCTGCCGTTGCGGAACAGGAACAGCGGTGAATCGCCGATGGAAATCCACCAGAGCCGGTTCTCCACCAGCGCGGGTACCACCAGCGTCGCGCCCATCCCGTCGGTTTCGGGGTGGGTCTCGGCGTGATGGCGCAGGGTGTCGTTCGCCATGTTCGCCACGCCGCGCAGGATTTCCGGCGCCCGGGCCTCGAAGGCCTCGACATCGGCGTAGTGGAACTTCAGCTCGGAATAGACTTCGGTCAGGACCACTTTGGAAGCGACATCGCCGGCCGCATGCCCGCCCATCCCGTCCGCCAGCACCACGAACCCGGCCTCGGCGCCGACCGGGAAGTCTGCGGTGATCGCATCTTCCTGGTAGTCGCGCGCGCCCTGGCTGATACCCGAGGCGACGTCGTAGCGGGGCTCACGCGATCGCCATATCATGCCCGTCTCCTTCCGCCTCGTAGGTGGACCAGTTGAACGCGGGCGTGCAGAGGACTTTCAGGACCAGCGTCGTCTCGCCAATCTGGATTTCATCGCCGTCCCCGGCGGTTTCGGTGGACAAAAGCGGACGACCGTTCAGCCGCACCAGGTTCGACTTGCCGCCGTGGCCGACGTGGAACTGGTGGCTTGCCGGATCATAGGCAATCGCCGCGTGGTTCTGGCGCGAGATCGCCATGTCGCCGTAGTCCAGCGAAATCGTCTGGTCGGTGCCTCGACCGATCTGCGACACGCCCTGCGACAGCGCGAAGGACGCGCCCTTGCCCGGGCCGTCCTTCACCACCAGCCAACCGGCGGGGAACATCACATAGCCCTTGCCAGGCGTCGCTGGCACGGCCGGGATCGGCGCGCCGTCCGGCCCTTCGAACAGCGGCACCACCGAGGCCGGCTGCGCCTCGAAGCCAAGGACCCGGGTCTTGGTGCGGGTCGGACGGCGCGGCGCAGGTTCGGCCTGTACCGGGGCGGGCTCGGGCGCCGGCGCCTCATCTTCGATGTCCCAGATGCTGCGGGCAGCGGGGGCGATACCCTCGGGCAGCGACGCCTTGGCCTTGACCACGCGATGTGGCCGGGCGACCGGGGTGTCTGGCGCGGCGTCGGACTCGGGCTCGGGCGCAGGGGGCGGTGAGGCGGCGGCAAGCGCTTCACGCAAGCGCTTCACTTCCAGTTCCGCCAGCGCGGCCATCACGGGATCGGGCCCGGCCTCGACCGCACCGGCGGCATGGCCGGATTCGTCGGACTCGCCAAAGATAGAGCGAAGGAACTTCAAGGCTTTCTCTCCCCGTCTTCAGTGTTTCGGCGAATGCGGGCCTAGCCGGTCACCCCAAGCTGGAATTCCGCATTCATTGTACTTGCACCACGGCGAATACCAAAACTGTAAGTTGTCACGCCGTTCGTGAACTCTCGCGTGAGGATGTCCCGCAGGGCTGTCGCGGTGCCCAGTGTCTCGCCCGTGGGGGTGTAGACCAGAAGCACGTCGCCCACGGCCAGGCTACCCGCCGCGCCCGGCGGCACAGCCGAGACGGTCGTTTCGGTCCCGGTCGCAGTCTCGGCCATCTCGAAGGTCAGCCCGCCGGGCAGGCGCAGGATGTTCGTCACCAGGACCAGCCGGTCCTTGGCCTCGAGCGCAGCCGCAGCGGCAGCAGCCGGGGCCGCGTTTTCCGTGTCCCCGATATGAAGCAGGCCCGGCAGGGACAAGAGGCCGACCAGAAGCAGGACCGCAGCCGCCGAGGAAACCAGGAGGTCGCGCGACCCCTTGGCCGCCGGGGCAGGCGTTGCGGCCTCTTCAACCGGCGAGGCCGCCACAATTGGCGCCGGGCGGAACGGCGCGGGTGCAACCGGCGCCGCTTCGGGTTGCGAGGGTGCCCGGACCGTGACCGGAGGCAGATCGACCACGCCGTCCAGCATCGCGCGCCATTCGGCGACCGATTGCAGCCGATCGCGCGGGAAGATCTCCATCGCCTTGTCGATGGCCAGCAGGAACTCGCGCGGGTAGGCGCGGAACCGCCCTGCCAACGGTCGCAGCGGGTCACCCTCGCGCCCGGCGATCGAGGACAGACGCTCCTGCGAGGTTTTCGGCGTCTCGCCGGTGATCAGGTGATAGAAGCTGGCGGCCAGCGCATAGAGGTCGCTGTACGGGGCCTGCTTGCTGCCGTGGACGTAGAATTCCTGCGGCGAATAGCCGTCCTTGACCACCCGCAGGCCGGACACCGCCCGGCTTTTCCGCGTCACCTCTTTCCGCGAGGCGCCGAAGTCGATCAGGATCGGCCGGCCGGTCGTCTTGTCGAGCAGGATGTTGTCGGGCGAGATGTCGCGGTGCAACAGGCCCTGGCCATGCACATGGTCCAGCGCATCCAGCATCGTGGTCAGGTGCGCGATGATTTCTTTCGGGGTCAGCGGACGGGCGCTGCCTTCCACGGTCTGCAGAAGGTCGGGGCCGTCGATATAGTCCATCGCCATGTAGGCGGTCTCGTTGTCCTCGAAGACATGGTGGACCTTGACGATGTTCGGGTGGTCAAGCTTCGACAGCGTCACGGCTTCCTGCATGAAGCTGCGGACCGCAGCCTCGAACCCGTCCTGCTGCTGGCGGGACCGGGCGCCGACGGTCGTGCCGACCCGGCGGCAGAAGGCCGAGGGATAGCATTCCTTGATCACGACCCGGCGATCCAGTGAATCGCGCGCCAGGTAGACGATGCCGAAGCCGCCGCTGTTCAGGAAAGATTCGATGGTGAACTGTCCGAAGAGCAGTCGCGAGCCCGGCGGAAGCTCGTCGTTGTTTCCGAGGTCGATGTTGTCGATCTTGCGCGCGGCAGCAGTCATTACGATACCCATTCCAGCGTTTCTGCATGCCCCCATCAGAAGCGCGGTAATTCATCGTCTACCCAATGAGTTGGGCCAAAACGTGAAGCCATTTCGTTCCTTTTTCGCCACAATCCCGCAACCGGGGCGTGCGTCTGCCTTGGTTCGGCACGACCGAAAGCGCCTTGAATCCGCTGGATGTTGTGCATGGTCGCGGTGCCCGCACCAGAATGGCCCGATTCCGGCGCAACAATGCGACTTCTCGGCTTTGCCCAGCTTTTGCCACAACCTCCGGACGATCCGAGAGGCCCGGACCCGCCTGAATCCATCATGAAGCTTGCGCAGAGGGCCCGATTCCCCGGTCGCGGCCTTGCCCTTTCGACCGACGCGTGACACGACGAGGGCATGCTGGCGATCTTCCTGAAAACCCTGCCATTCTTTGCCCTGATCGGCACCGGCTACCTGGCCGGGCGCACGCGGTTCTTTTCGCAGGAGGCCACCGCCTACCTCACCCGCTTCGTCTTCTACTTCGCACTGTCCGCGATGCTCTTCGGCTTTGCCGCCAACCTGGATGTCGCGGCGATCTTCGACTGGCCCTTCGTCTTCGCCTATACGCTGGGCACCGGGCTGGTCTGGCTTCTGGTCGCGGCGGTGGCGTTGGGTCGTGGCACCAGCCGCGAGGAAGCGGTGTTCGAGGCGCATACCGGCGTCATCGGCAACGTCGGCTTCCTGGGCATCCCGATGCTCGCGCTGCTGCTCGGCCCGCAGTCGGTGGGGCCGGTGCTGCTGGTGCTTGCGGTCGACCTCATCGTCTTCTCCTCGATCCTGACGATGGCGATCACCGGGCTGCGCGCGGGCCGGGTCAGCGCGCAGACCTTCGGCATCCTCGCCAAGGGGCTGGCGGAGAATCCGATGATCGTCTCGGTCGTCCTGGGCATCGCCTGGGGCGCGACCGGATTGGCGCTGCCCGGCCCGGTGGCCGAGTTCATGACCATGCTCGGCGCGGCGGCCACCCCTTGCGCGCTCTTTGCCATCGGCGCCTCGCTGTCGGGCCGGTCGGCGGAACGGGTCGAGGTCGCGGCCTGGCTGGCATCGGCCAAGCTGGTCCTGCATCCGCTGTCGGTCGCCGGGGCCTGCTGGCTGTTCGGCGTCACCGGCTATGCGGCGGGGGTCATGATTGCCGCAGCCGCCTTGCCGGTGGCGGGCAACGTCTTCATCCTTGCGCAGCACTACCGCGTTGCGCCACAACGGGTTTCCACCGCGATCCTTTTGTCGACCGCCGCGTCGGTCCTGACCGTGACAGCCGTGATCGCGCTACTCAGCCAGGGAGGCTACATATGAAAACCGTCTCGGAGAACCGGGCCTTCGGCGGCGTCCAGGGCGTCTATTCCCATGCCTCGACGGCCTGTGCCTGCGACATGACCTTCGGCCTCTTCCTGCCGGAACAGGCCGAGGACGGGCCGGTGCCGCTGCTCTGGTTCCTCTCCGGCCTGACCTGCACGCATGAGAACGCGATGATCAAGGCGGGTGCCCAGCGGTGGGCGGCCGAAGCGGGGATCGCGCTTTGCTTCCCCGACACCTCGCCGCGCGGCGAGGGGGTGGCGAACGACGCCGACTTCGCCCTGGGACAAGGGGCCGGGTTCTACGTCAACGCCACGCAGAAGCCCTGGACCCCGCATTTCCGCATGTGGGACTATGTGACGGACGAGCTTCCCCGCCTGCTTTTCAATGCCTTCCCGCTGGCCGAGGAGGCGCAGGGGATCACCGGGCATTCGATGGGCGGGCACGGCGCGCTGACCATCGCGATGAGCTTCCCGGGGCGCTTCAAATCCGTCTCGGCTTTCGCCCCGATCTGCAACCCCACGGCAAGCGACTGGGGTCGTCCGCAGTTCTCGGCCTATCTGGGCGCCGACGAGTCCAGCTGGGCGGCGCATGATGCGACCCTGCTGATGCGGCGGCGGGGGTTCGACGGGCCGATGCTGATCGACCAGGGGACGTCGGACCAGTTCCTCGACAAGCTCCGCCCCGAGGCGCTGGCCGAAGCGATGGCCCAGGCGCGGCAGGGGGGGACCTTCCGGATGCAGAAGGGCTACGATCACAGCTATTTCTTCGTTTCGACCTTCATGGAGGACCATGTGTCGTTCCATGCGCAGGCCTTCCTGGGGTAGGGCTTGCGAGGCTGTCCACGGTGGACAGATTTTCAGGACGAATGAAATCAAGGGCTTGTCCGCGGGCATTCATGGACGATTAACCACACCGTCCCGGCAGCCTTGGCTGTTGTGCGGTGGCCCGTGTTGCGGGTAGCCTTCCCTCAAACGGAGGGGGTGACGCGATGCGCAACTTGGCTACGATTGTCCTGCTCGTGCTGGCCGCGATCCTGGGGTTCTACGCCTACCAGTCCAGCCAGAAGGGCAATGCCGCCCAGGCCGACCTTGTCGCCAAGACCGAGGCGGTCACGGCGCTGAAGGCGGAAAAGGCGAAGTTGACCGACGAGATGGCCAAGCTGAAAGCCGAGGGCGAAGCGGCGGCCAAGGCGGCCAGCGATGCGGCGGCGGCAGTCGAGACCGAGGCGAAGGGGCTTCTGGACAAGGTCACAGCGCTTGAGGCCGACAAGGCCAAGCTGACCGAGATGGCCGCGACGATGGAGGGCGAGCGGACCAGCCTGTCGGAGAAGGTGATGGCGCTGGAATCCGAAAAGGCGCAGCTGACCGACCAGATCACCGCGCTGACCGCCGAAAAGGCGGCGCTGACCGAACAGGCGGCAGCCCTTCAAGCGAAGGTGGATGAGCTGACGGCGGCGGCCGGCGCGACGACCAGCCCGTGACACCTGCCTGCCCGCGTCAAGCGATGTCGCGGGCAGGACAGACGGAACCGGGCGGCGCGGATCATCTGCCCGCATGGCCCGTTCCCCCGCCCTGACCGGCATCCTCTTCGCCATCGGCGGCACGCTGATCTTTTCGGTCAACGACGTCTCGATCAAGTTCCTGTCCGGCGGCTATGCGCTGCATCAGGTGATCCTGATCCGGGCCTTCGTGGCGATGGCCTTCATCCTGGTGGTGATCGGCCAGTCCGAGCGCGGCTTCGGCCAGCTGGCCACCAGCCGCCCCATCACGCATCTGGTGCGGGTCTGCATCGTGATGGTGTCGAACCTCACCTATTTCACCGGCCTTGCCGCGCTGCCCTTGGCCGATGCGGCGGCGGTGGCCTATGTCAGCCCGATCGTCATCACGCTTCTGTCCATCGTCTTCCTGGGCGAGAAGGTCGGCCCGCGGCGCTGGGCGGCGGTGATCGTGGGGATGCTGGGGGTGATCGTCATGCTGCGACCGGGGGCCGGGGTGATCCAGCCCGCCGCGCTGCTGGTGCTGATCTCGGCCGTGCTTTACGCCAGCGGCAACCTCCTCGCCCGGCACATGGGCGACACCGAAAGCGCGATGACGCTGGGCTTCTATGTGCAGGTGGGGTTCATCATCGTCAGCCTGTCGATGGGGCTTTGGGTCGGCGACGGGCATCTCGCGACGGACGACAAGCTCTGGGCCTTCCTGTTCCGGCCCTGGATCTGGCCGCCCCTGGCCGACTGGCCGGTGTTCCTGGCCACCGGGCTTGCGGTGGGGCTGGGCGGCATGATGGTGACGCAGGCCTATCGCACGACAGAGGCCGGGTTGATCGCGCCCTTCGAATATGTGGGGATGCCGCTGGCGATCCTCTGGGGGCTGGTGGTGTTCGGCACCTTCCCGGATGCGGTGTCCTGGGTGGGGATTGCGCTTATCTGCGGGTCGGGCCTTTATGTGATCTGGCGGGAAACCGTGCGGAAACGGGAAGACGATGCAGCCTGAGGCAGTGATCTTCGACATTGGCAACGTGCTGACCCGCTGGCAGCCCGAGGCCTTCTACGACCGGGTGCTGGGCGAGGAGCGGCGGCGCGCGCTGTTCGCGGCGGTCGACCTGCACGGGATGAACGCGCTGGTCGACGACGGGGCGCTCTTTCGCGAGACGATCTATGATTGGGCCGACCGCAACCCGGACTGGGCGCCGGAAATCCGTCTGTGGTACGACCGCTGGATCGAGCTGGCCTCGCCGCGCATCGAGGGCTCCATTGCTTTGTTGCGCGCGCTGCGCACAAAAGGCGTGCCGGTGTTCTGCCTGACCAACTTCGGCAGCTATTCCTATGAGGAGGCGCGGACCAAGCTGGATTTCCTGGGCGAGTTCGACCGGGAATATGTTTCGGGCCGCTTGCGGGTTTCCAAGCCCGATCCGCGCATCTATCAGGTTGTCGAAGACGACAGCGGCATCGCGCCGGACAGGCTTCTGTTCGCCGATGACCGGGCCGACAACATCACGGCTGCCGCCCGAAGGGGCTGGCGTACGCATCAGTTCGAAAGCTGGCAGGGCTGGGCCGAACGCCTGGTGGCCGAGGGGCTTTTGACGGCAAGGGAAGCAGGCCTATGACCGAGATCGTTCCGAAGGAAGCCGAGGCGCTTCTGTCCTGGCAGGGGCTGCTTCAGGCGTTCGAGGCCGGGCACAAGCTGCCTTTGTCGGACATCAAGGACATGTTCCTGTATCGCGGCCAGGACACGATCCTGGACCGGGGGGCCTGGATTGACGGGCTGGGCGCGCTGGTCAAGGTGGCGACGGTGTTTCCCGGCAATGCGGCGAAAGGCCTGCCCACGATCTACGGGGTGGTGAGCCTCTTCGACGACAAGACCGGCGACCTTTCCGCGCTGGTCGATTTCCATCTGGTGACGAAATGGAAGACGGCGGGGGACAGTCTCTTGTCCGCCTCGCGGCTGGCGCGGAAGGACGCGCGGGAGTTCCTGCTGGTCGGCGCAGGCGCCGTGGCGCGCAGCATGGTCGAGGCCTATTCCTCGGTCTTCCCGGAGGCCCGCTTCACCGTCTGGAGCCGGACGCGGGAAAGTGCGGCGGCGATGGGCTTGGCCGTGGCGGATGACCTGGAGGCGGCGGTCAGGAAGGCCGACGTGATCTGCTCGGCCACGATGGCGACCAGCCCGCTGATCAAGGGCGACTGGTTGCAGCCGGGCCAGCACATCGACCTGATCGGGGCCTACAAGCCCGGCATGCGCGAGGTGGACGACCGGGCGATGCAACGCGCGCGGGTCTTCGTCGACAGCCGGAAGACCACGATCCACCATATCGGCGAATTGATCGAGCCCATCGCCTCGGGTGCGATCACCGAGGCCGATGTGGTGGCCGATTTCTACGACGACCCGGCGCTTTATACCCGGCGGTCGGAGGACGAGATCACCATCGCCAAGAACGGCGGCGGCGCGCATCTGGACCTGATGACGGCCAGCTACATCGCCGACTGCTGGCGCAGGCGCTGATCAGGCCCGCGCCGGACGCCGCAGGATCAAGGCCAGCGGCATGGCAAGCAGCGTGACCCACATCATCAGGTAGAAGTCGTCGACGTAGGAGATCATCGCCGCCTGCACGTTCACCAGCCCGTCCAGCATTTGCAAGGTCGTCGCATTTCCGGTGACGGCGGACGGATAGGCCTGCACCACGACCGGATTGTAGGGCTGGATGAAGGCTCCCAGCTCGGCGTGGTTGATCTGGACGTTGCGCGCGAGCGCCGCCGTGACGATGGAAATCCCGATCGACGAGCCGATGTTCCTGACCAGGCTGAACAGGCTGGTCGCATCGGCGCGGAAGCGGGGCTCCAGCGTGGCGAAGGCGATGGTCGAGAGCGGCACGAAAACGAGGCCGAGGCCGAGGCCCTGCACGATACCGCTGCGGATGATCGGCCAGCTGTCCATCTGCGGGGTGAAGCCGGTCATTTCCCACAGCGACAGGGCTGTCAGCGAGAGGCCGGTCAGCACCAGCACGCGCGGGTCGACCACGCGCACCAGCCGTCCGACGAGCAGCATCGAGATCATCGTCCCCACCCCGCGCGGGGCCATGACCCAGCCGGTGGTGATCACCGGATAGCCCAGGATGCGCGACAGCATGGGGGGCAGAAGGGCAAGGCTGGCCAGAAGAATGATGCCGACGACGAAGATGAAGATCAGGCCGATGCGGAAGTTCTGGTCGCGGAACATCTGCGGGTCGAGGAAGGGATGGTCCTTCGTCAGGATATGGACGCAGAACATCCAGAAACCCGAAAGCGCCACCCCGAACTCGATCCAGATTTCGGCGGCGTTGAACCAGTCGACCTCGCCGCCCCGGTCGAGCATCAGTTGCAGCGACCCGATGGCCAGCGACAGAAGGCCGAAGCCGACCATGTCGAAGCTGCGTTTCTTGCGGGGCAGCTTGGGCAGGTAGGCCATGCAGCCCAGCAGCGCCAGCGCGCCCACCGGCAGGTTGATCAGGAAGACCCAGCGCCAGTTGTAGCTTTCGGTCAGCCAGCCGCCCAGCGTGGGGCCGATGATCGGGCCGACCATGATCCCGGCGCCCCACATCGCCATCGCCTGCCCGGCCTTCTCGCGCGGGTTGATGTCAAGGAGAAAGGTCTGCGACAAGGGCACGATGGCCGCGCCGAAGACGCCCTGCATCAGGCGGAAGGCGACCATTGAGGGCAGGCTCCAGGCGATGCCGCAGGCCAGCGAGCTGGCGACGAAGCCGACGATGGAAATCAGGAACAGCTCGCGCTTGCCCAGTCGGTCGGCCAGCCAGCCGGTGACAGGCGTCATGATCGCCGAGGCGACGATGTAGCTGGTCAACACCCAGGTGATCGTGTCCTGCGAGGCGCCGAGGTCGCCGGTCATCGAGGGCAGGGCGACGTTGGCGATGGTGGTGTCCAGCACCTGCATGATCGTCGCCGCCATGATCGACAGCGTGATCAGCCCGCGATGCTTGACCTCGATGGCCGGGGCCGATCCCGCCCCGGCAGGACCGGCGGGCACTGCTTCCGGGATGTCGGACATGGGCCGATCACTCCTTCGCGGCCAGCCGGGTATCGCCCGCGCCGGAGGTGTCGACCGTCACTTCCGCACTGAGGCCCGAGGCCAGCGCGGCCGCCCCTGCGGCATCGTCCAGCTTGATCCGCACCGGCACGCGCTGGGTGACCTTGACCCAGTTGCCGGTCGCGTTCTGGGCCGGAAGCAGCGAAAACTCCGCCCCGGTGCCCGCGCCGATCGCCTCGACCGTGCCGGTGAAGGCCTTGCCGGGGGCCGCGTCGAACACGACTTCGGCAGGCTGTCCCGGCGCCAGGTCGACCAGCTGGGTTTCCTTGAAGTTCGCCTCGACCCAGGCATCGCCGGTTTCGACCAGGGCAAAGACCGGCTGGCCCGCCGCCAGCATCACGCCTTCGTGGAACGAGGAGGCCTGATAGATCACGCCATCCGCAGGCGCGGTGACGCGGGTGACCGAGAGGTTGTAGCGGGCGCGGTCCAGTTCGGCCAGCGCGGCCCGGACCGCGGGGTGGTCATCGGTCGCGGCTTTCGGATCGCCGCCAAGCGCGGCGCGCGCGGTGTCGGCGGTCAGCCGCGCCACCTCGGCCTTTTCGCGGGCCTGCTGGCTGGCGTGGCGGGTCTGGTCCAGCGCGCTGGTCGAGGTCACGCCCTTGCCGGAGAGCGCCTCTTGCCGGGCCAGTTCGTCGGCCTGGTAGCTGGCATCGTCCGCGGCAAGCCTGGCCTGCGCCTCGGCCTGGGCGAGGGCGGATTTCAACTGCTCCACCTGCAGGCGCGCCGCGTTCACGGCGGCTTCGGCCTGGGCTACGGCCAGTTCATAGGGCTGCGGATCGACCTGGAACAGGAGATCCCCGGCCTTGACCGGCTGCAATTCGTGCAGGTTGACCGAGACGACGCGGCCGCCGACCGTCGGGGCGATGGAAATGCGCGCCTGGTGCAGATAGGCGTTCTCGGTGCTTTCCTGGGCCGCGCCGGTCAGCCACCAGCCGCCGACCCCCGCCACCAGAAGCAGCGGAACCGACAGCATGAGCATGGCCTTGCGCAACCGGCGAGCCGGTTTCGCCACAGGTTCCGGCGGAGCGGCAGGCGTGGGTGCGGAAGCTGCGGCCGGAACGGCGATTGCAGGTTCGGTGGGTGCGGTGCGGGCGTTCATGCGTGGGTCTCGATCTGGGAGGAGGGCAGGGTCGCATCAGGGGCAGCCTCTGCCGCGGCATCGGGGGCCTTCAGGTTTTCGCTGATCTTCTTCAGCGCGGTTTGCAGGACGCGCCGGTCGTCGTCGCTCAGTCCGGCCAGCGCCTCGTCATACAGCGCGGTCACGATCGCCTTCGCCTCGGGCGCGATCTGCCGCGCCTTTTCGGTCACCACCACGATCCGGGCGCGGCGGTCGTCGGGATGCGCCTCGCGGTGCAGCCAGCCACCCTGCTCCATCCGGTCGATCAGGCGCGAGACGCTGATCGGTTCCACTTCCAGAAGCGCGGCAAGCGCGGTCTGGGTCGAGGGCCCGCAATGCATGAGGTGCCCCAGAAGCCGCCACTGCGCAGCCGACAGCCCATGCGAGGCGGTGCGCTGTTCGAAGCGGCTCCAGATCTTGCGGGTGGCGTCCTGCAGCAGGGGCCCGAGTTTTTCGATGCGATAATTCATTGAGCGTGCTTACTATAAGCGTTGCTAGTATACAAGCGACGCGATCCGGCCCGACTGCATGGCTGACTTGCGCTCTGCGCATGGCATCTGTGCGCGACGGTCCCTTCCAAAGCCGCGGGCTTGCCGTCACACTGCCGCCCGTCCACCAAGGCGGCGTGCCGGGCAGGGGAGAGATGCAGATGACCACGATGACGGCCCAGGCCGAGAGTTCGACCTTCCTGCCAATTCTGGTCATGCTGGGCGCGGCGCATCTTCTGAACGACCTGATCCAGGCGCTGATTCCCGCGATCTACCCGATCCTGAAGGCCGAATTCGCGCTGGACCTGGTGCAGATCGGAATGATCACCCTGACCTTCCAGATCGCCGGGTCGCTGTTCCAGCCGCTTGTCGGGCTTTACACCGACCGGCGCCCGCTGCCCTATTCCTCGGTTGTCGGCATGGGGTTCACCCTGACCGGCATCACCGCATTGGCTTTTGCGCCAAGCTACCCGCTGATCCTCGCCTCGGTCGCCTGCATCGGCATCGGCTCGTCGATCTTCCACCCCGAAGCGACGCGGATGGCGCGCTATGCGGCGCAAGGCCGGGCCGGGCTGGCGCAGGGCATCTTCCAGGTCGGCGGCCAGGTCGGCGGGGCGGTCGCGCCGCTGGCGGCCGCCCTGATCATCGTGCCGCTGGGGCAGTCGAGCCTTGCCGGTTTCGCCGTGGCGCCGATCATCGCGATGCTTCTCCTGATCCGCATTGCGGGGCAGCACACCCGCCTGCGCGAGGCGTTCCATTCAGCGGCGAAATCGGCGCGATCCCATGCGACGGCGGCGCTGACGCCCGGCCAGGTGCGGCTGGGCCTGATGATCCTGGTGCTGCTGATGGCGTCGAAGCTGGCCTATCTGGAAAGCTTCCGGTCCTTCTATACCTTCTATGTCATCGAGACCTTCGGCGTCTCGATTGCCCAGTCGCAGGTGCTTTTGTTCGTGATCTTCATCTCCTCGGCCATCGGTGCATTGGTCGGCGGGATGGTGGGCGACCGGATCGGGCGGCACCGGATCATCTGGATTTCCATCCTCGGGCCGCTGCCGCTGACGCTGCTCTTGCCGCATGTCGGGCTGGCGGGAACGGTCGCGCTGACGGTGCTGATCAACCTGATCATGGCCAGCGCCTTCGCCTCGATCATGCTGTACGCGATGGAGCTGATGCCGGGCCGGATCGGGCTGATCGGCGGGGTGTTCTATGGCCTCAACTTCGCGCTGGGCGGGCTGGCGGCGGCATTCCTGGGGGCCTTGGCCGACCGGATCGGGCTGCATGAGGTCTATGTGATCTGCTCGTTCCTGCCGGTCGTCGGGCTGGTGACCTGGTTCCTGCCGAAGACGCACGCCTAGACGGGGTTTGCCGCTGCCCGGTCGGCCACTGGCCGTCGTCGGGGAGGCAGAACAGCCTGTGGACGGCGAGATCGGCCAGCCTTCGCCAACGGTGCGCCGGGCGCGACAGGGGTTGATCTGGCGGACGGATGCCCGCAAGAGCGCGCGGATCCTGCGGGGAATGCCGGAAGCGATCGTCCGGTTCCACGCCAAGGCCGCCGACCACGCAGCGCGAGCCATCTGGACAGGGTTGGCAGGGCATCCGATTTGACCGACGATTTCCAGGTCAAGCCGTCTCGATGGCCACTGTTGCCCGCTCTCCTCCCAGGGCCGCAAAGGCCCGCTGGCGGCAGGTGAAGACCAGGATCTGCTGGTCGCGGGCCGTGCGGTGCAGCGCATCGAACATCGCCTCGATCCGGTCATCGTCGGAATGCACCAGCGCGTCGTCCAGGATCACCGGGACCGGGCGACCGGAGGCGGCGAAGAGCCGGGCGAAGGCAAGCCGGGTCAGGATCGCCAACTGCTCGCGCGTGCCGCCCGAGAGGATATCGAGCGGTTCCTCCTGGCCGTTGCGGGTCAGGGCGGTGGGCAGGAGGGTGGCGTCGTCGATCAGCAACCGGGCACCGGGGTGAAGGATGGACAAGAGCGGCTGCAACTCGCGCACCACGGGTGCGAAATAGGTGTCGCGGGCCCGGGTGCGTGCGTCGTCGAGGGCCTGGCGCAGGCGTGTCAGGGCCCGGACCTCGGCCTCGTAGCGGGCGGCGCGGGCCTCGGCTTCGGCGCGTTCCTCCGAGACGGACGACAGGTGCTCTTCCAGGCCCTCGTCGGCACGCGCCGCAATGCTGGCGTTGAGACCGGCAAGATCCTCGCGAACCCTCGCGCTCTCTTGGGCAGCCTGGTCGGACGCACCTTTCGCGCGGGCAAGGCGGGCCTCGGTGGTGGCCACATCCGGGGCCGAAGCCCGCAGGGCCGCCAGCGTGGCCTCCGCCGTAGTGCGGGCCGCGGCAAGCGGCGGAACCGTCGCGGCAAGGCGGGCGATCCGGTCAGCGAGATCTGCCGCGTCCCCGGCCTCGGACCGGGCAGCAGACAGCACGCGCTCGGCCGAGGTGCGGTGCGCTTCGGCGACGGCCCGGGCCTGGTTCGCCTGGGTCGCCAGATCATGCGCGACGCGCAGGGCGGCGGTCGCTGCGGTTTCTGCGGACTCGGCGGTGGTCAGGGCAACGGACAGGCTTTCGGGGTCCTCGGCTGACTCCTCGGTCAGCGTGTCGGCCCCGTCTGCCAGTGCGCGGGCCAGAGCAGATCGCAGGGCGTCGATGCCGTCGGGAGCGATGGCCGCCAGCAACGCCGTCGCCTGCCGGATCCCCGAGTCGAATTCCCCGGCCTGGAGCAGCGCCGCCCGGGCGGCGGCCAGGCTTTCCACCCCGCAGGCGGCAAGGGCCTGGTCCAGCCGCTTCCGTGCAGCCAGGATTGCGGTCGAGGGTTCGGACATGCGGGCGCTGCCCGGGTCGATCCGCAGGCAGCCGAAGCCCGGCAGGGTCAGCTCGGCTGCCACAAGCAAGGGCTGGGGCCCGGCAGGCAAGGGCTGACCCGCCAGCAGCGGCCGGGCCTCGCCCTCGGGCAGGGCCTCGATGGTGACGGCCTGCGCCTCGGCTCGCGCCTGGGCAAGGTCGAGCGCGGTCTGTGCCGTCTCGACCGTGGCCACCGTTTCGGGCGTCGCCACGATGCGGTGGCGACCGGCCCGGGCCTTTTCAAGATCGGCGAGGACCTCGTCCGCCCGGGTCGCCCGGCGCCGCAGATCCTCGGCCTGGCGCCTTGCAAGGCTGGCCGACCGGGCACGGTTGGCCCGATCCAGCCGAAGGCGCAGGTCGCGGGTCGAGGCGGCAGCCGCTTCCCCTGCCGTTGCCGCGGCTCGTTCGCGCTGCGCCAGTTCATCCGCCCGCGCCCGGGCTTCGTTCACCGCTGCCTCGGACTGGTGCAGGGCGGCTTCCGCCTCGGCCCGGCGGTTGGTCAGCATCCCGAGCCGGGCAAGCTCGGTTTCGGCGCGTTCCGCGTCAAGACGAGCCAGGCGCAGGTCCGTCTCGCTCTGGGTGATCCGGGCCTGATGCGCGAGGGCTGCCGCGTGCGCCGTCTCTGCCTGGGCAAGCGCTGCGGTCCGCCCGGCGACGGCCTCGGGATCGGTCAGCCGGGCGTGGGTGCGTTGCAGTTCGGACCGACGCGACAGGTCGTCGGACAGACGCTCGACGCCGCGCCGCAACTCGGCCTCGCGCGCGGCAAGCATGTCGGCCTGATCCAGCGCCCGCTTCCATTCGCCATTGGCCTTGGGCCGACCGCTGTCCGTCACCAGGACCGAAAGCGCTGCGGTCACCTTGTCGAGAACAAGATCCATCCGCCGACCGCCGGTCATCATGTCGATCTCGCCCGCGACCGAGGACAGGAGGTCGCGTCGGGTGGAAAGGCCCCTCTCGCGTTCGCGCCGGTCTTCGGTGCCGCTGCCGTCAGGCTCGACCCCCATCAGCCCTTGCCGCACCCAAAGGAGACCCGAGGGGCCGTGCAGCCCGGCGCCGATGATCCGGTCGATCCAGGCCTCGGCCTCGTCCGCCTGGGCGACGAGGCGACCCGAAGCGTCGAACACCTGGGCCTGGGGCCGCTGCAGCCAGCGCTTGACGATGCGGAACCGGCCTTCCGGCAGATCGATCTCGACCCCGACCTCGGGCGCGCCCCCGGCATGGGGTTGCAGGGATTTGATGACGGCGTTCCGGCTGCCGTGCCGTTCGAAGAACACTGCTTGCAGGGCGTCGAAGAAGGTGGATTTGCCGAATTCGTTCGGTTCGCACAGCACGGTGATGCCGTCGCCGATGCCGGACAGCCGGGCGCTGCGGCCCGCGAAGCGGCGGATGTTGGTCAGCTCGATCGCGCGCAGCTTCATGCCCGGACCTCTTGCGTCAGGGCATAGAGCCGGGCCAGCGCCGAGGCGGCCGTGTCGCGTTCGGCCTGCGAGCGACCGGCGTCCCCGGCTTCGGCCAGAAGCGCTTCTGCGGCCTGGCGCAGGGCCCCGGCATGGTCGATCTGGTCCAGGTCTTCCGGCAGCGCCTCGACGGCAAGTCCGGTCAGGTCGGTGGCGAACCAGCCGAAGTCCGGGGCGCGATGGGCAAGACCGGCCTCGACTGCGGCACGTTCGGCCAGTGGCAGGCGCCCCTTCAGCGTCAGTCGGACCAGGTGGTCGCGGGCACCGGTCGGCGGAAGCGCGGTGGCAATGCGGTTGGCCGCGTCTTCGCCCGGCAGCAGGTTGATCTCGGGTCGAAGCCAGCGGAACCCGGCGACACCGACGGGAGCGACCTGCGGCACCGGGCCGTCGAGGGTCACGAGCAGGGCCGAACCGGGCGCATCATGCTTGAACCCGTCCGGTTCGGGCGTGCCCGAGTACCAGGTCGTCGGGCTGACCTGCATCTGGCCGTGCCAGTCGCCAAGCGCGAGGTAGTCGAGGCCGGACCGCTGCGCCCGGTCGGGCGGGATGATGCCGGTCGCCCCGTCCTCGCCGGAGAAGTCGGTGATCGCCCCGTGCCCAAGGCCGATGCGGCGTGCGCCCGCAGGCGTGGCGGCGGACATGGCCTCGGTCAGGTCGCGCCCCGCGTTGCGTTGCGTGCAAGGCGCGGGCAGCAGCCAGATTTCCGGCGCAAGCTCGACCGGAGCGTCCGAGGCAAGCGCGCGCAGGTTCGCCGGGCCGTCGGTGGCGATCCGTTGCCAGAGTTCGGACGCCTTCAGGCTGTCGTGGTTGCCGGGCAACAGCACCCAGGTCAGGTCGGACGCCTCGCGCATCGCGGCCAGCGCCTGCCGCAATGTGTCGGGGGCGGGCGTTTCGGCATCGAAGGTGTCACCGGCCAGAAGGATGGTCACGGCCCCACCGGACCGTGCCGCCGCCGCCAGTCGCCCAATCGCGCCGTGCCGTGCCTCGCGCAGGCGGTGGCGGATGCCTTCGGGGAGCCTGCCGAACGGCTTGCCGAGGTGAAGGTCGGAGGAGTGGAGAAAACGATATGGCGTCATGCGCTCAGATGGCCTCAAGCAGGCAGTGCGGGCAATGGTGATCGGCCCGGAATTTGCCGATTGTATTCAGAGAATTCGACAGGTCGGGTCGTTCTTCCAGCGCAGATACACGGTGGGGCGCATCTCGGCCGGAGAGAGGAAGGTGCGGACCGAGAAGACCGGGATCGACGGCGCGGCTGCGGTCGAAAGCCCCCAGTCCGGATCGAGGCACATTGCGTCATGACCTCCGGCCCAGACGCCGGGGGTCGAGGCGGGGTGGAATTCATCGCCGTCCTCGACAATCCGCGCGCCGCGGTCCCAGCTGCGGAAGATGGCTTGCGCCTCGGCATCGACGGCAGGCAGAAGCGCCTTCAGCGGCAGGTCCGACCGTTCGACCAGCCGTTCCAGCGCATGCCCGCAGAAGCTGACGGCAGAAATCCGAAAGCATGACTGTCCCCCGCTCCGTTCGGTACGCGCGCGAAGATAGATCAGGCCGGTTTCATGGAAGGCGGTTTCGCCCTGTGCCCGCGCCTCAACGCGGCGCAGGGCGCGGGCGGTGAAGCTCAGGGCCTTGCGGCATGCGGCCTGCGCAACACGGGTGACACCACGCTGGGCGCGAAGGCGGGCGGCCATCCGGTCAAGCCCCTTCGGATTCGGCCGCAGACCCGCCGCAAGCGCGAAGAGCGCGGGCAGGTCGGCGCTGTCCCGATCGGCTTCGGACAAGGCCTGCCGCGCAAGACCGCGCTTCAGAGAGGTGCGAAGCGCCGTCGAGCGGCTGAAATCGACATGCGTCATCTGCATCTGGACCTCCCGTGGCTGGAGTCATGGTTAGGGAATCGTCAACAGCTTCAGATTGCGCCATAAGGGTGGCAAATCCTGTCAGGGAGGGCCGATGTCCTTTCAGAAAGCCACCGATCTCTTGCGCCTCGCCGAAATGGCCACCTCCCGCTACCGCGGGGTGTCGCTGACGGACATCGAGGAGGCGTTCGGTGTCGACCGGCGCACCGCGCAGCGCATGACCAAGGCGCTGGAGGAGACCTTCCCCAACTGCAGCACCGAAGTCGATGACGACCGGCGCAAGTTCTGGAAGTTGCGGGCCGATCATGCGCGCCTGATGCTGGCCCAGGGCATCCGCGACAGCGAACTGGCCGCGCTGGAAATGGCGATACGCCGGGCCGGGCGCGACGGCGCCTTGACGGAAGTCAGCGCCCTGTCAGGGCTGCGCGACCGCCTGTTGTCGGCCATGCCCGGCCCGCATGCCCGCCGGGCCGAGGCCGATGCCGAGGCGGTGCTGGAAGCGCATGGCTTCGCGTCGCGCCCCGGCCCCCGGGTGCTTGTGAAGGCGGGGCTGTTGGCCACCATCGGCGAAGCGCTGAAGGGCCCGCATGTCCTGACCATCGTCTATGCTGGCGGCCGCGACCCCAACCGCGAACGGCGGCTGGAGCCGCATGGCCTGCTCCTTGGCACCCGGCGCTACCTGGTTGCGCGCGAGACGGGCGGCGACGGGCGGATGCAGCACTACCGTCTGGACCGGATCGCGACAGCGCGGCTTGAGGCGGACAGCTTTGCCCGCGATCCCGGTTTCGATCTTGCCACCCACGCCAATCGCGCCTTCGGCAGCTATCATGCCGATCATGAATATGGCGAGGTCGTCTGGCGCTTCACCCCCGCCGCCGCCCCCACCGCCGGCGAGTTCATCTTCCATCCGACGCAGGAGCTGACGAAAGAGGCCGACGGCAGTCTGACCGTGCGCTTTCTGGCCTCGGGACATCTGGAGATGGCCTGGCACCTTTACACCTGGGGCGACGCGGTCGAGGTGATCGCCCCCAAAGGCCTGCGTGACATGGTCGCCCGCAACAGGCGCGATGATTTTCCGGCCCTGCCCTGAGGTCGCCGGGCGCGGCCAATGCGGGATGCCGCACAGCGGGGAATCACGCCGTGCGCCGACTCTCCCCGCCGCCTCGTCCGGTCGAAGGAGCGAGATGGTACCTGGCTCATGCAGGGATCGGAGGCGAACCGCTACCGCCGGAAACCTGCCCCTGCGGCGCGCACGCCATTTTTCAACATGTTGATTTTCGGGATTTTCTGAATTGGTCGGAGCGAGAGGATTCGAACCTCCGACCCCCTGCTCCCGAAGCAGGTGCGCTACCAGACTGCGCTACGCTCCGACCGTGGCGGGGGGTTATCCCGTCCGCCGCGCTTTGGCAAGAGGCCTCACGCCTGATCGCCGCCCCTTTCGAACCGCTTCAGCCAGCTCGAGATGCGGGGGAAGGTCCCGATCTCCCAGCGCGTGCGGTTTTCCAGCACCGGGCGATTCTGGCTGACCGAAGGCGTGCCCTCGCGCAGGACGATGTAGATGCCGGAGAGGATGATCACGGTGGAGCCGACGGCGGTGTAGAAATCGACGCCTTCGTCGAAGAACAGCCAGCCGTAGATCGCGGCCCAGATGATCTGCGAATACTGCATCGGCGCGACGATCACCGCCGGGGCGATCCGATAGGCGGCGATGCTGCCCAGTGCGCCAAGCGTGCCGAGGAAGGCCATCACCGCGGTCAAGGCCAGATGGGTGACCGGCATCGGCTGGTAGACCACCGGCATCAGCGCGCCGGTGGCGACGAAGGTCAGCACCATCGGATACAGCATCAGCACGACCGAGCGTTCGTCGCGACCGATCTTGCGCACGATGATCGAGGAGAGCGACCCGGTGGTCGCTGCCCCCAGCGCCGCGAGGTGGCCCAGCGAAAACCCGTCGCCGCTGCCGGGGCGCAGCACGATGATGACACCCAGAAGCCCGACGATCACCGCGATGCCGCGACGCAGGCCCACCTTCTCGCCCAGCATGGGGATCGCCATCAGCGTGATGAACAGCGGCATGGCGAAGAAGATCGCGTAGCAGGTTGCCATCGGCAGGACGGAAAAGGCATAGAAACCCATCGCCCCGGTGACCACCGCGCTGACGGTTCGAAGCGCGGTCCACCAGGGATGGCGCGGGATCAGCGTGCCGTCGCGCCGGTCGCTGAGGAGCAGGATGGTGACCAGCGGAAAGCTCATCAGCCCGGCGAAGAACATGGTCTGGAACGAGGAGTAATGCCCGCCGAGGAACTTCACCACGACATCATGCGTGGCATAGGCGGCGAAAGCGGCAAGCGAGAGAAGGGCGCCGCGCAGGGTGGGGGACATCGCGAAGGTTCCGAGGGGCTGGGGCGCGTCGCCGCGCCGCGTTAGCGGAAACAGTTTCGCCCGGAACCGCGCCGGATGCAAGGCCGGGTCTGCCCCTCTCAGGCGGTCAATCGCCCGCCAAGGCCCCGCCGACGGCCGGGGGGGAAGTTTCAGGCCGGATCGGGCATCCCGGGTTGCCGACGCATTTCCTGCCGAAAAGGTTGATTAATCCGCTATCCTGATCCTGGAACAAACCGGAGGTTGCAGATGCCCGACCTGACCTACAATCCAAACGAGCGCGAACATGTGAACTTTGCCGACACGCTGGGGACCTTGCAGGGGCGGGTCGCCAAGGGCACGGTCAACAAGAGCACCGCGAACGCCTATTACATCGGTGTGGAGCTGTTGGCGAAGTATCCCGGCTCGAAATCCGGCGGCGAGTATTTCCTGAAGATGGACGCAACCGGACATGGCTCCGGCAGCAGCGAACGCAGCAAGAACCGGTTGATCGTCAAAGTCAATTCCGTCGGCGGCCTGATCGAGGGCGAGGCCTGGGTCTGGCGTCACGACAACCGGATCGAGAAGCTCGGGTCGGGGTTCTTCACGCGCGCCAAGATGTTGCGCGGCATGGTCTGACCCCGACCCGCCCGCTCAGAGGCTTGCGTCCAGTGCCGCGACCACGGCGTCGCCCATCTGGCTGGTCGAGACCGGGGTGCCGCCCTCCGGCCCCATCAGGTCGGCAGTGCGGACACCGTCGGCCAGGACCTTTTCGACCGCTTTCTCGACGCGGGTGGCTTCCTCGCCCAGATCGAAGGAATAGCGCAGTGCCATTGCGAAGGACAGGATGCAGGCGATCGGGTTGGCCTTGCCTTGCCCCGCGATGTCGGGGGCCGAGCCGTGGACGGGCTCATACAACGCCTTCGGGCGGCCGTTCGCCATCGGCAGGCCAAGGCTGGCGGAAGGCAGCATCCCCAGCGATCCGGTCAGCATCGCGGCCATGTCAGAGAGAAGATCGCCGAACAGGTTGTCGGTCACGATCACGTCGAACTGCTTGGGCCAGCGGCAGAGCTGCATCGCGCCCGCGTCGGCATACATGTGCGACAGCTCGACATCCGGGTAGTCCTTGTCGTGCACCTCCTGCACCACATCGCGCCACAGGATGCCGGATTCCATCACGTTGGCCTTCTCCATCGAGCAGACCTTGTTGCCCCGTTTGCGCGCCAGTTCGAAAGCCGACCGGGCGACTCGGGCAATCTCGGATTCGGTATAGCGCTGGGTGTTGATCCCGACCCGCTCGTTGCCTTCCTTGAAGATGCCGCGCGGCTCGCCGAAATAGACGCCGCTGGTCAGTTCGCGGACGATGACGATGTCGAGGCCCGCGACGACCTCTTTCTTCAGCGACGAGAAATCCGCCAGCGCATCGAAGCACTGCGCCGGGCGCAGGTTCGAAAACAGGTCCATCTCCTTGCGCAGGCGCAAGAGCCCGCGCTCCGGTTTGACGGAAAAGTCCAGCTTGTCGTATTTCGGGCCGCCCACCGCGCCCAGCAGCACCGCATCGACCTCCTGCGCCTTGGCCATCGTCGCATCGGTCAGCGGGACCCCGTGCGCGTCATAGGCGCAGCCGCCGACCAGGTCTTCGCTGACGTCGAACTGGACGCCGCGCTTCGCGCCCATCCAGCCGATGATCTTCTTCACCTCGGCCATGACTTCCGGGCCGATGCCGTCACCGGCAAGGATAAGGAGGGAGGGATTTGCCACGCGCGTGCTCCTGGGAAAAGGGTTGCGGTTCGCCTAGCTTTTCGCCGGGAAAACTTCAAGCCGGGAAGGCTGCCGCAAGGGCATCCCACACCCGGCGCAGGCGGGGCGACTGGCGCAGGCGGGGCGGGGCGGTCAGCCAGACCGGCAGGCTTGGCAGGCCGGGGATCAGGTCGATCCGCTCCAGCAGCGGGTCGGCGTCGCCCACCGCCCGCAGGATGCCACCCAGCCCGCAACCGGCGCGGACCAGTTCGACATAGGTCAGCGGGTCGTCGCAGCGCACGGGAAAGAAGCTGCGGGTCACGTCGATCCCCAGCGCCTGCATCACCCGGATGATCTGGTCCATCCGGTCTTGACCGACGAAATCGAGACGCATCAGCTCGGCAGGCGAGGTCGGGCGGCCCTTGCGGTCGAGATAGGCTTTCGCGGCGAAAAGCCCCAGCGGCAGGTCGGCCAGATGCCGCGCCACCAGGTCCCCTTGGGTCGGGCGATACATCCGCAGCGCAATGTCCGCCTCGCCGAACAAGAGGTTCTCGCTGGTGTCCGAAGGCACGAGATCGATCTGGAGGCCCGGCTCCTCGGCCCGCAACCGCGCCAGGACCGGCGGCAGGATCACCTGGGATACCACGCGGCTGGCCGTAATGCGGACGGTGCCCTCGATCCCGGCGAAACGGCTGCGGGCGGTCATCGCAAGCTCGGCTGCTGCGGCCTGCATCGCCCGGGCCGAAGGGAGAAGCGCCTCACCCGCCTCGGTCAGCGCCTGGCCTTGGGAGGTGCGGGTGAAGAGCGCGACCTGAAGCGCCTGCTCGATAGCCTGGATGTGGCGTCCAAGGGTGGGCTGGCTGACCCCGATGGTCCGGGCGGCGGCGGACAGCGACCCGGCCTCGGCCACGGCCAGGAAGGATCGGATCAGGGTCCAGTCGGGCAGGTCCATACGGAAATGAATATCCGGTCAGCATTTTCATGCAATTCCATTTGATCGGTCGCCTCCGCATATCTCTGGCAAAGGAGATCCCCATGACACGGACAGCCCTGGTTCTTGGCGCGTCGGGCGGCTTCGGCGGGCAGGCGGCAAAGGCGCTTCGGGCGGCGGGCTGGACCGTTCGGCCCTATAGCCGTGGCACCGACATGGCTGCAGCGGCCAAGGGGGCGGCGCTGGTCGTCAACGGGTTGAACCCGCCGAACTATCACGACTGGGCCCGGCTGATCCCCGAGATCACCACGGCGGTGCTGGCGGCGGGAAAGGCGTCCGGCGCGGTGCTGCTGGTGCCGGGAAATGTCTACCCTTTCGGGAAGGAACCCGGCCCCTGGAACGCCGACACCCCGCATCGCCCGGTCAGCCGCAAGGGCCGCATCCGGGCCGAGATGGAGGCCCGGTATCGCAAGGCATCGGACCGGGGCCAGCGCACGATCCTGCTGCGCGGGGGCGATTTCCTGCTGCCCGAGGCGCCGCAGATGCTGATGAACCGGGTGACGCTGGGGCAGGTCGCCAAGGGGCGGATCACCGCGCTGGGCGATCCCGAGGCGCTGCATGCCTATGCCTATCTGCCCGACATGACGCGGGCAGCGGTCGCGCTGGCCGAACTGGGTGAGGCGCTGCCGGCCTATGCCGACATTCCCTTCGCAGGCCATGCCTTCACCCTTGCCGACCTCGCGGCCCGGGTGTCCCGGCTGTCCGGCCGCCCGACGCGTATCCGCCACTTCCCGACCTGGATCTTCACCGTGGCGAGCCCGGTCTGGGAACTGGCCCGCGAGTTGCGCGAGATGCTGTACCTGTCCAGCTTCCCGCATGCGCTGGACCCCGCCCCCCTGCGACGCTGGCTCCCGGACTGGCAGGACACCGATCTTGATGAGGTGATCCTGCGCCACCTTGCCACGCGCGGGCTTCAGGGCAGGTCGATGTCGATCCAGACCGGAAAGTGATGCGAGGCGGCGGTGAGGTCGGACAGCAGCGGGTCGTCCGCAGGGGGCCACATCACGCCGGCGTCTATCACGCGCAGCCCAGCCGAGGGCAGCACATAATCCAGCCGCAACCCGCCGAGATCCGGGTAGAGCACGGTATCCAGGCGCGGGTCGCCGCTCTGGCCGGGGTCGGTCCGGTCCTGCCCCCCCTGCGGCGCGGGGTCCTGCAGGGCGGGATGCGCCAGAAGCGCCCCGATTCCCTCGCGCAAGCCATCGCCATCGGTGGGGTCGAGGTTGCCGTCGCCCAAGAGGACGAAGGACCCCTCCGGCGGCGGCATCGGCAGCGCGCCCTCCAGCAACAGCCGCCAGAACGCCGCCTCGTCATGGTTGCGGCGCCCGTTGCGGTCCTCCGGCCCGTCGAAGACCGGCGGCGTCGCGTGCCAGGCCAGAAGGTGCAGCGGGCCGGACGGGGTCTCCACCGGCACGTCCCAGAAGCCGGTCGTCGCCAGCCGTTGCACCGCCGCCAGCTCTGGCGGATCGTTGCCCAGCCCACCGGGTAGATCGCGCCAGAGGAAGCCGGAGAAATCCCGCGCCCCGGCCTCGTCCAGCGGCAGCCGCGACAGCACCGCCATCCCGCCCTGCCCGGAGAACAGCCCGAACCCCTGCGCATCGCGCGGATCGCCCGGTCGCCCATTGCCATCGACGTCGAAGCCGGTCTGCAGGCCGGTGTTCGGGCGGAACGCGAAGCGGTGGGGGAAATCCGCCCCCGCGGTCGCCAGCCGGTCGGCCAGTAGCCGCAGCGCCACGCCCCCCCGGTCGTAATCGACCGCAGTCAGCAGGATCACATCGGCATCCAGCCGTGCCAGCACCCGGACGATGGCGGCGATCTGCGGGTCCTCGCCCCGGTGCAGGTCCTGCACCAGCAGCCCCGGACCCTTGCGGTCAAGGCCGACGTTCCAGGTCGCCACCCGCAGCACATCCGCCCCGGCGGGGGTGCAAAGGGCCAGCAGCAGAAGGAAGCGCCTAAAGATCGTCGTCCTCGTCGTCGTGATCCAGCTGCGACGGCTCGATCGCGCCCAGCACGGCCAGCTTCGCCGCCCGCTTGATGCGGATCATGTCGGCGATCCGCGCCATTGCGACGGCCCGCATGATCAGCGCCGCCGGCAGATAGGCCCAGAGCGCCATCGTCCAGATCAGCGTCTGCGGCGAGGTCAGAGTATCCGACGGAATCCCCGAGGTGAGCACCGCCACGACCGCCGGGATCACGAAGGGCAGCAGGAACCCGACCGCCAGATTGGCATGCGAATCGCGCACCAGCCGGTCGACCACGTCGCCACCCGCCGTCGGCTCGAAGGTGGGCAGGTTCACCCAGACGTTGAACGCAGTTTTCGTCGAGGGCCAGCCGACCAGCTTCAGCACGATGACGAAGAGCGCGAGCGAGAAGAGCGAGATCAGGTAGGCCGTCCCCGCCGCCACCTTGACCTGCACGATCTGCGCGGCGGTGGCGGTGTCGTCCAGCATGTAGCTGGCCAGCCGGACCGGCGAATAGGGAAAGTCGAGCGAGGCCCCGATCAGAAGCCCCAGCGCATGGAAGAAACGCGAGACGGTGGTGGAATCCTCAAGATCGGCGACGATGGAGGACAGGACGACCACGATGGTCAGCATCATCAGATAGCGGATGCGGTTGTAGGGCGCGCCGTCGCGAAACTCGATCAGGCTGGGGTAGACGGCGTTGTATTCGAAGAAGACCAGCGCACCGCCGAACAGGGCCAGCAGTGCCACGATCTGCTTGGTGTCGGTGCCGATCCCCGGCAGGATCACCGAGGGCGCGACAATCAGGATCATTACCAGGAAGGCGCGCACCGCCGCCGCGATCGCCCGCGAGGCCCAGGTCCGCGCCCAGCCATCCGTCGAGATGACGGCGGTCAGCCGCAGCTTGGCGCGCAGTGCCTCGATCCATGCGGTTCCACTTGCCACAATTCCGCCCAATTCCGCACCGATTCCCGTAGTCTCGCTCTGGTTGTGCGTATCTAGCCCAAGCTTTGTGGCCATTTAAGGGTCAGTCTTGGCCCAAGGGGCGGCGTCGTGCGAAATCTCCGCACAATCCCGCAGGCTGTCGGTCAGCTTTCACGGAAGGCGAGCGCGAAATAATCGGTGAAAGGCTTCACCAGATAGGCCAGCGGCGTGCGGCGCCCGGTCTGCAGGAAGACCTCGACCGGCATTCCCGGCACCAGCACGCGGTCGCCCAGCCGGGCACGCTCGCCCTCGGCCAGTTCCAGTTCGGCGGTGTAATAGGTCGCCCCCGACTGCGGATCGCTCAGCGCGTCGGCCGAGACCAGCGTGACGCGACCGGTCAGGTGTGGCGTGTCGCGGGCCGAGAAGGCCGGAAAGACCAGGTCAGCCGCCTGCCCGACGGACACCTCGTCGATGTGGATCGGCGCGATGCGCGCGGTGATCACCAGCGGGCGGTCCTGCGGGATGACGTAAAGCACGGGTTCCGCCGGACGCAGAACCGATTGCGGCGTGGTGACCTGCAGGCCCAGGACGATGCCCGCGACCGGCGCGCGAATGTCCAGCCGGTCGATCCTTTCACGCAACGCGCGGCGGCGTTCGGCAAGCTCCAGCAGCATCGGCCCGACCTGGCGCAGTTCGGTCGTGGCTTCTTCGCGCCGGGCGGTGTCGAGGCTGGACCTTTCGATCTCGATCTCGGTCACCTGGCCCTCGGTCCGCGCCAGTTCGGCTTGCAGCTCGCCGATCTGACCTTCCAGCCGGGCCTGTTCCCGTTGCAGCGCCAGCACCGTCCCGGCCTGGGCCAGCCCCTTGTCAAGCAGGCTTTGCTGCGAGGCAAGCTCCTGTTCGATCAGGGCAAGCTGGCGGGTCAGAGCCGCGCTTTGTGCCGCGATTCCGTTCGACTGTGCGGTGATCTGGTCGATCCGCCGGGCCAGAAGCTCGCGCTGTTCGGCCAGTGTCGCGGCGCGGGCCTCGAACAGGCGGCGCTGGCCGTCAAGCTGGGCGGCCACCTCCTTCGAGGTTTCGGCCAGGGCAAGGATGTCGGCAGGAAACTCAAGGCTGGTCAGCCCATCGCGTTCGGCGGTCAGCCGGGCCGAGCGACCGGCCAGTTCCGACAACTGCCCCTCGACGATGGTCAGTTCCGAGCGCAGCGCCGCGCCATCCAGCCGCAGCAGCATCTGCCCCGCCTCGACCCGCGCGCCTTCCTTGACCAGGATTTCCGCCACGACACCGCCATCGGGGTGCTGGACGACCTGGCGGTCACGCTCGACCTCGATCTGCCCCTGGGCGACGATGGCGCCCGAGATATGGGTCAGCGTGGCCCAGAGGCCGAAGCCCAGAACCAATGCCAGCGTGGCAGCCAACCCCAGGATCACCGGGCGGCGGATCGAGAGGGCAGGGGTCATGCCACCCCTCCCGGCGCGGCGGAGCGCACGATCTCGGTCGCGTTGCGCACGGTTTCGCGCAGCACCGCATCGCGCGGGCCGAAACCGGCGGCGGCGCCCTCGTTCATGACCAGAAGCAGGTCGCATTCCTGGATCGCTGCCGGGCGATGCGCCATGATCAGCACCGAGGCCCCGCGCGCCTTGGCGGTGCGGATCGCCTGGTTCAGGGCGTGCGATCCGTCGTTGTCGAGGTTCGAGTTCGGCTCGTCCAGAATCAAGAGCACCGGATCGCCGTAAAGCGCACGGGCCAGGCCGATGCGCTGGATCTGCCCGCCGGACAACCGGCTGCCGATGCTGGCGACCTGGGTGTCATAGCCATCGGGCAAGCGCAGGATCATCTCATGCGCAGCGGCTGCCTTTGCAGCGGCGATGATCTGCGCCGGATCGGCACCCGCGTGCAGCCGGGCGATATTGTCGGCGATGGTGCCATCGAACAGGGTCACCCGTTGCGGCAGATAGCCGATGCAGGCCCCCAGCGCATCGGGACCGTACTGGTCGAGCGTCGCGCCATCCAGCCGGATGCGCCCCGCAGCAGGCCGCCAGACAGCGGTCAGCGCGCGGGCGAGCGAGGATTTGCCCGACCCGGACGGTCCGATCACCCCCAGCGCCTGCCCCGGCGGAAGCTGGAAGCTCAGCCCGCGCAGCACCGGGATGGCGGCGCCGGGCGGAACGACGCTCAGCGCCTGCACGTCCAGAAGGGCGCGCGGGCGCGGAAGCTCGGTCCGGGGGGGCGGTGGCGGGGTCTGGGCCAGAAGGTCCGTCAGGCGCGCCTTGGCCTGCCGCGCGCGGGTGACGACCGGCCATTGGCCCACCGCCTGTTCCACCGGCTGCAGCGCCCGGCCCATCAGGATCGAGGCGGCAATCATCGCCCCGGCCGAAAGCTCCTGCCGCAGGACCAGCCAGGCGGCAAGTCCCAGCATCGCCGATTGCAGGAACAGCCGGAAGGTCTTGATCGCGACCGCATAGCGCCCCGACAGGTCCGAGGCCTGCAACCCCGCCTCCAGCGCCCGGTCGCGGCGCAGCTTCAAGCGGGCGAAGGCGGCGCCGGACATGCCCAGGGCCTGGATCAGCTCGGATTCCGACTTCAGGTTCTCGGCCTGGCGTTCCGCCGCCAGCGTGGCAAGGTTCGCGCCTTGCAGCGGTGCCTCGGTTCCCTGCTGGTTCAGCCAGCTGAGGCCCACGATCACCAGCCCGCCGAAGAGGGCCAGCCAGCCCAGCCAGGGGTGAAAGACGAAGATCGCGGCGACGAAGAACGGGGCCCAGGGCGCATCGAGCAGCGCCAGGACGACGGGCGAGGACCAGAAGCGGGCGATGGCATCAAGGTCTTTCTGCGCGGCAAGGGCGGCGGTGTCCTGCGGGGCGACGGTCAGGCGGCGGAAGGCGGCGCTCAGCACCCGCGCATCGAGCCGGTCCTGCAGCCGCGCGCCAACCCGCGCCATGATCCGGCCCCGGGCATAGTCAAGAAGCCCCATCATCAGGAACAGGAACCCCATCAGCAGGGTCAGCGCGAGAAGCGTCTCTTCCGAGCGCGAGACGAGCACCCGGTCATAGACCTGCAGCATGTACAAAGGCGCGGTCAGCATCAGCAGGTTGACCAGGGCCGAGAACAGGAAAGCCACCGCAACCGCCTGGCGCGAGGCGGCGCGGGCAGCGGCAAGTTCGGGCTTGCCGGCCCTGCCGTCGGTCGGTTGCTTCGCGGGCGCTGCCATCGTGTCTTCCTTGGCGTCTTCCTGCCATGCGCGGCGCATCTGCCACGCTTGACCGTTGAATTGGGCAAGTCGGGGTTCTATGCCTTGCCAACGCCCGCGCAAGACTGTCGTTGGCGGCGTGGTGGCCGGACAGTAGGGATATGGGTCTGAACATTCCATTTATTTCAGGACGCCGGTTGCGAATTTCGGCGCTCGTTGCAGCGGTGGGGCTTCTGTCCGCCTGCGGCGCGAGCCCGGCTGCCAATGGCATCAACGATCCGTTCGAACCCGCGAACCGCAAGGTCCATGCCTTCAACAAGGGGGTGGACCGTGCGCTGGTCGGTCCGGCCTCCAAGGGCTACGGCGTGGTGCCCGAGCCGCTGAAGCGCGCCGTCGGCAACGTGGCCGACACGCTGGACCTGCCCGGCGACATCGCCAACAACCTCCTGCAGTTCCGCCTGGCCGATGCTGGCGAGAACTCCGTCCGCCTGTTGGCCAACCTGACCTTCGGTGTCTTCGGCCTGGTCGACTTCGCCTCCTACGCCGGGGTCGAGGGCAAGCCGACCGATTTCGGCGAGACGCTGCATGTCTGGGGTGTCGGTGAAGGGCCCTACATGGAACTGCCGCTGGCCGGGCCGTCCACGGCCCGCGATACCGTGGGCATGGTCGTCGACCTGGCGATGGACCCGGTCCGGCTGGCCCTGCCGCGGAAGGAAGCCAATGCCGCGACGATCCTCAAGCTCCTCTCACGGCTTGGTGATCGCGACCGCTTCTCGGCGACGGTGGATTCGCTCCTATATGAAAGCGCGGACAGCTATGCTCAGGCGCGGCTTCTCTACCTGCAGAACCGGCGCTTCCAGCTGGCGCGGGGGGATGGGGCCGCCGGTGCGGCCAGTGACGACGGCTTCATCGACCCCTATGCGGACGCCACCGGTGCGCAAGCGCCCACCACCGACGACGGCTTCATCGACCCTTACGAGGACCCCTATGCCCAATAACCGTTTCCGGGACCTGATCCTTTCGCGCCGTGGCTTCACCGCCGGGCTGACCGCAGCCGCGGCCCTTGCCGCCCTGCCGCTGCCCGCGCTGGCGCTGACCGCCGATGCCGCGAAATCGCTGGTCGACAAGACGGTGGGCGACATCAACTCGATCATCAACTCGGGCAAGTCCGAAGCCGCCATGCTGAAGGACTTCGAGAAGCTCTTCGCCCGCTATGCCGACGTGCCCGCCATCGCGCGGTCCGTCCTCGGCACTGCGGCACGCTCGGCCTCGAAGGCGCAGCTTTCGGCCTATACCAAGGCCTTCCAGGGCTACATCAGCCGCAAGTACGGTCGCCGCTTCCGCGAATTCATCGGCGGGCGGATCGAAGTGTCGGATGCCCGCGCGGTGAAAAGCTACTTCGAGGTGATCTCGACCGCCTACATGTCGGGCGAGAGCCCGTTCGAGGTGCGCTGGCATGTGTCCGACAAGTCGGGCAAGAGCCTGTTCTTCAACATCATCATCGAGGGCGTGAACATGCTGGCCAGCGAGCGCACCGAGATGGGCGCGCTTCTCGACCAGCGGGGCGGCGATCTCGACCGCCTGATCGCGGATCTCGCCAAACTCTGACGGGGGCTCCTCGTGCGGCTTCGCCTTCTCGTCGCGGAAAATGACGAGATGGGGTGTAGTCCCGACGAGCAATCCCCTCAGCGCGGCACCCGGATCCCAAGCTTCTCCAGCGCGGCCAGCGCTTCCTGCGCCTGCGGCCCGCTCAGCGTGAGCGACGGGCCGCCGCCGACGCTCACCCGTGGCCCCAGCCAGCTGTTGATCGCCTCCACCGTCCGCGACGGCCCCGGCCCGCTGGTCGAATAGGGCGTGACCGGAACCTGTCCCGTCGTCCCCGAGAACTGCAGGACGGCGCGGTAGGTCGTGCCGGAATTGTTCGACCGGCTGGCCGCCAGCGTGGCACCCTGGAAAGCCTCCAGCGGATAGGTCTTCTCGCCCCGGCCCAGCAAACCCCGGCTGGCAAGCGAGATCACGCCCGATGCCCGGTCAAAACTCAGCCGCCGGGTCTTGATCAGGAACACCGCGACCAGTAGCGGGATCACCGAGGCATAGCCCAGCGCGTTCATCCCGGGGACAGAGGGCAGGTTCGTCAGCTTCGGCGTTTGCGGCATTCCGACCAGCCCGGCGAGGGCGGGCAGGACCAGCCGCATCCCGAAGCCCAGGGCGAAGAACAAGAGGAACAGCCCCACGCACAGCAGCATCAGCCCGACCGGGCGGATTTCCAGCACCAGGCGGTCAGGGGTCTGTTCCACGATGCGCATGGCGCTCTCCGGGCAAGGCGAAACCCTGGCCGAAGGCTATGCCCGAACCGGAAACCAGACAAGTGCTGCGTCAGTTGTTCCCGCCCAGCACGCCATCCAGCAACTGCTCGACGACATCCCCCTTGGGCGATGCTTTCGTCACCGGCCCTTCCGGCACCGCCCCGGCCGGCGGCGGGCCGTCGTAGACCGGGATTGCCTCGCCGGTCGTCGGGTCGATGTAGACATTGTCGTAGGTCGGGGCGTTCGGATCGTCGAAATAGGGCACATCCTCGGCGGCGACCGCGCCTTCGCCGGTTCCGGTGCCAAGGGGCGCATAGGTGGAATCCGGGATTTCCTTGACCAGAGGTTTCGCGGGCAGGCCCTCGTCGATCCGCACCATGACCTCGTGCCAGATCTCGGCCGGAAGGCCGCCGCCGGTCACGCCTTTCAGGGGACTGTTGTCGTCATAGCCCATCCAGACGCCGACGACGTAATCCGCGGTAAAGCCCACGAACCAGGCGTCGCGCGCGCTGGTCGTCGTGCCGGTCTTGCCTGCCGCCTCGCGGTCATCCAGCCGCGCGCGTCCCCCGGTGCCCGAGTTCAGCACCTCGGTCATCATGTAGGTCAGCGCGTGCGCCGCCTTCTCGCTGATCACCCGCTCGCCGATGCCGCCGCCCGCGCCGAACAGGGGCTCGTCCATCCCCTTCAGCTTGAGCGAGTCGAACCCGTAGGGTGCGACCGAGGAGCCGCCATTCAGGATGCCCGCGAAGGCTCCGGTCATGTCGATCAAGGTCGATTCCGACACGCCAAGCGCCAGCGCCGGGCCGTCGGCGAAGTTCTGCGCCAGGCCGAAGTCGGTCGCCACCTGCTTGACCAGATCACGGCCCACGGCTTCCGAAACCCGCACCGCCGGGATGTTCCGGCTTTCGGCCAGTGCCTGTGTCAGCGTGATCTGGCCCTTGAACTTCTTGTCGTAGTTCTGCGGACACCAGTCGCCCGACCCGGCCGTGTAGATGCACATCGGCGTGTCCTCGACCAGGTCCATCGGGCTGTAGCCAAGGTCCATCGCCGCCGCGTAGATGAAGGGCTTGAAGGTCGATCCCGTTTGTCGCACAGCCTGGGTCGCGCGGTTGAAGTCACCCGCATTCGGGATGTCGCGCCCGCCGACCATCGCCCTGACCGCGCCATCCGCGCTCATCACCACGATGGCCGCCTGCGCCTTCGAGCCTTCCGCGACCTTGTTGTCGAACACCCATTTCAGCGCCTCTTCCGCCTTCTTCTGGATGTCCTGGTCCAGCGTCGTCTCGATGATCACGTCTTCCGTCGTGTCCCGCGCCAGGTAGTCCGGCGTCGTCTCCATCACCCAGTCGGCGAAATAGCCCCCCGCCTTCTGCTTCGCGGCCTTCGACAGGGTGGCGGGATGGGCCAGCGCGTCGTCGGCCTGCGCCTTGGTGATATAGCCCTGCTCCAGCATCAGGCCGATCACCACCGCCGCCCGGTTGCGCGCCCGCTCCATGCTGGCGGTGGGGGCATAGGTCGACGGCGCCTTGAGAAGCCCCGCCAGCATCGCCGCTTCGGGCAGGGTCACATCCTTGGCCGACTTGCCGAAATAGCGCTGCGCCGCCGCCTCGAAGCCGCGCGCGCCCGCGCCGAGATAGGCCCGGTTGAAGTAGATCGTCAGGATCTCTTCCTTGGAATACTTCGTCTCCATCGCCATCGCGAAGGGGACTTCCTTGATCTTCCGCCACATCCCGCCCTGGCGGCAGTCCTTCTCGTAGTCGGCTTCCGACTTCCACAGCTTCGGGTCCCACTGCACGCCAAGGCACAAAAGCTTCGCCGTCTGCTGGGTGATGGTCGAGCCGCCGTTGCCCTCGAACGCGCCCCGCCCTTCCGACAGGTTGATCCGGATCGCCGAGGCAATCCCGCGAGGGCTGATGCCATAGTGCCAGTAGAACCGCTTGTCTTCGGTCGCCACCACCGCATCGCGCAGGAAGGGCGAGACGCTGTCCGCCGTCACCATCCCCCCGAAGGTTTCCCCCCGCCAGGCAAAGACCTCGCCGTTGCGGTCGAGCATGGTGACCGAGCCCCGCGCCCGCCCGTCGATCAGGTCGGCCACCTCGGGCAGTTGCGCGTAGAAATACCAGATCACCCCGCCCAGGATCAGCGCCCCGATCACCGTTCCGCGCCAGGCGATGCCCCAGAGCACGCGCCAGACCGCCAGGATCAGCCCCACCACCAGCCCATGCTGCCGCCGGGGCCGGGGCGTCCGGCTGCGCTTGGGCTGCGCGGGCTTCGGAGACGCAGGCTTCTTCGGCCCGCCGCCCGAGGGGGCCGCGCGCGAGGAGGAATACCGTTTGTCCGCAACAAGGGGGCCGCGCCCCCGGTCTTTCGCCGCCATGACTGCTCTGCCAACTCGTGACCTGGGCCGTTCCAGCCCGTTTGGCGGCGACCATACCCCGGATTTCCCGGAATGCGAAGTCGGGCCGACCACGATTCGCATCGCTTTGCCGCTCAAGAATTGGGCATCAGCCCCGTGAGCTGCAGAAATTCTGCACATCCCGGCCCCGTCGCCGCCTCCACCCCCGGCGATTTCTTGTGCAGTTGCAGCATTCGCCCGCCTCATTCCCCTTGAAGGGTGCGCCCTGATGCAACGGAACGAGGGGACAGAAGGTGAAGCTCATCATTGCAGCAATCAAGCCGTTCAAGCTCGAGGAGGTCCGCGAGGCGCTGACCGCCATCGGCGTGCGCGGCATGATGGTGACCGAGATCAAGGGGTTCGGCAGCCAGTCCGGCCACACCGAAATCTACCGCGGCGCCGAATACGCCGTGAACTTCGTGCCGAAGGTCCGGCTGGAGATCGTCGTTGCCGACGCGCTGGCCGATCAGGTGGTCACCACGATCCGCACCACCGCCAGGACCGACAAGATCGGCGACGGAAAGATCTTCGTCCTGGACGTGGAACATGCCGTGCGGGTGCGCACCGGCGAAACCGATGACGACGCGCTGTGAACGGCGGGAAGAGGGGAACACCTGACATGAAACTGCATACGAAACTCGGCCTCGGCGCGCTGACTGCCGCGTTGACCGGCCTGCCCGCGCTGGCGCAGGACGCCGCCCCCGTGATGGACAAGGGCGACGTCAGCTGGATGATGATCTCCCCGGTCCTCGTCCTCTTCATGACGCTGCCGGGGCTCGCGCTCTTCTACGGCGGCCTCGTGCGGTCGAAGAACATGCTGTCGATCCTGATGCAGACCACCGTCATCGCCTGCGTGATGATGATCGTCTGGGTGATCTACGGCTATTCGCTGGCCTTCGGCGGCTCGACCAGCGCCTGGTGGGGCGGCACGGCGAAACTGTTCCTGTCCGGTGTCACCGTCGACAGCATGTCCGCGACCTTCTCGGCGGGCTATGTCATCCCGGAATATCTGTTCATCGTCTTCCAGATGACCTTCGCCGCGATCACCCCCGCGCTCGTCATCGGCGCCTTCGCCGAGCGGGTGAAGTTCACCGCCGTCCTCGCCTTCTCGGTCCTCTGGGGCACGTTTTCGTACTTCCCCATCGCCCATATGGTCTGGGACGCGAACGGCTACCTGTTCGTCAAGGGCGCCATCGACTTCGCCGGCGGCACCGTGGTGCACATCAACGCCGGGATCGCCGCACTGGTCGGCTGCCTGCTGATCGGCAAGCGCGTCGGCTTCGGCAAGGACAACATGGCCCCGCATTCGATGGTGATGACCATGATCGGCGCCTCGATGCTCTGGGTCGGCTGGTTCGGCTTCAACGTCGGCTCGAACCTGGAAGCCAACGGCGGGGCGACGCTCGCGATGATCAACACCTTCATCGCCACCGCCGCCGCGACGCTGGCCTGGTGCGCCATCGAAGGCCTGGCGCGCGGCAAGGCCTCGATGCTGGGCGCGGCCTCGGGCATGGTGGCGGGCCTCGTCGCCGTCACCCCGGCCTGCGGCACCATCGGCCCGATGGGGGCGATCCTGCTCGGCGTGATCGTCTCGGGCGTCTGCTACGTCTTCGTGACCACGGTGAAGCACAAGCTGGGCTACGACGACAGCCTCGACGTCTTCGGCATCCACGGCGTCGGCGGCATCATCGGCGCGGTCCTGACCGGCGTCTTCTCGGCGGCAGCCTTCGGCGGAGTGAAGGGCGACGATTATGCGATGGCCGCCCAGCTCTGGGTCCAGATCGAGGGCGTGCTGATCACCATCGTCTGGTCCGGCGTCGTGTCCTTCATCGCCTTCAAGCTGGTCGACGTGATCATCGGCCTGCGGGTGGACAGCGACACCGAACGCCAGGGCCTGGACCTCACCAGCCACGGCGAACAGGCCTACCACAGCTGAGGGCATGGACTGCCACTGAACCGCAACGGCCCGCGGAGCTTCCCCGCGGGCCGTCTGCTTCGGGGACCCCGATGGCACTGCATGGCCTTCCCCAAGCCAGGGGCGCGGTCTAGGCTGGCGCCGCACAAGAGGGGACCGCGATGACAACCACCTGGCAATTCTGGGCCTTCCTTTCGGCCATCTTCGCCGCCCTGACCGCGATCTTCGCCAAGATCGGCATCAGTGGCCTTCCCTCCGACTACGTCACCCTGCTGCGGACCTGCGTCGTGCTGGCCGTCCTGGCCCTGATCGTCGCCGGGACCGGGCAGTGGCAGAACCCCGCCCAGGTCTCCTGGACGACACTGGGGGCGATCACTCTGTCCGGGCTTGCCACCGGGGCCTCCTGGCTCTGCTATTTCCGGGCGCTGAAGCTTGGCGATGCCTCGCGCGTGGCGCCGGTCGACAAGCTCAGCGTGGTGCTGGTGGCGATCTTCGCAGCGGTCTTCCTGGGCGAGCGGATGTCGGCGGTGAACTGGACCGGCGTCGTGCTGATCGCCGCCGGGGCGGTCCTGGTGGCGCTGAAGGTCTAGCCAGGGCAGGGACCGTTCCGACCTTGCAGAGCGGCAATCCCCTGAAAGGCGTGGCGCTGCTCTTCGCCGGGGGCGACACGCTCGGCAAGCATCTCTCCATGCTCTATGCCGGGCCGCTGATGCGCTACGACCGAAAGTCCTCGACCTGCCTTTCACATTTGCCCAAGTATCCCCGCCGGAGGCACATCCGAGCCGTCTTGTGTCCTTCACACAAGACGGCGAGACAAGGAGTCTTCGCGCCGAAGGCGCTCGATTTGACAGGCGTTCCCAACTTGCGACTCGTTAAGAAACGCTGAACGAAAAAAGCCAAGATATTGAATCCAATGAACTAACAGATTTTGTCCACCGTGGACACTCTCAGTAGAACCCCTGCGGGATCAGCCGGTGCTCATAGGCGTCCCGTTCCAGCTCCTCGCGGAAATCCGGGTGGGCGATGGAAATCAAGGCCCGCGCCCGCTCGGCGATCGACCGCCCCTTCAGGTTCGCCATCCCGTATTCCGTCACCACATACATGAGATCGGTCCGCGGCGTCGTCACCACGTTGCCCCTTGTCAGCGCCGTCACGATCCGGCTCCGCCGCTCCCCCTTCTTGTCGTAGGTCGAGGCGAGGCACATGAAGCTTTTCCCGCCCTTCGACCCATAGGCCCCCCGCACGAACTGGAGCTGCCCCCCGGTCCCCGAGATATGCCGGAACCCGTCCGTCTCCGACGCCGCCTGCCCCTGCAGGTCGACCTGGGTGGTGTTGTTGATCGACACCACCTTGTCGTTCCGCATGATCATGTGCGGCAGGTTGGTGTAGTCGACCGGGTGGAACTCCACCTCCGGGTTGCGGTCGATGAAGTCGTACAGATACTGCGCCCCCAGGGCGAAGGTGCAGACCATCCTGCCAGGGTTCATCTGCTTCCGCGCCCCGGTGATCCGCCCCGCCCGATACAGATCGACGATCCCGTCGGTCAGCATCTCGGTATGGATGCCCAGGTCGGAAACCGGGCTTTCGGCCAGGAGCGAACAGACCGCGTTCGGCATCCCCCCGATCCCGATCTGCAGGCAGGACCCGTCCTCCACCTCCGCCGCGATCAGCCGGGCGACGGCCTTGTCGACCTCGGTCGCCGGGGCCTTGGGAAGCTCGGCCATCGGCGTGTCGAAACCGGGGATGATGTAGTCGACCTCGGACACATGCACCCCGGTGCCGTCGCCCATGACGTAGGGAAGGGTCGGCGTCTCCTCGACGATCACCACCTTCCCCCGCTCCACCAGCGCCCGCATCCACAACACGTTCGGGCCGAAGTTGAAGTAGCCCTTCTCGTCCATCGGCGCCGCCTTGAACACCACGATATCCGGCGGGTCGATGAAGCGGCGGTAGTAGTCGGGCACCTCGCCCAGGTTCACCGGCAGGTAATGCGCCATCCCGGCGTCGTGCTTCCTTCGGTCGTAGCCGGAGAAATGGGTCGAGAACCAGTGGACGTGCCTGCCCTCCGGGTCCGCCTCCAGCACCGCGCGGGGGCGGGCGGTCAGCACCGACCGGAAGCGGATGTCGGTCAGGGGCCCAAGGCGGGCAGCCAGCGCCTCGTCGAAGGCATCGGGCTGGCCGAGGACCGCGCCGTAGTCGAGCCACATGCCGGGCCTGACCAGTGCTGCCGCTTCCGTCGCCGTGATCCGCTTCGCCGCCCTGGCCATCGCATCC
>NZ_JAYRPN010000059.1:0-66316 GCF_041911175.1 Tabrizicola sp.
CCCCGGGGCTGGCCACCTCGCGCCCAAGGATCACCGCGATGGCGCCGAAAGACAAGCAATCCCCCAGCGAAACCCCCGAAGGCGAGCGCATCGCCAAGGTCCTGTCCCGCGCCGGCATCGCCTCGCGCCGCGAGGCGGAGCGGCTGATCGAACTGGGCGAGGTCAAGGTCAACGGCAAGACCATCACCTCCCCCGCCCTGAACGTGACCGCCAAGGACAAGATCACCGTCCGGGGCGAGCCGGTGGGCCAGCCCGAACCGCCCCGCCTCTGGCTCTACTACAAGCCCGAGGGGCTGGTCACTTCGGCGTCCGACGAGAAGGGCCGCGACACCGTCTTCGACCACCTGCCCGAGGACATGCCGCGGGTGATGTCGGTCGGTCGTCTCGACCTCAACTCCGAGGGGTTGCTGCTGCTGACCAACGACGGCGAACTCAAGCGGCGGCTGGAACTTCCCTCGACCGGCTGGCTGCGGAAATACCGGGTGCGGGTGAAGGGCAACCCGACCGATCCCGACCTCGACCCGCTGCGCAAGGGCGTCACCATCGAGGGCGAGCGGTTCCAGCCGATGGACGTGAAGCTCGACCGCCACCAGGGCGCGAATGCCTGGCTGACCGTGGGCATCCGCGAAGGCAAGAACCGCGAGATCCGTCGCGCGATGGCCCATGTCGGGCTGACGGTGAACCGGCTGATCCGCACCTCCTATGGCCCCTTCCGGCTGAACGAGATGAAACCCGGCGAGGTCGAGGAAGTGAAACCCCGCATCCTGCGCGACCAGTTGGGACTGACCGAAGAGGGCGAGCCGCGCCCGAAGCGCAGCGCCCCGAAAGCCGACCCGAAGCCTGCGCCGAAGGCGGGCCGCTCAACCGACGATCCGGCGAAGTCCGCCCGCAAGACGCTCAAGCCGGGCGAGGGGCTGAAGACCTTGTCCGAGACCTGGAAGAAGGCCACCCGACCGCCCGCGCGCAGCGGCGACGACCGGCCACCGGCGGATCGCGGAAAGCCCGCGCGTGGCACCGGCCCCCGTCCGGGACCAAGGCCGAAAGGCCCGCGACAGGGCTGACCCTTGCAGGGGAATAATGCCGCCTATTCCCCGTCTTGGCGGCTGGCAAGGGCGCGGGGCATCGGCTAAGGTCCTTGCGTGAAGGCGGTTCGCGAGGGGGACCATGTCAGGAAGCGGATTGCGGAACCTGTCGCTGGCCCTGCTCGTTGCCCTGGTGGCCTATGTGGCCTGGTCGGGGGGCATGTGATGGCAGAACGGTTCGGCGGCAAGTATTCGCCGCAAAGCCCAAGCCCGGCTGCCGGTGGCCCCGCCTTGCCGCCCGTGCTGGCCCCCGTTCTGCCGCGCGGCCTGTGGCGGGCGACGGTCCTGTTCCTGTCGGCCTTCCTGTTCCTCATCCCCGCCTTCGGCGACGATCCGCGCGCCATGCTGCTGGGCCTCGCCGCCGGGGGTTGCCTGATCCTCTCGGCCTGGCTGACCCGCGAGGGGTTGCGGGCGGAAGCCGCCTACGCATCCCGCACGCTAGCCCGCCGCCCGGCCCTGCCGCGCAAGCTGCTGGGGGCGCTGCTGACCGGGGCCGCATTGGCGCTGGGGGGCGTGATCGCGGATCAGGGGCTGGTCTATCCGGTGCTTTACGCGCTGGTGGGTACCGCGCTGCATCTGGGGGCCTTCGGGCTGGACCCGATGTCCGACAAGGGGATGGAGGGGATCGACGCCTTCCAGACCGGCCGCGTCGCCAATGCGGTTGCCGAGGGCGAGGCCTATCTCAAGGGCATGCAGGACGCGATCCTGCGCGCCCGCGACCGCAGCCTGGAACGCCGGGTCGACCAGTTCGCCGCCGCCGCGCGCAGCCTGTTCCGCACGGTCGAGGCCGATCCCGGCGACCTGACGGCGGCCCGCAAGTACCTGTCGATCTACCTGATGGGCGCCCGCGACGCGACGGTGAAGTTTGCCGACCACTATGCCCAGACCCGGGACGCCAGCGCCCGCTCGGATTACGAGTCGCTGCTGACCGACCTTGAAACCACCTTCGCGCAGAAGACCACCGCGTTCCTGTCGAACAATCGCACCGACCTTGACGTGGAAATCGCCGTGCTGCGCGACCGCCTCAAGCTTGACCATTGAACCCGAAGGGGAGTTGCCCATGTCCGAGACCGTCCAAGCCGATGCCCAGGCCCTTCTGACCGAGGTCGAGAAGGTCAACGCCGTGATCCTGGCCGAACCGATGGCCGAGGTCGTGCCTCTGGAGGCCGCGCCCGCCGACCAGGCCGAGGCGATCAAGAAGCGCATGGCCGAGGTGGACCTGTCGAACACCCAGTCGATCATCAGCTTCGGCTCGGCCGCGCAGGCAGAGCTTCAGGTGATCAGCCAGGCCATGTTGCAGGACGTGAAGAACAAGGACGTGGGCCCGGCGGGGGACAGCCTGCGCAAGATCGTCACCACGATCCGGGGCTTTGCCGTGGATGAGTTGGACCTGCGCCGCGAGGCAAGCTGGTGGGAGCGCCTGCTGGGCCGCGCCGCGCCTTTCGCGGAATTCGTCGCGAAATATGAGGACGTGCAGGGCCAGATCGACAAGGTCACCGGCGAGCTGCTGATCCACGAGAACACTTTGCTAAAGGATATCAAGAGCCTGGATATCCTGTACGAGAAGACGCTGACCTTCTACAACGAGCTTGCGCTCTATATCGCGGCGGGCGTGGCCAAGCTGGCCGAGACCGATGGCAAGACCATCCCCGCGAAGGAGGCCGAGGTTTCCGCGGCGGCGGAGGGCGACAAGGTGATCCGCGCCCAGGAATTGCGCGACCTGCGGGCGGCGCGGGATGACCTGGAGCGGCGGGTGCATGACCTGCGGCTGACGCGGCAGGTGACAATGCAGTCGCTGCCCTCGATCCGGCTGGTGCAGGAGAACGACAAGTCGCTGGTGACGAAGATCAACTCGACGCTGGTGAACACCGTGCCGCTGTGGGAGACGCAACTGGCGCAGGCGGTGACGATCCAGCGCTCGAAAGAGGCGGCGGAGGCGGTTCGGGATGCCAACGACCTGACCAACGAGCTGCTGAAGTCGAACGCCGAGAACCTGCAGGAAGCCAACAAGGTGGTGCGCGAGGAGATGGAGCGCGGCGTCTTCGACATCGAGACGGTGAAACAGGCGAATGCGACGCTGATCGCGACGATCAACGAAAGCCTGGCCATCGCCGACGAGGGCAAGGCGAAGCGTGCGGCGGCCGAGGCAGAGCTGGTGAAGATGGAGGCGGAACTGCGCGACACGCTGGCCTCGGCCAAGGCGCGGCAGTCCGCTCCGTCAACCGGGGCCTGAGGGGCAAGCGGGACGGGAATGGCGGCGGGAAGAACAGTCCGAACGCTGGTGGCCGGGGCTGCCTGCCTTGCGCTTGCCGGTTGCCTGGCACGCGCGCCGGTCCAGCCGCCGCCCATGCCGGTTCCCGTCGTCCCCGCCGTGCCGACGGCGAAAAGCGCTGCAGCGGCAAGCTATTACACCCAGGTGCAGCAACTTCTGCTGAGCCAGGGGATGCTGCGGACCGACGGTGGCGAGGGGATTCCGGTCAGCGCCCGGACGCTGACGGACAACTTCATGCGGGTGGCGCTGTATGACGAATACCGCCGGGGCTCGGGCGGGTTCGTGCGCGAGGAAACCGAAAGCCGCCTGCGCCGCTGGGAGGCGCCGATCCGCGTCGGCGTCCGCTTCGGGCCGAGCGTCTCGCCCGACCGGCAGGCCACCGACCGCGCCCGGATCGCCAGTTTCGTCGCACGCCTTGCGCAGATCACCGGGCATCCGATGTCGGTCGACGACGGCAACCCGAATTTCTTCGTCTATGTCGTGTCCGAGGATGAGCGCGAGGCGCTGGGTCCGGTGATCAATGCGACCTTGCCCGGCCTGTCGCCATCCGACGTTGCCGGGATCACCCAGATGCCTCGGTCGACCTATTGCCTGGTCTATGCGATGGCCGAGGGCAATTCCGGCGCCTATACCCGGGCCTTCGCGGTGATCCGGGCCGAACACCCCGACCTTCTGCGCCTGTCCTGCCTGCACGAGGAAATGACGCAAGGCCTTGGCCTGCCGAACGATTCCCCGCGCGCGCGGCCGTCGATTTTCAACGACGACGAGGAATTCGCGCTGCTGACCGACCAGGACGAAATGATGCTGCGCATCCTCTACAGCCCGGAACTGCACCCCGGCATGTCGGTGGCCGAGGTGCGGCCCATCGTCGAAACCCTTGCCCGCCGGATGACCGGCGGCGACAGTTGAGCAAGCAACGGAGAGTCCAATGGTCTTCGATTTCCTGAAGGGCGAGTTCATAGATGTCATCTCCTGGCTGGATGACACCCGAGATACGATGGTCTGGCGCTTTGATCGCCGGGGCCAGGCGATCAAATACGGCGCCAAGCTGACGGTGCGCGAAGGCCAGGCGGCGGTCTTCATCCACGAAGGCCAGCTTGCGGACGTCTTCACCCCGGGTCTCTACATGCTTGAGACCAACAACATGCCGATCCTGACCACGCTCCAGCACTGGGACCACGGCTTCCAGTCGCCGTTCAAGTCCGAGGTCTATTTCGTCAACACCACCCGGTTCAACGACCAGAAATGGGGCACCAAGAACCCGATCATGGCGCGCGACCCGGAATTCGGCCCGGTCCGCCTGCGCGCCTTCGGCACCTATTCGATGCGCGTCACCGATCCCGGCAAGTTCATCAAGGAAATCGTCGGGACGGATGGCGAGTTCACCGCGGACGAGATCAGCTTCCAGATCCGCAACATCATCGTGCAGGAAGCCTCGCAGGTGCTGGCCAAGTCCGGGATTCCGGTGCTGGACATGGCGGGGAACCTGGCCGATCTGGGCAAGATCATCGCCAACGCGATTGCGCCGAAGGTCGGCGAATACGGGTTGTCGATCCCGGAATTCTACATCGAGAACATCAGCTTGCCGGAAGAGGTCGAGAAGGCCCTGGACAAGCGCACCTCGATGGGCGTGGTGGGCGATCTGAACCGCTACATGCAATACAACGCCGCCGAAAGCATGGGCCAGCCGGGGTCGGCGATGGGCTCGGCGATGGGTGCCGGGATGGGCATGGGCATGGGCGCGAGCATGGCGCAGAACATGGGTCCCTGGGGGGCGCAGCCGGGGGCCGCTGCCGCGCCACCGCCGCCCCCTCCGCCGCCGCCCGCGGGCAAGCAGTGGCATCTGGCGGTCGATGGCGCGACCTCGGGGCCTTTCGGCGAGGGGGATCTGGCGAAGGCCGCCGCCGAAGGCCGGCTGACCCGCGCGACGATGGTCTGGACGCCGGGCCAGGACGGCTGGAAAATGGCCGCCGAGACCGACCTCGCCCGCCTTTTGGACAGCGTGCCGCCGCCACCGCCGAAACCCTGACACCCAATCATGCCGCAAGACGAATACCGCTGGCCCTGCGAACAATGCGGGGCGCAACTGCGCTTCGCGCCGGGCCAGACGCGGCTGGTCTGCGACCACTGCGGCCATGTGCAGGAGATTCCCGCCGAGGCCCCGCGCAGCCGGGCAAAGGCCCTGCAAGAGCTTGATCTGGCGAAAGGACTGCGCGACGACCTTTCCAGCGGCGAAATGGTCGATGTGCGCACCACGACCTGCCCGAACTGCGGCGCACAGGTGGAAATCACCGGGGCGACCCATGCCACCGAATGCCCGTTCTGCGCGACACCCGTGGTGCTGGACACCGGCACCCAGCGCCATATCAAGCCGCAGGCGCTGGTGCCCTTCGCGCTGACCGAAGCCGAAGCGCGCAAGGCGATGGTGGCCTGGATGGGCAGCCTGTGGTTCGCGCCCAGCACGCTTTTGGAATATGCCCGCAAGGGCCGGGCGATGAACGGGGTCTATGTGCCGTTCTGGACCTTCGATGCCGACACCTCCAGCCGCTATTCGGGCGAGCGGGGGGAATACTACTACGAGACGCGGACGGTGCAGGTCCGGGTGAATGGCAAGATGGAAACCCGGCAGGAACAGGTCCGTCGCACCCGCTGGTATTCCGCCTCGGGCCGGGTCGCGCGCGATTTCGACGATGTGCTGATCATGGCCTCGCGCAGCCTGCCGGAGCGGTTGGGCGATGAGCTGACCCCCTGGGACCTTGGCGCGCTGACCCCGTACAACCCCGAATTTCTTGCCGGATTTCAGGCCGAGGGCTATGCGGTATCGCTGGCCGATGGCAATGACGAGGCCCGCGACCGCATGTCGGATGTGATCCGCGAGGACGTGCGCCGCGACATCGGCGGGGATGAGCAGCGCGTCCATTCCGTCGACACCGACTGGTCGGACGAGACCTTCAAGCACATCCTGCTGCCGATCTGGATGGCGGCCTACAAGTACAACGGGAAAAGCTACCGCTTCCTGGTCAACGGCCAGACTGGCGAGGTGCAGGGCGAGCGGCCCTGGTCGGTCTGGAAGATCGCTTTCGCGGTGATCCTGGCGGCGATCCTGGTCTTCGGCGCGATCTACCTGTCGGACCCCGAAGCGCTGAACCTGCCGCGACCGGACTGGATGAACTAGTCCGGCGAGCGGTTGAAGAACAGCATCCAGCCCGCGTAAAGGCCTGCGGCAAGGAAAAGCATCCCCCAGAACGGCGTGCCCTGCCAGAACTCCACCCCCGCCCAGCCAAGGGGCAGGAGCACCGTCACCCAGCGCACCCAGGGACGCGCGAAGAACGGGTCGTTCGGGTCGAGAAACTTCATGCCATTGCCCCCGGTTCGTGCCATCCTGCGAACAAGGAAAGGGAGGCCGACATGCCCAAGATTGTCAAGGATTTCCAAGGACAAACCGTCATCACCACTTTCGAGACCACGCCAGCGATGGCCTTTGACCTCGTCGAGGCGCTGGAGGATGCCTACCGCGACTGCATCAGCCGCCAGCCGGGGTTCATCAACGCGGGGCTGCACATGAACGACGCCAGGACGCGGGTCTGCAACTATTCGCAATGGCGTGCCCGCGAGGACTATCAGGCCATGCTGCGCACCCCGGAGATGCGCGAGCGCAACCGCAGGATCAACGAGCTGTGCCGCGGCTTCGAGCCGGTGATGTACGAGGTGGTGGGGGTGTTCTGACGACGGCATGAAGAAGGGGGCGACGGGCGCCCCCTTCTTGTCGGTCCTGCGGGCTTAGAAGAAGCCCAGCTTGTTGGGCGAATAGCTGACCAGCAGGTTCTTGGTTTCCTGGTAGTGGTCGAGCATCATCTTGTGCGTCTCGCGCCCGATGCCGGACTGCTTGTAGCCGCCGAAGGCCGCGCCTGCCGGATAGGCGTGGTAGCAGTTGGTCCAGACCCGGCCCGCCTCGATCCCGCGACCGGCGCGGTAGGCGGTGTTGGTGTCGCGGCTCCAGACACCTGCACCAAGGCCGAAGACGGTGTCGTTGGCGATCTCCAGCGCGTCTTCCAGTGTCTTGAAGGTGGTCACCGACACGACCGGTCCAAAGATTTCTTCCTGGAACACCCGCATCTTGTTGTTGCCTTCAAAGATGGTGGGCTGGATGTAGAAGCCCTTGGACAAATCGCCGCCGAAGTGGTTCACCGCTCCGCCGGTCAGCACCTTGGCGCCTTCCTTGCGACCGATGTCCAGATACGAGCTGATCTTGTCATACTGTTCCTGGCTCGCCTGTGCGCCGATCATCGTTGCGGTCGCACGCGGATCGCCCGCGACGATGGCATTCACCCGCTTGACGGCCTTTTCCATGAAGCGGTCGTAGATCGATTCCTGCACCAGCGCGCGGGACGGGCAGGTGCAGACCTCGCCCTGGTTCAGCGCGAACATGGCGAAACCTTCCAGCGCCTTGTCGAGGAAGGCGTCGTCCTCATTCATCACGTCGGCGAAGAAGAGGTTCGGCGACTTGCCGCCCAGTTCCAGGGTGATGTTGGTCAGGTTGTCGGCGGCGGCCTTCATGATCATCTTGCCGACCGGGGTCGAGCCGGTGAAGGCGATCTTGGCGATCCGCTTGGACGAGGACAGCGCGGCGCCCGCTTCCTCGCCGATGCCGTTGACGATGTTCAGCACGCCCGGCGGCAGCAGGTCGGCGATGAACTGCATCAGGTACATGATCGAGGCGGGGGTCTGCTCCGCCGGTTTCAGTACCACGCAGTTGCCCGCCGCCAGCGCCGGGGCCAGCTTCCACGCCGCCATCAGGATCGGGAAGTTCCACGGGATGATCTGGCCGACGACGCCCAGGGGTTCGTGGAAGTGATAGGCCACGGTGTCGTTGTCGATCTGGCCGATCGAGCCTTCCTGCGCGCGGATCGCCCCGGCGAAATAGCGGAAATGGTCGACGGTCAGCGGAATGTCGGCGGCCATCGTCTCACGCAGGGGCTTGCCGTTGTCCCAGGTCTCGGCGATGGCGATGGCTTCGAGGTTCTGCTCGATCCGGTCGGCGATCTTCAGCAGGATGTTCGAGCGTTCGGTGGTGCTGGTCTCGCCCCAGCGCTTGCGGGCCTTGTGGGCAGCGTCCAGCGCCAGTTCGATGTCCTTGGCGTCCGACCGCGCCACCTCGCAGACCACCAGGCCGGTGACGGGCGAGATGTTTTCCATGTAGCGGCCGGATTTCGGCGCGACCCATTCGCCGCCGATGAAGTTGTCGTAGCGCTTCTGGAACGGCGCGGCGGTCAGGGATTTGGGATCCATCTTGGTCATGCGTTCTCCTCCTTTGGCTCGGCCGCCTCCTCCAGGCGACCCTGACGGAATGCTGCGGGGAAGGAGTGAGTCGGTCATCCCGGGTGGATCGAATCGCAGGGCCGACCTGTCGCAGACCTGCGACAGGTTCCGGGACAAACTGCGGTCAGCGCCGGTCGAGCTTGCGGTGCAGCGTCGCGCGGCTGAGGCCAAGCGCCCGCGCGGCAGCCGAGATGTTGCCATTCGTGCGCGCCAGGGCGCGGGCGATGACGGCGCGTTCGGCATCCTCGAACCCGTCGGCAGCCCCCTGCCCCAGCACGTCGGCAAGCGGCCTTGGCGACAGCGCCAGGTTGCCCGACAGGTTCAGCTGCTGCCGGGCCGCCCGGCTGGCCCCGATCACCAGGTCCTGGGCGTCGACCGCCAGCATGGCCCCGACGGCGCGGTCGGTGCCCGGCACCAGCACGACGCGCGCGCGGTGGAACACCTGGCCGAAAAGATCGGCCTCGACCCGGCGGGCGGCCTCGCTGACCGTGGCGCCGATCAGCCCGCTGACCGCTTCGGGCAGGTCCGCCCGCGCGGTCGAGACGTCGATCACCGCCATCAGGTCGCCTTCGGGCCCGAAGACCGGGGCCGAAGAACAGCTGAGCCCGATGTTGCGGGCCAGGAAATGCTGGTCGCGGTGGATGGTGACGGCTCGGGCTTCGGCCAGGCAGGTGCCGATCCCGTTCGTACCGGCCCGCGCCTCGGACCAGGCGGTTCCGGTCCACAGGCCCGCCGCCTGGAAATCGCCATCGTCGCCCGCATGGCCGCGACGGTCGAGGGCCACACCTTCGGCATCGGCCAGCACGATGCAGCCGCCAAGCCCGCCGACGGTCTGGAACAGCCGGTCGAGGTGCGGGGCGGCGGTGGGAAGCAAGGCTCCCATCCGCTCGCGCGCGAGTGCAAGTTCAGAGGCCGTCAGCCGGTTGGCCTGTCCGGCGGCGGCCGGGTCCAGCCGGTAGAGCGCAACCGACCGGGCCCAGGAGGCCGCAATCGTCGACCGCGCCGCTTGGCCGGAGCGGATGGCGGATTCGACGCGCGTGACGTGCTGGCTGGCCGGTGTCTGCATCCTTCCCTCCCGTCACGTTCTGCGCCCCCGCTGAAGCGCATCATCGGTCTCAACCCGTCAGGGCCGCCCTGATCTGCGGCAACGCCCCCAGAAAGGCGGTAATTCTGGCCGACCGCAAGGCGTAGAAAGGTCGGTCTTGCGCGACACAGAGCCGCCTGACCTGCTTCATCGCCCAATGGCTGACGCAGTCGACCGGGAAGACCACCGCGTCGTCCCGCCCGACCCGCCCCGGCAACAGGCTTTGGCGCATGTTGGGTCCCGCCGTCATGGTCGTCAAGACTGCCGCCCAGACCCGACACGATGCCGCACAGCCGTTCGCGCATGCCCGGCCTGCCACAAACATTAAGCGGCGTCGCGCCGTCACGAGAGAACTCCGCCGTATCCGCCCCGACACTCTCGCGGCCATCCCTCGCAAGCGCCCTGTCGCACATCTGTGGTCGCCAAGCGGGTGCCGACGATGAAACAATGGTAGGTGCCCTCGATTTCCCAGCTGCGCCTGCGCCGACCCTCGGCGACGGTGTCGCGGGCAAGCGCGAGCCTCAGGTCTTCGAGCCGGATCAGCCCCGGCGTTCCAAGTGCTGTGTGCGTATTCAAGATGGCGCTCTTCGATATGTTTTCTGCAATATATCGATTCGCTGGCGCAGCCAAGTGGACCTTGGTCCAGGGGACTTTGGCGTCGCTGCAAGCGTCATCGTCTGAATGTGATCAATGAGTCGCGAGCCTAGTCCGCCAGAGACCAATTAGGGCTGAACCAGCTTCGCTCTACTGGCTGAGTTACGTGGACCCCAAAGGTGACCGTTACTCGGACAGCCCCGGCTTCTTTGGGATCGAGTTCAAGAACTGGGCCCCATAGAGTAGGAAGTTTTTGATCGACCAAACCTCCGCCTCGCGAGGTTCGAACAGTGTCCTGCCGGGATACCTCGTCGGTGCAGCATTCTGGTCGACCGATTCCATATCCCTAAGGTTTCGTCAGGCACGCTTCTGGCTTGCTTGACCAGAAAAGGAAGGGATGAAACTCTTTAGACCACAGCGATGCCCCTACGACAGTGTTTGACCGATCTTTGATCGAAGCGGTCCTGCTGCGAGATAAGCGAGCAGAACAATCATCAAGTTGCTGAATTATTGGAGTTAAGTGGTGCCAGAGCCGGAATCGAACCAGCGACACGCGGATTTTCAATCCGCCAAGATGGGTTTTCAGCCCGATTTCCCATGTTTCACCATGAGGTATTTTTGGAAATACTTTTTCGCATATCTGTATGTTTATAGTGAATAGAATTATTCCAAGAGTTCATCGCCACCACTCATCTTCATCAGGGGTAGCTTGGCCGTCCTGTGCCACCGTTGTGCCACGGGATCGGCCGTGGCACAACGGTGGCACGGGGGAAGGTGATCATGGCGAAGCGCGAACTGAGGGATGCCTACATTAGGACGCTGAAGGTTTCGGCGCGCACCGAGATATCGGACAGCAAGGAGGCCGGCCTCCTTCTGCGGGCATTTCCGACCGGCAAGAAGACCTTTGCCCTGCGGCTTCGCGGATCGGACGGTAGAATCCAGAACGCGATTATCGGGCAGTATCCGGATATCAAGCTGGTCGAGGCTCGCGCCAAGACCGAAGAACTTCGTCGGAGGGTGCGCGAAGGGGCCGATGTCACGGCGGCAACCGAACGTGTGGCGGCCGCAACTGCCGCGGAGCTGCAACGCGGCATCCCGACGCTCGGCATTATCCTCGACGAATACGCTGCCGAAATGTCGGCCAAACGGAAGATCTGGCAGAAAACCGGGACCGGAAAACGCAGCGAGGCCTGGCACCGGATCGAGGCCGTCTTCGGCAAGTTCCTGAATACCCGCATTTCCGAAATAGGACTCGGGGAGCTGGCACGTTCGATGAACACCTACCTGCCGGAGTCCGGCAAGACGAGCGCGAATGGCCAGGTGTCAAAAGCCCGCGCTTATCTCATGCCTGTCCTCGATTGGTGCTCCCATCGCAATAGGTTCAACAAGATCGGTCTGGGACGTCCTGGCCGGCTGGATGTGGCCGATCTGCGCCAGACCCACGACCCAGCGAGCGACGACAATGAAATCACGGGGTTCCGCGATCGCGCTCTCGACCATCACGAACTCGCAAGGATCCTCCCCCTCCTGATCTGGCCGGCGCCGCCGGATCTTGAAACCCGGGTAGGGCCCGAGGCCGACCTTCGGCCCATTGCGCTGCGCTTTCTGCTGCTGACCTGCGCCCGCGTGGGAGAACTTCAGCGGATGAGATGGCGGGATTTCCGCGAGAACTCCGGTGCTTGGCACAAGCCTTATGTAAAGACGATATCCGGGGCGCCCCGGCAGCAGAGCCTGCCGTTGTCGGACGCTGCCATTACACTTCTCGGCCAGCTGCCGGGTTTCGCTGCCCGCAGGCCGGATGATCTCGTGTTTCCGAATTCCGAGGGCGGCCCGTTGGGCAACTGGACCCGGATCACCAAGGCGATCCATACGCGCTCCCAAACCGGGAATTGGCATCGGCACGACCTGCGCCGCACCGGGGCCACGATCATGAGGATCCTGGGAACTGCCCCGCGCACGATCGATCAGATCCTCGCGCACAAGGCATCGCACAAGGACGAGGGCACATCGCGTGCCTTGGAGAGCTATTTCGCGTCCAGCCATATCCTTGACCATGTCGCCGATCCTCAGAAGGTCGCGCTGGATCAGTTGGCGTCGGCGCTCGACCACATCGAAGCGGAGGCCGCCGGGCGTGCCACCGGGCGAAGCATTCCTCCCTGAAGCCGCGGCTGCGCAGAAAAATCCGGCAAGAAGCTCATCTCCTGGTCCCCTCGAGCCTCGGATCGGGGCCGAAGTTCGTCCAACGCAGGGCAGTTCCCGCCTTGGCTATCTTGACATATCTCATATACTATCTATATGGATATTCCATATATGCTCTCCCGTGTGGGTGCCCTACAGTGGCGCTGTTTGACTAAAAGGAGGCCATCGTGGTTGAAAAGCTGTATTTGCTTGATGCCGGAGCGCCGAGCCGGTTCCCGCCGGCAGCAATTCCGGTGGTTGCTCTGCGCGAAAAGCTCAAGGATCTGTCCGATGACGGTGCTGTCATGGTTCTTCCAGGACAGGCCGGCAGTAGTGGTTCGGTCTGGCATGTGCTTTCGACCGTCTTCCGTCTGCTTCCCGCGAAACGCAAGGAACTTCAGGAAAAACGCATTGAAGATCTGCTCGAGGTGATCCTCGAGTTCGACCCGCTCTCCGCCGTCGAAGCGCGGATCGATCTTGCCAATGCCGAGATGCGCAAGGCATTCCTGAACGAATTTCCCGTGATCGACGCCGCGGCGGTTCATGATCGTGCGGGCCATGGCGGGACCAACAAGGCACAGACCGCCGCCAGTTGGAAGAAGGCTGGCCGCATTCTCGGGCTGAACCTGCACGGACGAATGGTCTTTCCGACCTTCCAGTTCGACGCCGATGGCCAGCCGTTGCCGCTGCTGCAAAAGGTTCTGCGGGCACTTCCGGCTGACCGGTCCGCCTGGCAACGGGCGTTCTGGCTCGTCGCACCGAATGATTTTCTGGACGGTGCCCGCCCGCTCGATCTGATCCGGGAAGGCGATCCCGGCGTCATCGACGCTGCCGGAAAAGAGGCGCAGCCGGTGATCGGGTGAGCATCGTCCTTCCGAAAAACCTGCGGACCATCCGTTTTTTCCGGCTGTCCGCCGGCACCGCACTGCACAGAAACCATGATCGCGCCTATCCCGGCGCGCTGTTCAATCCATGCCTCGGCGCGCCTACCAGATTCGCACCGATCCACGATGATGCCGGCACCTGCATCCCTACGCTCTATGCTGCCACCACGTTCGATGGCGCGGCATATGAGACCATCTTTCGCGGAATTCCATCGCCCTATTCTGCCGTGCCGCGACAAGTTCTCGACACCAGGGGCGTGAGTATTCTGAGGCTTCGCCGGGATATGGACCTCGTGCCATTCTTCACGCCGGAACTGAGAGGCTGGGGCATCGATCCGGAAGAATTTTTCCGGCCTGCCGCTACAGCCTACGCATCCTGTCGCGCCCTGGCGGTCCAAGCATGGCGAGAATTCCCGAACGCCCACGGCACCATATGGTCGTCGATCAGGGACAGTTCCGCCCAGGCGATCCTGTTGTTCGGGGATCGCGTATCGCCTGCAGATTTCGACTGCGCCCCCCCTCGCCATATCGACACCGATGCTGGGCTTCTTGACGAGTTCCTCGATGCCGGGGCGAGAGCGGGCTTTCTGATTTCGCGCTGAAAGTTTATTTTTCCGGTTCCGGTGCTGTGCCGCTCGGCAAGCCACCTTGGCGAAGCAGGCTGACGAGAACCACCAAAGCCCGGCGATTCACCTCGCATATCCGTCCCAGTGATTCGCTCCTCTGGAGAGCAAAATGGCTTCCAGAAGCCTCGGACAGAGGCCTGGCGTGCGGACCATCCAACTTTTCTTGCGCCCGGAAAAACAACGAATACCCGACAGCTATTACCGGCAGCCCAAGAGGATAGGCCGCAAATCGGCCTCCGGAAAAATGCAAGCATATGAAAATTATAAAATTTTTCCTATTGCGCGGTGGGTTGTTCGCTGACTATGGCTGAGGGAACGGCCGCCTCTACTGGCCGCTCCGAACATCCTGACCTGCACCCCTCCGCATCGCGGTTTCCGGGCCTTTCGCCTGTGGCCCGCGCATGTCCGACCGATGGAAGCCGCCATGACACAGTCGCCAGATACGTTCGATGCTTCCATCTGGCTGACCGGCCGTCCCTTCATGCCCACCGCCCGGCACGGACCCTCGCTCCGCTGAAGTCCGGCGGTAGCGCCGGCCACCCCGAACCCGATTTACCGCTCCCACGGCCGAGTTCGTGGGCCGGTCCCCTGTTTTCTACCGGAAGGCCAGCTCCATGCCCCGATATCAGCCCCCATCCTGGTCGCCCTATGCCGAGGAGATACTCCAGCGGCTGTCCTTCACCGTGACACTGCGGGATGACGCCCAGAATGGCTATGGCAGCGATATGGTCCGGACCGCTCCCGAAGCCGACGGCTTGGCCTGCGCAATGCCGGAACTGCTTATGGAAGCCGAACCTCCGCCGGAAGATGACGATCTCCCCGGCTTGGACGATCTCGGCTTCGACAAGGTTCCGGACGGGGGGCCAAACGATGCCGCCCGGGACCGGCCGCAGCCCTCGGTCGTTCAGGTCTCGGTGGCGCTCCGGCTCGCCGCCACTTTCGGCAGCAATCAGGCTTTCCTCCGCTGTCTGGCGCCCGGCGCCGTCATGGTGCTCGGAGGCGTTGAACTGGACGAGGTCAGGGTGATCGGCGACGTGCTGCGCCTCGCCTTCTTTCCGCCCGGTTGCCGGATCGGCAGCAAGCCGGCGCATGTCCGGCATGCTTCCAGCGGGGACAGGCCCGCCATCCTGCGGCTGGCGCCCGAGACCGATGGTGAGGGAATCAGCGCCTTGGAGCGGAGCCGTTTCCATCGTAACATTGCTGAAGCGCTGGAACTGGCGGTGCCGTTGCTGATCCTGCAACCCGCCGACGCGGCGCCGGAGCCGGACCTCGCGCGCTATCTGCCCGCGCCGGTCAGATTGGCGGCGGTCGACCGCGAGATCATGCTGCATCACCTGCGGCTGGCCTATGGCGATGAGATCGACGCCGATGCCCTGCGCGACGTCCTGCCGCCCGACACCGCCCTGGCGGATCTGCAGGACATCGCGCTCCGCGTTTCCCTGCGCGCCCCGGATGCGCTGGAGGCCGCGCGACGGCTGACGGGCTTCTTTGGCGCCAAGGAGAAGGCCGCCGTGACGGGGCCTCGGCTCGAGCATATCGCGGGCGATAGCGAGGCGCTGACCGCGGTGCGGCAACTGGTGGCGGACCTGAGTCTCTGGCAGCAATAGCAGCTGGCCTGGCCCGATCTCTGCCGTTCGCTCCTCCTCTACGGTCGTCCCGGCACCGGCAAGACGTGGTTGGCCCGCGCCATGGGCAATAGCGCCGGCGTCCGTTTCATCGCCGCAAGCTTTGCGGCGTGGCAGGCCGCCGGGCACCTGGGCGACATGCTGAAAGCCATGCGGCGCAGCTTCGCCGAGGCGCGCAAGCAGGTGCCGGCAATCCTGTTCATCGACGAGATCGACGCGGTCGGTTCGCGCGAGGAAGGGGACCGGCATGGCTCGAGCTACAGGATGCAGGTCATCAACGGCTTTCTCGAGGAGATGGATTCCATCAGCCGCGAGGAAGGCGTGATTGTGGTCGGGGCCTGCAACCACCCCGACCGGATCGACCCCGCCGTACTGCGGGCGGGGCGGTTCGACCTGAAGATCGAGGTGCCCATGCCGGATACCGCCGCGATCCACGGCATCCTGCGCGGCCATCTCGGCGAGAGCTTCGGTGAGGAGAAGCTGCGCGATCTTGCCCGCATCGCCACCGGCAGCAGTGCAGCCGAAGTGGATGCGGCGGTCCGCAAGGCCCGCGCTCTGGCCCGGGCAGCCAAGCGAGAACTTCGCCTCGAGGACCTGCGGGCACAGTTCGTGGCCGGGGATGTCGTCGGCGCAGCCTGGATCCGGCGGGCCGCCATCCACGAATGCGGCCATGCCATCGTCGCCGCGGCCCTCGGCTGCGGCGAGGTAATGCGGGTCGGGCTTTCGGACAGCGGCGGCACGACCACGAGGAGGCTCGTCCGGCAGCAGAACCTGCTGGCTGACTTCGAGGACGAACTCGCCTCCGGGCTGGCCGGTCGAGCGGCGGAACGCATGGTCTTCGGCGATGTCTGCGGCGGGGCCGGCGGACCGGAGGACTCCGATCTCGCCCGGGCAACGAAACTGGCGGTGTCGATCGACACGCTGTTTGGCCTCGGTGTCTATGGGCCGCTCTGGATCGAAACCCCGCCGGAGGTCGTCCTCCGTGACCCGGAGGCCCGCGCCCGCATCCGCATCCGGCTGGAGGCTGCCGAGGACCGGGCGGGCGCGATCCTCGCCATACATCGCCAGCATCTGGAGGCAATGGCCGGAGGACTGGCCCGCGAGCGCCTGCTGGCGGGTGAAGCCCTGGCCGCATGGCTGGCACCTGTAAGGGCCAAGCACACGGGCGGCGCAGCAACCGGCAGCGTGCCCGAGACCGCCGGAACCGCCACGGAATTCCTGACAGGGTGAATCCAACCCGGTCGAACGCCCCCCGCATGGCGCCGCCCCCCGCACTGCGCAATTCTTCACCCTGACACGAAAGGAACAGGCCATGCCCCCCGACGACCTTGCTTGGCTGGACCGTTTGATGGCCGCGATCGCCGCGGCTGAGGCCGGACCGGCCGCCGACGACCTCGCCGCTGCGCCTGTCATCGACCTGTGGCGGCCGCTGGCTTCGCCGACAGGTGTCGTCGTCCTCTGCGGTTTCGTTGCAGGACATCCGCGGCTCGGCAATGCCCTCACCCGCACCTCTCCCCTGGTCGCGCTCGATGCCGACGTGGGCCATGCGCGCACGGTGTCGCGCTGGTATCGGCTCGGCCTCGGCCTGCCGGCCGCGGATGTGGGGACGGAGCATGACCCCTGGTCGATGTATCCCCCGACCCCGGGCTTCATGCCCTTCGAGGATCTCGATACCCTGTCGCGCCTTCTTGCCGTCTCCCGCAGCCGGATCATGAAGTTCCACGCTGCGGCCGAGGCCCGTTCCGACCGCAGGAGGCATTGAAGATGGCCGGTTTCACGGTCTTCGACGCCTTCATCAAGCAGGCATTCGACGCTCCGCCGGCCGGGCAGCGCGTTGATGCCGCCCGGCCCGCGACCGCCATGCGTTCCGCGATCCTGAACCGGCACAGGAGGTAACCCGATGTCTGGAAAGAAGCATGTCCGGACGGCAAGGAAACAGGCGGCCATCGCCCATGCGTCGTCGGCTCTGACGGACGCCGCCGATGATGCCGCCGTCATCAAGGATCTGCTGGTGCTGGTGCAACTGGCCGGCACGGCGCTCGAGCCGGCGACGGCAGGCGCCGTATCCAGCGGTGCGATGGCCGCCCGCCAGCATATGTCCAGTCTGCGGGACAACCTGCACGCCGCGCGGCGCGAGCTGGCAAGGCTGCGGCCGAAAGATCGACCCGAGGGGGACCAAACATGACCCATTGGGTCACGGCGGACCCGCATTTCGGCCATGCCAACATCATCCGGTTCTGCAACCGTCCGTTTCCCGATGTCGAGGCGATGGACGCGCATATCCTTGAACAATATCGGGCGCGGGTCCGGCCCGGGGACGATCTGTGGATCCTCGGAGATTTCGCGGTCGGCAAGTCCAACGGGACCCAGCGGGCTGCGGTCCGGGCGATGTTCGACGCGTTTCCTGGCCGCAAGCACCTTGTTCTCGGCAACCATGATCGGCCGTGGATCCGTGATTTGCCTTGGGACAGCGTGACCCAGATAGCCGACATCCTGGTGGATGGCAGGCGGCTGTTCCTGTGCCATTACCCGATGATCACCTGGCCCGGGGCACGGCGGGGCGGATTGCAGTTGTTCGGCCATGTGCATCGGAACTGGCCCGGAACCCGCAACAGCGTGAATGTCGGCGTGGATATATGGGATTTCCGGCCCATCACCCTGCCGGAGATCGAGGGGCGCGCGGCAACCCTGCCGGTCAACCGGCACTGGGACGAGGTCGAGCCTGGCTGCGCCTTTCCGACGGTCCTGTGCGCTTGGTGCTCTGCGACGCTCGACCCGCAGACCGTCTTCGGCCACGCCCTGGTGCGGAGCGACCGGCTCGTCGTCGCACAGGACGGCACGACGATCGCGAGGATCGGCGTAGGACTGCCGAGGGATCTGACTGAAGACGATCATCTCTGCCCGGAGTGCATCGGCGGCCACCTCTCCCTCGGCCACCTCACCTTGCCTGCGGGGCATCGTTACGTCGAGAAGATCAATCGCAGCATCCCCGAAGATCGGGAGGCCTGACATGACGGGATCGCATATCCGCGCCGTGGCTTTCGATTGCTTCGGAACCCTGTTGCACATTGGTGCGCCCACAAATCCCTGGCGGTCGTTGCTGTCGGAGGCGCACCGGCAGCCGGGCGGCCACATGCTCGACCCGCGCCGCGAGCCCATTCCCACCATAGAGGCCTTCGCGGCGGCCTGCGGCACCAAGTTCCGCCCGGAATGGCGGCGCGATCTCGACCGGGAACTCGCCTCCATCGAACTGGTGCCGGAAGCCCTTGCCGTGCTGGGGCGCTTACGCGCCGCCGGTTTCTGGTTCGCCTTGGCCAGCAACCTGGCCTCGGCCTATGTCGAACCCGCGCTACGCTTGCTCGGCGGCCACGTCGATGTCACCTGCTTTTCCTGCGATGCCGATGTCCGCGCCGTGAAGCCGGAAGGCGCGTTCTTCGCGGCCCTGCAGAACAGGTTCGGCCTTCCGGCCGAAGACATCCTCATGGTCGGCGACAGCCTCACATCGGATGTCCGCGGCGCCGGGGCGGCCGGATTACCCGCCCTGCATCTGGTGCCGGGAGGAGCTCCTGGCCCGGGGAGGATCTCCCGCCTCGCCGACGTGCCGGCCTTATTCGACCTCGCATAGCCGCCCATCCATGTTTCCAACGCTTCTCATTCAGGAAAGTCCGATGCTCATCCTCGTCACAGCCGACCTTCACCCCGATCTCTGGCGGCGCACGGGACGCGATCCCTTTGCAGCACTTGCGCCAGTGCTCGGGGCGGTCGATGCGCTGGTCGTCGCCGGCGATCTGACCAACAATCCGCTACGCAACTGGCCGGATGCCCTGGCCCGCCTCTCCCGGCTCATCGATCCGGCGAAGATCCATATCCTGCCGGGAAACCACGATTATTACCACTTCCGCCTCGATGGCGACTACCGGCTGCGGGCGATGGTCGAGGATGCGGGCATGACATGGGCGCAAAAGGCCGAGGTCGTGTTCGGCGGGGTGCGCTTCCTCTGCGCGACGTTGTGGACCGATTTCCGGCTTACCGGCGACGAGGCCGCCGCCGGGAACGCCGCCCGGCAGGCGATGAACGATTACCGTCTGATCCTGCGCAACGCCCGTAGCGACATACTGCTGCCCCGGCACACCGCCGAGGTCCATGCCGAGCACCTGGCCTGGCTGACCGACCGGATCGCCCGGCCCCATGCCGGACCCACGGTGATCGTGACGCATCACGGGCCGAGCCCCTGCGCCACCGGGCCGATCGATCGGCTGACGCCCGCCTTCTCGTCGGACCTTGACGGCTGGATCCTGCTGCACAAACCCGACCTCTGGCTGTTCGGCCATACCCACCGCCGCCTCGCCGGTCAGGTCGGCCACACGCGGATCATGAACATCTCGCAGGGCTATCCCGGGGAGGTGCCGGAAGGCGACGAGACCGACATCCTGCTGCGCGGGCTGATCGACACCGATGCGCCAGGGTTGCTGGCGGACGGGAGGAAGGACACGGAATGATGGAGGACAGGGAACCCGGCGCCGAGGCGGAGACGCTGCTGCGCGGCCTTCTGGAAGAGGACCGGCCATGAAGGTCCTGATCCTCGCCGACCTGCATCTTGACGAGATCTCCGAAGAGGCCCGGCATCGCCTCGGTCGGGCGATCCGCCATGTCGGCCGCGACGCCGAACTGCTGATCATCGCCGGCGATCTGGCGGAGGCCGCCCTCGACCGATGGCCGGAGGAGATCCGCTGGCTCGGCACCCTCCATCCGGCCGCGAAAACCGTGATCCTGCCGGGCAATCACGACTACTATCACGGCAATCTCGACACGCTGGACCGCGATCTTGCCCGCATCTGCCAGGAGGCGGGGTGCGGCTTCGGGCAATGCCAACGGCTGGTGCTGGGCGACACCCGCATCCTGATGACCACGCTCTGGACCGACATGCGCCTCTGTGCGGGCGGGGATCCGGTCGCCTTCGAGGAATCCATCCGCCATGCCGCACAGAGGATGCCCGACTGCGCCGCCGCCTATGGCTGGAGCAGCATCCTGATCGGCGACCCGGAACGCGCGCTTCGGCCGGAGGACACCATCGCCGTCCATGAACGGCAGAGAGGCTGGCTGATCTCGGAGCTGGCGAAGCCCTGGCCCGGCAGGACCGTCGTGGTGACGCACCACGCGCCCTCCGCCTCGGTCGCGGGCACGATGACACCGCTGTCACCCTGCTTTGCCTCCGATCTCGACAGCCTGATCGACAGCCATCGCCCCGACGCCTGGATCTTCGGTCACACCCACCGCTCCGCCGACCTGCGCGCGCCCGGCGGCACGCTGCTGCGCAACGTCTCGATCGGCTATGAACACGAGTTTCGCCCAGGAGATCCCGAACAGCGCGTTCGGCGGGGGCTGATCGATCTCGACAGGATCGGGGAACGGGAATGACACGGCGGCGAGTCGAGGGGTTCTTCCGGGAAGAGCCAAGGCCGCGGGATCTGATCACCCTGTGCCGGACCGAACTCTTCGCCGAGGAAATCTGGCTCTTCGGTAGCCGCGCCCGGGGCGATCACCGGCCCGACAGCGACTGGGATATCCTCGTCGTGGTGCGCGACGATGCACCGGAGGAAGTGCTGGAGCCGATGAACACCTACAGGATTCGCCGAAGATCCGGCGTCAACTGCGACCTGTTGGCAGCGAAGAAGGCAGACTTCGAGGATGCGAAAGATGTGGTGACAACGCTGAGTTACGCCGTCAAACGGGAGGGCATCAGGCTGGATAGATGAATGCGGTCAAAGCATCAGCGCCATCTTGCCGGCGCTCCAGCAAGAAGGATGTTTGTGGGTCCGGAGACCCCGAAAGGCGCGTCCGGAAGGGGCTGATCGATCTGGATCTTATCGGGAGCGAACAGGGGTGACACGGGGGCGCGGGGAGAACTCCTGGAACGTTCGCGCCGACGAGCGAAGATGCCGTCGCCAGCCTGCTCGCCACGCCGCCCCGATCACGAAGGGGGTCCGCGGCCGTCCGGCCGGCGACTATGCGGCGCTGCATCCGAACGACCATGTGAACCATGGCCAGTCCATCCATTGCGTGGTGCCCTCGGCGGTGAAGCTGGCGGTGCCTGATGCCCGCGGCCCGCTGATGACGGCGCTGGACGGGCAGGCCCATGCTTGGCGCGGTCGATGCGCTGGTCGTCGCCGGCGACCTGACCAACAACCTGCCAAGCAACTGGCCGGATGCCTTGGTCCGGCCGTGATCGGGATCGGACGCTTTGACAAACGACCTTCTGCCCTTGATCGTGGTCGTGATGACAGGAGGCCGCAATGATGTCGGGACTACAGCGAAGCGCATTGGCCTCAACCACGCCCCACCTGACCGATGCGGAGGCCCGGGCCGCCGCCCGCGCAATCGTGAACCTGTTCCACCTGTGGAGCGTCAGCGATACGGAGGCCAGGGATCTGCTCGGCGGCTTGTCCAGCCGCACCTGGTCCAGTTGGAAAGCCGGGAACATCGGCCGGATCGGGCGTGACCTCGAGACTCGCCTGTCCCTTTATCTCGGCATACATGGCGCGCTGCGGCTCGTCTTCGGAAACGACGGGCCACGCCTCTACGGCTGGATGCGGCGCGAGAACGCGGCCTTCGGGGGGCGGTCCGCTCTGGAGATCATCCGCAACGGGCAGATGCTCGACCTCTGGCGGGTGCGGCAATACCTTGACGCCCAGAGCACCGGCGACTGATCCTTCTTGAAGGGTTTTTTTGCGGCGCGCTGGATGAGGCAGTCAGCCATCAGCGACACGACAAACCTGCCGTGCGGGTGAAGTAACCGCTCTGCATGATAGGCAAGGCCGTCGGAATGCCCGTCAGCCGGTCGAACGGCCCGGGCGAGACGACCAGCACCGAGCGCGTTGCTTTTCGCTGCTCTGCGCAGGGTCCAGCGGCACGGGATAGATGTCACCGTGCTCAATCAGATCAACTCGGCACCTGCCGGAGCCTCGTTGATCCATGCGGGATCCTTTCCGGTCGGTTCGGCCGAAGCATCGCAGTGTGCCAGAAGCTCGTCGAGCGTGTAGCCTGGGCGCGACTGCGGATGGACCACCAGTCGCCCGTTGTCGACGGTCAGCGCAACCTTGGTTCCGGCTCCGATGTGGAGCAGATCGAGCAACGTGGGCGGGACCACCATCATCACCGATTCCCCGACCTTGTGCGGAGTCGTCGTGTGCATCGGTCCCTCCATCATTACATCTAGAGTATAGCACCTTGGATGCGCCGCACTAAGGGTTCAACTCCGCACAACAGCCAAGACATCCCGATCGCTTCCAGGCCGAAGCCGGGCGTGGTCCCGGCTTCTCCCGATCATGACGCATCACGGCCCCAGTCCCTCCGCAACCGACCCAATCGACAGGTTGACGCCCATCTGCCGACGGTTGAATCTCCCGGCACGGCCCGGATCTCTGGCTGTTCGGCCACACTCATCGCCGCCTTTCCAGCCCGTCGGCCGAACGCGGATCATGAACATTTCGCTGGGTTATCCCAGGAAGATGCCCGAGGACGACGAGAACCCGAACGACGCGGGCTGATCAACCTTGATCTCCTCGGAATCGAACCGGAATGACACAGGCGGGTCGACTGGGCTGTGGTCGAAAAATCTGCCGCCTCGCGACCAGTGGCCATAAAATGATTTCAGCACCCCGGCCGTCGCGCATGACGAAGTGTCGGAAGACATCAGGCCGGACTCTAGGATGGCACCCGCAGCATCTTGCGGAAATGTTCGGGCACCGGCTCGGGCAGATCCCAGTCGATGGTGATCGGTTTTTCACCGTGCCATCCGGCAAAGCGGGGGATGCCGAGGTAGAGGAAGGGAGCCGCGGTCTTGCCGCGCAGTTTTTCACTGCGCACGAACAGGTGGACCCGGTGGTCCAGCAACTGCCCCGACAGGATCCGGCCGTGCCGACTGGCCTGCCGCGTCTGGCTCTGGCTTTGCCATTGCAGGCGGGTGGGCGACAGGAAACGGTCCTCGTAATGGTTGCCGGCGGCCATGGTGCCTTTCTTGAGCGTGGTCAGCAGGACCAGATCCCGGTCCAGTGCCACGATCCCGGAATTCCAGTTCCCAGGGTTGAACACCGCGCCGAACAGCGGCGGAATGTCTTCGCGCATGTATTCGTGCCAGAGCTGCGGCGTGGTCCGGAACGGGGATGCCGCATCGTCCATCTCCTGTCCCGCGCCTGCCGCACCGGCAAAACCGGCAAAACCGGCAAGCCGCCAGTCGATCAACTCTTCCAGCAGGTCGGGCAAGCCTGCCGCCGGCGGACGGCGCAGGGACAGCCGGTCGCCCTCCACCCGGAATTCGGGGCTCATCGCCCAATTCGGCCAGGCGGTATCCAACCGATCCAGGCCCAGCGGAAGATTGCGGCGCCGAGCGGCAATTGCCGCCTTCTGGACGAGGCGTTCGCGCGCCTCGCCGCGCTCCGGATCCGACAGCAGCGCAAGAAGCAGCAAGAGCGGTCCGGCATCGGGAAAATTCGCCCGCTCCACCGTCTGCAGCAAGGTCTTGTGGATCTGCGAGGCCTCCGGCACCGCATCGCCCATATCGCGCACGAAGTCGAACCAGCCGCCATGGCCGGTGCGCGCCGGCTGGAACCCGGCACCGGCAAATTCCGCCGCTCGGGGGCGTTCGCCCATCCGGGCGCGGAAATCGCGATACCAGGCCTCGGCCTCGTCGCCGCCGGGCCGTTGCTTCAGCATCGCGTGCAGGAAATCCAGCGCCTGAAGATCATAGGTGATTTCGCAACCCGGCGGCAGGTCCAGCGTGCCCGCAGCCGCAGCCTCGATCCGCTGCGACAGCGAACGGTCGCCGTCGGCAGCGGCCAGCAGCGCCCGGGCCTTGGTGAGGAAAACCCGGTGATTGCCGATATAGTCGATCACCCGCAGCACCTTGTCGCCATGGCGGCGCAGGCCCCGGCCCAGCTGTTGCAGGAACAGGATGGTGCTTTCGGTCGGTCGCAGCATCAGCACGGTGCCGATCATCGGCACGTCCACGCCCTCGTTGAACATGTCGACGGCGAAGAGGACGTCGAGATCGCCCCGGCCAAGAGCCTCCAACGATGAGGCCCGGGGCGCCGATCCCGGGCCGGAATGGACCGAGGCCGCGCGCAGCCCGGCGGCGGTGAAATATTCGGCCATGAAATCGGCGTGGCGGGTCGAAACGCAAAAGCCGATGGCCGGACCTTGGCCATGCTGACGCAATTGTTCCAGCGCGTTTTCGGCCCGGGAGCGGGTCGCCACGGCCTCGGTTAGCGCCGTCTCGTCGAAGCGGGCGGATCGCCATGGGATTTGCGCGTAATCCACATCATCCGGCACGCCGAAATAATGGAACGGCGCCAAGAGGCCCCGGGTGATCCCTTCGTAAAGATCGCAGCGGAAAACGAGGTTTTCATCGCAAAGCGACAGCAGGTCGCCGCCGTCGGTGCGCTCGGGCGTCGCGGTCAGGCCCAGCAGGAAGCGCGGGGTGAAATGACCAAGCAGGCCGCGGTAGCTCGCGGCCGAGGCGTGGTGGAACTCGTCCACCACGATATAGTCGAACTCAGCGGGGGCGAAGCGGCGCAGATGCTCGGCCCGACCCAGTGTCTGGATCGAGGCGAAGACGATTTCGCCCTCCTCCTTGGCGGTGCCGGAATAGCGGCCGAAACGCGCCTCGGGACGGATCTGGCGATAGGTCGCCATGGCCTGCGCGAGGATCTCCTCGCGATGCGCGACGAACAGCACTCGGTCGAAGCCGCGGCTGTCGAAGGCCGAAAGCCAGGTCTTGCCAAGGCCCGTGGCGAGAACAACCAGCCCGGCGTGATGGCCGTCGCGCCGCGTCGCCGCCAGGGCCGCCAGCGCCTCGATCTGGATGCCGTGCGGTTCCGGCGCCTCTTTCGGCGGCTCAGCATTCGCGATCTTCCCGGCGAAATCCGGCAGAGGCCGGGCTTTGCGCCGCGCGGTATAGGCGTCGATCCAGCCATCGGTCAGAGGCACCACCCGCGGGTCGGCCAGCAGCGCCTCGAACGCCCCCTCGACCGCCCGCAGATCGCCCGGCGAGGCGCTGTGCAGGTTCCATTCCACGCCATCGGTCAGCGCCGAGCGGCTGAGGTTGGAACTGCCGACGATGGTGGCGCCGCCCGTTCCGGTGGCCCGAAACAGCCAGGCCTTGGGGTGAAAGCTGGTGCCACGGGTTTCAAACACATGCGGCTCGAACCGGCCGGGCAGCCCCTCGTTGTCCAGATCACGCAGCTTGCGCAGGGCCGAGGGCTCGGTCACATCCAGATAGTCGCCGACCACCAGCCGCAACTGCCCGCCGCGATCCAAGAGATCCTCAAGCCATGGGAAGATCAGGCTCACCCCGCTGTCCAGCGCGAAGGCGATGGCCAGATCGACCGCTTCGGCCGTGTCGATATGGCGGATGAGATGGGTCAGCAGCGGATCATCGCCGCCCGCGATCAGCAGGCCAGGTGCATCTGCCGGACCTTCATCGAGTTCCAGAGTGAAATGCCCATGGGTCCGGGTGGACCGCAGCACGGGCGCACCGTCTCGAAGCGCAGCCGAGATCAGCGACAGCATCGCCAGCTGTTCCGTCGCGTCCAGATCGGCCCAAGCCGCGACATGCCGCCCCGGCGCGATGAGATCGCCCGAGGCTCCGGCGCAACGCAGGGCGGCAAGCCCCATGGCACGGGCACAGATCGGGCAGTCGGCAGCAGTCATCGGCGCGGGGATTCCTTTCCGCCGGCCAGGCTACCAGGCGCGGGCAGACTGTCCAGGCGGATATGCGATCAATTCCCGGGTTGTTCCGACGCGCCAATCGGTGAATTAATCCGGTAAAGCCGTGGTTTGGTCAAAATCTGGTCAGACCTCGGTTTGCATCGTTGCGGGCGGTGGCTGCGTGTCATCCGACAAGAAAAGGACAAACTCATCATGCTCGATCACGCGGATCGCTTGACGACGAAGGTTCTTGATGCCGCGCGGCGCAAGCTCTTGGAAACCGGAACCCGCAATCGGCTGATCCATGTGAACCGGGCGAACCAGCGCGCCAATTGCCTGACGATCATCAACGAACGGTCCGACGATGTGTTCGACCTCTTGCGCGACCAGGCGAAACGGCTGCGTTTCAAGGCGACCGGAAAAGACCGTCGGAAGGATGAGGAACAGGAGGGTGAGCAGCTTTCGCTGCTGTCCACTGAGGCTGAAATCGTGGAATCCGCCGGACCCGAGCGGTTCACCGACCAGTTTCTCGATACCCCCCTTGGCCCGGAGGCGCAGGCACGGCGGCTGTTGCGGCTGGCCAGCGATGCGCGCATCGCCGAAGAGGAGCAGGGCCTCAATATCCTCTACCTTGCGCTCGGTTTCCTGAAATGGCGGGAGGACCGCAACTCCGACATCTGGCGCGAGGCACCGCTGGTGCTGCTCCCGGTGGAACTGGTGCGGAACGAACGCACCTCGACCTATGACATCCGGGCCCGCGAGGACGATATCACCACCAACCTGCCCCTGCAGGAGCGGCTGCGGCAGGATTTCGGCGTTCTACTGCCGGAGGTGGACGAGGCCGAGGGATGGCAGCCGTCGCAATATTATGCGCGCGTGGCCGATGCGGTCTCGGGTCAGCCCGGTTGGTCGGTCGATGCAGATGGAATGCAGCTTGGGTTCTTTTCCTTTGCGAAGCTTCTGATGCATCGTGACCTGGACCCGACCTCCTGGTCCGAAGGCGGGCTGACCGACAATCCGCTTCTGGCAGGACTGCTGGCCCAGGGGTTCGATGGCGGGCAATCGCTGTTCGGGCCCGAGGACAAGCTCGACATCCTGCTCGATCCCGCCGACATCGTTCAGGTCGTCGATGCAGATGCCTCGCAAACCAAGGTGATCGAGGAGGTGCGGCGTGGGTCGAACCTGGTCGTTCAGGGACCGCCGGGAACTGGCAAGTCCCAGACGATCACCAATCTCATCGCGGCGGCGGCGCATGACGGCAAGACCGTGCTTTTCGTGGCCGAGAAGATGGCGGCGCTGTCGGTCGTGCATCATCGGCTCGTAAAATCCGGCCTGCGCGACATCTGCCTGGAACTGCATTCCCGCAGCGCCAACAAGAAGGCACTTGCGCAGGAACTGGGCCGAACCCTGATGGCCAGCGCGGCGGCGCTACCGGCAATTGCGGACGCGGCGGCCTTGCGGCAGGACCGAGACACGCTGAACAGGATTTCGGACCTGCTGCATCAGCCCATGGGAGCGCCGGGCGATACGCCGTTCCGGGCCATGTCCGAGATCATCGGACTGATCGGAAAAGGCGTGCAGCCGCCGTCGATCCCGTTGGATCATCTCGACCGTCTCGGGTTGTCGCAAAGGCGTGTGGCGGCCCAGGCCATCGCCCGCTTCGTCGAGGCCCTGACCCGGATCGGCGCTCCGGAGGCGCATCCTTTCCGGGGCACCCGGGACTACGACCTTCAGCCAACCGACCTTTCCAGGCTGGAGCTGGAACTGGAAGCGGCATCCAGCGCGCTGCGGAAACTTGCGGAAGAGGCCGCGCGGCTGGCAAGAACGGCGCTTCGGCCCGTGCCGCTTTCGCTTTCCGATGTGACAGCGTTGGTAGCCATATTGGAGCTGTTGTCCTCGGCCCCCTCAGATGCGCAATCCGCTGTCACGCAGAGCCTGTTCGAGCGTGTCGATCAGGCCCGGCTGGCCGAGGCCCTGACCGCAGGCAGCGAATGGTCCAAGGCGCGGCGTGACGCCGAGAGCCGGTTCGCAGAACCGGCGTGGACGGCAGATATTTCATCTTTGCGGGTCGCCATCGCCGGCGGTCAGGCTTCCTTCTTCGCGCGGATATTCGGGCCCTATCGCAAAGCCTCGGCAGGTCTGGCAGGGCTGCTGTCGGCACCGCTTCCGAAGGCAGCGGCGGAGCGCCTGGCGCTGGTCGACCAGTTGGCCCATGTGCAGACCCTTCGTCGACGGCTGGCCGATGATGAGGCGTGGCTGCAAGCCGCCCTGGGCGAGAACTGGCGCTGCGAGCGCACCGATTTCGCGGGATTCGCCGAAGTTTCGGCCTGGCTGGGCAAGCTGAAGATCACTGGTTTCGCTTCGGCCGAAGATGTCCTGTCGGCACTGGTGGCGGCCGATGTTCCTGCGCGAGCGGCTCTTGCGGCCTTGGCCCGTAATGCTGAAGAGCAGGCCGGCAAACCGATTGCCCGGTTGAAGCTTAGTCTGGAGCAGGCCGAGTTCGTCCCGGACCTGCGCGGCGTGGATATCGGAGAGCTGGCCGCAGCCTTCGAGGACATGCGCACCGAGAGCTGGAGTTATGCCGACTGGGCGGCGTTGGCGCGCGCGACGGCGCAGATGGTCGAGGCCGGGGCCGGCGATGTGGTCGATGCGGTCGGCGATGGCCGTGTCGATCCTGACAAGGCGGTGGACGAATTCACCTATGCCTGCGCCGAGGCGCGGTGGAACGCGGCACGGGCCGCGCGGCCGGAACTTGGGCGGCTGGCCGGGCTGGACCGGCATGAGCTGGTGCGCCTGTTCCAGGAAAAGGAGCGTTCACGCCTGAACGACGCGCAGGCGCTGATCCTGGCGCGCCATTTCGCCCAAATTCCCCGCGGCAGCATGGGCGAGATGGGCGTGATCCGTGGCGAGATCGGCCGGAAAAGCCGCCACAAGCCGATCCGCTGGGTGATGAGAAACGCCGGCTCCATGGTGCAGCGCATCAAGCCGGTGATGCTGATGAGCCCGATCTCGGTCGCGCAGTTCCTGCCGCCCGACACGGTGACCTTCGACCTGCTGGTGATCGACGAAGCCTCGCAGATCCGGCCGGAGGATGCCTTGGGCGTCATCGCGCGGGCGCGCCAGATCGTCGTGGTGGGCGACCAGAAGCAGCTTCCGCCGACTTCGTTTTTCGACAGGCTGGTAGATGAGGGCGATGAGGAGGAGGAAGACGAAGATCAGCCGGTCGGCGCCACGGCTGCCGATATGGAGAGTATCCTGTCGCTCTGCGAAGCGAGGGGACTGCGCTCGCGGATGCTGGAATGGCATTACCGGTCGCGCGACCCTTCGCTGATCCGGGTCTCGAATGCCGAATTCTATGGCGACAACCTGGTCCTGCCGCCATCGCCGCTACAGCTGGATCCGAATTACGGGCTGAAGTTCCACCGTGTGCCTGGCGTCTACGCCCGTGGCAAGACGACGACAGCGCGCGCCGGCACCAACAAGATCGAGGCGCAGCATGTGGTGAAGGCGGTCGCTGAACATGCCCGCACCTACCCGGACCTGTCGCTGGGCGTCGTGGCGTTTTCCAAGGCGCAGTCGGATACGCTGACCGAGGTGCTGGAATACGAGCGCCGCCGCGATCCGGTGCTTGACGCCTTCCTGCGCGAGGGCCGGGCCGAGGATGTCTTCGTCAAGAACATCGAGAACGTGCAGGGCGACGAGCGCGACGTGATCCTGATCTCGGTCGGCTACGGTCCGCAGGAACCGAACGGGCGGCTGGCCTCGATGTCCTTCGGCCCGGTGAACGGCGAAGGCGGCGAGAGGCGCCTGAACGTGCTGTTCTCACGGGCCAGAATCCGCTGCGAAGTCTTTGCCTCCTTCGATCCTGGCGACATCGACCCGAGCCGGTCGTCGCGGGAAGGCCCGCGCGTCCTGAAACGCTTCCTCGATTTCGCGAAGACCGGCGTCATCGAAGAACGCGTGGCCACCGGTCTCGAGGCTGACAGCCCGTTCGAGGAGGATGTGATCCGCATCATTCGCGGTCTCGGGTATGAGGCCGATCCGCAGGTCGGCACCGCCGGTTTCCGCATCGACATCGGCGTGCGCCACCCGGACCGCCCCGGCCAGTATATTGTGGCCGTCGAATGCGATGGCGCGGCCTATCATGCGGCACTTTGGGCGCGCGAGCGGGACCGTCTGCGTCAGGACGTGCTGGAAAGCCTCGGCTGGCGCTTCCACCGGATCTGGAGCACGGACTGGTTCCATCGCCGCGAGCATGAAGTCCGGCGGCTTGCCGAAGCCCTGTTGACGGCAAAGGAAGCAGCATCGGACGGAATCGCGGTGCGGGGCGCGAACACTGGAGGGATGGCGCCAATTTTGGCGCCCGAGAATGAAACCTCGGGTCCGATCGAGATCGGCCACCTGGAACTGAGCGCGCCGCCCTACCGGCGCGCGGAATTGTCTGTCCGCAGCGCGGTGGAGCCGCACGAGGCGCCGCAGGGACAGATCGGCGATCTCATCATCAGGATCGTCGAGATCGAGGGACCGATTCATGTGGACGAGATCGCGCGCCGGATCGCGGCGGCCTTCGGCAAGGCCCGCACAGGCGGACGCATCGTCGATGCGGCGATGCGGGCTTTGGCTGCAGCAATGCGGCGCAGCGACAACCGCCTGCGTCGGGTCGGTTCGTTCGTTCTGACGGAGGAACAGGCGGCTGCGCCGCCGGTGCGCGATCGCAGAGACGAGGCGGGTGGGATTCTGAAGGCCGAATATCTGCCACCGATGGAAATCGCAGCCGCAGTCGCCCGGATACGCAGCGAAAGCGGCGTCATGCCACCGGATGAAATGACCAGGGCGGTGGCGCGACTGCTGGGGTTCCAGCGCGTTGGCCCCGATCTGTCGGAAACGATCCTTGCCGTTGTGATGCAAGAGTGAAATCGCCCGTCGATCCAAGATCGCAAGGCAGCTGGCGATGGGCCGGCGACCGGCTCCGCATCGGGCAGGCGCTATAGGCTAACCCGTTGCCTGAATGGCGACCTGCCTGCTTCGCTGTTCGGCGATACGCCGGAACTCTGTGAATATCTCCTTGTGGCGCTGGTCGAGAAATCTCCTGACCTGTGAGTTTTCCATAAGCGATGCGATATAGCCGGATGCCAGAACCAGTTTCAGATTTTCGGCTCCATAGGAGCTTTCGATTTCCCGGATACGGTTTTGGAGATCGGCCATTTCCGTTTGCATCTGTTCTACCTTCTCCGGCGACAGACCCTTCACCTTAGACTTTGGCAGAACCAATAGGTCGGTCGGCTTGGTGGCATCCAGCATGGTCTGGACAAATCCGGATGAATAACTGCTCATGGAAACCATCAAGGCCGCCACATGGAGTTGACGAGCGGGCTTCATCTTCCGCAAGATCTGGAAACTGGCAATCGGGCACCGCTTGTCTTTCAGCATCTCGGCAACTTCCGGGGCGATACCGTCAAGAAGGCGGACTTTCCGACGGATCGTGCTGATGTCGACTTTCATCATCTCTGCCAGCCATTGCTCCGAGACGCCGTCTTCTATCGCCCTCAAAATCATCCGGTGTTCCTGAACCGTAGCGACGGGGCTGTTCCTCTTGTTGTAGGTGAATGCCTCGTCGTCGGTTGCTACAAGGCAAGTCACCCGCTCGGAACCATTCGCCTTCAGAACACCGAATCTGACATGACCGTCCAGCAGAAGGAAATTGCCGCTTCCGTCCTTCATTCGCGTCACTACCGGCGGCTCGACCATGCCTGCCCGCAACATTGTTTCCACGATGATCTGAAATTTCCGGCTCGCCTGTGCCGTGGCCGGCAAAGTTTTTCCAGAAATAATGCGGTCGAACGGGATCTCGATCAGGTCAGGCTCGAAGGCTGCTCCAATCTTCGGAGGCTCGGGATCGGTCATTGGCGTCTCTCCAGAACCAGGCTGGCAATGGGCGCAGGAAGAGTTTCCATTTTTTCAGCTCGAAGCAGTGTGTAGAAATCCTCGTCCTTGAACAGCGCATCCAAGGCCGCGATGATGAATGTAAGGTCGCTTGAAGTCCGATCCGCCTTACGGACGAGATCGCGCTGTCTTGCTATTTCCTTGTTCCAAGTCGTCATGAGCATTTCGGGAGAGATACCGGATGTGCTCTTCTTGCGCGGATCAGGCCGGTTTCTCTTTCCTCGCAGGCGACGTTGCTCGATAAGTCGGCGCGCAGCCAGCAACTGGTTTCCCTTAAGCTGTTTCGCCTCGTAGGCAGCCGCGAGCGACTCCTGTATCGAGCTGTCCTCCGACCGCGCAATCTCCAGCGCGATGTTCAGCGGGATGCGTCCGGCCTCGACGGCGTTGATCAGGCGTTCCTCTCCGGCCTCCTGCAACTGGCTGATCTGCCGAACGTATCCGTGCGACAATCCCGTTTTCTGCGCGATAAGCTCACAGGAATATCCGCGTTGACGCATCGAACCGATGTCCTGAAGCAGTTCCAGTGGACGATGCTGGCGTCGAGCTACGTTCTCGATGATGCTGTGCGCCAGACGTTCCTCGACGGTATGGTCCCTAATGACCGCTGGAATTTCCTTTTGCCCGAGTGCGAGGAATGCCTCGATTCGGCCCTGGCCGCAAACCAATTGATAGGGGTCACCATTTTCTCCGCCCGATACCGTGATAGGCCGTTTGAGGCCGACCTTGGAGATGCTTTCAACAAGCTCCTTGAAGGTCTGGCGATTGCGTTCACGGGGGTTGGAGATCTGGATCCGGTCTATCGCAATCCATTGTATCGGCGCCGGCGCAAGCGGGGTCACCATGACACGAGCTCCGCAATCTGGCTGCGCCGGGTCATCACGACGAAGTCTTCCAAGGTGTCGAAGCGATAGGTATCGAACATAAATCCATTCTCCTCTGCGAGGCCAAGCCTATGGCCCGTGATTTCCGAGCGTGGCAGGAGGTAGTAGTCGAGGGCCGCATCGTTCGCGCCATTCATCCGGACGGCGACGGTGATATCGGGATCCAGACTTGCATCGAACCGGATGATCCAGCGCCGCCCGCCCGCTGCGGTCTGCTGGCACCGTGCAACGACAAGCGAGGCGGTGAACTCATCGTTTATCGCCAGAAGGTCATTCACTGGATTTCGTCGGACGCGGCTGCCTTGCGCCTCGATCTGCGCTACTGTGGACTGCACCGTCTCCCGATGAAGAAGCCGCAGGGCACGATTGATTTCGATGTAACGATAGTCCCGCACTGGATGGAAACCGACCTTCTCGTAGGCCCGGATCAGGCTTCCGAAGCGCGACTGGTAGGCGCTGGCGGGTGGCATGTCTTCGGTCTCGTCTATGATGAGACCGGATAGCATGCCGCGCCGATGAAACAGGCTGGCAAGACGTTCGAGCAGTTCCTCATTGGAATACTGGCGGTTCCGTTCGGCAATGATCTGCCGCACCGTCAGGAAAAGATCATGCGGGACGATAGAGGGAAATGCGCCATCGGCGCGAACCCAGTCCTCGGGCGCATTCGCCCGTCGCGGCACCGTCAACTTGGCAGAGGTTCGGTTGTAGAGGTTGTTGCCGATATATTTCTCGTTCGTCAGAACTTGATGCACCGTAGCGCTGGTCCATGGGCGCCCGAAATCGGTCAGGATACCCTTCGCGTTCAGTTCGGCGGCGATGCCGGACTCGGACAGGCCGTGCGAGGCGAACTGTTCATACATCCATCTGACACGTCGAACCTCGGCCTGCGGGCCCGGCCGCAGAACAACCCGCTCGGTTTGCAAGCTCTTACGGTCTCCACGTTTCAGCTCCTGCTTGATGTGGCCTTTGTCATTCAGGAGCACCCTCCGTAAACCGTAGCCGGCAGGTCCGCCCTGACGAAACCCCAGCCGGACCAGGTTGCAGTGGCCCGCATGAACTTTTGCTGACAGAACACGAAGGAACTCGCCTGAGCCATAGCTGTTAAGGCTCCAGATCACGGCACCCAGATGCTCAGCGCCCTCCGGCACACCGCCGATGCAGAGGTGGATATCGATGCCCGCATTCGCGCAGACCCAGGCATATCTCTCCGACTCGTGCGGGATCTGGAAACGCCCCCAGCGGCTGTGGTCGTAGACGATGACCGCTGCGAAATCGGCTTCGCCATCTTCGATGGTGCGGATCATGTCGAGAAAAGCATCCCGACCCTTCGCCTGCATCCCGCTCTTTCCTTCGTCGGCGTAGACCCGCACGATCTCCAGCCTGTTCTTCTCGGCGTAGGCCCGGATGGCAGCCAATTGGTTGTCGGTGGAATACTGCTGCAGATCGGTCGACATGCGAACATAGGCCGCCGCCCGCCGGCGCCCCTCAGATGAAAGCGCGCGTCCAGGCACGGTGATGCGATACTTTTTACGTGTCACTCTTGCCTCCGTACCCCAGGTGCGGCCTCAAGGACCGTGCAGCGCAGGCGCTGCAAGGTTAGGAAGGAGCCCCTCACGAGTCCATACGTTTTGTTTTATTTTTCCGATTTTCATACATAGGCAGAACTGTCGGGATCCGGCAGTCGCCCTGTCGCTCCTCCGCCGGAGCTATCCGCTTGCGCAATCCAACTGATTGTTGGATGCCGACAGGATGGAGAACAGGATATCACAGCTCAGGAGAGCACAAGGTCTGACCTTGCAGCACCTCGCGGATCGCGTTGGCACGACCAACCAACAGATCAGCCACCTCGAAAAAGGACGCCGGAGGCTGACGGTCGACTGGATGGAGCGCCTTGCCACCGCGCTGGCATGTCAGCCGTTCGAACTGCTTTCGGCCCCCCCCATTGGAACGGGCAGTTCCGGCGAGATGCTGACGGAGCGCGAGCGAGACCTGATCGCAGTCTACCGGCAGCTGGACAAACCCGAACAGGATGTGCTTTGGGAGGCGTTGCTCCCGATGATCCGCTTCATTGTAAAGGCCCCAGGGATGCATGCGCAGGAGTAGCGGGGTTCGCGTCCTGTCGCTCGGCAAACCCAGACTCTTCTCAATCCCCATCCGACGCACGGCGCCCTACGTGATTCCGGCTGGCATCGCTGGTCGGGCGAATGACTTCCGACTGGATCGCCTTTCTTATCGTGCTAGAAGGGTGGCAATAGCAACTCTTGCTGAAATTTCAGGTGCATGACCGAACTGACCGATGTCTTCAGCCCCCACCAGGCAAAATACTTTGCCCACTACCTGACCCGTGAGGGGATCGGAGAGGATGAGGCACTTACGCAGTCCTTGTCGTCTGCACGGGTCGACCTCAATCCCCACCAGGTCGACGCTGCGATGTTTGCCCTGCGCTCGCCCCTGTCGAAGGGGGTTCTGCTTGCCGACGAAGTCGGCCTCGGCAAGACTATCGAGGCCGCGCTCGTCCTTAGCCAGCGTTGGTGGGAGCGGAGCCGCAACCTGCTTCTGGTTGTGCCGGCCTCGCTCCGCAAGCAATGGGCCAATGAGCTTCGGGAAAAGTTTTCTCTGCCGTCCATCATTCTGGACGCGAAGAAACTGAAAGACCTTGTCGCCGCCGACCAGCCAAATCCGATCGGGCGGCGCGAGGGCATCATAATTCTGTCCTACGAATACGCGGCTCGTATCGCTGATGCCCTACGCGCTGTAAAGTGGGATCTCGTGGTTTTCGACGAGGCCCACAAGCTTCGCAACGTCTACAAAGCTGCAGAACACTCACGGGCGGCGATCCTGCGCGATGCCTTGGCTGGATGCCATAAACTGCTGCTGACCGCCACGCCGCTTCAAAACAATCTGATGGAACTTTACGGCCTCGTCACCATCATCGACGACACCTATTTCGGTTCCGAACAGGCCTTTCGCGCGGAGTTCGGCGGGCGCGAGGATGCGACGTCGCGGGCGCTCCTGGCACGGCGGCTCGATCCGATCTGTAGGCGCACCCTGCGGCGGCAGGTTCAGAAGGCAGGCCTGATCAACTATACCAATCGCCTGCCGAAGACCTTCGATTTCACGCCCGACCGGCTGGAGGTCGATCTCTACAACTCGGTTTCCGCCTATCTGCAGAACCCAGAAACCATCGCGCTCGGCCAGAATGGCCGGCATCTCGTCACCCTGATGCTGCGCAAGATCCTGGGATCGTCGTCCTTCGCCATCGCGCAAACGCTCGACAAGATCGTCCATCGTCTCGAAGCGAAGCTGATCGTCGACGACGAGACCCTTGAGGACATTGACGGCTTCTCCGAGGAGGCGGAGGAATGGCGCGACGCTGGCGCGGGGGCCGAGGCGGATGCCGTCGAGGATCATTCGGACGACAAGATCGGACAGGTGGATCCCAAGAAGCTTCAGGCCGAGATCGCCGAGCTGACCCGTTACCGCGACCTCGCGAAGTCGATCACCGATGATGCTAAGGCCAAGGCCCTCCTGGATTGCCTGCCCGGCGTCATGACCGAAATCACCGGGAAGGGGGGGAGCCGCAAGGCCGTCATCTTCACGGAATCCGTCCGCACCCAGAGCTACTTGCGCGACCTTCTCGAAGCGAACGGCTTTGCCGGGCAGACCGTCATCCTGAACGGGTCGAATTCGGACAATGACAGCGCCGCACTTTACAAGGCTTGGCTTGCCAGTAACCGTGGCACCGAAGTGGTCTCAGGTTCGAAAACGGCCGACATGAAGGCCGCCATCGTCGATGCTTTCCGCCATGACCGCAGCATCCTCATCGCCACGGAATCCGGGGCCGAGGGCATCAACCTTCAGTTCTGTTCGCTGCTCATCAACTACGACCTGCCCTGGAACCCTCAGCGTGTCGAGCAGCGGATCGGGCGCTGCCACCGTTATGGCCAGAAGATCGACGTCACCGTCATCAACTTCCTGAACCGCAAGAACCAGGCCGAGGAGCGCATCCATCAACTGCTAGAGCAGAAGTTCAAGCTGTTCGACGGCGTCTTCGGCTCTTCCGACGAGGTGCTGGGCGCCATCGAATCCGGCGTCGACATCGAACGCCGCATCCTGGAAATCGTCCAGCAAAGCCGGACGGACGCCGAGATCAATGCCGCCTTCGACCGCTTGCAGGCGGAATTCAGCGTCGAGATCGACGAAGCCAAGCAGGACGCCCGCAACAAGCTTCTGGCCGAGATGGACGACAAGGTCATCGAGCGCCTGCTGGGCCGCAAGGAAAGCGTCGGCGCGGCCCTGGGCGAATTCAAGCGCGCCCTTCTCGGCCTTGCGCGGGCCGAACTGCCCGGGGCGCGGTTCCATGACGACCACGCGCAGCGCTTCGATCATGACGGCGCGACCTGGTCGACCGAATGGCCCGAGGCCGATGAACGGGGCTGGAACTTCTTCCGGCTTGCCGATGGCGGGCTGGCGGACCGGCTGGTTGCGCAGGCCAAGGGGCGCAGCCTGGCCCCGGCGCGGCTTGTCTTCAACTATCCGGCCTATGACGGCAATCTGGGCGATGTCGCCCGGCTGCGCGGCCAGTCCGGCTGGATGCGGGTGGCGCGGCTGACGCTGAAAACGCCGGCGCGGACCTGGGATGAGATCATCTGTGCGGGTTTCACCGATGACGACACGCCGCTGGACCCTGCCACGGCCGAGCGGATGCTCATGGTGCCCGGACAAGAGGTGGGGGCCATCGGGGAGGAATTGCCGGAAGGTCCGCTGGCGGGGATGGTGGAAGACCGGCAGACCACCTTGATCGGCCGGGCGCAGGAGCGGTTGGGCGAATTCCTCAACGAAGAGGATGAGCGCCTCGACGCATGGCGCAACGATGCCGCGGTCGCCTATGAACAGCAGATGAAGGCCCTGACCAAAGAGGCCACCGAAAAGACCAAGCTGGCCCGCGCCACGCCGAATCTTCAGGCCAAGCTGGAGTTGCAGCGCGAAGGCAAGGCGCTGAAGCGGCAGGTTGACGACCTGCGCCACCAGTTGCACACCCGGCTGCGCGAGATCGACGAGGAACGCGAGCGGATGCTCGACGCCATCGCCGAGCAGTTGAACCTGACACCGCAGGTCGAAGACCTGTTCACGATACGCTGGACGTTGACGTAAGGGGGCCTTTCATGGCGACGGGAAAGACCAGGCTGGAACTCACCTGGATCGGCAAGGACATCCGCCCCCGGCTGGAACCGCGCATCCTGATCGAAGACCCCGAGTTTTCGCATCACGCCGAGGCCCGGCGCGAGGGGAATATTTTCGACAATGTCCTGATCCATGGTGACAACCTCTTGGCGCTGAAAGCGCTGGAGACCGACCCGAATGTGCGGGGGGAGGTGAAATGCGTGTTCATCGACCCGCCGTATAACACCGGGTCGGCGTTCGAGCACTATGACGACGGGCTGGAGCATTCCCTCTGGCTGGGGATGATGAGGGATCGGCTGGAGATTATATGGAATCTTCTTTCTAAGGACGGTTCGCTTTGGATTGCCATTGATGACAATGAAGGCCATTATCTGAAAGTCATGTGTGACGAGATTTTTGGTCGCCGTTGCTTCATCTCGGACACTATTTGGAGAACATCTGACAGTAGCAACAATAACGTCACCAAATTTTCTCTGGATCACAACAGCTTGTTGGTCTACGCGAAAGATCCGGACTGGCGGCCGAATTTTCTTAATGACCCATCGAAAAGGAAGCACTTCAAGAATCCAGACAACGATCCTCGCGGTCCTTGGTTTGACGGCAACAATATGCAGAATCCGGGGCTGCGGCCAAATCTGCAATTTGATGTGGTATCTCCCCAAGGATACACTATTAAACATCCCCCCAATGGTTGGCGATGGTCTCGCGAAACAATCGACGCAAAGATGAAAACTGGCGAGATTAGATTCTCGCCGGACGGGAAACGCTTGATACGCAGAACCTATCTATCGGATCAGTCAGGCCTGCCACCATCTTCTCTCTGGGTGGATTTGGATGAAACAGGGCACAATCGGCAAGCCAAGTATGAATTGAAAAACTTGTTTCCTGAAATTCCTGTAACCAGCCTATTCGGCACCCCAAAGCCGGAGAGACTGCTTCGAAAGGTAATGGAGGTAGCTACCAACCCCGGCGATCTTGTCCTCGACTCCTTCGCCGGGTCTGGCACCACCGGCGCGGTGGCGCACAAGATGGGGCGCCGCTGGATCATGGTGGAACTGGGGGAACATGCCAAAACCCATATCGTGCCCCGCCTGAACAAGGTCATCGACGGGCAGGACAAGGGCGGCGTGACCGAGGCGGCGGGCTGGAAGGGCGGCGGCGGATACCGCTTCTTCCGCCTCGCGCCCTCGCTCTTGGAAAAGGACCAGTGGGGCAACTGGGTGATCCGCAAGGAATACAATCCTGCCATGCTGGCCGAGGCGATGTGCAAGCATTTCAACTACACCTACGCCCCCTCGACCGAACATTACTGGATGCACGGCCAGTCCTCGGAAACCTCGTTCATCTATGTCACCACCAACAGCCTGACCTTCGACCAGCTCCGCGCCATATCGGACGAGGTGGGCGAAAGCCGCAGCCTCTTGATCTGCTGCACCGCCTACGAATCCGGCGCCGACAGGCTGGCCAACCTGACGTTGCGGAAAATCCCGCAGGCGGTGCTGGCGGCCTGCGAATGGGGCAAGGACGACTATTCGCTGAAGATCGAATCCCTGCCGATGATGGCGGAAGAGGAGGAGGACCTTCCCGCCGCGAAACCGGTCCCCCGTGCCAGACGCGATACCGACACCGGCGACCTTTTCGCCACCGGTACTGATGACGACGGGGAGGCATAAGGATGAACCCCGTTGACCCCAAGCGCGCCGTCACCCAGATCACGCAGCGCCTGTCCCTGCGCAAGCCGCAGGCCGAGGCGTTGCGGCGGCTGGATGATATCACCGACCTGATCGCGCCCTCCAAGACCACCGATGTCGAGGCCGCCAAGGCCGCCGTGCGCCAAGCCTACGGCAACCTGCCCGATGCGGCCTTCGAGGATTTCGAGCGCGACTTCCCCTCGGTCTGTTTCGCGCTGGCGACCGGGGTCGGCAAGACCCGGCTGATGGGTGCTTTCATCAGCTATCTCTACATGATCGGCAAAAGCCGGAACTTCTTCGTCCTGGCCCCGAACCTGACGATCTACGAAAAGCTCTTGTCGGATTTCCAGCCGAACAGTCCGAAATACGTGTTCCGGGGCATCGAAGCCTTCGCCCATAACGCGCCCCTGATCGTCAATGCCGAGAACTACGAGGAAGGCCGCGGCGTGCGCGGCACCGATTTCTTCGGACGTGAAGGCGCGATCATCAACATCTTCAACATCTCGAAGATCAATTCCGAGGTGCGCGGCGGCAATGCGCCACGGATCAAGCGGTTGCAGGAGTATATCGGCGACAGCTACTTCGCCTATCTGTCCGAACTGGACGACCTTGTCCTCTTGATGGACGAGGCCCACCGCTATCGCGGCACGGCCGGGGCGCGGGCGATTGCCGAGTTGAGGCCGATTTTGGGGTTGGAGGTGACGGCAACGCCGAAATCGGTCGGCTCGAAGTCACAGGAATTCCGCAACGTCGTCTACCGCTACGACCTGCCCGACGCGATGGAGGACGGCTATGTCAAGGAACCCGCCGTCGGCACCCGCGCCAACTTCAACCCGAAGTCGGTGGACGAGGCCACGCTGGAACGGATCAAGCTGGAAGACGGCATAAACTACCACGAGCATGTGAAGGTGGCGCTGGAGACCTATGCCCGGCAGCATGATGTGCGGGTGGTGCGGCCCTTCATGCTGGTGGTGACCCAGGACACGACCCATGCAAGGCAGGTGCGGGATTTCATCGAATCCGAGCAGTTCTTCGATGGCCGTTACAAGGGCCGGGTGATCGAGATCCATTCCAAGCTGACCGGAGAGGAAAGCGACGAGAATGCCCAACGCCTGCTGAACATCGAAAAGGGCGGCGACACGGATATCGTCATCCACGTCAACAAGCTGAAAGAGGGCTGGGACGTTTCCAACCTCTTCACCATCGTCCCGCTGCGCGCCTCGGCCTCGGACATCCTGACCGAGCAGACGCTGGGTCGCGGGCTGCGGCTGCCTTATGGCAAGCGCACCGGCGTGGCTGTGGTCGATCAGTTGACCGTCATTGCCCATGATCGCTTCAACGACCTGATCGAACGCGCGAAAGAAGACAATGGCGTCACGCGCAAGCTGAAGACAGTGACGATCGGGGATGGCGGGGACGTGCCGTCGTCGAAGCCGGTCCTGGTGACGGCTCCGTCCATCATCGACCAGATGGTCCAGGAGGCCGAGGCCCAGTCTGCAGCGGCAGCGGCTCGAGGGGGCACAGCAGGAGCTTATGAACAACCTGCCGCGACGCGAGCCTCGGGTCTGGCCGAATCCGCTCCACCCTTCCGGTTCAACAAACCCGAAGAAATCAACCTGGCAAAAACGGTATTGAGCGTTGTGCTGCCCGGGGTCAGCAAGCAGGTTTCGTCGATCAAGGATCTAAAGGATCCCAAGGTCATGCAGCGCATCACCGAAACCGCCCTTGCGGCGCAGAAGATGCAGGACGGCCTTTTCCCATCGGTGACGCCAGAACAGGCCGCCGCTGTCGTCGAGGAGGTCTGCAAGCAACTGATCGCGCGGACGATCGCGATCCCGACGCTCACCATAACGCCAAAGGATCAGGTTTCATTCGGCTTCAAGGCGTTCCGGCTCGACCTGAAGAGCTGGAACTTCCAGCCGCTGTCGCGAGAGCTTCTGATCCAGGTTCTGCGGACCGAGCAGCGCAATATCATCTCGGGTGATACCAGCGGCGACACGCCGGAGCGGCTTGAGGACTATATTGTCGCCAAGTTGATGGACTTCCCAGAAGTCGACTATGATGCCCATGCGGCCATTCTCTACGACCTGGCTGGTCAGGTTGTGGCGCACTTCCGAGCCAAATACCCGGAAGCAGAGAAGCTCCACGCAGTCCTGCAGGGACACGCCCGGGCAATGGCGGACGCGATCTTTGCTCAGACGAAGCAGAACATGTGGCGCGGACAGACCAGCTACCGCGTCACCGTGAACACCGCCTTCGACCAACTGCGCCCGCAGACCTTCGACGGTAGCGGGGCCGGAGTCATGCGCGACTTCCGCGAACCTCCTGAGCAATTGAACCAGATCCGGCGCTTCATCTTCACCGGCTTCAAGAAAGGCTGCTATAAGATGGCCAAATTCGACTCCGACACGGAGCGGAAGATGGCGGCTATCCTTGAACAGGATCCGAAAGTCCTCCTGTGGATGAAGCCGGGGCCGAACCAGTTCAAGATTTTCGACAGTGATGGCAACTCCTACCAACCAGACTTCGTGGTGGAGACTGAAGCCGAGAAGTTGATCATCGAGACCAAGCGGGCCAGCGACATGGCCGATCCTGTGGTCTTGCGAAAGGCGGAAGCGGCAGCGCTCTGGGCGTTCGTTGCGACGAAAGCGCAAGCGGAGCAAGCTGGCGAGAAGCCATGGTCGTATCTTCTCGTCCCGGAGGCAGCCGTGCTGGAAAATGCGACGGTCGATGGGTTGGCATCGGCACATGTGCGATCTGCAGATGCAGATCTTTGCGCACGATTTGAGCTACAATAATGATTCATGTGGGTATGCAGTTGGAACAAGAAGCCGCTCGAGAAAGTCTGATCAACCGACCGCTTCGGATAGGCATATCCACCAGATCTCTATTCGATCTTGACGAAAAGCACAGAGTTTTTGAAGAGCAAGGGGTGGCAGCCTATTGTTTGTATCAGCGGGATCGCGAAAATATTTTGCTACCCAAAGGCACCGCATTCCAAGTGATCCAGAGAATACTGGCTCTCAACGACGATCCACAGAAGCCATATGTGGAGGTCATTCTGATGTCCAGAAACTCGCCCGACCTATCTCTGCGAGCGTTTAACTCAATCAATTCTTATGGCCTACCCATAAAACTTGGAAGCTTCACAAGTGGCCGCCCGCTTTCTCCCTATATTCCAGCTTGGAATATTGACTTATTTCTATCGAATGATGCTTCTGATGTTCAGGCCGCAGTTGCGGCCGACACCGCCGCTGCCAAGCTAGGAATGCCTCCCTCCGAGGGTTGTGCGCTAGTCGACGAGGACGAGGTCCGCATTGCCTTTGATGGAGATGCCGTTCTGTTTAGCGCAGAATCAGACCTCGTCTACAAAGAGAAAGGCCTTGAGGGTTTCCTGCAGCACGAAGTGGAGAATGCGATGAACCCTATGTTGGGCGGACCTTTTGGCGAGTTTTTAAAGAAATTGAGCATGCTGCGAACCATACATCTCAACGGTCGCGGCGTAAGTAAAGTTCGTATCTGCCTCGTTACGGCGCGCAATGCTCCGGCTCATGCGCGCGTTGTGCATACCTTTCGTGCTTGGGGCACTCCAGCAGACGAAGCACATTTCGTTGGCCCCAATAGCAAGGCCCCTATCCTCAAATCTATGGGCGCACACATCTTTTTTGATGATCAAGAGAAGCATATTCTTGGTGCCGCCGCCGTTGTGCCAGCTGGACATGTGCCCGGACCACATACGCCTGACAATCCAATCATTCCCGCATAGAGGTGGAGTTCCATGGATAGTCTATAGACCATCCACTATCCCAACACCCGGCGCCGTCCATTGGGCGTCACGCCCTGGCGGGAATGATAGTCTCAGTTTTTTGCCATAGTATAGAGACTATGTTATTTAACAATGATAGTGCTGATTTTAGGGCGGTCCGCATCCGCGCGCATATCAGGCATTCTTCGCATAACATATTCCTCCATAAAACGGATGATATCTGCCTCGGCAATCATGGGAATTGCGCCGACACCCTTTTTGGGTGAGCGGTTCTCGGGCGTCAAATATCCAGATTCAATGATCTTTTCCAATAGAGAAAAGTTGATCTCCAGCTTCTTTGTATCGACCCAGCGGAATCTGCTCAGGTTAAGCCGCTAATCTGAATGCCTCGGCCGGCGTGCGCATGGCAATCGCCTGATGAGGGCGGCGGTTGTTGTAGAAGCTGATCCAGTCTCCGAGTGCTCGGGTGGCGTGCTCCCTTGTAGCATGAGCAGAGTTTCACTGGGTCGATACATCGATGCTGTTGGTCTCTGGAACAGGATGTTGGGCATTCGGGTGCCGCAGGTAGGCGTCGATGATGAAGGCGACGCAGACGAAGCCTCGCAGGGTGGCGACATAGGTGAGGTCGCTAACCCACTGCATGTTCGGCACTGGCAGCACCGCCTGCCAGCGCGGTCCATGCTGACCTGCGTTGTCGAGGACCAGGGTCGCACGGTCGCCCGCATGTGCCGCGCAGGACTGAGCTTCTTGCAAATAGGTGGATTTGTGCTATATTGGATAGTAAGTGATGACGATATATCCAAGATAGCGAAGCTATGCATTACTTGGTGCAGACCGAAGAAAATATCTCGACCATCGTCTCCGAGGTGGCGGGGCGGTCGGATCGTGCCGCACCGCGCCGCATCCTGAACCACGAACAATTGCAGGCTCATGCTACGGAAACCGGCATGGTCCTGGTCTTCATCGGAGATCTGATCGGGGCGGCACATGTATCGGAACGCCGGACGGTGTCCCGCTTTGCCGATGCGGCGGAGGCTGCTCTTTCCGCGGAGGTGAGAGCGCTCGCGGACAACTATCGCAAGATGATCCGGGAGGCCCTGCCTTCCGGGCGGAACCTCGCGGTCAAGACGGCCCTGAACCGGGTTCGGGTCCAGGAGCGTTTCCTGGCTACACTCGACATGGCCGATCAAACCGAGGCCTGCGAACTGTTGCGGCTGTCCAAATCCAACCCCTCCGCGACGCTCCGGCGCAAAGAGGAGCGGGGGGAGCTCATCCGTATCGACCGGGATGGCCGGCCCTTCTATCCGCTCTTCCAGTTCGATCTGGAGGCCGGGCAGATCTATCCGGTGCTGCGCGAACTGAACCGCATGCGACCGGACCATTGGAGCCACATTCGCCTTTGCTACTGGCTGACCCGGCCCCATGCCGATTTCGGCCGCGCGCCGGCGGAGCTTCTTGGCCGGGCGGATGAGGAGATCGTCGACGCCTTCCGCCGTGAGATCGAGCCGGAGATCCATGGCTGATGCCCGCACGGATCGTGATCGATCTGGCGGATCCGATCCCGGAGAATTTCCGCGCAACTCTCCGCATCGGCCTGTCTGTCGGTGTGGAACTCCATCGGATCTACCACGGGGCATATGGCCCCTGCCAGTTCAACGCTACCGATCGCGGGAATGCGCGTTTCGCTCCGATCCGCGACCGGACCGGAGCGATCATCCCGACCATCTATGCGGCGCAATCCTTTCGCTGTGCGACCTGCGAAATCATTCTTCGCGCTCCTGACGCCATACCGGACCCGGCGGCGATGACCGTCGTGTCGCCCCAGGACTTCGATGAGCACCAACACTCGACCGTTCGGACACGGCGCGCGCTGGAATTCGTCGACCTGACCGCAATTGGCCAGCGCGTCCTCGGTCTGGTGGGGAATGCTCTCCTGAGCGGCGGCACCCTCCACTACCCGGCGACGCGTGCTTGGGCCGAGGCCATCCATGCCCACGCCCCCTGGGCAGACGGGATCTATTACACCTCCTATCAGTGCGGCCCCGAATTCGCGATGATGCTCTTCGGGGATCGCTGCACGGATGCTCTCGAACAGATCGGCCCCCCCAGGCCGGTCCGGGCGGCTTCGGTCGAGGATGAGATCCGCACAATCGGTGAAGCGATCGGGATCGAATACGCCGATCTGTAAAAGGCGGACCAGGTCCGCGCTGGTGCCTGCTTTTCGCGGAAGCCTGAATGCAACGTTCCGCACTGTGCTTCGGAAATAGTTTTTCCTTTTCTTGTGATTTCTGCGTCGGTCTGCCTCTTCCGAGAAAAACTCGACGAAGCGCAAAAATTTTCTTGGGTACCGGGCGGCGATAGAAATCCAGGACGTCGGCATTACATGTCACCTCACCTCCAGCTATGGCCTTTTCCAATCCGCGCATGGCTACTTCGCCGCAATCGAATGCGACACCGTCTGAACGTATACAGGGTTGGCCTAGCTCAGGTGCATCAATGCCGGACAGTCGGAAGGCGGTGCCAGTGATCTCCACTGTGTCACCATCGATCACCCTTGCAGCACCGGTCGCGGACATCGCAACAGTGTCCCCCACGCCGCCTCGGGCTCCCGAAGCCAGTCGGGGTCATCTGCGGGGCGTTTGCCCGCGAAGATTGCCTGCGCCTGCACATCGGTAGCGTGGGACACGTAGCTGCCTTTGGCTCCGTATGCCCGGAGTTCCCGCGAAGTCAGATGATTCAGTTTGCTTGCCGATAGGTGCGAGTGCGCTCCGGATTTGTGGCGAAGAGTGATCGTGAACGCAACGTCGGTCGGACCTTTTTGCAGATCGACGAAGTCCATCTGGGCATCGACAGAGACGACCGGCCCCAGGAGCCAGAGCATCTGGTCGACGACATGGCTACCGAGGTCGCGCAGAAGTCCGCCAGTCGGGCCTGCTTCGAGCGTGTTGGGATCAGCGCCATCTTGATCAGAGGGTCGAGGTCGGACACCGCGTCGTCGTTCACGAAGCGCTCCAGGGCGGTCATCAACGTGACGATCTCGTTCGCGTCCTGAGGAGGCACAAAGACGATGTCGCCGTTCCGCTCGTTCTTTAGCGCGGTGCCGGGCGTGACACGAAAACCGTCGTCGCGATCCTTGAGGAGCCGGAACATGTCGATCAGCGTCGAGTTCGGGATCAGGCCACTCGTTTCCAACAACCTGCTGAGCCCCAGACGCAGTGCGTCGCGATACCTGGCGACCTCCTTGGCGGCCGGAGACTGCGGGCCATCAGGGAAGAGGTCGGCCTGGAAAAGCTCGTCCTGCGTCGTTACGATGTTCTCGACCTCTGATGATGCTTTCGCTTCCTGCAGCGCGAGCGTGTCGATCAGGATGCCTTGGTTCGGGATCGTGCGCGCCTGCCCCTTCAGATCCGCCAGCGCCCGCGACGCTAGGTTCAGCGCCTTGAGCACCTTCACCGTCTCCAGATCGACCGGCGGCGGCAGTGTCGGAAGTGTGTAAGTCGGCTTTAACATGTGCATCACGTCATGTTCGAAAAACTGCGTTTCCTTAACATGACACGACGATCATGTTCTCGAAAGCGCCATTCCGTTAACACGACGCTTTATCTTCGTCTGCGCGGCTGGAGGACGTAGCATCCATCATAGGGAATTGCGCAGTCGAGGATCTCTTGCGCTTGGGCACTCAGAGAGCCTCGCCGTCAGGCCTCCCCTGCGGACCACTCAAGAAAGGGCTTCAAAACCCTTCTTGATCACTGCGGCCATCAACGAGCGACGCGCAGTCAGAAAGTCGTCATAGACCATCTTATGCCATCCCTCAGGTAGTGCATGATCTTGCATCATCTTGCGGGCGACATCCCCGTCGAGCCGAGAAAGCACCTGAGGAACATAGACGTCCGGTGCGTCATCGCCAATACCGATGTTGTCGGGCCATTCAAGAAGCGCGAAGTTTGCCATCTGATTGATGTGTCGCAGATCGACGATCCCGCTGGCTTCGAGAAAAGCGCGTGGGAAGAGATGATGACGCTCTAGAGGCTTCTTCTTGGTTTGGAGCGCTGGGTCGATCAGGTCGCGGATCGTCTTATGTGAAAAGAGGACGTGCGTGCCGAGCAAGTTCTGGGACGCGATGTAGCAGAACAATTCGGGATTTCGCGCCGACGAGCTGTCGAGCTTCGAAGGCAGTGTTATCTGCCAATAGTCACTTGTCAGGTTGCTCTCGATGATGCCGTCCAGAACCGCGCAGAAGCCGTCCGCGGTGGTGATTGATCGAAAACGCGCAAGATCGCCGTCCATGACAGACTCGGGAGAGCTGGTGTAGCGACCGGTCAGCGAAGTCGCGAAGAACCACCGGCCGATAAGCTTCTGTAAAACGTGCTCAGGAACGCCGTAGCGCTTGCGACCGAGCAGGTAGAACGCGTAGGCGTAAAGCAGTGCATTGTTCGAGGAGATCATCTCTGCACTACGGAACCCGGCGCCCACGATCGCGCTGAGAAACTGATGCCAGTTCGTCAGATTGAGCACCTCGGCTTGCGCGTCTTTCAACACCTGGAACTGGGCTTCACGCTTTTCGTCCGAGAACTCGCCAGTCTCGGCGTCCTTGCCCCTCAGGATCTGGTAGACACTCTTGAGGCGCCCACGCCCGAAACCGTAGGCGATCGAGACGCGTAAGAGCTGATCGGGATCGGGGTCGATAAGGTGGTTGAACGAAGATGCCTTGCCGTCGATCTTCGCGCTCGTTCGCGCAGAGTGGCAGAAGGTTTCAAGGTCCCGACGGCCCTCTTCCCAGAAAACAGAGAGCAAGGTCAGGATGAAGTCCGCCTGATTCAGCGGCACGCCCTTGCTGTTGATGCGCACGAAGATATCGGCGACCTGCTCCTCATCGACCGATGAGGCGATTTCTAGCGCCGTGAACGGGTATTTGCGGAGATCAAATAGTCTGTCGAGGTTGTGAGCGATGACCTCTTCATCCGCGTCCGGCAAGTCGACCTTGCTTTTCAACAGACCCAAGAAGTCCTTCACAAGGGTGTAGGAGGATTTCCGGCTGGACCAGAGATCCGAGATGTTTGGGATCCACTCGACATCGCGTCTGATCGCTGCGTCCGTCACTTCGAACTTTCCATCGCGCGGCCGGAAGGCGATTTCTATCTGTCTTTCCTTGAAGTTTGCGTCGAGCACTTTCTGCCCGCGAAACACTGCGTAGAGCGAGGTCAGGCGCTGTTGGCCGTCGACTACCAGGCGCGACGCTTTCTTGAACTGCTTCGCGCTCACGCCGATCTGTTTCACCCCTGCCTCGGACTCGCTCTCCCAGAACAGGAAGTAGCCGACCGGGAAACCGCGATACATCGAGTCAAACAGGTCGCGCACCTTTGCGTTGGTCCAGACAAAAGGCCGCTGGATGTCAGGAAGCGCGATGTCGCCAAGGTCGATGAAGTGCAGGAGGCCCTCCAGGTCGTATTCGACGCGTTTGAATAGGGTCTTCAGTTCGCTCATCTCAAATCTCCAACGGCGGCAGTGCCCTGACGCTCTTCATCGTCTCCAGGCTGACGGTGATCACGCGGCACAGCAGGTCGAAGGGGTAGCGCGGGTCGCCGACGGTTTCGTTCGCGTAGTCGTTCGCGTCGTTCACGATGCCGCTGTCCTTGTCGACCTTCACCGCCTGGCGCTCCATCACCCAGTCGATCGCGGGCTTGCCATTCACGACGTAGTCGTAGGCTTCCAGCGGCACGTCGATCAGGGTGATGTTCGGGTTGTAGTGGATGACCGAGCGGTCCTTGCCCTTGCCGAAGGCCATCTTCTCCACCCTGAAGAACTTCACCGAGTCGTCGATCGAGGCGAGGGACAGGTCACCCTGCTTCAGGGTCACCGGGTAGGGCTCGATGGTCTCGTAGCCGACGTGGAGATCACCCAGGGCACGGCCGGCCTGGACGAAGGCCCAGAAGTCGGCGGCTTGCTTCACACAGGGGATGCGAGGCAGTTCCTTAGTCAGGTTGTCGGCGAAGCGGCGGCGGTAGTCCTCGGAGTGCAGGAGGCCGTAGGTGTAGTAGAAGATGTCGTCCTTGGTGATCGTCTCGCCCGGGTAAGCCGCCTGAAAGTAGGCGAGGCCCGCGTCGGTGATGCCGTGGCGGGTGCGGTAGGTGGGCTTGGCGTCCTCGACCATCGAAAACAGGTCGTCGTCGGCATCGGTGTCGGCACGGGCGTAGAGGGTGAGCGGGAAGCACTGGGAGCCGTCCATCGACGCAATGTGCAAACTAACGATATTGTCAGTCATGAGCGTCGACAATCCAGCCCGGCTACCTGTGCTCGACAGGGAGATCACCCTGTTCGAAGTGCCTTGTTCCGGGAACAAGCGTGGGAAGAGTCCTACCCGGTTGATCAACTGCCTACTGAAATAGAGGTGCTGTTGAAAGAAAGGGCGGTAGGTCGCAGTGACGAAAGTCCCTTCGTAGATGTTCAACGTTTCTTCGCGTGCAAATGCCGTGCGAAGATTTGCCGTCCACGACAGGTCGCCCGGGGACGATGCCATGTAAGGCTCGGGCGCCAAAGTCCGATCAGCCGCGCGAGCGCGAACGAATTCTGCCAGTCGCGAGTTGTAGTGATTTATACTGTGTTCGATAGCCCGACCAAGTCGCATCCTTGAAGAATTGAAACACCAGGCGTCGCGGCCAGTCGCCACACCAAGCGAATAGCTCTCGAACAGCGCGGGCGCCTGCTGGTCTTTTTTGTCTCCGATGCCGATGTAGTCAGCCACGCTGTCATCGCGCTGCTTCAACCAGTCGCCGTGATTATCGGGCACAATCTGTTGCCACCCGCTCTTCACTCTTATGCCGAGAACGCTACGGAAGCTGGCGACGATCTTCAGCTTGTCCTCCCTCGACAAGTAATCGCCAATGTCGTGGAAAAATATCCGGCCCTGCTGCTTGGCGCTGGGGTTCTTGACGAACACGCTGATTACAATAGGTGCGCGGCTGCCCTCTCCGAAGATGTTGCCGCTCTCTTTCCGACGTTGTTCGCCGGACGTTCGTGCGTTCCCTCGCAAGTGAAAGATGTAGATCGACGCGAACTCATCGATAATTGACTTACGCATGCCGTCGGCAGTGTTTGCGTCGACCCAGCCGCCGTTGGTCACATAGGCCAGCACACCGCTCTCCCCCAGCCTGTCTGCTCCCCAGCGGATAGCCCGAATGTAGCTATCGTAGAGCTTGGTCTTCAGCGTTGCGGACGACCGCGCAGCATATGTTTCAGCGATGCGTCCGTCGAGATGGGGGTAGTCGATGTGCTGCGACACAGCGTAAGGCGGGTTGCCCATGATGACGCGGATGTTGAGCTCTTGCTGGCGGCGGCGGCGTTCCGAGTTGTCGGGCATGACCAGGGCGAGCTCGTCCTGCCCACCATCTTGCGGTCGACCGACCCCGCTTTGCTGCCGTTTCCCGATCCCGGCACACAGCCGACCGCATCGATACCCCATCGTAGATGATCTCGGCCCGTCCTTCCCCAGCAACCTCGCACCGCGAGCACCTCCGTCTGACCTCCATGTCCTGCTGCTTCACCATCATCGAACATCATGATGAAACTGCATCTGCGGAAATAGGTCTAGTCCTTCGCATAGGGCTCCACCTAGCTTGTCAGCGATTTTCACGATCGCCCGGTTGCAGCGCCTTTCGCCGCATCTTGTGGGGCAGGCACGCTCTCTCTCCTTGGCCCGGCTGAGAACGCTCAGGGCGTCTCTCAACCTCCTGAACTGCCCGCTCAGGCCTCCGACACGTCGCCAGACGCAATAGGGCGTCCGCTGGGCTGCATCCGCGACCTGAGTGGTGGGCGAGGTGCGGTCAACGCAAGCACGCTCTGCGCGGCTTGGCGGGGGCACCGCACAAGGTCTATAGGACCGCTGGTCACTTTCCGCTGTTGGGATTGTTGGTTTCTGACAAAATTAGTTCGAGCGCTGGAAGGGACCTGAGGCAGAACTCTGGGTTCACAGCATGTTTGCTCTACCACTAGCGCAATGTAGCCCAGAAGTAGCCCAGCAGACGAAAACCACGCAGAGCCCGCCGTTGGTTCGACCCAGAAAGTTCAACAAAACAAGGGAATTTAAGTGGTGCCCAGAGCCGGAATCGAACCAGCGACACGCGGATTTTCAAGCCGTCCACCGGCGCGGGAAATCAACTGGTTGCGCGGCGTTTTCCTGTCAAACCCCCTACGGAAAATCAAGCACTTAAGGGGCGATTGTCAAACCGGTTTTCCGCCGATCCGGGGCAAAGAAAAACCGTCGAGGGGGCGGCCACCCACCTCGACGGCGCATTCGAAGTCACTGCTCTGACAGAATACCAAAGCGCGGACTCCGGCGCAATCATCGGGGGCCTGCATGTCTGACATTCTGCCCTTCTGCCATGTCAAGCTGCAGTACCTCCTCGATCTCGTCCTCGACCAGGCGCTTGACGACAACGCCTTCCGCGTCGCCGCCTATCTGGCGCTGACCCATGCCGACCATGACACTGGCGAATGCCATCCATCGTTCGAGACGATCGGCACGGCGCTTGGGCGGCATGCGAAATCGGTGAAGCGCGCCCTGAATAAGCCCGAGATGGCGCGCCACCTGACCGTCGTGCGCGGTACCAATCGCGGCAACGCCTCGCGCTACCGCCCAACCGAAGATGCCCTGCGGCGCGCCACGCAGCGGCGGCGCGAGGGGGACAAGATCGTCCCCCTTTCCCGTGCGAAAGGGGGACAATCCTGTCCGCCCGAGGGGACATATCTGTCCGGAAAAGGGGGACAGGAACGCCCCCCGAACAGAGAAAAGGAACTTAAACCAAGAACGGCCGCTGCCGCGCCGGATTTGCCCGAGGAAGGGCAATCCGGCACAGCCCCGGCCCGTAGCGCGCCGCCACCACCGTTGGTCTTCGTCCCGCAGGGCATCTGCTTTGCCCGGGACTGGAACGACCGATTGGCGCAGGAAGGGCTGGCGACGCTCGACCGAAGCCTGCCCTTGGTGGTGAACGGCCATCATCGCGGCTTCTGGGTTCCGGCCCGAAGTCCCGCGCCAAGGGGAAGCCCGGAATGGCGGGATCAGGTGCGACGGCTGCGCTGTCTTGCCGGGAAGGAATCCGGGCAGATGGAGCAGCGTCATGCGGGATGAGCAGGGAGCAAGGCGACCCGTGTCATACGCTGGCGCTGCTGACACGGGGCCTTGCGAGGGGTGGCAAGCCTCCCCTTCGAACCCCACCGGCGCGGGCGCTGCCCGCGAGAAGCCCGCGTTGACGGACACCTTCGTGTTCCGCTGCACGGCGGCCGAGAAGGCCGAGCTTCGGCAAAAGGCCGAAGCGGCGGGGGTCCCGGTGGCGGCCCTTCTGCGCGAAGCCCTTGGCCGCACGGATGCCCGCCGCCGCAAGCCCGCCCCGCGCGTGGATCCGGCGCTGGTGCTTGCCGTCGGGCGGATCGGCGGCAACCTCAACCAGATCGCCCGCTGGCTGAACCGCGCCCATGCCGCTGGCCTCACACCGACCATCGACGCGGTCGAGGTCGCGCGCCGCCTTCTCTCCGTGGAACGCCAGCTTGCCCAGCTCCTCGCCCAGGGCCGCGAATGCTGATCAAGTTCTTCCCAAACGGCCAGGGGCGCGGGTCTGGCCCCGTCGGCTACCTGATCGCCGATCAGGTGCTGGCCTACGATGCCAACCGTGACCTGATCCGCGATGCGACTGGCCAGCCCACGCACACGGTCCGCGACCCGCGCCCTGAAGTCCTGCGCGGCAACCCCGACCGGACCGAGGCGCTGATCGACGCCAGCCCCCATGCATGGACCTACCGCGCCGGTGTCATCAGCTTCGCCGCCGACGATGCCCCGACGGAGGCGCAGCAGGCCAAGGTCATGGACGGCTTCGAAAAGCTCGCCTTCGCGGGCCTCGACCCCGAGCAGTTCGACATCCTCTGGGTTCGCCACAGCCATGAGGGCCGCGTGGAGCTGCACTTCTGCACCCCGCGCCTCGACCTTTCCTCTGGCCGAAGCCTGAACATCGCCCCGCCTGGCTATCAGACCGCCTTCGATTCCCTTCGCGACCTGATGAACCAGGCCCACGGCTGGGCCGACCCAATGGGCGCCTGCCGCGCGCAGGAGGTCCAGCCCGTCCTTGAGACCCCGCAACGGGCCAAGACCCGTGAGGAGGTCCAGAGATGGATCCTCGACGAGATTTCAGTCGGCTCCATCACTGACCGCGCCAGCATGGTCGCCCTGATGACCGATGTCGGCTTCACCGTCCCGCGTGCGGGCAAGGAATACCTCACCGTCCAGGACCCCGACACGAGCGAACGCTGGCGACTGAAAGGAGACATCTTCCATGACGACTGGAAAGCCGACCCCGCGGCTCAGCGAGAAGCTGAACGCGGATCTGGAAGCCCTGCGGCACGAGAACGCCGCCTTGATGGCATCCCAGCTGCAGAGCTTCAGGAGCGATTTGACGGCCATTGCGAAACACGCGCGCGATACAATCGAAGCCGATACCCGCATGTTTCTGCACGCGACCTCAGACACGATGCAGAGCTTTCAGCGCCGGATCACGCGCTGGCTGACCCTTGCACCGGTGATCCTGCTGGCGACCGCAACCGCCGCGATCACGGTGCTGCTCGTTCTCAGCTGGTTCTGGAGCGTGATGCTGTCGAAGTCGGAACTGACGCGCCTTGGCCTGCAGCGGCTCGACCAGGGCGGGATGACCTACCTTCTGACCGACCCGGAACGGGCGAGTATTCAGACATGCGCGATCAGCGATCAGAGATCGGTGTTGTGCATTCAGATATCGGAGAAATGAATGCAGACGCCGCTGACAGCGCTGGAGCGCGAATTGCTTGGCTACGTCGAACGGTTGGCGACAGCCTCCGAAACCTCGGGACAGGCCTTGCGCGTCTTGGAAGCGCGCTCGACCAACCGGATGGGGCTGAGGATGGATGGCTTGGCCGACTGCGTGGCGCTGCTCATTCAGTCGCAGATCGACTCCATGACGGCCTTGCGTGGCTTGCTGAGCGAAGCCGCGAACTTGGGGGCGATCGACAGGCAGCTGAGCGAGAGCTTGAAGCAAGCGAAGGCCGCCGAAGAACGGCTGAGGCGGCGCTAAGGGAACGGGATTGGGGGCATGAGTTGTGAGGGGGACAGGAACCGGAACTTGAAACGGAACTTGTAGCGGAACAGAGCGAACTTTCTCTGCGATGTGACGGCAGATTTTTTCTCTATTTGATTGGTGTTAAATGAGCTAAACACCCTTCCAAACCCGGAACATGAACCGGAACTCGAACAGGGCTAAGGAGCCGTGCATCAAGGGGCACCATGTTGACCGATACCATAGCAGACAAGGGCGAAGCGATCACTATCGTCGAGCCGCTGATCCCTGAGGAAGCGTCAAAGTATCGGGCTCCGCTGAACGACCTTGCCGTAGAACTGGCCAGCCAGTCGTCAGGGCTGCGATCGTCCCTGCCTGAAGGTATCCGGGCACCGCTGGCCGATCTCGTCCGATCAATGAACTGCTACTACTCGAACCTGATCGAGGGCCACAACACCCACCCGATCGACATCGAGCGCGCCCTGAACAAGGATTTCAGCGCCGATGCCCAGAAACGGAACCTTCAGCTCGAGGCCGTCGCCCACATCGAAGTACAGCGCTGGATCGACACGGGCGGCCTGACCGACCACCCGCTTGCGCCCGAAAGCCTGCGCGAAATCCACCGCCGCTTCTGCCAGAACCTGCCCCCGGAATTGCTCGTCGTGCACAGACCGGACGGCACAGAGATCCCGATTTTCCCCGGTGAATTCCGTACGGACTTCGTCCAGGTCGGCAAGCATGTCGCCCCCAGCCCCGGGGCCGTACCGCGCCTTCTGGTGCACATGCGCAAGATGTACGGGCTGCAGGGCCGAAGCGGCGCGATCATCGCTACAGCCTGCGCCCACCATCGCCTTGTTTGGGTCCACCCTTTCGTCGACCTGAACGGCCGCGTCTCGCGCATGGTCGCCCACGCCATGCTGCGCGACACCGTCGGCTCCGATGGCCTCTGGTCCGCCGCGCGGGGCCTCGCCCGCCGGGACGCCGAGTACAAACAGCGCCTCATGGCCGCCGACGAACCCCGCCACGGGGGCGCTGACGGCCGAGGCAACCTCTCCGAACAGCGCCTGGCCGAATTCGCGACCTTCTTCCTGGAGGCCTGCATCGACCAGGTCCGCTTCATGGACACCCTCATGCAACCGCAACGCCTGCGCGAGCGGATCATGACCTGGTGCAAAGGCGAAATGGCCAAGGGGACGCTCGCCAAGGGGGCAGATATCGTCATGCGCGAGGCGCTGATGTCCGGCGAGATCGAGCGCGGGGCATTGCCCAGCCTCCTCGGCGTCAGCGACCGTCAGGCGCGAAAGGTCACGGCCGAACTGCTGGCATTGGGGGCGCTGAAATCAGACACCCAACGCGCGCCTTTGCGGCTGAGCTTTCCAGCAAGGCTGGCGAGCGACTGGATGCCTGGGTTGTTCCCGGAAAGGTAGATTTGACCTGTCGGCGGCACCAACGGCCTAAACCGGACGCACAACCGATTTGTTCAAACAAACCAAGTGCCTGGACAAGTTTCATCCAATACCGTCCAATGACGCCGTAGTCTTGTGTTTGAAGGATCTCCGTGTCTGACCCACGCGTGTCTTGCCCAATCTGTTTGCGCCGAGTGGCTGGGTTGATCCCGGCGCCGCGTCATGTAGCGACATGGGATGAGCTGAACGGACCGGAGCAGATGGCGATGCTGGCTGAGGTGGGCGCAGCACTAGGGCGCGGCACTCCGGGTTTTGTCGCTTCATCGGCCAATGACCATTTCCATCTCAGGGAAGGATCCGGGTCGCGTCTGACGACCGGGGGGCGTGACCCGCTTTTGCCTTTGCTCGCTGAAAGACTGGATACAGCGAAGTCTGTCGACCTCGCCATTGCCTTTGCAATGGACAGCGGTGTGGCACTCCTTGAGCCTTGGTTCCGTGAGATGCTGGCGCGGGGTGGTCGGCTGAGGATTGTCGTGGGCGATTACCTTGAAACGACCGATCCAACGGCTTTAGCGCGCCTTTTGGACCTAGAAGGGGCGGAGCTGTTCGTTTTCGAAACCGGCGGTCTAAGTTTTCACCCAAAGGCCTGGTTGTTCCGTGCTGCGGATGCGCGGGGGGCAGCGATTGTCGGAAGCTCGAACCTTTCGCAGTCGGCGCTGACCGAGGGGGTAGAGTGGAATCTGCATTCCGAAGATGCCGCTGACAGTGTCGCCGCGGCTTTCGAAGACCTGGTGGCACGCCCAGAGGTTAAGCCCCTGACTTCTGCCTGGATCGACGCCTATGCCAATCGCCGCAGAGCGCGGCCGATGCCCGAGTTCACTGCCCGCGTGGTGGCCGAGGAAGGCCCACCGCCAGAGCCGCATTCCATCCAGCAAGAAGCGTTGGAGGCCCTAACGCTGAGCCGATCGAACGGCCACCGCGCCGGTTTGGTCGTGCTAGCGACAGGCCTCGGCAAAACTTGGTTGGCCGCCTTCGACACGATCCGAGCCAAGGCCGGCCGCATCCTTTTCGTGGCCCATCGCGACGAGATCCTGACGCAGGCAATGGCGGCCTTTCGGAAGGTGCGACCAGAGGCCAAGCTGGGCCGCTACACAGGCACCGAGAAAGAGGCGGATGCGGAAATCCTCTTTGCCTCGGTCCAGACGTTGGGCCGCATCGGTCACTTGCGCCAATTCGACCCCGACCATTTCGATTACATCGTCGTGGACGAGTTCCACCACGCCGCCGCCAGCACCTATCAGAAGCTGATCTCCCATTTCACGCCCCGTTTCCTTCTGGGTCTGACTGCTACGCCAGACCGGACAGACGGTGCTGACCTGCTGGGGCTATGTGGTGAAAACCTTGTATATCAATGCGACCTGTTTCGCGGGATCGACGCGGGGCATCTGTCGCCGTTTCACTATTTCGGTGTGCCGGATGATGTCGACTATGCGCAGATCCCATGGCGGTCTGGGCAATTCGATCCAACCGCACTTGACGCCGCCCTGTCGACGGAAGCGCGGGCTCTGAATGCGCTGGAACAGCATCGCAAGCGTGCAAGCGGTCCCGCGATCGGCTTTTGCTGCTCGATGCGCCATGCCGACTATATGGCGGATTACTTCCGCTCGGCCGGGCTGAAGGCCGTTGCCGTCCACTCGGGCCAAAGCTCGGCCCCGCGGGCAAGCTCTCTGGCCGCGCTGGGTAGGGGCGAGATCGATATCCTGTTCGCGGTCGACATGTTCAACGAAGGCGTCGACGTGCCTGAAATCGGCACCGTCCTGATGCTGCGCCCAACCGAAAGCGCGATCATCTGGCTACAGCAGCTTGGTCGCGGCCTGCGGCGCGTCGAAGGTAAGGTGCTGCAGGTGATCGACTACATCGGCAACCACCGCAGCTTTCTTACCAAGGTTGCCACCCTTCTGCAGGCGGGCGCGGGAGATCGTTCGATTTCGACCAAGTTGGAGGCGTTGCAGGCCGGCGAGTTCCAGATGCCGAAAGGCTGCGAGATCACTTATGAGCTGCAGGTCATCGACATCCTGCGCACTCTGCTTCGCCCGAAAGAAGGCACGGCAGAGCTTGAAGCCTTTTACATCGACTTCCGGGACCGGAGCGGCATCCGTCCCACGGCTGTCGAAGTCTTCCGCAATGGCTTCGACCCTCGCGCTTCGGGCCATGGTGGTTGGTTCGACTTCGTCCGCGACATGGGTGATGCAGTCCCCGTACGGCCCTTTGCCACCCATGGTCGGCTGCTGCACGAGATGGAACGCCCGCGCGGTTTGTCTCGTGCCGCGTTGACCGGCATGCGCGACATCGTTGCCGGGCGGCAACCGACCGAAGGGGCCGAAGACCTCGCATTCAACCCGCACCTCGCCCAAAACGGCGCAATCCTGCGCCTAGCGCGCCCTGACGCATCAGGCGAATTGGAACCTCTTGCGCGTGAGTTGATCGAATGGCGGCTGGCCGAGACGCCCCTTGCCAGGGAAGCTGCCGAAGGGTCAGCCACTTTCGTCGGCAAGCCACAGTCGCTGGAGCTTTGGCAGCGCTTCTACGTGCCAGAGATCGCACAGTTCTTCGGCGAAGAGTACAAGCAAAACCTCTGGCGAACCGGGATGAAGGCATTGCCGGAGAAGAAGATCATGATTCTTCTGGCAAATGTCTCGACCCAGGACCTGACCTACGAAAATGCATTCCTCAGCCCGTCCCGGCTGAATTGGTTCAGCCAGAACCAGACGCGCCAGAACAGCAAGCATGGCCGCGTCATCAGCGGTGAGGAAGGCCATGATGTCCACCTGTTCGTCCGCCGCGGCAACAAGGTGAACGGCAAGGTCAACCCCTTCATCTATTGCGGGCAGCCGAAGTTTGTCGACTGGACAGGGGAGGAACCGATCGAAGTGACCTGGGAATTGCCAGTTCCCGCCCCGCGTGCGCTTTGGGCAGAGCTTGGAATTACTGAAGATGATTGATCGCCATACCGCGCACTCACAAGCCGTCGCCGGCAAGGCGATCGATAAAGGGCGATAAGGAAAGAGATGGAGCGGCAGGGACTAATCTCGCGCTTTTTCTTTCGGACCGCCGATGGTGACCGGCAAGAGAACGCGTCAGAGGCATCATCCCCGCGGGGCCACGATGCGTGGGCTGATAATGCGACCCGCCCGGTCCATGCCCTGGTCAAATCCGTGCTGCAGGAACCGCGCTGCCTGATCGTCACCGGGTATCAGGATTTTCTGTCTTCCCTGACGATCGTGCTCGATGCGGTCCATGGTCTTGCAGAACGGCCAGAAGGCAGCATCCGCATCGTTTTCGGCTCGAACACGGACGCTCGCCGACAGTTTGGTGGTGGCGGGCGGTCAGTCGCACAGGAAGCCCGACAGTATTTTCTCGGTGCTCGGGGCCTGTCAGTCGTCGACTTGGCTGACCTTCGCGCCGTTCTCGCGATGGATGCTATTGAACGAGGCATCATCCAGTTTCGCGCTTTCGATCCAGCGCTTGCAGAGGCAAAGCTGGGTCGCAGACCGCCTATGCTGCATGCAAAGCTGATTGTCGGCGAAGGCTCTGCACTGTCGGGCAGCGCAAATTTTTCGGTCAATGGTCTGCGCCGGAACCTCGAATTCATGGACGATGCCCATGCCTGGCCGGAAATCGCGAAAGCAAGGCGCGCTGTCGCCGAGCAATTCTGGGAGATGGGCCGCGACTGGACAGAAACAGCGTTGGAGATCCTGCGCTCGCTCATCCGGCTCGTCACACCCGAGGAGGCACTAGCGAGGACCGTTCACGAAGCCACCAGCTTCACACCCTGGCGAGTTGCTGGAAATACGAGCGCAGGTCGCCCGCCGCAGCCATTTCAGGCGGACTTGGTCTATGAAGCTGCGGGCACCGTCTACGAACATGGCTTTGCTTTCGTCGAGGCCCCGACTGGGGCAGGGAAAACTGACATCGGAAAACACCTGGCAACGGTGCTGCCGGTCAGCCACGCGCAGACCGTATTCTCCTGGGGTGAGCGGGCAGATCAACAGCGCCTCGGTTCGCTCGCCTTGATCCCCGCGAGCGTATTGAAAAACTGGACGACGAATGCCCCCGCAAACTTCAAGCCGATCAAGCACAGCCACTTGTCCCGCCAGAAAAAGGACGAGGCCGCCGAGTTGGATGAGATCAACCGCGCGGTCCGCTCGTCAGCGTCGATGATCGTGGATGAAAGCCACCGGCTAAGCTCGCGTTATCTTGCACCTTCGGCGCGCTCGCTGGTTTTCGAGCGAAGCCCGGCCATTTGGACGGCATGTCTTTCGGCCACGTTGATGGGCAACCAGGGGCTCGATGGTCTGCTCGCTTTCCATGAAAAGCGCGCCTCGATCTATGTGCCGCCTATGATCACGGATCAGATCAACCAGCACATGGCCAAAGTGCGCGCTCGCGGAGAACTGGTCCGGCGTCTGGATCAGGTCAATCGTCGCATCGAAGCGCAGGTTGTGCAGGAAGACCTATTCCACAGTGCGGAGACCCTGAGGGAAGAAGTCGGCGGTATCGAACGCCAGCTTGAAGCTGACGGCTTGCAGATTAGCGCGCTGCAAGAGGGGCTGGCAGATGCCCTCGCGCCCTACGTGGTGCGCCGCCAACGCGCGTGCATAGGGGAAAGCGCCAACAGGAAAAGTGGGGCATTTGTTTACCCATTGACACGCAGCCATCGCGAAGACACGGCACTTACTGACCAGCAGCGCCAGATCATTGCGCGGATCAAGACACTGGCCGAATGCATCACGACCGGGATCACCCTTGTGTCCGCTGATCCGCAACGCGCAGGCCAGACCGAGATCAAGTTTCACGATAAGTCGCGAATTCACATACGTAATTTCCTGGCACTACTGCGCGCATCAATCATCTTCGCGCGCGAAGAATGGGCGCGAGAGCGCGACAGCGATGCCGATCAGCGAGGACGCGCATCAATCGGCGAGAACCTCCGACGCGCCGAGAGGCAGAACGTGCGCCGACTTGCGGTGCCTGAAGGCGTTCTTACAGAAGAACTGTCGCCCGAGGTCGACGATTCCCAGACACCGATATGCGACAGGATTACGCGCCTTCTGAACCATGCGAGCCTTGATAGTATCGACGAGGCACGCGCCGAGGTTATGCGCGATATTCTGCGCAAGCACGGTCATGCGATCTTCCTTGCGGAACGCGTCGGCGTGCTTGAAGTGTATGCGCGTCTTTTGGCGGGGCATCGAGGCCGGGGTCCCGAGGTTTTTGTGGTCGCCCCAGGTGCACAGATCAAACCGGGCAAAAAGATGCACCACATTCGATCCGGGGCAGACGCGCAGGAATACTTTGGGATCGACGGGAAGTACGTCGATACGATGAAGCCTCGGGCCATGTTTCTGACATTTCAGATGGCAGAGGGGATCAACCTCCAACTCGCGCCAGCACTTGGGATCATCGGGGTGACTTCGGACGTGAAAAGTCTGATCCAAGGTCTGGGTCGGATCGACAGGATCGACAGCCCGAACTCCCGCATCCACTACCACACCTTCGATCTGCCGGGCCTTGTTCTTTCGTCCGATCACAAGGCACGCGCCCGTGTTGCCAGCATCGCCTTGCTTTCTGGGGTCGGTGCGGATGACCTGCCCTCTGAGCTGGTCGAGTTTGCTGCCGGAGATCTGACGGATCTGGTTCTCGATCAGATCAAGAAGCCAAGGATTTTGCGGCCTGGAAACTACTTTGATCAGATCGAGGGGCTGCGCCGAGCGGTGCCGCCAGAGGTGTTCGAACGTGTGCAAAGCGCCAATCCGCGCGGCATGTGGGGCGCAGAACTATGCCTGCTTGCATCATGGCAACCCGTGACAATCCTGCTTCTTGGGGGGCGTACTGGCAGCCCTCAAGACCCAACCGTCTTGCCGCCTCGCCTTCTTGCAGTGCGCGACGATGGTGGGCGAGCTGAGATCATCGGAGATCAGACAGAGGCGGCGCGGCTTCTCTCGCAAGCCTATGCGGAAACACGTCACCTGGACCGTCATAATATCCGCCCTGAGTTTGCCCAGGTGACTGCAACCTTAGACCGATTGCGCGGCACTCTAGGCCAACTTACACACTGGGATATCCGCCCGGCACGCACTGTTTCCCTGCTGGCTTCCCTTGCGGGTTTCTTGACCGGCAGTCCTGTCACAGATGGCGGCCGGGGGCAGTTTGGCGACCTTACCTTGCCAGCGCTCGAGAAGTTGGCCGAAGCCTGGGCGCACGAACTGGATGTCTTCTGGATCGAGGCGAAAGAGGCCGTAAGCCAGCGCAGCGCATCAGGGGGCGAAATCCCCGATTACCTTGGCATTGACGCGATCTACAGTGCCTTCTGCGCACAACCCGACGAAGTGCGCGTCGCCGTCCGCGTTAGAATGCATGACCTTATTCGGGCGTGTAAGGTTCTGTCAGAAGGGGAGCCTGTGGACATTCTGAGCCGTGTTGCGGTGATATTTGAGGCCCAGCGGTGACACGATTGCGGCTGGGGATGGTTCTGAAGCGCACCATTCGCAGCGACGGCGCAGTCGCTTTTGCCAAAGGCGGTTCTAACGTCCTCCCCTTCTAGCTGTAGGCAAACGGCCCGGAGCTGCCGAGCGGTCCCCAATCGCGCTGCCCTGCAGCATTCGCCAATGCTGTCGTTTGGACGTGGCGCAGCGAGATTGTAATTTGTGGTGTAGCTGCGCCGGACAAAGCGGAGCATGAGGTAGGTGCAGCGCGGGTCATCAAGCATCCAGCGGGATGCCCTCACGATAAGATATGGCCACATCTTGCGCACTCTGGAACGCCTTGCACAATGTGTGCTATAAAGGCAGCATGTTCCTTGAATATTCGACGAGGAATCGCCCTTGACCGCAATGCTCGCCCTCCAGACTGCATTTCCCGGCATCTGTCCGTGAACGAAGCCGTGGAAAAATTGGATCGAAGGCGGGATAGAGGAGCGCGGCGCAATCTACGCGCAGCGCTACGACATTCTGTGCAAGCGCCGAGTGCAGGAAGGACTTTATTCAAGCGCCACCTTTCTCGCGTCACCGCGTGAAGCAGCCAGGACGGCGCGTACAGACATCTCAGCGAGCTTAAATCACTCAAGACCTTCGTGACCCCATTAGCGGGGCATATTGCGGCGGTTGCGGCGAGGTAGGAGGAAAGCATGCGAATTAAGAAAATCCACGTCAAAAATTACCGCTCGATCATCGACGGCGAAGAGTTCGAAATCGACAAGAACAAAACTATCCTGGTAGGCCCCAACGAAGCGGGTAAAACTGCGCTTTTGCAAGCGATCCAGCACCTAAACCCGCCCAGCGGTGTAAAGCCACTCAGTGCGCTGCGGGACTATCCGCGCTCCCGCTACAGCAAGATCACAACGGGCGAAGTTGATCCCGCCGAAACGAAGGTTGTCGAAGCCGAGTTCGAGTTGGACGATGACGATCGCGCGCTTCTCCCCGAGGGTATGAAGTCGGCGAGCTATGTCCTGTGGCGGAACCTCGACAATTCGACAGGCCATCGATTGGTCGGCGTTCCTGCAAAGACGAAATACTCTGACATCGAGAAGGACTTGCTTCGTCTGGCGGCTCACGTTGACGGTCGGTACTCGCCTGCCGAGGGCGCTGCAGAAAGCAAGCCGTCCGACAAGCTCAAGGCCACGACGGCGGGCTGGCACGCTTGGAACATAATCGAAGGAGACAAAGCCAAGGCGTTGTCGGACTGGCTTGAAGCGGCGCTGCCTCTCATTGATGAAGACAATGAGAAAGAAGAAGCGCGCTACGACAGCCTCAAGGCCGCAATTAGTATCGGGGACGCCCGTAACGCCGCGGTTAGGGCGCTTCGGGAGCGCGTCCCGGTTTTCGTCCTGTTCAGCAACTATTTCCGCGTCCGTCCGCTGATCCACCTCAAGCAACTGGCGGCGAGGATCGCGAACGGCACTTTGGACGAAGAGCGGTTTGACTACGGAAATGTTTGCCTCCTGAACCTTCTCGGGTTCACTGCCGCCGAACTTTCCGAAATGGGCACCGCGCCCGATCCCGATGCCAACAATCCTGATGCGATGGAAACCTATCGGGAGAAGCTCGATAAGCGGCAATATCAGCTCAACGCCGCTGAAGTTAGCCTCACGCGCGAAATCAGGTCGGTCTGGAATCCCGATGAAAGCAAGGGTGAAGCCGCCAAGCTGCGGCTGCGCGCGGACGGCCAATATCTCAAAGTGACGGTTGAAGACGACCTCGGCGTAGAAGTTGAACTTGACCAGCGCTCCGAAGGGTTTCAGTGGCTTGTGTCCTTCTTCGTGGTCTTCTTCGCCGAAGCGGAGGGCGACCATAAGAACGCCGTGCTCCTGCTCGATGAGCCAGGGATGAGCCTACACGCACTGAAACAGCGCGAATTCCGGAAAACAATCTCGCGGCTCGCTGCCGACAACCAGACGATCTATTCGACCCATTCACCGTTCCTTGTCGGCCCAGACGAGCTTGATCTCGTCCGCGTCGTCGAGATGGCGAACAGGGAAACGGGAACCAAGGTCCACACGTCCGTCACCGCGAACGATCCTGCGGCTCTACTGCCGCTGCAGGAAGCCCTCGGCTACGACCTCGCCCAGAGCCTCTTCACGCAGAAGCAGAATCTCGTCCTCGAAGGACTTACGGATTACTGGTATGTCGATGCCGTTGCTGCACTTCTGCGGGACTCGGGCGACGTGAATCTTAACGAGAAGATTGCCCTTGTTCCGTCCAACACCGCAAGCAAGGTCGTGTATTTCGCTACGATCCTTCACGCCCAAGGATTAAAGGTGGCGGCGCTCTTGGATTCCGACAGTGCAGGCGACCAAGCAGCGAAGCAGGACACTCTTGTCCACACGCTCGGCAACAAGGGCATATTGCGGACGAAGGACTTCCTCGGCAGTCCCGTCAACGCTGCCGAAATCGAAGACATGCTCCGTGAAACGCTGATCTTCGTCGCCAAGTCGGACTGCGGCTGGGATGTCACCGCCGTTGCGGCGAAGCAGAAAGACCGCCCACTCGTCAACATCTTCAATAGCGAAATTAAGGATTTTTCGAAATACCGTCTCGCAAAAGCTTTCGTTCGCTGGTCACGCGACCATTCCGCCAAAGATTTGACGTCGGATGAGCGCAAACAGTGGGTAAAGCTGATCCAAGCGATCAACTCCGCATTGAAGTAGCTGCAATGAGCAAGTGTTTGAAACACTTTTGAACAATGCGTCAAAGAGTTCGAACGGCCGCTTCACGTGGATTGTGCATCAGCCAAGCCGCACTGCCGCAGGTCCGCTTCCCGCCCAAACTTGTCGCCTGCGACGCCCGAACCTTTCACCGTCAGTCGCAAGGTTGAACCGCGCTCTCCGACGGCTGGAAACCGCATTGGCGCGGAGACTGGCAAGGGTGGCGTGGACTTGCCCGGGTGCGCAGGTGGCGATGTGGATCATGTTAGCATGAAGGAAGTCGCCCAAATTCGATTTGTTCGATACGTCCGTGCGAAGGCGTTTCAGCGCGGTGTACTTGTTGCCGAAGGCTGCAAGGAACTGGAACGGGAAGCTCTGTCGGTCAAAGGGCTGTTCAGCAAGTTCGGAAACGGCCTGTTTCATCTCGACAGCGTTCACTCGCCGCCCCACGGGTTGATCACGTCGACCCCACAGCCCTCAAAGTCACGCGTGTTGCGCGTGGCGACCGGCATTCCTGCCGCCCGCGCAATCGCCGCAATCTGGCAATCTGCATCCGGGATCGGCCGCCCCGATGACCGTCGGCCCGCAGCGATTTCGGCGTAAGTCTTCGCCGCATCGGTGTCGAACGGCAGGATCCGCCCCTCGAAATCCACGGCAAGCGTCGCGTCAAGCGCGGCCTTAAGGCCTTCGCGCCGCTGGCCTGCGGGAAGGATGGCGATGCCGGTGCGGAGCTCGGCTTCGGTCACGGCGGAGAGGTAGAGGGTGGAGGGGTCTTGGGTGGAGAACCAGTTGAGGACAGAGGG
>NZ_JAYRPN010000060.1:0-56699 GCF_041911175.1 Tabrizicola sp.
CCCTGGCGCGGGGTGGAGCAGCCCGGTAGCTCGTCAGGCTCATAACCTGAAGGTCACAGGTTCAAATCCTGTCCCCGCAACCAATACCGCAGCCCGTCCGACCTACAAACTCTCCGCTGAAGAGTTCGCTTCACGGTCGAACCTCGTCAGGCTCATAACCTGAAGGCCGCAGGTTCAAATCCTGCTCCCGCAACCAAAAAGCCACGCGTTGTCAAACGCTTATACGCCGCCCGCCAAGGGCGGCGTTTGCGTTTGCTGCCATCCCGCCGCAACCTTGCAGGATGAAGACGGAGTCGGACGGGACGGGCCTGACCGGCGCTTCCGGCACCAAGCGGGGGTTCCGCACCATGCGGTCAACAACGAGCGCCGTGCTTAGCGCCCTGCCTGATCGCAGACGCCTAGGTCTCCGCGGAGAGCGGGAATGGGATCGAACGGCATGGCATCGTCAGCGAGAGGCAAGCGAAATCCGACCGCAAGGGTGGCAGTTTTTGTCACCCAATTGGCCTATGACCTGAGGAACCAAGCCATGTCCTGGAAGGCAGCCGCTTTTGGGTCTGGATTGCCGGTGACTGAATGGATAAATCTTAGGTAGAGTGAGGAAAAGTCATGCAATTAGAGATTGTTGTTCGGGAAGATTCCGGAAGTTGGCCCGCTTGATCGACCTCCTCCTGGCGCGCCATCACCTTTCCGCCCCGGATGGTCGCCCCTTGCATTCCTATGGCGCCACAGACGCGGAATTTGCTGCGCTGGCGGCGGCCATCGCCCCTGAGACGGGTCGCCTGCACACGGCACCGCTTTTCGTGCTTTGGGCAGTCGAGCAAATTCGGCGCAACTACGGGTCCGGTAGCCTGACGTGGGACTTCCTGCTGTGCCGAATGGACCTGTCGGGACGTCGCGACCTTGGCATCAAATGGGTTGCCGATGGCCTGGCCTTCTGGAAGCGCCCGGTCCGGCGACGCGCAAGCGACAATACCACCCTGTATCTCTACTCCCTCTTGGCCGAGGGTGGATTGCCCGATGCGTTCCTGGCCCGGGGCAGCGGCTATGCCTCGGCCGTCCTGGGGGCCATCGGCGATATCGAGCGGGAGGCCCTGGAGCCGGGGGATATCGGAGCGCTCGACCGGATCGCGGCCTTTCGGGGCACTGGCTTGCCGGCGGCCTTGCAGGGAAAGGATTCGGTCGACCTGCTGCGTGATCTCGCCATAGCCTTTGTCGAGTTGCGTCGCGAGTTGCCGGATTTGCTCGACATCGAGGCGGCACAACTCTGGCTGGACCGCAACCGTCAAGGCTGGGGGGATCGCCTTCCCTTGCGCCTGTCGCAGGAGGCACGCCAAGCCATTCTTCTGCCGGCCCTGTCGCGGCAGATCGAGCGTCCCCGTGGAGGTGTCCTTGCCCAGAGGCTCTTGATGCCCACGGCTGGCGGGCGGGCCTGGGCCGGGGTCCTGCGGATTCTGCGGGGGGGCCTCTTGCCCTTCGGTCTCTTGCCCGGGGCGGATCGGACCCTGGTACTGCGCCTTGTGGCGGCGGACGGTTCGAGCTTTCGGGCCAGTCCCGACCTCGGCGGTTGGCGGGTCGAAGCCGCACGCGATCTTCTTCTGGCGCTGGAGCCTTGGGTGCCCGCCATGCTTGCGGCCTATGCCGATGGCGTGGCTTTGGGCGACGCCGTGATCGACCCCGGCCTGCCGGAGCCCGGCGAATGTCCGGTGTTGTGGCGTCGCGAGAGGCCCGGGTCGGATCAGGCCCTGGTCCCGGCGGTGGGTGGGTCGAGCCGCGGCGACCGGCTTTGGCTCTTGACCGCGGTTCGACCGGTCGGTGACGCGGGGGTCACGCTCCACGACCCGTTGCCAGGGCCCGGGGGGCAGGTCTGGCCAGTGTCGGGGACGGGCAAGGTCGGGATGTTGTCGATCGCTACCGGGGCCGATGAGGACGCACCCGAGGCCCGCCTTCTCATTCTGGCAGAAACCGCGCGCGCGGGGCGGGTGGACAACGGCCTCCCCGCTTATGTCGGCTCGCCGCGCATCCTGGGCGCGCGCGGGGACCTGCCGCTGCGCGATGTCACGGCGGAGGTTCGCGTGACCTCGGGACGCGGGCTTGCAGTTCAGCGGTTCGACTGGGTCGATGCAGGTGAGGTCATCGCCTCGACCCTGGCGGTGTTCCTTCCGTCCGACCTTTCGGTGGCCTTGCGTGAAGACCCGGCGGGCCTTGATGTCGCGGTGCGCGGACTGCCCCGGGACTGGCGGCTGGCCGTGCATTCGGGGCGTGGTCGGTATGTCCTGCCTCTGGGCCATGATCGCATGCCGGCGGGCTTGGCCGAGGCCGACCAGGGCGAAATCACCCTTGAATTCTTTGATGCCCAGGGTCGAAGCTTGCGCTTGATCAAGCCACGGCCGACCCTGGACCCCATGCTGCTGGACGCGGCGGGGCAACGCGTGACCGCTTCGCGCCAGGTGTCGCTGCGCAGTCTGCTCGGTTGGCGTGGCGTGCTGCCCCGAAAGGGAGTCATCGAGCTGCGAATGCCCAAGGCCAGCCATCCCGTCGCGTTCGGAGAAGGCGGCACGCTGCGGCTTGCGGCCTGGCGGCCCTTGTTGGCGCAGGTGCAGGCCCTGAGCGGAGCGGACGGGCAGGTTGACTTGCGCCTGCTGACCGATCGCTCCTCGCCCCAGCTCAAGATCTCACGCCATGATTGGCAGCCAACGCGACAGGGCAACTGTTTCGACCTTGGCCCGGTGCCGGTCGATCTGCATGCCTCGACGGTCCGGACCCCGGTGACGACCCGGCAGACGACGGCGTCGGGAATGTTCGATCCCTCGGCCTGGTTGGCTGATGTTGCCGATCTCTGGTTCGTGCAAGGCCGGTCCGAACACGGCGTGATGCGCCCCTTTCCCTATGGTTCCGGGCCTGTCGCACCATCGACGCGCGATGCAAGGATTGCGACATATCTTGCAGCCATGAGCCGGATGATGGCGGAACCCCGGAATGCCGGCTGGACCGATCTGGTCGAAGTCCTGGCGGCGGCCCGCGCGGGTGGGGATTGCGGCTCGCTCGACCAGGCCCAGGCCTTGGGCTCGGCTCCCGAGGTCGCCGTGGCACTGCTGTTCCGTGCCGCGCCGTTCGACATCGCCGCAGCGCTTGCACTGGAGACCGAAGTCCCGATCTGGTGGCCTGCGGTCCCGGTGACGGCTTGGGCCAAGGGCATGGGCGCCGGGTTGGCGCTGGTCGAGGGTGCGCTGGTCGAGGCGGGGCTCGACCCAGCCACCATCCGCCCGCTTGCCGCCAATCACCTGGCGCGAACGGCCGGAACGGTGCAGGACCTGCGTCCAGAGCTTTCCGGCCACCTGGGCCTTGGCATGCGGGCCATTGGCCTTGACCCTCTTGCTCTTGGAAGCGACGGGCAGGCCCGCCCGCTGGGTGCCCCGAGGGATCCCAGGCGTCTTGCCGACGCGGCAAGGCAATTGGCGGCCCGCAGTCCGTATGTGCCACAAGGCGCGACGACGCTGCCGCTCCGTCATCTGGCCCAGCCTCTGGGCTTTTTCGAGGGGCTGAACCCCCTGTTGGCCGCTCCTCTCGTCGTGGCCGAGGTTGCCTTGGGGCTGCGGCCAGCCCTGACCGCGACCGAGATCCTGGACCTCCTGGCACTGCGCCACGCGGACCCGCAATGGTTCGACACGGCCTTGCCGCTTGGCCTGTCCCTCGCCTGAAAGGACCAGCATGACCGCCTCCCATCTTGCCGAAGCGCTCCTGCAACTCGCCCGTCGCGGCGCCTCTGCGGTGACGTCGCGCGCCCGGGTGGCGAGCCCGGGGTTCAATGCGACACTGAACAGGTTGCTTTCGGCGCCTCCGGGGCGGGCAGGCTCGCTATTGGCCGATCCGGTTTTCGAGGCGGCGAAGGCCTGGGCGCCGGGCCCGAAGACCATGGGAGCGTTGTCCGGCGACCTGCTGGAACCCGACCTTGTTGCCGCGCTGGCCGGCGCCACGGACTACCGGATGGCGCGCGACATGACTCCCTGGTGGCATCAGCACCGGGCCTGGGAGGCCAGTCTGCGCGAGGAAAAGTCGGTTCTCGTGACTTCGGGAACGGGCTCGGGCAAGACCGAGTGCTTCCTGATCCCGATCCTGAACGACATCTTGCGTCATCGCCGTTCCGGGGGCGGGGTTCAGGCGATCCTGCTCTACCCGTTGAACGCCCTGATCGAAAGCCAGCGCGAACGGCTGTCCGCCTGGGCTGCGGGACTGGACGGCAGGGTGCGTTTCGCACTCTACAACGGCGACACGCCCCAGACGGCGTTCAAGGCGGGCGGCAGGAAATCTTCCAAGGTCGAATTGACCAACCGCGCTGATATCCGCGCCAATCCGCCCGATATCCTGGTGACCAACATCACCATGCTGGAATACCTGCTCTTGCGCGAGGGCGACCGGTCGATCCTTCAGGCAAGCCAGGGGGCGCTGCGCTGGATGGTCCTGGACGAGGCGCATGGCTATGTCGGATCGCAAGCCGCCGAAATGGCACTGCTCTTGCGCCGCGTGCGAAAGGCCTTCGGCGTCTCGGCCACGGATATGCGCCTCATGGCTACCTCGGCCACAATCGGCGGTGGCGCCGATGCCACCGAGAAGCTTGCCGTTTTCGCCGCGGCCCTCGCGGGGCAGGACCTGGCCCGCATCGAGGTTGTGGCGGGTGTCGAACATGCCTTGGAGCTTGGGCCTCCAGGCCCTGACCTGTCCCTTGACGCTGGTGCGCTTGCGGGGCTTGACCCTGCGGCGCTTTGGTCGCGCCTTGCCCCGCACCCGCGGATCCAGGGCTTGAGGCGCGCGCTGTCGGCCGGACCCGTCTCCCTCGGGGCAGCGGCGCATCACCTTTGGGCCGATGCGTCGCGGGACGATGAGGCGCAGCGGGTTCTCGATGCCGCCGCCTTGGCCGAACACGACGGTCAGCGCCTGTTGCCGTGGCGAGCGCATTTCTTTCACCGGGCGCAAGGCGGGGTCTGGGCCTGCCTGGACGCGGCATGCCCTGCACGCGGTGCCGAGTTGTTGGCGGAGGGGGCGGCTTGGCCCTTTGGAGCCCTGTCCACGGCGCCCAGCACGTCCTGCGTGTGCGGAGCGCCCGTGGCCGAAGTCGTGTCCTGTCGTGGCTGCGGGACGCCACATTTGCGCAGCGAGGTCGTCCCGGGCGCCGAGCCGCGCCTGGCCGCCGCCCAGCCAGGCGAGAGCGACGATTTCGCGCTCGATGCCGAGCCGGAGGGGCCCCTGGTCGGTTCCGAGGCCGCGCTGATCGCGCCTGCCGGAGCGGCAGGCGCCCAGGTCTGGATTGGCCGCAATCTGAGGATCTTCGACAATGCCCCGCCGAAGGAGGAGCCAACAGTGGCGGTCACCCTTCTGGAGAACCCGCAAACCCGCCGGTGCTGCGCCGAAGCGCAGGAGCACGCGCTGCAGGATCTGCGTTTCGGTCCGGCGTTCTTTCTGGCAAATGCATTGCCGCAGGCGCTGGAGGACCTGGCGCCGCCCGAAGACAAGCCCGGCCTTCCCGCCGGGGGGCGCAAGGCGATCAGCTTCACCGACAGCCGCCAGGGCGTCGCCCGCCTGGCCGCAAAGCTGCAACAGGATGCTGAACGCAACCTGGCCCGTGCCTTTCTGTATCACGCGGTCCAGGAGGTCCAGCCAGGTGGCGACCCTGGGAAGTTGGCGGATGTCGAGGCCAATATCGCCAAGCTCGAGGCCCTGCCGCCCGAGATGCAGGCGCTGGTCGCCGGGCCCCTGTCCACGTTCAGGGCCGACAGAAAGCAGCTGCTTTCCCAGTCGGACCGCCCGTTGCCCTGGCCCCAGGCCGTCCGACGCCTGTCCGAGCACACTGACCTCACGACCTTGGCGGGCGTGGTCTGGCGGCCCCGGGCGCAGGGCACCCGGCTCTGGGACCAGCCGGAGAACCTGGCCCGCACCTTTCTCTTCCGCGAGATGTTCCGCCGTCCCAAGGTGCAGAACAACCCCGAGACCATGGGCCTTGTCCGCCTGGTCTTCCCCGCACTCGAAGCCAGGATCCAAGCAGAGGTGCGGCCCGAGGGGCTGACTGTCGAGACCGCCTTGGGTCTGGCGATGACGGCCATCGACATGGTCTTCCGTGACACTCTGGCCGTGGATATCCCCGAATGGATGGTCGCGATCGTCTCGCCGCGCTTCGGCAAGGTGAACACGATCCATTCCCCCGACACCCCGGTCGAGGCGCGCCGCACGCTCTCGCGGATATGGCCGACCGCTCAGCCCGACAATCGGCGTTTCGCGCGGCTTGTGGCCCATGTCTACAAGGCCATCGGTGGCGACCCTGCCCAGCCGCTGCACCAGGATCGTGCGGCCGAGGTGCTGGATTGGCTGTGGCGTCGCATCACGGGCGCGGCCTGCCGGCCCGACGGCAGCGGCTACCGGCTGGATTTCTCCAAGGCTGCCTTCGCGCGGGTCGAGGAGGCCTGGTTCTGCCCGCTGACCCGCCGTCCCATCGCCCACGCCATCGCCGGACGCTCGCCGTTTGATCCAGAGCGGACCATGACACGGATCACTTTCCCGCGCCTGCCCCTGGCGCGGGCCTCTGGCCTGGGGCCGACCGAGCGCCAGACTTTGAGCGATTGGGCCGAGACCGACCCGGTCCTGGCGGACCTTCGAAGGCGCGGGCTATGGAGCGACCTTCATGACCGCATCGTCACCTTTCCGGTCTTCATCCGGGCCCAGGAGCATTCGGCCCAGATCGCCCGAGCCGTGCTCAAGAGCTATGAAGCCCGCTTCAACGCGGGCGAGATCAACCTCTTGAACTGCTCGACCACGATGGAGATGGGGGTCGACCTTGCCGCCGTGCGCCTGGTGGTCAATGCCAATGTGCCACCGGCCCTGTCGAACTACCGTCAACGTATCGGACGGGCAGGGCGGCGGCGCGAGCCCTGGGCCTTCGGCCTGACCTTCTGTCGTGATTTGCCCTTGGACGCCAAGGCCTTCCAGGACCCCGGCGGCTTCCTTCGCCGCCCAATCGCCGCGCCCAGGGTCTGGCTGGACTCCGCCGCGCTGGTGCAGCGCCACGTGAACGCGGCGCTGCTTGGCCGCTGGATTGCCGAACGCGGAGGGATGAACCTGAAGTCCAGTGCCGGGGACTTCCTCGGCGCGGTCGTCGACGGCCCACCGCGTGAAACTCAGGCTCCGGTTTCGGCCTTTCTGGCGGACCTTGGTGGAGATTGGGCCAGCAGTTCCGAATTGGCTGCCTTTCTTGGCGACCTTGTCCAAGGAACCGGGCTTCAGGGTCGATCCAGCCGGGACCTGGTCTCGTGCAGTGCTATGGCCCTGGAGATGCTGGTGTCCGCCTGGCGGCGCGAGTTTGACGAATTGATCCTGCGCCGTGACGGGTCAGGCGAAGAGGCGGCCCAGGCGTTCACCTTCCGCGCCAAGCGCATGGCAGGGGAGTTCCTGCTTGGAGAGCTTGCCCGGCGCGGCTTTACCCCGGCCTATGGTTTCCCCACCGATGTCGTCAGCTTCACTCCGGCCCGTTTCGCGCGGGACGGCGACGATGACACGCCAAGTTTCGCCGCCACAGGGGCATCGCGTGAGTTGCACCAGGCGATCCGAGAATATGCGCCGGGGGCTGATGTGGTGATCGACGGCCTTGTCTGGCAATCCGAAGGGGTAATGCCGGCCTGGGGCGCCGACAAGGATGCCTCGAAGCTTGAGGACCTGCGGACACTTTGGGATTGCCAGTCCTGCCACGGGTTCGGCGTGGTCACTTCGGAGCCCGCGTCCACCTGTCCCGATTGCGGCGCCCTGACGGTGACATCGGTCAGGATCCTGCGTCCGGCCGGATTCCTGACGTCCAAGGCACCGCACACCGGCTACGAGTCCTTGGCGCACAGCCCGTTCAGCGCCCCCAAGGTCAGTGCTGGCAGGGCTGCCTGGACCGCATTGCCTGACGCAAGGGCCGGGCGCTTCCGTCATCACCCGGAGGGAACAGTCGTTTCCAGATCGAGCGGCAAACAGGGCGGCGGTTTCGCAATCTGCCTGGACTGCGGCCGGGCCGAGCCGATGGAGCAACCCCAAGCCGGGGCGGACGCGCCCCTGCCCAGCGGGATGAAACGCCACTTCCCCTTGGCGCGCTCACACAAGACGCGCCCGACGCAGGACGGCTACTGCCCGGGGGGCTATACGGCACCGCATCGGGTGCAGCGCCATGTCCATCTGGCGCAATCCTCGCGAACCGATGTCTTCGAATTGCAGTTGCCCGATACTCAACCCCCTGCTGCCCTTGCCCTGGCGGCCGCATTGCGCGAAAGCCTGGCCGAGACGCTTGGCGTGGAAAGCGACGAGATCGGCGTCAGCGCCGGGATTTCCGGCCTTGCGGTGGCGGGAAAGCGGGCTCCGGTGTCGCTGTGGCTGCATGATCGGGCCGCCGGAGGCGCGGGCCTGGTGGCGCGCCTGGGCGAGGCCGATGTCCTGGCGGAGCTTCTTGGACTGGCGGCCAACCGCCTGGCCTGTCCCGAAGAGTGTGCTTCGGGCTGCCCGGCCTGCATCCTGCAGCCTGATCTCAGCCAGAAGGATCTCAGGATCGACCGGGTGGGAGGTCTGAACCTGGCTCTTTCACTTGTCGGACTGCTGTGCTTGCCGACGGCACTCAGGGTTTGGGGCGAGGGATCGCGCTATCTGGGGGGCGGCCTCGTGCAGATGATCGACGACCTGCGCCGCGCCGGGAGCCTGTCGCGTGTCACCCTTTTCCTGCATGGCGCGCCTTCCGATTGGGACCTGCCGGGCTGGTCCATCGCAGGGCGGCTCGCCACGTTGGCGGAGGCCGGGGTGGCAGTCGATATCGCGCTGACCGATTCCGCCTTGACCGATGCGGGCTTCGATCTGTCGGTAAAGCTCTCCCTGCACCGGTTGGCAGGTCATGCGCGGCTGATCCGGCTGGCCCGCCTGCCATTTGCCGCGGATCTGCCGATCTTGTCGCAGCTCGAGGGCAGGACCGGTACCTGGCGCGGCGTCGCCCAGGCTGGGGGGACGGAAACCCTGGCCGGCGCCGATTGGGGAGCGGGGGCGACCGCACCGCTGATTATCGGTCCGATGCAGGCACCGGTCCAGGGCGTGCCGATCTCGACGGACAGGTTGTTGGAGCTTGGCACCGGAACCGGTCATGTTTTGACGCCAGGGGCCAGGCTGGATGGATTGGCCACGGGCTTCGGTCAACGCTTCTGGGAGTGGATCGAAAAGACCCTTCCCCTTGAGACGGCCGCGATGCGCAAGCTGGGGGTGGCCGAGATCACCTATTCCGACCGCTATCTCCTGACCCCAGTGGCGGTCCTGCTGCTGGCCGGGGTGGTGGCAGGGATGCCGGGGGCCGGGTCGGCCAGAGTCAGGATCGATCTTGCGCCTTCAGGCACAAGGGGCGGCGACCCTTGGCGCGTGTTCGACGGCTTCGAGCATGACCGCGACCGGGTAGCCGTCCTGGCGGCGCTGCTGCCCACCGCCCGGGTCACTTTGGCCGAACGGAAGACTGATCTTCCCCATCGTCGCGAGTTCGCCTTCACCTTGAAAGATGGGCGGCGCTATCGCCTCTTGTTCGACCAGGGCTTCGGGGCCTGGCGCGCAATCGGGTCAGAAATTCGCCATGATTTCCAAGCACTACCGGATTCTCAGGCCCGAAAGCTGTTGCGGGCGCTGTTCCGGGTCGAAGGGGGCGATGAGCCGCTGGTCTGGGATGGAGGAAAGATTTGAACGGGAGCATTATCATGAAACATGAACCATCGATTGCCGAGGTTCATCTGACCTGGGAGATTTTCGCGGAAATCTGGCAATTGGCCGTCAGTGACCGCAAGCGCCTCGCCCTGCATTTCCGGTTCATCGACAAGGCGGGGCTGCGCGAAGATGCGGTTTTCTATTCCGCAGTCCTGGAACGGATGCGGTCTGATGCCGCGTGGTGCAAGGCGCTTTTCGCTGCCTTTCAAGCCTTTCCCAAGCCCAAGGACCAGCAACGTTCTTTCGGATGCAGATCATGGAGATGGCTGAAAGGTCGGATCGACGGGATGGCATGGGACAGGGAAACCCGGACCATGCAGCCTGCTCTCGAAACCTGGCCGCCCCTGGAGCGGGAAGTCTACGATCTTTGGGCCGCATCCTTGGCGGTCGAGGATGCGCCGTCACCGGACGGCGACGAGGTGGCTTCCGAAGGTCATGACTGGAAGGCCCTTGTCCAACGCATGCAGGCAGTGCTCGACGGCATGACCCGGCCCGACCCCGAAACGGCGCAAGCCCTGGTCGCCTTGGCGGAAGACCTTGTGGTGGCCTGCGAAATCGAGGTGGCCGAGGACGAGCTGGCCGCCGCTCTCGCGCACCGCCGGGAGGAGCTGGGTCAGTCCCTCGCCGCGCTGGACTTGGCTGGGGACATAGCCGCGGTCCTGGAGGGGTTGGACAGCCCCGAGGCCATGACCGATGCCGAAGGCCTGGTGGCCGACCTGTTGCTGTTGCAGCACGCCAGTGCGCAGGCTCAGGATGCCTTCGCCAAGGCAGAAGCGCGAGATCGCGCGGTCGGTGCCGATCCTGCGGCCACGCGGCCCGAGAAGCGTGCGGCTCTTGATGCAGCCGATGCGGCCGAAGCGGCAGCAACGACCGCTCGCGACGCTTTGCGCGTGGCTGTCGCAGGGCTTCTGGCCGCGCTGAAAGGGTTGGGCGGCGATCGGGGCCCGGGCGAGACAGGCAGCCTCGAAGCTGAAGCTGGCGGACCCCAGCCCGCGGCCACGAAAACTCATGACTCTCGCGCCCCCGAACCCGAGATGACAGTTTCCATCGAGTCCCCCGTCGACGACACGGCACTCACCCCGATTGACATCAACCAGCACGGTGTTCACGCAGTCGTCCCGTCCGAGGGCAGTGCCTCGCCCTCGCCGCGCGTGTTGCCGTCCGTCCCTGCCACGGATCCGACAGACGCACCGGCGGCCATCTCGATCCAGCCCGCCCCGACCCCCGACGCGGACCCGGATAGTGATCTGCTCGATGGTCGTGCTGAGGCGGTTTCGGTCTCGCAAGTGGCCGACCCCGAGCCAGAGGAGATTGCCGCCACCTGGACCGGACGCCAGTCCCTGGACGAGGTGATGACGCAATTGCTTGATCAAGGGGAACTGGCCCTGGCCTGGCACTTGACCGACCTGGCCGAGGAAAACGGCCTGGTTCCGCCGGTGCCCTCGGGCCTTCTGAAATCCCTGGTCGCCAGCGAGGTCTTGACCGGGCCCTATGACGCTGCGGCGCAGAACCTGGGCGAATGGCTGGCAGCGTCCGTGGCCGAGGTTGAAACGGCGGAAGCGCGCGGTACGGCTGCGGGTCTCAGGGCGCGGTCGGTGGCCCTTGCGGCACTCTTGCGCCCGGCGCTGATGGCGCGCGACACCAATGCGCGCGACCACCTGCGCGCCCTTTCCCTTTCGGATGGGTTGCAGGTCTTTGCCCCGGTCGTCGTGCTGCTGCGGGAACTCCGGCGCGATCTTCAGCCCAGCCTGTCCGACCTGACTGAACTCGCGGGCGGAGAGAAGAAGCGGCGCCTGCCTGCGGCGCTGGCTGCCATCCGCGAATGGCTTCCCGGCGCGCGAAAGGCGCAGACGATGCACGCGCCCAGCGGAGTCATCCTGCACAAGTTCCTGGATGTTCATGGTGACCTCGGGCAGCTTTTCGAAGCGGCGCTGGAGGGGGATATTGCCGCTGTCGAGGCGGGTTTTGGCCGGCTTCATTCCCTTTCGACAGACAAGGAGGCCGCCGAAGACATGGTGGCGGTGGCCGAGAAGGAGATCGGCCGACCCAAACGCGATGCGATCAGGGGCATGGCCCTGGAATGGATCGTGCGCAAGTTGCGCGAGGGGGCAAACCTCTTGCTGGACTGGCGCTCCGCCTACCATGAAGACCAGGGCGGCGACACGCGGCGCAAGGCGACCCTGGAGCCGCAGGTCAACGCGCTGAAGAAGGAATTGGCGCGGGCAAGGCGCAGCGGGATGGACGACGCCGGGATAGACGCCGCCGTCCAGCGTGTCCTGGATCGGGCGGTGACCGATTTCCTGGACGTGGTGGAAGGCCGGGCGGACCAGAGGGCCATCCGCCCGACCGAAGCCCTCGATGCGGCGCTTTTGCGCTTGCCGGGTCATTGCCAACCCTACGCACCCGAGGATCCGGCGTTCAATCTTGAACGTCGGGCGCAGCGGCACGCGCTTTTCCTTGCCCTGCAGCAACCCGACAGCTTCGAGCGGGAGGAGCGCCTGGCCCTGACCACGCATCTCGCACACAACGCGATCTTGCCTGCCCAGGTCCTTGTCGAACGGCTCGAGCGCCAGGGACGCCTGACCCAGGCCGAAGTGCAGGCGCTTCGTATCGACCTCGAGAACACGCGCTATACCGCCCGTGAGACCGCCCGGATCGAGATCACCGGCCTGCGCCATGACCTGGAGCCCCTGCAAAGCATCGACCTTGCCACCTCGCCGGAGATCCAGCTTTGGCTTGACCGCCTCGGCCTGATTGATCGTGCCCTTGACGCGGCCGGAGACTACGCCCTGCCGATGAAAGAGGGTCACCGCAGCCCGGCGATCCCGCCGGATTTCCCGCATCTGGCCCGGCTCTTGTCCGAGGCCCGCCATCTGCGCGATCGGGTCCGCAACGGCATCCGCTTGGGACAACGGAGCAGGTTGGAGGACCTGGCGCGCAAACTGCGGGCCGCCGGGGCTGCCGAGCTGTCCCACGAGGCGATGCTCGTCGCCGAGAGCCTCGAGTCCCGCGACCCGATCACCGTCGAAGACATCCTGATCCGACTGCAGAACGGCCAGAGCTTTTCCCTGGCCGGCGAGGCGCAAGAAGATCACTTCAGCGCCTTCTATCCGGGCTTCGTCTCGGCCCTGACGTCGGAAGTCGATGCGACGGCGATCCAGTCCGCGATGGAATCGGGCGGTGCTGCCGGTCCGCTGGATTTCCAGGGTCTCGAAGAACATGAGATCAAGCGGGCGGTCGAACTGGACGCGAATTGGCGTGCCGTCGTCAACGCCTTCCAGCGGAGCCGCGACATCGGCATGGCCCTGCGCTCTTTCATGGAGCGGCTGGGCTTCACGTCGGTCCTCATCGAGCGGGAAACCCAGCTTTCGGCACAATTGCGCTGGATGTGGATGAAGGCTGATCGCCTTTCGGCGCAAGACTGGTTCCTGCCGCCGGTGTTCGGCTCGGAGGCGAATGGCAGCTATCCGGTCTTCCTTGCCCATCGGCATGTCGAGGATGCGCAGCTGGTCGCCGAGATGGCAAAGATCGGCCGCGATGCACCTTGCATCCTTCTGGTGCTCGGTCGCCTGTCCAAGACCCGGCGCGAAAGTTTCGGCCTGGCCATGCGCAGGGCCAAGCAGACCGTTCTTCTGATCGACGAAGCCCAGGTCCTGTACCTGACCGTCGGGGGGAACGGGATGCAGCGGCTTTTTGCCTGCGCCACTCCCTTCGGATATCTGCAGCCCTATACGACCAGCGCGGGAAATATTCCGGTCGAGATGTTCTTTGGTCGTGAAACCGAGATTGCCAAGATCGAGGGGGCGACGGCGGACGGGTGCCTGGTCTACGGCGGCCGCCAGCTGGGCAAGTCGGCGCTCTTGCATCATGTGCGTAAGCGGTTCCACCAGCCTGCAACCGGGCGCCATGCCTATTACCTGAAGATCGACGAGTTCGGCGGCCCGGTCCAGCCGGCCGCGCAGATCTGGGCGTCCATCCGGCGACATCTGATCGAGGATCAGATCCTTCCCAAGTCGGTCGAGACCCCGGAGGACATCCGCTCTGCGATCCTGGCCTGGCTTGGAAAGAGTGGCGAGCGGCGGATCCTTCTCCTGGTGGACGAGGCCGACCTTTTCCTGAGCTCCGAGTCGCGCAACGGGTTTCCGAACCTGAATCCGTTGAAGGACCTGATGGAAGAGACCGCCCGACGTTTCAAGGTTGTCTTTGCCGGCTTGCACAACGTGCGTCGCATGGCCAAGGCGCCGAATTCGCCGCTGGTGCATTTGTCCGAACCGATCTGCATCGGTCCGCTGAACACCACGCCTGACAGCAGTCAGCAGGCCCGGCGCCTTGTGGTCGAACCGATGAAGGCCGCCGGATTCTACTACGAAAATCCCGAACTGATCCACTCTCTCCTGACCCGGGTGAACTTCTACCCCTCATTGATGCAGGTCTTCCTCAAGGCCTTGCTGGAAGGTCTCTCGAACCAGTCCAAACTGCAGGGCGCCGGTCCCCGTTGGGTCCTGAAGGAAGAGCAACTCTTCCGCGGCCCATCCTCCGAGGGGATCAACAACCAGATCCGCGAACGCTTCCAGTGGACCCTGAACCTCGACCCGCGATACGAGTTGATCGCCAAGGTCCTGGCGCGACATCGCATCCTGTCGGCAGATGCGGAGGGCGGCGCGATGGCGGCAAGTGCCGTGCAGCACGAGGCCGAGATGTACTGGCCCAAGGGGCAGGAGAAACTCGGGCGTCTCGATTTCCCGGCCTTCCTAGACGAGATGGTCGATCTCGGCGTCCTGATCCGCCTGCCCGGGCCGCCGGTGCTTTACGGGCTACGGGGCGCGCAGGTGGCGCAGATGCTGGGTCAGCTGGACCAACTCGAGGACGAGATCCTGAAGATCGCCGACAAGGAGCCTCGCGTCGACTACGATCCGAACCACTACCGTCGCCGTGTTGGCCCCGATCCGCACGTCGACCGCCGTGCCCCCTTGCCTGACCAGGGCATGGCGGCCCTGTTCGATGCCAGGGGGCAAGGCGTCCGGCTGGTGATTGCCGCCGCTGCCGTTCTGGGGGGCGACCAGGCGCAGATCCTGGCCGACATGGCGGATGGGTGGACTGACGGCAAGGGGCGCTTGTCGGGCGAGGTCTTCCGCGGCCAGGATGCCGACTTGCGCCGAATCGTGGATCGGGTCGTCGGGCGCAAGGTCCTGGTCTTGCAGGCCCAGGGGCTGAAGCCCGATTGGGTCAACTGGTTGGCGGCCCATACCAATGTGCGCGAGGGGCGCCTCCTGCCGGTTGTCGTCGGGGCACCAGACGCTGTGGCCCGGCTTTGGCCGCGCGGGCTTCCGACCGATCTGGATATCTTCCGTGCCGGACCCTGGGAACGCACGATGCTGCGGGCGTGGCTTTCAGACAGCGGCCTGCAGCTCCTGGACACGTCAGAGGCCCGCGAGGTCCTGCTGGAAGTGTCTGGTGGCGCGCCGGCTGTCCTGAGCCAGATGCGCCAGGGTCTGGATGCCCTGGTCGCAGGCGGGCGCCGTGACGATATCGTCGGGCGCCTGCGCGAACTGGGGCGCGACGTCGCCTTCACGCCCGCGCAGGTCGGCCTGCCCGAGCGTCTCGTGCCGCTGTTCTGCAACGCGGCCGAACTGGTTCACGGGGATGGCCAGCAGGAAGAAGAAACCCTGGTCGATCTTCTGACACCCGACAATCCGAATGCGCGGCGCGAGATCGGGCAGATGACGGATTTGGGGCTGTTCCAGACGCCCGAACCTGCCGCCATCGGGCTTTCCCCGCTGGGCGCCCTGCTGTTTCGTGCCTGCAACCAGCCCGGGCGCCCCCGATGAGGGGTGCCGACCCCTGGTCTTTGCCCGCCGCCCGACAATTCCTGACCGAGATCGAACCTCTGGTCTGGAAGGGCGGCGCGGTCATCTGCTGTGATGCGTCGACCCCGCCAGGCCTTGCCGCCCGACTGATTACCCACCTGCGCGAGACGGTGCCGGTCGAACGCGTGAATCCGGCACCAGGTCAACTGCCTCTCGCGGTGCTTGGCGAAGCTTGTGGCCTGCCGGGCGCCACGACGGCTCGGATCGTGGCCTCTGGCCGGGTCCTGCTGATCGAGGCGCAAGAGTTGCCGGTGGCGGATCTTGCGCGCTGGGCCCATGTCCTGACGGAATTCGCCGCCTGCTTTGGCAAGGCGGACGACGGGGGGGCGCTGCTGTTTCTTGGTGACGCGGGCGTCCCGGGGTTTGGACGACTGGAGTGGAGCAGGAGGCTGCGGCGGGTCGATGCCATGATCTGGGCCGAATTTGCCGTTCCCTCGGGGCGCAATGACCTGTTGCAGCGGTTGGCGGTTGACCTGGCCGTGGAACTCTGTGGTTGGCGGCTGGACCTTGTCGCTGACCTGGTCAGCCAGCGGGTAGAGGATATCCTGAATCCGATGGGCTGGCTGCAGCGTCATGCCGACCAGGCGATCTCGGCACAGATCAGCTTCGGCCTGACCGCTTTTGCCTGCCCGCTGCATCTTCTGGCTCGTGGCGATCAGGTCGAGCTTCGCCGCCGCATATGGACGGCGCAACTGTCGGTGCTTTTTCCCTGGATCGAGGGGCACCGCCAGAGGCTGATCAAGCGCCATCGCAAGCATCTGTACCTGGACGAACATCTGAAGGCCCTCGGCGTCGCAAGCGTAGAGGATATCGAACTGGGTGGATTGCGACGCCAGTTGGGACGGGTACTGGTCCGCGATGAGGCCGAACAGGTCGCAGCCCTGGCGAACTTGCGAAATGATCTGGCGCATCGCAAGCCCATCGCGGTGGAAGACTTTCACCTTGCCATCCAGATGCGAGGCGAAGACTAGATCCGGCGGCGAAGGCCTCTGTCGAGGTTTCATCCCAGGATCCCGGGGCGAAGGGCCAGGCGATCAAACCGGCCGGGCGGAACCGTCGGCATGCGGTTGCCTTGGCCGCGACAGGACCAACAAGATCGGCAAGCGGTGATCGGCCCAGAAGCCGCACCTAGTAGACCACCGCCCGCACCGGCGCTCCGCTGCGCTGGGTCAGTCCGACGCCCGGCGCCTGACCGACCGGCGCATTCGACGGCGGCAACAGCGGCTTGCCGCGCACCATGTCGGCGGCGCGTTCGGCCAGCATGATCGTCGGCGCGTTCAGGTTGGCGTTCGGCTCGCTGGGGAAGACCGAGCTGTCGATGACGCGCAGCCCCTCCAGCCCGCGCACCTTCAGCTCGCTGTCCACCACCGCCATCGCATCTTCGCCCATCCGGCAGGAACCGCAGGGGTGGTAGGTGCTTTCCATCGTCTCGCGCACCCAGGCGTCGATCTCGTCGTCCGATCGCACGTCCTTGCCCGGGGCCATCTCCTCGCCGCGGAAACGGTCGAAGGCGGGCTGGGCGATGATCTCGCGCGTGAGGCGCAGGCAGCGGCGGAAGCCCTCGCGGTCCTCCTCGCGGTCGAGGTAGTTGAACAGGATGTCGGGCTGTTCGAACGGGTCGGCCGAGCGCAGGCGGACATGGCCCCGGCTTTTCGGCTTGTTCGGGCCGGTCAGCACCATGAAGCCGTGGCCCTTCAAGGGCTTCTTGCCGTCATAACGCATGGCGGCAGGCAGGAAGTGGAACTGGATGTCGGGCGAGCCGAGCGCGGCGTCCGAGCGGATGAAGCCGCCGCTTTCGAAATGGTTCGTGACCGAAAGTCCGCGCTTGAACAGCACCCATTCGGCGCCGATCAGGAAGCGGCTGAAAAGGCCCATCTTGCCGTTCAGCGTGATCGGCTCCTTGCAGGCATACTGGATATAGACCTCGGAATGGTCTTGCAGGTTCTCGCCCACGCCCGGCAGATCATGCAGGACTTCGACGCCCGCCTTTTGCAGCACCGCCCCCGGCCCGATGCCCGAGCGCTGCAACAGGTGCGGCGCGGCGATGGGACCGGCGGAGACCAGCACCTCGCGCCGGGCCTTGGCCACCTGGCGCTGGCCCTGATGGTCGTATTCTACCCCCACGGCGCGCTTGCCCTCCAGCAGGATGCGCCGGGTCATGGCATGGGTGATCACGGTCAGGTTCGGGCGGCTCATCGCGGGTTTCAGATAGGCGTTCGCCGTCGACCAGCGCACGCCGTCCTTCACCGTCATGTGCATCGGGCCGAAGCCCTCCTGCATGAAGCCATTGGGATCATCGGTGCCGATGTAGCCCGCTTCCTTCCCGGCCTCGACGAAGGCGCGGTAGAGCGGGTTCTTCATCTCGTTCCCGGCATTGGTCGACAGCGGTCCCTTGGCCCCGCGATAGCTGTCGCTGCCGCCCTTCCAGCTTTCGGCGCGCTGGAAGTAGGGCAGGCAGTTGGCATAGCCCCAGTTGCGGGCACCCAAGGATTCCCATTCGTCGAAATCGCTGGCATGGCCGCGCATGTAGACCAGCCCGTTGATCGAGGACGACCCGCCCAGCACCTTGCCGCGCGGGCAGTGCACCTGCCGCCCGTCCAGTCCCGGCTCCGGCTGGGTCATGTATTTCCAGTTGTACTTGGTGCCGTTCATCGGGATCGACAGCGCGGTCGGCATCTGGATGAAGATCGACTTGTCGCTGCCGCCGTATTCCAGCACCAGCACGCGCGTCGCCGGGTCCTCGCTGAGGCGGTTGGCCAGAACGCAACCGGCGGAACCGGCACCGATGATGATGTAGTCGAAGTCCCGGGACATGTGGGGTCCTCCCTGTGGCGGGTAAAGGAAAGGGTGGCGGGGATCGAGGGACCCCCGCCGAAGGGGGCGGCCGGAAGGGTCAGCCGCGGGGGTAGTCGCCCCAGCCGTCGCCCCTGGCGAAGATCCGGGTCAGGACATAGTGGACCAGCCCGGCGGCCAGGCAGGACGGCAGCGAGGCCGTGAGGTATTTGAACACCGGCGCGCTTTCCAGCGTCTGCGGGTTGAAGACCGCGATGTAGACGACGAAGCCGACCACCAGCGCGACGATGCCGATCGGGTTGAAGCCACCGGCGAAACGGTAGGCCGAGGTCTTCGGGTCGCCGTGCAGGGCGCGCAGGTCAAGCTTCTGGCGGCGCAGGAAGAAGTAGTCGGCGATCCCGATCCCGGCCAGCGCCGAGTTCAGCGCCGAGGTCCAGACCAGGAAGATGAAGAAGCCGTCATACATCGTCGGGTAGAACACCACGAGGATCAGCGGCACCACGCAGAACAGGAACAGGAGCACATCCCAGCGGACCCTGCGGATCGCGCCGGTGCCGATCTGCCGCAGGCCCACGACCGAGGTGTAGAGGATGTTCGCCATCGAGGTGACATTGGCGAAGGCCACGAAACCAAGCGCGATGACGCCCACCGTGATGCCCCCGACCTGCGCCATCCAGATCGTCGGGTCGCTGTTGCCAAGCGCGACCGAGCCGAGGAGGCCGACCACCTCGCCCAGGGCCGCCGCGCCGAAGATGCCGATGATGTTCGGCCAGAAGGCGGTGCGCTCGTTCTTGGTCAGGCGACCGAGGTTGCCGATATAGGGCCACCAGGAGAATCCGGCGGCCAGGTTGACCTCGACCGCGATGATGAAGTTCAGCGTGTTGTCCTCGAAGGGCGGGGCCAGCGCCTTCATCGCCAGAAGATCGGAAAGCGAATGGTGCGACAGGATGAGATACATCATCCAGCCCATCAACAGGACCAGCGCGGGCGAGATCACCATGTTGAAGAACTTGATCGAGGTCGGCCCCTTGGCCACCACGAACCAGGTCAGGAGGATCGCCCCGATGGCCGCCACCATGACCTTCGGCCCCAGCGGCGTGGCCTCGCCCCCCGACACGAGCGCGGTCAGCCCGTCGATGGACCGCCCGAACATCATGCTGAGCACGGCAAGCCAGCCCATCGTGAGGAACACGACGGCGAGGAAATAGACCAGGCGGCTGCCGTTCGGCCCGAACTGGCTGCGGAGATAGGTGAACTGCTCGACGCCGTATTTCCCGGCCGGAACGCAGGTGGGCAGGGCGGTCAGGATGACGCCGATGATGTTGCCGATGACGATGGCGGCGATGCCTTCGCGCGGGCCGACGAAAAGGCCGACCGCGCCGCCGATCAGGAAGGCCCAGGTGGCGATGGCCAGCGCCGCATTGGCATAGGTGAATTCCCAGAAGCCCCAGAGCCGTTCGCGCGGCAGAAGCGGCAGGTCGCCGCGTTCGGCGGCCTCGATATATTCCAGGCTGCCGCTCTTGGGCGTGCCGGTGAGGGTGGTTTCCGCGTTCGCCATCTCAGACCCCCCAGACCCAGAAGCCCGCGACCAGAAGGACGGCCAGTCCCAGCAGGCCGAGGTAGTCGGCGGCGGTCATCCGGCCCTCCCAGCTGTCCCTGGCCTCGATCTGGTCGTAGATCTCGATGCGGCGCTCCACTTCCCGCGCCCAGGGCTTGTCCATCTCGGTCATCGCTCTCCCCCCTTTTGACCCGCCTCCCGCGGGTGGTGTCATGGGCCTCCCCGGCCCGGTCGTCGCTCAGGCCACCCGCACCGGGGCGGCGTAGTAGGGCAGCCGGTCGATGCGGGGCGTCCAGCCGCCGGTGGCGACCAGATGCTGCACATGGGCTGCGATTTCCTCCATCGGCGCGAACCAGACATCGCCGCGCGCGACGGCGGTTTCCAGGAACCGGTGCCAGGCATGCCAGCGCGCCAGCCGCCCGGTGGCAAAGGGATGCACCACCGGCACCCAGAGCCCGCCATGCACCCGTGCCGCCTCCAGCTCCTGCGCGAAGGGCAGGAGCCCCTGTTCCGGCGCGCGGATCGGCATCATGTAGTCGAGGTCCATCGACTGGACGTATTGCGGCCAGTCGTCCATGCCCCAGTGCGAGGGCAGTTCCACCAGCCGCCCCTTGGCGCTTTCCAGCAGATAGGGCAGGTCGTCGCCCATCAGCGAGGCGTCGTAGCTGAAGCCGCGTTCGGCCAAGAGGTCGGCGGAGCGGTGCGAGAAGTTGTAGAGCGGCGCGCGCCAGCCGCGCGGGCGTTGGCCGGTAGCCCGAGCGATCACCTCGATGCCACTGTCGAGCCAGTGGGCTTCCTCACCGTCGGTCAGTTCGCGCGGGTGTTCGTGCAGGAAGCCGTGGTGGGCGATCTCGTGGCCGCCGTTCAGGATGGCGTCCACCGCCTCCGGGTAGGTCTCGATGCACCAGGCCGGGATGAAGAAGGTCTGCCTGATGCCAAGCTGGCGGTAGCTTTCGACGATGCGGGGGATGGCGACGCGCGGCCCGTATTGCAGCATGGAAATTGCCGAGACCCGGCTGTGGCCGTCGGTCGGATGGGCGATATGGACCAGACTGTCGGCGTCCATGTCGAAGGTCACGCAGGCCGCGCATTTCGCGCCGTTGGGCCAGGGGATCGGGTTCAGGATCATGGCATGACGCTCCCGCCGTTGGGACCAAGTCCCTGCCCGGTGAAGTAGCGCCCGCCCTCGCCTGCAAGGAACAGGGCCAGCGCGGCAATCTCATGCGGCTGGCCGAAGCGGGCGAGGGGGATCGCCAGTTCGCGCGCCCGCCATTCGGCGCTCATATGGGCGGCGCCCAGCATTTCGGTGTCAATCGGACCGGGGCAAATCGCGTTGACCAGGATGCGCGGCGCGAATTCCTTGGCCCAGCTGCGGACGAGGCCGAGGACGCCGTGCTTGGAGGCGACATAGGGCGAAAAGGTCTCGCGCCCGTAATAGGCCATGTCCGAGGCGATCAGGATCGCGCGGGCGGGGTCTTCCGGTGTCGCCGCCATCTGGGCAATGGCCATCTGGCCGACAAGGAAACTGCCGCGCAGGTTGATGGCGATGACCCGGTCGAAATCGGCGACGGGGGTGTCCAGCAAGGGGGCTTCGTGGATGACGCCCGCGCAATGGACCAGAACGTCAAGGCCGCCGAAGGCGGCGTCGATGGCCTGACCCAGCGCGCTGACTGAACCTTCGTCAGAGACATCGCAGGCAAGGCTCAGAACTTCGGCAGCACCCGCAGCGCGTGCTGCCTGTGCTGTTTCCTCGGGATTGCGGATATCGGCCAGCACAAGCCGCGCCCCCGCGCTTGCATAGGCCAGCGCGCAGGCCGCACCGATGCCGCGGTAGGCGCCGGTGACCAGAACGCGGCTCATGCCATCACCTCGCCCCGGTCCAGCATCAGCGCCTGCCCGGTCATGTCGCGCGCGCCCTCCGAGGCGAGCCACAGGTAGGGCGCGGCCAGATCGTCCGGTTCCAGCAGCCCCGGCAGCACCTGTGCGCCGACGATCTCGGCCAGCAGGTCCTCCTCACTGCGCCCGGTGCGCTTCGACATATTGGCCAGCGACAGCATCGCCGCCTCGGTCCTGACCCAGCCGGGACAGACGGCGTTGACGCGGATGCCACGGGGCCCCAGCTCCTTCGCCATCACCCGCATGAAGCCGAGGTTGGCGTGTTTCGAGGTGACGTAGGCGGCGAATTCCGGCACCGCGACCCGGCTCCAGATCGAGGCGGTGACGATGATCCGGCCACCGGCGGCCATCTTCGGCACCGCATGGCGGGTGACGTAGAAGGTGCCGTTGGTGTTGATGTCGGTGATCCGGCGGAAGGTGTCCTCCACCTCGTCCGGGCCACCCAAGGGGGTGATCCGCTCCAGCCCGGCGTTGTTGACCAGCACGTCGATCCGGTCGATCCCCGCCAGCGCCGCCTTCACCGCCGCGCTGTCGGTGATGTCGCATTCCAGCGCCCGCGCGCCGATCCGGGCCGCCGCCGCATGGATGCCCGCGCCCGAGGACAGCACGGTCACCTCGGCCCCGGCTGCGGCAAACGCCCGCGCCACGGCGAAACCGATGCCCCGGCTGGCCCCGGTGACCAGCACGCTCTCGCCCGAGAAATCGTAGCGCAGGCTGCCCATCGCTCAGGCGCCCTTCGCGTGCATGATCCGGCCGATCAGGTTCATCAGCACCTGCGCGGCAAGGATCGTCGTCGTGCCGCTGTGGTCATAGTCCGGCGCGACCTCGACCAGATCGACGCCAACCACCGTACCGCGCTGGCAGAGGCCAGCCAGCAGTTCCAGCACCTCGTAATAGATGAAGCCGCCGTGCGACGGCGTCCCGGTGCCCGGCGCGATCGAAGGATCGAAGCCGTCGATGTCGATGGTCACATAATAGCGCGCGCCCTGCGGCACCCGCGCCAGCACCGCCTCGACCCCCAGCTTGCGGATCTGGCGGACCGACAGGATGTCGGACCCCATCTTGCGCGCATCCTCATAACCGTCGCGGGCGGTGGAGGAGACGTTGCGGATGCCAAGCTGCGTCAGGCCCGAAACATAGGGCTTTTCCGCCGCCCGGCGCATCGGGCTGCCGTGGCCGTTGCGGACGCCGTGGCGCACATCGACGAAATCCAGATGCGCGTCGATCTGCACGACATGGATCGGGCCCTTGGCCGCGCAATCCTCGGCAAAGGCATTGATGCAGGGGATGTTGACCGAATGATCGCCCCCGATCACCACCGGCAGCGCGCCCGCCTTCAGGATCTTGCGCACGCCGAATTCGATGTTGGCATGGCTGCGCTCGGTATCGGTGTGGATGATGTCGGCATCGCCCAGATCGACGATCCGCACCTTGTCGGCGGGCAGGTAGGTGACGTCATCCTCATGGTCATAGGCCCCGCCGTGGCCGAAGGAGAAGAGGGTCGAGGCCTCGCGCACGCCACGCGGCCCGAACCGGGCGCCCGACCGCCACTGGGTGCCAAAGTCGAAGGGCGCGCCAAGGATCGCCACATCGGCGTCGATGGCGTCCCAGTCCGGTTGGTAGGGATATTTGCCGAAGGTGCAGATGCCGACGAAGGGCAGGTTCAGCCGCCCGGTGTCATAGGAATTGTCGGCCATCTGGTCCCCCCGCTTGCTGCCTTCCGCCAAGTCAGCCATCAGGAGATGATTTCTGGAATATCTATCTTTCCATGTTCACTTATGAAAATATCAATGCATGACCCGCCCCGCCCGCCCGCTCGAACGCCTGTCCCTTGGCGATATCGACCTGCGCCTCTTGCGGGTCTTCATGACCATCGTGCAGTGCAACGGCTTCTCGGCGGCGCAGGCCAGCCTCGGGATGACCCAGGCCACCATCTCGACCCACATGCGCCATCTGGAAGAACGTCTGCGGGTGCGCCTTTGCGAACGCGGCCGGGCCGGCTTCTTCCTGACCGACGAGGGGCACCAGATCCATGCCGCCTGCCGTGATCTCTTCGGTTCCATCGACCGCTTCCGGGCCACGGTCGGCGACACGGCGGGCGAGTTGAGCGGACAGCTTTCCTTCGGCACTGTCGATGCGATGGTGACCAATCCGGCGCTGAACCTCGACCGCGCGATTGGCGCCTTTCACCGCATGGCGCCAAGGGTGACGCTGGAGTTCAACGTGGCCGCGCCGCAGGTGCTTTCGCAGGGGCTGCTCAGCGGCACCTATCATGTCGTGCTGATGCCCGCGCCCGAACGGCCGGTGAACACCCATTCGCAACCTCTGTTCCTTGAAACCCAGAAGCTTTACTGCGGATCGCTGCATCCGCTGTTTGCCGTCCCCGACGTGGCGCTGACCCCTGAAAGGCTGGCAGCCCAGGCCTTCGCCGGGCGCACCTACATGCAGCGCTTGCCGATCTGCGGCCTGGATTTCGACTGGCAGGCGGCGACCCCGCATATGGAGGGGACGCTGATCCTGCTCCTTTCCGGCGCCTATATCGGCTTCCTGCCCGACCACTATGCCACAGCCGAGGTCGAGCGCGGTCGGTTGCGGGCGCTTGCCCCGGACCGGGTAAGCTTCGAGGACCTGTTCCAGATCGTCTATGCCCGGCAATCGCCGTCACGCGCGGCGCAGGCGCTGGCGAAGGCGATTGCCGATCATTGCACCGCCAAACCGGCAGGGTAGGGCGCCCTTCCGGCGGGTCTGACGGGATGTCGGGCCGTCCTATCCGGCAAGCGCCAGCGTTGCACGGGTGGCGGCGGAAAGCCGTTTGACCCCCTCGGCCAGTTTCGCGGCATCGTTCAGCGTGAAGTTGATGCGGATCGCGCGACGGTTCTTGCCCTCGGGATCGAAGACGCTGGACGGCGTGATGCAGACGCCGTGGGCCAGGCCCCGGCGCAGCAGAAGGTCGGTGTCCAGCCTTTCGTCCAGCGCGGTTGCCCAGACGAACATGCCGCCCGCCGGGACGTCCCAGCGGAAAAGGTCGCCGAGATGTTCGCTCATGGCGGCGCAAAGCGCGTCCCGGCGCGCGCGATACAGCGCCAGGGTGGCGGGCAGGATGCGCTCGGTCAGGCCCGCGGCGAAGGCGTCGAGCGTGATGCGCTGCGACAGGCCCGGGGTGCTCATGTCGGAGCCCTGCTTCGCGGTCACCAGCGCGCGGATCATCTCGGGGGCCGCGATGACCCAGCCGACGCGAAGGCCGGGAGCCAGCTCCTTGGACAGCGTTCCAAGGTAGATGACCCGTCCGTCGTAGGGGCCGCTTCCGGTCGCCGACAGATCCAGCATGCGCGGCAGGGGCGATCCATCATAGTAGAGCGTGCCGTAGGGGTCGTCCTCGACCAGCCAGGTGCCGGTCGCCCGGGCGGCATCGACCAGGTCGCGGCGCTGGCCCAGGTCGACCAGCCGCCCGGTCGGGTTCGAGAAGTTCGGCACGGTATAGGCGAATTGCGCGTCCCGCAGGGCAGGTGCGGCAGCGAAGTCCGGGTCTTCCAGCCGCATCGGCCGGTAGGCGGGGCGGCGCGGCTTCCACGCATCCAGCGCGCCCAGGTAGGCGGGGCTTTGCGCGGCGATCACCTGACCCTCCTCGAGAAGCACCTTGCCGATCAGGTCCAGCCCCTGCATCCCCCCCGTGGTGATCAGCACGTTCTCGCGCGTCAGGGCCAGGCCGGGGGCCGCGAAGCGCGCGGCGATCATGTCGCGCAGGGCGGGCAGTCCCTCGATGGGCGGGTAGGCCAGGGCATCGCCAGGATGGTTCGCAACCGCCGCCCGGGCCAGTTCGGCCAGGTCCTCGACCGGCCAGGTGGACGGGTCCGGCAAGCCGCCCGCCATGTTGATCAGGCCCGGAATCTGCCCGGCCGACAGGAAGGTCTGCGTCACGTCATTGGTGTCGGACAGCCAGCCAGCGAAAGCCGGGGGCCGGGCGCTCGTCGCCTCCGGCCGGTCCGGGATGCCACCCGACGGGGCCGATGCCGGCGCAGGGGATACGGGCCGCGCGGGTCGAAAGCTGTCGACCTTGTCCATGTCACACCTTCGGATCGGGATCGGCAGAGTTGTCCCGGCCCGCCTGCAGGATCATCCGGCCCTTCGACGCCAGGCGGCGGAACTGCGACGCGCTCTGGTAGTCGGCGTCGTGATACCAGGCGAGGGCGCGTTCCCGGTCGGGGAATTCCAGGATCACCATCCGCTCGGCAAAGTCCGGGCCGCCCTCGACCGTTTCCACCGCATCCCCCCGGGTCAGGAAGCGGCCACCGTGGCGCGCCAGCGTTGCCGGGGTCAGCGCGGTATACTTGCGGTAGGTTTCCGGGTCATGGATGGTCATCGTGCAGATGAAATAGGCGGGCATCGGTTCTCTCTTGCAGGTTTGCGCAGAGGATATCCTCGCACCGGAAGTGAATCCCTGCATTTCCTTGAAGTATTTGCAGGATCATTGCAGTCTTTCCCTACCCTTTCCGGGGGTTCCTGGGGATTTCGGCCATGCTTGACCTCGACTCGATTGACCACCGCATCCTTGCGGTCCTGCGCCGGGACGGCAGGGTTTCGATGCTGGACCTTGCCGACCGGGTCGGGCTGTCGCCGACGCCGTGCGGGCGGCGGGTCAAGCGGATGGAGGAGGCGGGGATCATCACCGGCTATGCCGCGCAGATCGATCCGGTCGCGCTGGGGCTGAACGTCAGCGTCCTGGTGTCCGTCCGGCTGGCCCGGCATGGCACCGTGGGGACGGAGCAGTTCCTGACGGCGATCTCGAAGCATCCCGAGATCACCGAATGCCTGCTGGTCACCGGCAACATCGACTATGTGCTGCGCATCTGGGTCCGGGATATCGACGCCCTCGGCACTTTCATCCGCGATGTCCTGCAATCCATCCCGGCCGTGACCGAAACCACCACGATGGTCATCCTGAAGCAGGACAAGGAATGGAAACGCCCGCGCTAGCGGGCGCCGTGGGTCAGTCCCTTTGCGCGGTCGACGATGGTGGCGGCGTCGATGCCGAAGTGGCGGTAGAGGTCGCCGATGGTACCGGTCTGGCCGAAGTGCTCGACGCCAAGGCTGACGGTGCGGTGGCCCTGTACGCCACCCAGCCAGGCAAGCGTCGCCGGGTGGCCGTCGATGACGGTCACCAGCGTGCAATGCGGCGGCAGACCTTGCAGCAGCCGCTCGACATGGGACAGGGCCGCCGCATTCCCGCGCGAGCGGGCCCGCTGCGCCGCCGTCCAACCCGCGTTCAGCCGGTCGGCAGAGGTCACCGCCAGCACGCCGATGTCGCGCCGCGCCTCGGACAGGGCGCCTGCCGCCTTGATCGCCTCGGGCGCGATGGCGCCCTGGTAGGCGATGACCACCTCGCAGTTCGGCCCCGGCGGGCGCAACCAGTAGGCCCCGTCGATGGCTCCCTGGCGAAAGGCATCATCCTGCCGCTTGCCCGGCTGCTCGATCGGGTTGGTGGTCAGGCGCAGGTAGACCGAACCGCCGGTCTCGTCGCGAAGCCAGGTGCGTTCGTCCGGGTCGCCCTCGCCGTCGCGCTGGAGGTAGTCGAAGGCCCAGCCCATGATCACCGCCAGTTCATCGGCAAAGGCGGGCTCGAAAGCCGCAAGCCCGTCCTGTGCCATGCCGATCAGCGGCGTGCCGATGGATTGATGCGCGCCGCCTTCCGGCGCCAGCGTCACCCCCGAAGGCGTGCCCACGATCATGAACCGCGCATCCTGGTAGCAGGCGTAGTTCAGCGCATCGAGACCCCGGCAGACGAAGGGATCATAGACCGTGCCGATGGGGATCAGCCGTTTGCCGAACAGGCTGTGGCTCAGCCCTGCCGCCGCCAGCAGCAGGAAGAGGTTCATCTCGGCAATCCCCAGCTCGACATGCTGGCCTTCCGGGGTGAATTCCCATTTCGCGGTCGACGGGATGCGATGCTCGATGAAGGCATCGGCCTGCGGCTTGCGGGCAAAGAGCTTCCGCCGGTTGACCCAGGGCCCAAGGTTCGTGGTGCCGGTCACGTCGGGCGATGTGGTGAGGATGCGCGCAGCCAGCGCGCTGTCGCCCTTGGACAGATCGTCGAGGATCTTTCCGAAGGCGCCTTGGGTGGAAATCTCGCGCTCCGTGTCGAAACCGATCTGCGGCACGGCCAGCCGGGCGTCGTGCAGGCGGCGGGGACCCTTGGCGAAAAAGGGGACCTCAGCCAGAAAGGCCTTCAGCTCCGCCACCTCCGCGACGGTGGCGAAGGGCTCCCATTCCTGCCCCACTTCGACGCCCATGTGCTTCTGCCAGGCCGCGAACTGCGTCGGGTTCATCAGCCCGCCGTGATTGTCCTTGTGACCGGCAATCGGCGTGCCCCAGCCCTTGATGGTGTAGGCAAGGAAACAGGTCGGCCGGTCGTGATCCACCGAGGCGAAGACTTCGGCCATCGTCTCGACGCAGTTGCCGCCAAGGTTCTCCATCAGGGCGGCCAGTTCCGCATCGCTGCGCCGCTCGATCAGCGCCGAAACCTCGCCCTGATCGCCCAGGTCGTCGGTCAGGCGCTTGCGCCAGGTGGCGCCGCCCATGAAGGTCAGCGCGGCATAGTCCTGGTTCGGACAGTGGTCGATCCAGTCGCGCAAGGCGCTTCCGCCCGGCTCGGCAAATGCCGCCCGTTGCAGCGCGCCATATTTGACGCGGATCACCTCCCAGCCGAAGGCACCGAAGATCTTCTCGATCCGGCCAAACAAGCCTTCCCGCACGATCCCGTCCAGCGACTGCCGGTTGTAGTCGATGATCCACCAGCAGTTCCGCAGATCGTTCTTCCAGCCCTCCTGCAGGGCTTCGTAGACATTGCCCTCGTCCAGTTCCGCGTCGCCGACCAGCGCCACCATGCGCCCCAACGGCAGGCCAGCCCCCCAGCGCTTTGCGGCGATGTAGTCCTGGACCAGGGAGGCGAAGGCCGTGATCGCCACCCCAAGCCCCACCGACCCGGTCGAGAAGTCGACATCGTCGCTGTCCTTGGTCCGGCTCGGGTAGCTTTGCACCCCGTGCAGCCCACGGAAGTTCTCCATCTTCGCGCGGGTCTGCTGGCCCATGAGATACTGGATCGCGTGGAACACCGGCGAGGCATGCGGCTTGACCGCCACCCGATCCTCGGGCCGCAGCGCCGAGAAATAGAGCGCGGTCAGGATCGACACCATCGACGCGGACGAGGCCTGATGCCCGCCGATCTTGATCCCGTCGACCTTGGGCCGGACATGGTTGGCGTGGTGGATCATCCAGTGCGAAAGCCACAGGAGCCGCTGTTCGAGGGTCTTGAGATGCGTCATGAAAGGTCGGTCCTGCCGGAAGATGTGCGTGGCAGTGTATCTGGCCTCTGGAAGCGAAACTCGCCAATTTTCCGCAGCCCGCGTCGTGTTTGGCAGTGGATTTCTCTACGAAGATTTCGCCTGGCGATCAAGTTCGCCTGGCCGTCGCCGTCGTCTCGTGGCAGATCGGCAGAGGGTCCTCGGGTGTCGGGCCTTTCGTCTTCGGCCTGTAGCGGGAGCTGATGGCGAAGGCCGTGAGGTCGCCCAGGACGCAGATGATCCGGTGCAGCAGGGCCGCCGTCAGCGCAGGGCCCTCGCCAAGGGTCGCCCCTAGGCCAAGAACGATCACGCCTTCGCGCACCCCTATCCCGCCCGGCGCGCCGGGGAGCAGGAAGCCGGTGGTCCAGGCGACGACGAAGACCGGGATGGACAGCAGGAAGGCTCCGTTCCCGGCCGTGGCAATCGCCTGGGTCACGCAGCCAAGCGACAGGCAAAGCGCCAGGAAGTTCACGGCGTGCAGCGCAAGCGGTTTCGCCGCCCTGGCCGGGTCCAGCCGCGTCATGGCCGACCTGCGGCGGATCATCCGGGCCAGATGCCAGATGCCGATGCCGATCCCTGCGGCCAGTGCGCCCCCAAGCGGCAGCGACAGGCCGGCAAGGGACGCGGCGATTCCGGGTGGCAAGAGCGACAGCGTAAGTTCGGGGACAAGCAGCAGGAAGGCCAGGAACAGGAAGCCACCCGCAGTCAGCAAAAGGCCGACTTCCAGCAGTATGGCCAGTCCGGCCACCGAAGCGAAGACTCCATCCGCCCGCGCCAGCGCCAGGCGCCCGAGGAGATGGGCCACATTGCCCGGGATGTACTTGGCCACCTGCGACACCAGAAGCTGCGTCTCGGCCCGGCCCGGCGGCAGCCGGACCATGAACACCGCCAGCGTGCCCGACCAGGCTCAGGATCAGAAATCGTCCCAGTTGATGTTGCGAGGGAAGGGCATCGGAAGCAGGAGGACAAGACAGGCCGCCACCGAGGCCGTCAGCACGGTGTCCAGCATGACGCGCCGAGTGTCCTGCAGCGCAGGCGCAAGGCGCTGAAGCTCTTCAGGTTTGCCTTCAGCCAGCACTGACGACTTCCAGCGCAGGTTTCTCCCGCGAGCCGGCTTCGTCGCGTGGCGGCGTGCGCGACAGGTCGCGGGCACGGATATCTTCAAGCAGGCTGCGGTCGGCGGCAATGAGGTCGGCCAGGATGCCCACGGCAAAGCGGATGGTCGCCACCGCAAGCAGCATGGCCGACAGGACCAGCGACTGGATGTGGCCGCCGCCGCCGTCGGTCGCATGGAAATAGAGGAATCGCCTGATCCCGGCGAAACCGGGCAGGGCGCAACAGGCCGCCAGCGTGAAGAAGAACCGAAGCGGGGCATAGATCACGAAGACGCGCAGAATGGTCTTGGCCGAGCGGCTGACATATTCGCCGATCCCCCGGAACAGCCGCGACGGCCGCGTGACGCGGTTCACCCGCACCGGAACCGCTGCCATCGGGATGCGCTTGCGCCCGGCCTGGATGATCGTCTCAAGCGTATAGGTATAGGTGTTGATCACGCAAAGCCGGGCTGCCGCATCGCGGGAATAGGCGCGAAAACCGCTCGGTGCATTGGGAATGTCGCTACCGCTGGCCTTGCGGACAACCCAGCTTCCCAGCCGTTGCAGAGCCTTCTTCAGCGGCGAGAAGCTGTCGATCTCGCCGATCGGCCGGCAGCCGATGACGATCTGCGCGCGGCGTTGCAGGATGGGCTGGCACAGCGCCGGAATGTCGTCGGCGCAGTACTGGTTGTCGGCGTCGGTGTTCACGATGACATCGGCGCCACGCGCCAAGGCTTCCTCGATCCGCGTCGGCCTCGCGCGCGACCCTCACTGTGTCGTCGGTGCTGCCATCGTCGATCACCAGTATCTCGACCCGGGAAATCCCGGGAATCCGTCTCGGGATGGCCGCGATCGTCTCGGCGATGGTCTGCTCCTCGTTGAGGGCAGGGATCTGGACAATCAGCTTCATCGGCGCCTCGTTGCTGCGATCACGGGAACAATGCTTTCCCAATTGGGCCGAACTGTGACCTGTGGGCGGAAGAGTATTGGAAAACGGGGACCAGGCAACCGGCGCCCTGCCGTCGGCTGTTTTCCGAGCCGAAACCGGACGCGGATGGCAGCGGAAGGCCGCAACGATCGGCCGATTTCCGCATGGCGGGGGCTGCGGCCGGGTGCTATCCCGTCGGAACGTGGCGCGTGCAAGGCAGCGTCGGTGCGGCAGATCGGAGAGAACGCGATGACGACGAAGAAGGTGGCGCTGGTGACGGCGGGCGGGTCGGGGATGGGGGCGGCGGCAGCGCGGCGGCTTGCGGCGGACGGCTACCTGGTCGGCATCCTGTCCTCCTCGGGCAAGGGCGAGGCGCTGGCGGCGGACCTCGGCGGGGTGGGCGTGACGGGCTCGAACCAGAACCCGGACGACGTGGCCCGCGTGGTCGATGCGGTGATGGCGAAATGGGGCCGGATCGACGTGCTGGTCAACAGCGCCGGTCACGGGCCGCGCAAGCAGATCCTGGAACTGACCGACGCCGACTGGCAGGGCGGCATGGACGTCTATTTCCTGTCCGCCATCCGCCCGATCCGGCTGGTCACGCCGATCATGCAGGCGCAGAAGGGCGGCGCGATCGTCAACATTTCCACCGCCTGGGCCTTCGAACCCGCGCCGATGTTCCCGACCTCGGCGGTCGCCCGCGCGGGCCTTGCGGCCTTCACCAAGATCTATGCCGACACCTATGCGCCGGACAACATCCGCATCAACAACGTCCTGCCCGGCTGGATCGACAGCCTGCCCGCCACCGAGGAACGCCGCCAGGGCGTGCCGATGGGTCGCTACGGCCGCAGCGAGGAGATCGCGGCGACGGTCGCCTTCCTCGCCTCCGACGGCGCGGGCTACATCACCGGCCAGAACCTGCGGGTCGACGGCGGCATCACCCGCAGCGTCTGAGCGATTGCGAAAGCCGCCCTGCCGCGCTATCCCCGTGATAACCAAGGGGGGAACATGAGCCGCGCATTCGTCTTTCCGGGGCAGGGCGCCCAGACCATCGGCATGGGCAAGGCCCTGGCCGAGGCCTATCCGGCGGCGAAAGCCGTCTTCGACGAGGTCGATGCGGCGCTTGGCGAAAAGCTCTCCGCCCTGATCTGGGAGGGTGACATCGCCGAGCTGACGCTGACGCAGAACGCCCAGCCCGCGCTGATGGCCACCTCCATCGCCGCCCTGCGCGCCCTTGAAAGCGAAGGCTTCGGCCTCGACCAGGCCGACTTCGTCGCCGGGCACTCGCTTGGCGAATACTCCGCCCTCTGTGCCGCCGGGTCGCTGACGCTCTCCGACACCGCGCGGCTTCTGCGCATCCGCGGCCAGGCGATGCAAGAGGCCGTCCCGGTCGGCGAAGGCGCGATGGCCGCGCTTCTCGGCCTCGACTTCGAGACCGCCATCGCGGTCGCCTCCGAGGCCGCGCAGGGCGAGGTCTGCCAGGCCGCGAACGACAACGACCCGGCGCAGGTCGTCGTCTCGGGCCACAAGGCCGCCGTCGAACGCGCGGTCGAGATCGCCAAGGCCAAGGGCGCCAAGCGCGCGCTCCTCCTGCCGGTCTCCGCCCCGTTCCACTGCGCCCTGATGCAACCCGCCGCGCATGTCATGGCGGAAGCCCTGGCGGCAGTGCCGATCGCCAAGCCGCAGGTGCCGGTCGTGGTCAACGTCCGCGCCGAGGCGGTGATGGAGCCGGACCGGATCATGGACCTGCTGATCGCCCAGGTCACCGGCTCGGTCCGCTGGCGCGAAAGCGTGCTTTGGATGGAAAAGGCGGGCGTCACCGAATTCTGGGAAATCGGCGCCGGCAAGGCGCTGTCGGGCATGATCAAGCGCACCGCCGCCAATGCCACCCCCCGCGCCATCGGCTCGCCCGATGATATTGCTGCCCTCAAGGCCTGAAAGGACCGTCCATGTTCGACCTGACCGGCAAATCCGCCCTCGTCACCGGGGCCTCGGGCGGCATCGGCGCCGACATCGCCCGGACGCTGCACAAGGCCGGGGCCACGGTGGGGCTTTCGGGTACCCGGGTGGAGCCGCTTGAGGCGCTTGCGAAGGAGCTTGGGTCGCGCGCCCATGTGCTGCCCTGCAACCTCTCGAACCCCGAAGACGTGGAAGGCCTGGTGAAGCGCGCGACCGAGGCGATGGGCGCGGTCGACATCCTGGTCAACAACGCCGGGATCACCAAGGACGGCCTCGCGATGCGCATGTCGGACGAAGACTGGCAGTCGGTGATCGACGTCAACCTGACGGCGACCTTCCGCCTGTGCCGCGCGGCGATCCGGGGGATGATGAAGGCGCGCTGGGGGCGGATCGTCAACATCTCCTCGGTCGTCGGCACCACGGGCAATGCGGGGCAGGTGAACTATGCCGCCTCCAAGGCCGGGATGGTCGGCCTGTCGAAATCGCTGGCCGCCGAAGTGGCCAGCCGGGGCATCACGGTGAACTGCGTGGCTCCGGGGTTCATCGAGACCGCGATGACCGGCAAGCTGAACGAGGCGCAGCGGGCGGCGATCCTGGGTGCGGTTCCTGCGGGCCGGATGGGCGCGCCGGAAGAGATCGCCGCCGCCGTCCTTTACCTCGCCTCGCCGGAGGCCGCTTACGTCACCGGCGCCACGCTGCACGTCAACGGCGGCATGGACATGGTTTGACGGCGGATTGACGGAACCGACCGGCACAAGTCAGGTTAAAGCGTTTGCCATGAGCGCGGACCCTTGCTATAGGCGCGCAGGATTGTTGACCCGCAAACGGGTTGAGTGAAAATGGCAGGGAAAACCGCTGCCGCAGATAGAGGAACGGACATGAGCGACATCGCTGATCGCGTGAAGAAGATCGTCGTCGAGCACCTGGGCGTCGAAGCCGACAAGGTGACGGAATCGGCCTCGTTCATCGACGACCTGGGCGCGGATTCGCTCGACACGGTCGAGCTGGTCATGGCTTTCGAGGAAGAGTTCGGCATCGAGATCCCGGACGACGCCGCCGAAACCATCCAGACCTTCGGCGACGCGGTGAAGTTCATCTCGGAAGCCGCCTGAGGGCATTCGTCCTTCGCGGGACAGCAGGGCACCCTTCGGGGTGCCTTTTGCGTTTCTGCCTCGACTGTCATCCCCGCGAAAGCGGGGACCCACCTGCGCCGCCTGGGTCCCCGCTTTCGCGGGGATGACAGTCATGCATGCACGGGCAAGCTGCCCCCTTGCACCCTCGGCAATCCCTCGCCGCAGCGTCGCCGATCGGCCTTGCCAGCCCGCCTTCCGCCCGCCACTCTGATCCCATTCCTCAGGAGGCACCCATGTCCGGCAACACCGCCCTTGGCACCATGTTCGGCGCGGCCTCCGTGGACACCTTCATGGGCCTGCCGCGCTGCCGCGACCTGTCGCGCCTGACCGCGCAGATGGCGCTGATCGGGGCGGATGGCTGCACGCCTTACCCTTCCGTCGGCTTCTACTGCGCCGGTGGCCCGGCGGCGATCCGCGCGGCGGGGGCGGCCTATGCGGCCAACCTTGCGCATATGAACTTCGACCTCGGCGGGCCGGTGTTTCCCGGCGGCGTCTCGGCGGTGGATGCGGGCGACCTGGAGCAGACCGAGGCCGATCCGGCCGGGAACCGGGCGCGCATCTTCGGCGCGGTCAGCCAGATTCTCGACCGCGGCGGGGTGCCGATGCTGATCGGCGGCGACGACAGCCTGCCGATCCCGATGCTGGAGGCCTATGGCGCGCGGGGGCGCGGCTTTACCATCCTGCAGATCGACGCCCATATCGACTGGCGCGACGAGGTGCAGGGCGAACGGCTGGGTCTGTCCTCGACCATGCGCAGGGCGTCCGAGATGGACCATGTGGACGCCATCATCCAGGTCGGCCAGCGAGGGATTGGCAGCGCCCGGGTGCAGGATGTGGCGGATGCGGAAAGCTGGGGCGTGGGCTTCGTTCCGGCAGGCGAGGTGGCGCGCTACGGGATCGACCGGGCTCTGGACCTGGTCGCCGAGGGGGCGGAGGTGATCGTTTGCCTCGACCTCGACGCGCTGGACCCTGCCGTCATGCCTGCGGTGATCGGGCGGACGGCGGGGGGCCTTGGCTACTGGCAGGTGCTGGAGCTGATCGCGGGCGTGTCCGAGAAGGCGCGGATCGTAGGGTTCGACATGGTGGAGTTCATGCCCGACCGCGACATCGACGGCCAGGGCGCGGCGGTGGCGGCGCAGCTGCTGGCGGCAGTGATGGGCATCGTGGCGAGGCAGGGGTAGACGTTAAGATTTGATGAATGTCCGCGACCAAGGGGTTGATTTCATTGGCTCCGAAAATCTGTCCACCGTGGACAGCCTCTGCGGTCCGCCGAAGAGCCTCCCCCAAGGTTGCGCGGCCTCTGGGGGCCGTGTATCACCCTGAAAAGCCTGATCCTGAAGGGAGAGCAGAATGCGGCGTGTCGTGGTCACCGGACTTGGGATGGTCACCCCTCTGGCCTGCGGTGTCGAGGAGACCTGGTCCCGCCTGCTGGCCGGCCAGTCCGGGGCGGGCACGATCACCCGGTTCGACTCGTCGGCCGTCGTGACCCAGTACGCCTGCGAGATCCCGATGGGCGACGGCTCGGACGGCACCTTCAACCCCGACGACTGGATGGAACCGAAAGAGCAGCGCAAGGTCGACGACTTCATCATCTACGGGATGGCCGCCGCCGTGCAGGCCGTCCGGGATGCCGGGTGGGACAACCCCTCCGAAGAGGAGAAGCTGCGGACCGGGGTGATGATCGGCTCGGGCATCGGGGGCCTCAATTCCATCGCCGAGACTGCGGTGCTGATCAAGGAGAAGGGCCCGAAGCGGGTCTCGCCCTTCTTCATCCCGGGGGCGCTGATCAACCTCGTCTCGGGGCAGGTCTCGATCCGCTTCGGTTTCAAGGGGCCGAACCATGCGGTCGTGACGGCCTGTTCGACCGGCGCGCATGCCATCGGTGATGCGGCGCGGCTGATCATGTGGGGGGACGCCGACGTGATGGTCGCGGGCGGGACGGAAAGCCCGATCTCGGAGATCGGGATCGCCGGGTTCAACGCCTGCAAGGCCCTGTCGACGAAGCGGGCCGACGCGCCGGAGAAGGCCAGCCGCCCCTATGACGCCGACCGCGACGGCTTCGTGATGGGCGAGGGGGCCGGGGTCGTCGTGCTGGAGGAATACGAACACGCCAAGGCCCGCGGCGCGAAGATCTACTGCGAGGTGCTGGGCTACGGGCTGTCGGGCGACGCCTACCACATCACCGCGCCGTCCGAGGACGGGGACGGCGGGTTCCGGTCGATGTCGGCGGCCTTGAAGCGGGCTGGGCTGGAGCCGAAGGACATCGACTATATCAACGCCCACGGGACCTCGACGATGGCCGACACCATCGAACTGGGGGCGGTGGAGCGGCTTCTGGGCGACCATGCCCCGAACGCGACCATGTCCTCGACCAAGTCGTCCATCGGGCACCTTCTGGGGGCGGCGGGGGCGGTGGAGGCGATCTTCTGCGTGCTGGCGCTGCGCGATCAGGTTGCGCCGCCGACGATCAACCTGGACAACCCAGCGGTGCAGCCGAAGCTGGACCTGGCCCCGAACAAGGCGGTGAAGCGCAAGATCGACGTGGCGCTGTCGAACAGCTTCGGCTTCGGCGGCACCAACGCGAGCCTCGTCCTCGGCAAGGTGCGCTAGGGATGTGGCGGTCCGTCGCCTCGAACGCGCTGACGTTCTTCATCGTGCTTCTGATCGCGATGGCGGCGCTGGTCGCCTGGGGGCGGAATGAGTTCTTCGCGGCAGGACCGCTGGCCGAACCGATCTGCCTGGAGGTGGAGAAGGGGGCCAGCCTGTCGGCGGTCAGCCGGAACCTGGAGGAGCGCGGGGCGATCACCGATGCGCGGATCTTCCGGATCGGGGCGGAATATGCCGACCGGGCGGAGGCGCTGAAGTTCGGGAGCTACATGGTGCCCGCCAAGGCCAGCATGTCGGAAGTGCTGGAAGCGATCACGGCCACGGGCAAGTCGACCTGCGGGCGCGACCTGAACTACCGGATCGGGGTGACGAAGTCCGATGTCGTGCTGAGCGAGCTGGACCTGGCCTCGAACAGCCTGACCGAGGTGACGCGGTTCGATGCCGGGGTCGAGCCCCTGCCGCCGGAGTATCTGAAAGTCTCGGACGACCCGGCGCTGGTGTTCCGGGTCACGGTGGCCGAGGGAGTGACCAGCTGGCAGATCGTGGATGCGCTGAAGAAGGCGGATTTCCTGCAGGGCGCGCTGGAGACAGTGCCGCCGGAGGGCTCGCTTGCGCCGGGCGGCTATGAGGTCGAACGCGGGACCGAGCGCGGCGCCCTGATCGCCGAGATGACCGAGAAGCAGGCGAAGATCCTGGCCGACGCCTGGGCGGGGCGGTCGGAAGGCCTGCCCTACGACACGCCGGAAGAGGCGCTGATCATGGCGTCCATCGTCGAGAAGGAAACCGGCATCCCCGAAGAGCGGGGCCGGGTGGCGAGTGTCTTCATCAACCGCTTGCAGCAGGGGATGCGGCTGCAAACCGACCCGACGGTGATCTACGGCATCACCAAGGGCGAGGGCGTGCTGGGCCGGGGCTTGCGGCAGAGCGAGTTGCGGCGCGAGACGCCCTACAACACCTATGTCATCGACGGGTTGCCGCCGACGCCTATCGCGAACCCCGGAGCCGAAGCGATCAAGGCGGCGGTGAACCCGGACCAGACCGACGATCTGTTCTTCGTCGCGGACGGCAGTGGCGGGCATGCCTTTGCCGAGACGCTGGAAGAGCACAACCAGAACGTCGCCAAGTGGCGGGCCATCGAGGCGCAGCAGGGGACGGCCGACGAAGGCGGGGTGCAGGGGCAGTGACGGTTAACAAGCCGTAAAGCCTGCGTGCAGCAAGCCTTTGATAGTGTTGTGTTTTATGCTTGACTTGCCGCGCGGTCCGATGTAGACATTGTGGCATGCTAGAAGAAGTGTCGAAGCGGCCCGGGGTGCCTCCCCGCTGGCCGCTTTTTCATTTCTCTCGTGCGGGGGCGGCATGAGGGGGTGTCGGGACTAGATGACGATCATGTTTTCGGGGGACGCGCCCAGGCCAGAAGATGTTCTGGGGAGCGCGGAGAAGTTTTACGGCATGGCGGTGCTGGAGCTGGAACGCACCATCGACGCGATCAGTGCCGGGGAATTCAACGAAGTGAAGGCAGCACAGACGGCGATCCGCGATCTTCGCGCGACGGCGCAACTGGTGTTGCAGGAAAGGGGAAAAGTTGACCAACTCCGCAAGCAGATTGCCGGACATGTCGGATCCGGCGGGGCTCTCGACCTTGACGAGGCCCGAGCTGAAATCGGGCGCCGCCTGGCTTGCCTCCGCAGCGCCGGAGGAGGTGGATGAGTTCCTGTCGGGCCTGAGCCAGAATGCGCTTCTGGCCTTGCCCTGGGTGTTCGAGTTCTGGGCGCTGCCGCATCAGCTGCCGCCGAGGGGGGCCTGGAAGACCTGGGTGATCATGGGCGGGCGCGGGGCGGGCAAGACCCGGGCCGGGGCGGAGTGGGTGCGGGCTCAGGTGGAGGCGGCGGGGCCGTTGGACCCCGGCAAGTGCAAGCGGGTGGCGTTGGTCGGCGAGACGGTGGACCAGGTGCGCGAGGTGATGGTGCTGGGCGAGAGCGGGATCATCGCCTGCTCGCCGCCGGACCGGAAGCCGGAGTGGCTGGCGTCGAAGAACCAGCTTCTGTGGCCGAACGGGGCAGTGGCGCAGGTGTTCTCGGCGCATGAGCCCGAGGCGATGCGGGGGCCGCAGTTCGATGCGGCCTGGGCGGATGAGCTGGGCAAGTGGAAGAAGGGGGGCGACGCCTGGGACCAGTTGCAGTTCGCGCTTCGCTTAGGGAAGAGCCCGCAGGCGGTGGTGACGACGACCCCGCGCAACGTGGGGGTGCTGAAGGCGATATTGAAGAACCCGTCGTCGGTGGTGACACATGCGCCGACCGAGGCGAACCGGGCCTATCTGGCGGAAAGCTTCCTGGCGGAAGTGCAGGCGCGCTATGGCGGGACCAAGTTCGGTCGGCAGGAGCTGGAAGGCGTGCTCGTCGAGGAGGCGGAGGGGGCGCTGTGGACCGCCGCGATGCTGGAGGCGGCGCGGGTGGACGAGGTGCCGGTCTTCAACCGGGTGGTGGTGGCGGTGGATCCTCCGGTGACCTCGATGAAGTCGAGCGACGAATGCGGCATCGTGGTCGTCGGCGCGGATACCCGGGGCGAGCCGAAGGATTGGCGCGCGGTGGTGCTGGAGGATGCCTCGGTGAAGGGCGCCACGCCCGAGGGCTGGGCGCGGGCGGCCTTGGCAGCGATGGAGCGGCACGGGGCGGAGCGGTTGGTGGCAGAAGTGAACCAGGGCGGCGATCTGGTGGAGCGGCTGGTCAGGATGATCGACCCGCTGGTGCCCTATCGCGGGGTCCATGCGACGCGGTCGAAGATGTTGCGGGCCGAGCCGGTGGCAGCCTTGTACGAGCAGGGCAGGGTCAGCCATGTCCGGGGCCTTGGCGCTTTGGAAGAGCAGCTGGGCAAGATGACAGCGGTGGGCTGGCAGGGGGCGGGGTCGCCCGACCGGCTGGATGCGCTGGTCTGGGCGCTGACCGATCTGATGCTGGGGGCGTTGCACGGGCAGCGACCCAGCGTGCGGTCGCTTTAGCGGATCTAGGGATTTGGCAGGTCATATGGCCGGGCGCATCAGGCAGCCCGGACAGTCGGGCACGGCCCCGGGGCATGAAGGAGTGCGAGGATGGTCTTCGATTTTCTGCGGAAGGTGCCGGTTGAGGTGGTGCCAGAGCGCAAGGCCAGTGCGGTGGGCCGGGTGATCGCCTGGGGCAATGCGGGCCGGGTGGCCTGGAGCCCCAGGGATGCCGCCAGCCTGACGCGGACGGGGTTCCAGGGCAATCCGGTGGGGTTCCGGGTGGTGCGGCTGATCGCCGAGGCGGCGGCGGCGCTGCCGTTGGTGTGCCAGACTGCGGACCAGCGGTTCGATACGCATCCGGTGCTGGACCTGATCAGCCGCCCGAATGGCGCGCAGGGGCGGGCGGAGTTCCTGGAGGCGGTCTACGGCTACCTGCTGCTGGCGGGGAATGCCTATGTCGAGGCGGTGCCGGGGGCGGGCGCGGTGCCGGGTGAGCTGCATGTGCTGCGGTCGGACCGGATGAACCTGGTGCCGGGGGCGGATGGCTGGCCGGTGGCCTATGACTACACGGTCGGCGGGCGGACGCATCGGTACGATGTGACGGGCGAGATGAGCCCGATCTGTCACCTCAAGACCTTCCACCCGCAGGACGATCACTATGGCTTTTCGCCGATGCAGGCGGCGGCGGTGGCGGTGGATGTGCATAACTCGGCGTCCTCCTGGTCGAAGGCGCTGCTGGACAATGCGGCGCGGCCTTCGGGGGCCATCGTCTACAAGGGCGCGGACGGGGCGGCCTCGCTGTCGTCGGACCAGTATGACCGGCTGGTGAGCGAGATGGAGGCGCATCATCAGGGCGCGCGGAATGCCGGGCGGCCGATGTTGCTGGAGGGAGGGCTGGACTGGAAGCCGATGGGCTTCTCGCCCAGCGACATGGAGTTCCAGAAGACCAAGGAAGCGGCGGCGCGGGAGATCGCGATCGCCTTCGGGGTGCCGCCGATGCTGCTGGGGATCCCGGGCGATGCGACCTATTCCAACTATCAGGAGGCGAACCGGGCGTTCTACCGGCTGACGGTGCTGCCCCTGGCGACCAAGGTGCTGGCGGACCTGGCGCATTGGCTATCGGGCTTCGCGGGCGAGGCGGTGGAGCTGAAGCCCGATCTCGACCAGGTGCCGGCGCTGGCGTCGGAGCGGGACCAGCAATGGGCGCGGGTGGCGGCGGCGGAGTTCCTGACGGTGGCGGAGAAGCGGATGCTCTTGGGCCTGCCGAAGCTGGCGGAGGAGGAATGACAGCGCGGCGGTCGGAAGGGGGCTCGCGGTTCCTGTACGAGAGCTTCGACGCGGCGGCGGCGCGGATCGAGGCGAACGAGCGGGTCGCGGATGAGCGCTGGGCGGGGCTGGAATATCGGCTGGGGCTGATCGAGGCGACGCTGGAGCGGTTGGAGAAACGGATCTGGGTCGGCGTCTACGGCGTGGCGGCGTTCCTGTTGGCACAGATGGCCGAGACGGTCATGCAGGCGGCGATGAGGTGAGGGAATGAGCGAGTTTGGAGCACCCGAGCGCAAGTTCCATCGGCCCGAGGCGGGGCTGGTGGTGAGCGAGGGGCATGTGGTCGAGGGCTATGCCTCGCTGTTCGGCAAGACCGACCAGGGCGGCGACGTCGTGCAGAAGGGCGCCTATGCGGCGAGCCTGAAGCGGCTGGGCGTGCGGGGTGGCCGGGTCAAGATGCTGTGGCAGCACGATCCGGGCCAGCCGATCGGGGTCTGGGACGAGGTGAAGGAGGACGCCGCGGGCCTTTGGGTCAAGGGGCGCATCCTTACCGAGGTGGAGAAGGGCCGCGAGGTGGCGGCGCTGGTCCAGGCGGGGGCCATCGACGGGCTGTCCATCGGCTATCGCACGGTCAGGGCGGAACGCGACGGCAAGGGCCAGCGCCTGTTGTCGGAACTGGAGCTTTGGGAGGTGTCGCTGGTGACCTTCCCGATGCTGCCCGAAGCGCGGGTCGCGGCCAAGGCCGAGGCCCTGGACGATGGCTGGCGTCACATTGCGGCGGTCTTCGAGGACGCGCGCCGCAGCCTGGCCGACCACCGGACGGGCTGAACAGCCCCCCACCCCCATCCCCTCCCCACGAGGGGGAGGGGAGGCGCGGGTGACGACCGCGCTCTCGATACTGAAACGGAAGGGAAGAAAGATGACCGAGACCAAGTCTCGGGCCGGGGAAGGTCTGTCCCCTGCCCATTCGCCGGCCGAAGAGGCCAAGGCCGCGATGGCCGGTTTCCTGAAAGAATTCAGCAGCTTTCAGGACGAAGTGAAATCCACGCTGAAACATCAGGAAGAGCGACTGACCATGCTGAACGCAAAGACGATGGCCTATGGCCGCCCCGCACTTTCGGCCCGCGCGGAGGTGGAAGCCCCGCATCAGAAGGCGTTCAACGCCTATCTGCGGTCGGGCGACGATGACGGCCTGCGCGGCCTGACCCTGGAAGGCAAGGCGATGTCCAGCGCCGTGGCCGCCGATGGCGGCTATCTGGTCGACCCGCAGACCTCGGATCGCATCCAGTCGCTGCTTCTGTCCACCTCCAGCTTGCGGTCGGTGGCGAACGTGGTGCAGGTCGAGGCGACCTCGTTCGACGTGATCGTGGACCGCAGCGAAGTGGGGTCGGGCTGGGCGACCGAGGCCGCGGCCACGACCGAGACCGCGACGCCGGTGATCGAGCGCATCTCGATCAAGCTGCACGAGTTGGCGGCGATGCCGAAGGCCTCGCAGCGCCTGCTGGATGACAGCGCCTTCGATGTGGAAGGCTGGCTGGCCGAGAAGATCGCCACCCGCTTCATCCGTGCGGAAGCTGCGGCCTTCATCAACGGCGATGGCGTGGACAAGCCGAAGGGCATCCTGCTGCCGACCAAGGTGGCGAACGCGTCCTGGACCTGGGGCAACATCGGCTACATCCCCACAGGGGCGGCGGCGGATTTCGCCACCACCAACGCGGCGGATTGCATCATCAACCTGGTCTATGCGCTGGGCGCGGACTACCGGGCAAACGGCAGCTTCGTGATGAACTCGAAGACCGTGGGCGCAGTGCGCAAGATGAAGGATGCCGATGGCCGCTTCCTGTGGTCGGACGGTCTGGCGGCGGGCGAGCCGTCGCGGCTGATGGGCTATCCGGTCGTCGTTTCGGAAGACATGCCCGACATCGCGGCGGGTGCCTATGCCGTGGCCTTCGGCGACTTCCGCGCGGCCTATACCATCGCGGAACGCCCGGACCTGCGCATCCTGCGCGATCCGTTCTCGGCAAAGCCCAATGTCCTCTTCTACGCCAACAAGCGCGTGGGCGGCGACATCACCGACTATGCGGCGATCAAGCTGTTGAAGATCGCGGTGTCGTGACGTTCCGGCCCGGTCCCTGCGGGGGCCGGGCCTTTCCTGCCCTCGCGTATCGCAACGGCCCGGCCCGGGCGGAGACCTGATCATGATGTTGACCGAAGAGACCCCGGTGCCGTCGCTGGCGCTGCCGGTGGAAGAGATGAAGGACCATCTGCGGATGGGCAGCGGCTTTGCCGACGACGGGCTGCAGGACGGGCTGATCGAGACCCACCTTCGCGCCGCGCTCGCGGCCATCGAGGGGCGGATCGGCAAGATGCTGTTCCAGCGTCGGTTCCTCTGGGCGCTGGAGTGCTGGCGGGACGAGGAACAGGCGCTGCCGGTGGCGCCGGTGTCGAGTGTGGTGAGCGTGACGCTTGTCGACGCGGTGGGGGGCGAGGTCTTGGTGCCCGCGGGCGCCTATCGGCTGGTGAAGGATCTGCATCGCCCGCGGCTGGCGGGGAAGGGTGGGGCGCTGCCGACCATTCCGGGTGAGGGGCTGGTCAAGGTGGTGTTCGATGCGGGCTTCGGCGCGGCCTGGACCGACATTCCGGTCGATCTGCGGCAGGCGGTGTTGCTGCTGGCCGGGGAGTTCTACGAGCACCGGCACGACGATGGTGCGCAGGCGGCGGGGCTGCCCTTCGGGGTGGTGACGCTGATCGAGCGCTGGCGGACGGTACGCATCCTGGGCGGGGGCAGGAAATGAACGCGCCCCATTTGAACCGGGCGCTGGTGCTGGAGGGGGTCGTCAGGACCCCGGACGGCGCGGGCGGTTTCACTTCGGCCTGGACGGCTCTGGGGACGCTCTGGGCCGAGGTGTTGCCGGGGTCCGGCAGCGACACCTTGGGCGAGGAGCGGATGCTGTCGGCGGTGCCCTATCGGGTGACGATCCGGGGGGCGGCAGTCGGATCGCCCTCGCGCCCGAAGGCTGGACAGCGGTTTCGTGAGGGAACCCGGCTGTTCCTGATCCAGGCGGTGACCGAGCGTGATCCTCAGGGCCGCTACCTGACCTGTTTCGCCCGCGAGGAGGTGCCGAAATGAGCTATGGTGCAGCACCCGCCCTGCAAACGGCGGTGTTCCAGCGGCTGTCGGGCTGGCCCGCGCTGGCGGGCGTGGCGATCTACGACGCGGTGCCGCCGAACGTGACCGGAACCTTCGTGCTGATCGGACCAGAGGAGGCGCGGGACCAGTCCGACAAGTCGGGCGCGGGGGCCGAGCATCAGCTGGTGATCAGCGTGATCACCGACGCGACAGGCTTTCTGTCCATAAAGACGATTGCCGCCGACATCTCGGACGCGCTGATCGGGGCTCCCCTGACGCTGTCGCGGGGCACGCTGGTCAGCCTGTTCTTCGTCCGGGCCTCGGCGCGCCGGATCGAAGAGGGCGAGACGCGGCGGATCGACCTGACTTTCCGGGCGCGCGTGCAACTGTAGCGCCCGCCCAACACCCTTCACACGGAGAGCGAACATGGCTGTGCAAAGCGGCAAGGATCTGCTGATCAAGATCGACCAGACGGGGGACGGCCAGTTCGTCACCATCGCGGGCCTGCGGGCAACCCGGATCAGCTTCAACACGGAATCGGTGGATGTCACCAGCCTGGAAAGCCAGGGCGGCTGGCGTGAGCTGCTGGCGGGGGCGGGGGTGAAGTCGGCCGCGATCTCGGGCTCGGGCGTGTTCCGGGACGAGAATACGGATGAACGCGCCCGGCAGGTGTTCTTCAACGGCGAGATCCCGGATTTCCAGGTGGTGATCCCGAGCTTCGGGGTGATCGAGGGACCGTTCCAGATCACCAGCATCGAATATTCGGGGAGCCACAACGACGAAGCGAGCTACGAGATGGCGATGGCCTCGGCGGGCGCCCTGACCTTCACGGCCCTCTGATGGCGAACCCCTGGGCAGGCGAGGTGGCGATCTGGTTGGACGGGCAGCGTCATGTGGCGAAGCTGACTTTGGGCGCGCTGGCCGAGCTGGAGGAGGCGCTGGAGACGGGGTCGCTTCTGGATTTGGTGCAGCGGTTCGAGGAGCGGCGATTTTCGACGCGGGACGTGTTGGCGCTGATCGTCGCGGGGCTTCGCGGGGGCGGGTGGCAGGGTTCGGCTGCGGACCTCCTCCGGGTCGAGATCGGCGGCGGGCCGGTCGAGGCGGCGCGGGCGGCGGCTGAGTTGCTGGCGCGGGCCTTCGCGCTGCCGGAAGAGCCATGAGCGGCATCGACTGGTCCGGGCTGATGCAGGCGGGCCTGCATGGGCTGGGGCTGGAACCGGCGGTCTTCTGGCGGCTCACGCCGGTGGAGTTGAAGATCATGCTGGGGCGGGAGGGACTGGTCCCGCCCCTGACGCGCGCGCGGCTGGCGGAACTGGCGGCGGCGTTCCCGGATGTGAGGAAGGATCAGGACGATGGCGGATATCGGAACGATGCAGGAGCAGCTTCAGGCGCTTGAGGCGCAGATGGGGTCGTCGGTGTCGATGGTGGCGGCGTTCGACGGTGAGCTTTCGCGGATGCGGGAGACGATGATCTTCACCGGTCGTGAGGTGAACACTCTGTCGAGCGGGATCAGCGGCGGGCTGCGGAAGGCGTTCGACGGGCTGGTCTTCGACGGAATGAAGCTGAACGACGCGCTGAAGTCGGTGGCGAGTACCATCGTCGACACGGTCTATTCCATCGCGATCAAGCCGGTGACGGGTGCGCTGGGCGGTTTGCTGGCGCAGGGTGTGGCGGGGGTGATGGGGGCGGGGATGCCCTTTGCCAATGGCGGGGCCTTCAGCCAGGGCAAGGTGATGCCCTTCGCCAAGGGCGGGATCGTCGGCGCGCCGACCACCTTTCCGATGCGCGGCGGGCGCGGGTTGATGGGCGAGGCAGGCCCGGAGGCGATCATGCCGCTGGCACGCGGACCGGACGGTCGGCTGGGGGTGCAGGCGGGCGGGGGCAGGGCGGTCAATGTGGTGATGAACATCACGACGCCCGACGTCCAGGGCTTCCAGTGCAGCCAGTCGCAGGTGGCGGCACAGGTCAGCCGTGCCCTGGCGCGCGGCCAACGCAATCGGTGAGGTGAGAGCAATGGCATTTCACGAAATACGCTTCCCGGCCAACCTGAGCTTCGGATCGGTCGGTGGTCCTGAACGCAGGACCGAGATCGTCACCCTGGCGAACGGGTTCGAAGAGCGGAACACCCCCTGGGCGCATTCGCGGCGGCGCTACGATGCCGGGGTCGGCCTGCGTTCGCTGAATGACGTCGAGACGCTGATCGCCTTTTTCGAGGCGCGCGCCGGGCAGCTGCATGGATTTCGCTGGAAGGACTGGTCGGACTTCAAGTCCTGCGCTCCGCTGGCGACCCCGGCACCCGATGACCAGCTGATCGGAACCGGCGATGGAGAGACGAAGGTCTTTCCGTTGCGGAAGACCTATGTGTCGGGCTTGCAGGACTATTCCCGACCGATCCGCAAGCCGGTTCTGGGCACGGTGGTGATCGCCGTGGCCGGAGACCAGAAGATCGAGTTGCAGGAGTTCACGGTGAACACCGAAACCGGCGAGGTGACATTCACCCTCGCACCGGACCTGGGCACCCGTGTCACGGCAGGATTCGAGTTCGACGTGCCGGTCCGCTTCGACACGGATGCGATCCAGACCTCGGTCGCGTCGTTCCGCGCTGGGGACGTTCCCAATGTTCCCATCGTGGAGGTGCGGCTGTGAGCAAGGAAGCGCTGTATTCTCATCTTGCGAGCGGTTCTACGACGGTTTGCCGCGCCTGGACCGTGCGGCGCCGGGACGGTCTGGTGCTTGGATTCACCGACCACGACCGGGACCTTCTGGTCGACGGAGTGTCCTGTCGCGCCGATACGGGCATGACGGCGCGGGCGCTGCAGCAGACGACCGGGCTGTCGGTGGACAACAGCGAGGCTTTCGGCGCCCTCAGTGCGGCGGCGATCACCGAGGCAGACCTGACCGCAGGGCGCTTTGACGGCGCGGAGGTTCAGGCCTATCTGGTCAACTGGGCGGCGCCGGAAGATTTCCTGCTTCAGTTCCGGGGTAGTCTTGGCGAGATTTCTCGCGCGGATGGCAGTTTCAAGGCCGAGCTGCGTGGCCTGACCGAGCTTCTGAACCGACCGCATGGCATGGCCTACACGCCGGGATGCTCTGCCGTGCTTGGCGATGGACGATGCCGCTTCGACCTGCGGCAACCGGGCTATTTTGCCGATGTTGCGGTGAACGCGGCCGATGACGGCAGGATATTCACCTTCCACGATTTCGCGAGTTTTGATGAGCGCTGGTTCGAGGGAGGGCGTTTCACGCCTATCTCCGGCGCCGCATCCGGGCTGGTCGGTGTCGTGAAGATCGACCGTCAGACCGGCAGAGAACGCAGGATCGAGTTGTGGCAGTCGTTGCGTGCCCCGATCACTGCCGGTGACATGGTTCGCATTGAAGCGGGGTGCGACAAGTCTGCGACCACCTGCCGGGTAAAGTATTCGAACTTCCCGAACTTTCGGGGATTTCCTCACATTCCCGGAGAGGATTGGCTTGCCTCGTATCCGGTTCCGGGCCGCCCGAATGGTGGGCTGCGCCGGTCCGGCGGCGGTGGCGCATGACGCTCGGGTTGGAAGTCATTGCAGAAGCGCGCCGTTGGATTGGCACGCCCTATCTGCACCAGGCGAGTGTTCGGGGGGCGGGGACGGATTGCCTTGGGTTGCTGCGTGGCGTGTGGCGGGCGGTCCTGGGCGATGAGCCGGAGCCGATGCCCGCCTACACGGAGGATTGGGCCGAACCGTCGAAGGACGAAGTCCTGCTTGCAGCGGCGCGGAGATGGCTTCGAGAGAAGCCCGACGGCCAGCCTGCAGTCGGTGATGTGCTCCTGTTCCGCATGCGGGAGGGGAGCATCGCCAAGCATCTGGGGCTTCTGTCCGAGATTGGGCCGCATCATCGGTTCATCCATGCCTACACGGGTCATGGCGTGATCGAAAGCTCGCTTTCTGTCCCGTGGGAGCGCCGGATTGCGGCGCGTTTTGCCTTTCCAGAAGGAACCAAGTGAATGGCCACTTTGCTGCTTTCGGCCGCTGGCGCAATGATCGGTGGCGGCGTCGGCGGAACTGTCCTGGGCCTCTCCGGCGCAGTGATCGGGCGCGCCATCGGGGCCACGATTGGCCGGGCAATCGACCAGCGCATTCTGGGCAGCGGGTCGGATCCGGTGGACATCGGCCGGATTGACCGGTTGCGCCTTACCGGGGCGAGCGAGGGGGCTGCCATCGGCCAAGTCTGGGGCAGGATGCGGGTCGGTGGACAGATCATCTGGGCCACGGAGTTCACGGAAACCGTGCGCCGTCGCCGGACCGGGAAAGGCGCGCCGAAGCCCAAGGTCAACGAATACAGCTATTCGGTCAGCCTGGCGATCGGGCTTTGTGAAGGCGAGATCCTTCGGGTCGGCAGGATCTGGGCGGATGGAAACGAGATTTCGGCCAGTGATCTCAACATGCGGGTCTACAGCGGAAGCGAAGACCAGTTGCCCGATCCGTTGATCGAGGCGGTTGAAGGCTTCGGCAAGGCGCCGGCCTATCGCGGCCTGGCATATGTGGTCATCGAGGATCTGGAGCTTGCCGCCTACGGGAACCGTGTCCCGCAGTTCAGTTTTGAAGTCGTCCGGGCAGCCCAAGGCCCGGCAGTCGATCCGGCGGATACGCTGGCTGGTGCCGTGCGCGGGGTAGCGCTTATCCCTGGAACCGGCGAATACGGGCTGGCCACGACCCCGGTCCACTATGCCGAGGCGTTGGGCCGGAATCGGACGGCCAATGTCCATTCGCCATCGGGAAAGACCGACTTCGCAACCAGCCTGGAACAGCTTGCGCAAGAGCTGCCCCAGTCGGGTGCCGTGTCGCTTGTCGTATCCTGGTTCGGCGATGACCTTCGGTGTTCGTCCTGCTCGATCCGCCCGAAGGTGGAGCAGAAACTGCGCGATGGGGTCGCCATGCCTTGGCGCGCGGGCGGAATCAATCGGTCGGCGGCACGGGAGGTCCCGAAGGTCGATGATGCGTCGATCTATGGCGGCACTCCGGCGGATGCGTCCGTGGTGGAAGCCATCCGCGCGCTTCGGACCGCCGGAAAGGACGTGATGTTCTACCCGTTCATTCTGATGGATCAGGTTGCAGGCAACCTGCTGCCCGATCCCTGGTCGGGCGGGGTCCCCCAATCTGTACTACCCTGGCGCGGCCGCATTACGCTGGATGTTGCGCCGGGGCGACCGGGCACGGCGGATCGGACCGCGGGCGCCGCTGCCGAGGTCGCCAGCTTCTTCGGAGTCGCGGAGCCCGGGCATTTTTCGGTCAACGGCGAGACGATCAGCTATGCCGGGCCTGCAGACTGGGGCTATCGCAAGTTCATCTTGCACTATGCTCATTTGTGTGCGGCTGCCGGGGGCGTCGAATCCTTCTGCATCGGCTCCGAGCTTCGGTCGTTGACGCAGGTTCGCGGTGCTGGCGACAGTTTTCCCGCAGTCCTAGAATTGATGCGGCTCGCAGCCGATGTCCGAACGATCCTTGGGCCACAGGTCAAGATCAGCTATGCGGCTGATTGGTCCGAGTATTTCGGCTACCATGTCGACGGGAACGTCTACTTCCATCTCGACCCTCTGTGGTCACATCCCGAAATCGATTTCATCGGGATCGACAACTACATGCCGGTGTCGGACTGGCGCGACGGCGAAGCCCATGCAGATTCTGCATTCGGCTCGGTCTACAACCCGCAATACCTGACTGCGAATATCGCCGGGGGTGAAGGGTTTGACTGGTACTACGACAGTCCCGAGGGCGCGCTTGCGCAGCGACGCTTGCCGATTTCCGACATGGCGTATGGAGAGGATTGGATCTTCCGCTACAAGGACTTGAAATCCTGGTGGTCGAAATTGCATCATGGTCGACTTGGCGGTGTCAGGTCGGCGACGCCGACCGGTTGGATTCCCGGCTCGAAGCCGATCCGTTTCACCGAGTACGGTTGTGCCGCCGTCGACAAGGGGACCAATCAACCCAACCGTTTCATCGATGCAAAGTCTTCCGAGTCGGGACTGCCTGCATGGTCCAATGGTCGGCGCGACGACCTGATTCAGATGCAGTATCTTCTTGCGATGGCATCTCACTGGGCAGAAGCACAGAATAATCCGGTTTCTGACATCTATGGCGGTACGATGGTCGACATGGATCATGCCTATGTCTGGGCTTGGGACGCTCGACCGTTTCCTGAGTTCCCCGGTCAGACCGCGATCTGGAGCGATGGCCCGAGCTATTCGCGTGGGCACTGGCTCAACGGTCGAGCCTCGAACCAGCCGCTGTCCGCCATCGTTCGCGAGTTGTGCGGCAAATCCGGCGTCGACGCGATCGACGTCAGCGTCCTTTTCGGGTTGGTTCGAGGCTACCAGCAATCCGAAATCGCCACAGTTCGATCGGCCTTGCAGCCGCTCATGTTGGCCTTAGGGTTCGACGTCTTCGAGCGTGACGGCCTTTTGAGTTTCCGCAATCGCAAGGCTGACATCCTGGCTGAGATTTCCGAGGGGGAGGTTGCGCTCGCGCGGGAAATGGATGGCGGCATTGAGGTGGCCCGTAGCTCGGAAGCCGAATCGGCCGGGCAAATTCGCCTCGGCTACATTGATGCTCAATCCAGCTACGAGCTTCGCGCGGTGGAGACGCGCTTTCCCGACGAGGAGTCCGTCGGTGTTTCTCAGACCGATTTGCCGCTTGCCCTGACGAATTTGGAGGCGATGGCAGCCGTCGAGCGCTGGCTGGTAGAAGCCCGGGTTGCGCGGGATAGTGTGAGATTTGCGCTGCCGAAGTCCAGACTCTCGATTGGGGCGGGAGACGTGGTTCGCATTTCTGGCGGGCGCTACCGTGTGGATCGGGTTGAACAGGCGGAAAGCCAGCTTCTTGAGGCCATCCGGGTGGAGCCTGGCCTGTACCTGCCGTCGGAAAGGTCGGAGGAAATCGTATCCCTGCGGCCGTTCACTTCTCCGGTCCCGGTCGTTCCCGTGTTTCTCGATCTGCCTCTGCTGACGGGGCAGGAAGTTCCTCATGCACCTCATGTCGCGGTGGGGGCCGACCCTTGGCCAGGTTCGGTCGCAGTCTGGTCCTCTGGCGAGGATGCCGGCTATGAGCTGAACCGGCTTGTCGCCGCCCCGGCGGTCATCGGGGTTTCGGAAACGCCGATGACCCGGCACCGTCCCGGGCAGTGGGACCTGGGGCCGCCGCTTCGTGTCAGGATTTCCGGTGGGGAACTGGTGTCTGCAAGCCGGACTTCCGTGCTAAACGGGGCCAATGTCATGGCCATAGGGGACGGCAGTGCGGCCAACTGGGAGGTCTTCCAGTTCGCTGACGCGCAACTAGTCGCGCCAGACACCTACGAGATTTCAGTCCGGCTGCGCGGCCAACTTGGAACCGACGGCATCATGCCGGACATCTGGCCCGAAGGCAGTACCGTCGTGCTGCTTGACCTTGCATTGACGCAGATCGACATGGCGGCTTCCGCACGGGGTCTGGCGCGGTATTACCGGATTGGTGCAGCTTCGCGCGGCTATGACGACTCGAGTGTCGTGTTGCGAACCGAAGCCTTCGACGGGATCGGGCTGCGCCCCTATCCTGTTGCTCATCTTCGACAATCGGAAAGCGCGGGGGAAATCCAGCTGATGTGGCGGCGTCGGACGCGGCTGGATGGTGATAGTTGGCAGTCGGCTGAAGTGCCGCTTGCCGAAGAAGGTGAGGCCTATCTGGTCCGGGTGGCCACGTCCACCGGGATCAAAGCGGAATACACCCGCAACCAGCCGTCGTTTGCCTACACTGCGGCAATGCGGTCCGCTGATGGTATCAGCACGGAGTTCAATCTCGCCGTGGCCCAATTGTCTGCGAGCTTTGGCCCGGGCCCCTTCCGGCAGGTCGTCGTGGCACTATGACGCGACTGTCCTGTCCGTGCCCGGAACACGGTGGTTTCGCAAGTCTGGCTGGGTTCGACCTGAAACGGGTCGGACCCGCAGGCTTCGACGTTCCTGTCACTCAAGGTGTTTCATTTCCCGCGCGTCGACAATTCCTACTCCCTCCACACATTTCAACACCTGATGAATGACCGCACAGAAATGCGTGTCGCCACTCGTCCCGTATGTGGTATCAAGGCTGCGTATCTGGAGATGCGGTCATGCTTGAAACCAAACCCAAAGTCGCTGCCATCGACCCAGTCTGGCACCGGGTCTGCGAGGAAGCGGTGGAAGCGATCCGCAACGAGCCGCTGCTCGGCGGCCTGATCCATTCTGGCCTCCTGCACCATTCCAGCCTGGAACGCGCGCTGGCATACCGGTTCTCGCTGAAGCTCGCGTCGGGCGAAATGAGCGAGCAGATTCTCCGCGAGATTGCAGATCAGGCCTATGACAGTGACCCCACGATTGGCGCCGCTGCCCGGTCGGACCTGATGGCGGTCTATGAGCGTGACCCGGCCTGCCATCGCTTCCTCCAGCCGATCCTCTTCTTCAAAGGCTATCAGGCGGTGCAGGCCTACCGGATCGGCCATTGGCTCTGGCAGGCGGGCCGCATCGACCTATCCTATTTCGTCCAGATGCGGGTCTCCGAAGTCTTCGGCGTTGACATCCACCCTGCCGCCCGCGTCGGCAAGGGGATCATGATCGACCATGCCCATTCCATCGTGATCGGCGAGACCGCCGTTGTCGGCGACAACGTCTCGATGCTGCATTCGGTCACTCTCGGGGGGACCGGAAAGGAGGACGGCGACCGGCATCCGAAGATCGGCGACGGTGTCCTGATCGGGGCAGGGGCCAAGGTCCTGGGCAACATCCACGTCGGTCACTGCTCACGCATCGCGGCCGGCTCTGTCGTGCTGGAGGACGTACCACCGAACTCCACCGTTGCCGGTGTTCCGGCGCGTGTCGTCGGCAAGGCCGGTTGCGCCCAGCCTGCCCTCACAATGGACCAGATCCTGAAATCGGAATGACCGGCCCCGCATGACCTCCGTCCTCCGTGCCTTCGCCGCCCGGGCCACCGGGCTGACGATCTCGACCTTCGCCCGCTTCATGACCGCCCCCCGCGCCATCTGGCAGGGGATCGAGCCGGTGCCGCACCAGCGCATCTACTTCGCCAACCACTCGTCGAACGGCGACTTCGTCCTTCTGTGGACCGCGCTCCCCACCCCCCTTCGCCGCAAGACGCGCCCGGTCGCCGCGCTGGACTACTGGCTCAAATCCCCCCTCCGGGCCTTCATTGGGCGCGAGGTCTTCAACGCCGTCCTCATCGACCGCCGCCCCGAGGCGCGGACCGAGGATCCGGTCGCCCAGATGGTCACGGCCTTGGACCAGGGGTCTTCGCTGATCATCTTCCCGGAAGGTCAGCGCAACAGCTCGGACGCCCAGCTTCTTCCCTTCAAGTCCGGGCTTTACCACCTTGCCAAGGCCCGCCCCGGCGTCGACCTTGTCCCGGTCTGGATCGCCAACCTGAACCGTGTCATGCCGAAAGGTGAAGTCATCCCCGTGCCGCTGATCTGCACCTTGACCTTCGGCGCCCCCCTCCACCTCGCCGCAGACGAGACGAAGGACGCATTCCTCGCCCGCGCCACCCAGGCGCTCCTCGCGCTGAAGGCCCCGGCATGACCTCCCCGCATCTCCTCTGGCTCCTCGCGGGCGTCGGCACCATCCTCGTCCTCGCCTCCATCATCGGTGAAATCCTCCGAGGCCGTCTCTCGCCCGCAGGCGAGAACCCGGTGATCGAGAACCTGAACGCCCGCATCAATGCCTGGTGGGTGATGGTGATCTGCCTCGCGCTCGCCTTCATCGCGGGCAAGCCCGGCGTCGTCTTTCTCTTCGCGCTCTGCTCCTTTGCCGGCTTGCGCGAATTCCTCACCCTCACCACCCACAACCGTGCCGACCACTGGTCGCTCGTCGCCTGCTTCTTCCTGGTGCTGCCGCTGCAGTACTGGTTCCTCGCGACCGACTGGTACGGGATGTATTCGATCTTCATCCCGGTCTACGCCTTCCTCCTTCTCCCCGTCGTCTCAGCACTCCGGGGCTCCACCAAGGACTTCCTGATCCGCGTCTCGGAAACCCAATGGGCGCTGATGATCTGCGTCTATTGCGCCAGCCATGTCCCCGCGCTTCTCTACCTGCAGATCCCCGGGTTCGAGGGGCGCAATGTCATCCTCATCGCCTACCTGATCTTCGTCGTGCAACTGTCGGACGTGATGCAATACGTCTGGGGCAAGCTCGTCGGCCGCACCAAGGTCGCCCCGAACCTCTCGCCCTCGAAGACCTGGGAAGGGCTGATCGGCGGCGCCCTCACCGCCACTGCCATCGGCACCGCGCTTTACTGGATGACGCCATTCTCGCCGCTTCAGGCTGCGGGCATGTGCCTCCTCATCACGCTGATGGGCTTCTTCGGCGGCCTCGTGATGTCAGCCATCAAGCGCGACCGCGGGATCAAGGACTGGGGTCACCTGATCGCCGGGCACGGCGGCTTCCTCGACCGGCTTGACTCGGTGATCTTCGCCGCGCCCATCTTCTTCCACGTCACCCGCTGGCTCTGGTCCACGACATGAGCGCCCCCGAAACTTCGGAAAACCGCCGCCCCCTCACCTCGCGCAACTCCGCCTGGGCCGCGCGCCTCGCCTCCTGGGCCGTGGCGCGCGAGATCACGCCCAACCAGATTTCCCAGGCCTCTATGGTCTTCGCGGCGCTCGGTTTCCTGCTCTTCTGGCTCTCCACAAACGGTGGCATCCTGCAGTTCCTCTGCCTGATCCTCGCCGCCGCCACCGTGCAAGCCCGGCTCGTCTGCAACCTGATCGACGGCATGGTCGCCATCGAGGGCGGCAAGGGCGCCAAGGACGGCCCCTTCTGGAACGAGGCCCCGGACCGCGTCTCCGACCTCCTCTTCTTCGCTGGCGCCGGCCTCGCCGCCGGCCGCCCGGACCTCGGTCTTCTCGCCGCCGCCCTCGCCGTCGCCACCGCCTACATCCGCGAGCTGGGCCGGGCCGAAGGTTTCGCGCCCGACTTCTCCGGCCCCCTCGCCAAGCCGCAGCGCATGGCCGTCCTGACCGCAGGCACCATCCTGGCCGCCCTCTACGCGACCGGATGGACCCTCACCGCTACGCTCTGGATCATCGTCGTTGGCACCGCGATCACGATCCTCCGCCGCTCCCTCACTCTGATCGGCAAGTTGAAATCCAGATAGAAAAAGGGAGGCCGAAGCCCCCCTTTCATCTTTGCACAAGTATCCCACGGGGGTGCGGGGGCGTGAAACCCCCGCTCCGACAGATCAAGCCAGCATCACCATCGGGTTCTCCAGCGCCTCGATCACCGCCTTCAGGAACTCCGCCCCCAAGGCCCCATCGATCACCCGGTGATCCACCGACAGCGTCATCGACATGACCGTCGCCACCCCGATGGTCCCGTCCGCCAGCACCACCGGCTTCTTCACCCCCGCGCCCACGGCGAGGATCGAGCCATGCGGCGGGTTGATCACCGCGTCGAAGTTCTCGATCCCCATCATGCCAAGGTTGGAAATCGCAAACGACCCGCCCTGATACTCGTGCGGCGCCAGCTTCTTTGTCTTCGCCCGGGTGGCCAGGTCCTTCATCTCCGCCGACAGCGCCGAGAGCGACTTCTTGTCGGCATCGCGCAGCACCGGGGTGAACAGGCCCCCCTCGACGGCAACCGCCACCGCCACGTCCGAGGGCTTCAGCCGCAGGATCCGGTCGCCCGCCCAGACGGCATTGGCATTCGGCACCGCCTGCAGCGCCACCGCGCAGGCCTTGATGATGAAGTCGTTGACGCTGAGCTTCACCCCGCGCCCCTCAAGCTGCTTGTTCAGCTGCTCGCGGAAGGCCATCAGCGCGTCCAGCTTCACGTCCCGACGCAGGTAGAAATGCGGGATGGTCTGCTTGGCCTCGGTCAGCCGCGCCGCAATCGTCCGGCGCATCCCGTCCAGCGCCACTTCCTCATAGGCGCGGTCGGCATACATCTTCAGCACGGTTTCCGCCGCCATGCCCGTGGGCATCGCCGCCGCTGCCGCCGGGGCAGGGGCGGCTTTCGGGGCCTCCGCCGCGACCGGGGCCGCCGCAGGCTTCACTGCTACCGGCTGCACGCCTTCGACATCCGCCCGCACGATCCGGCCATGCGGACCCGAGCCGGTCACGGCCGCGAGGTCCAGACCCTTCTCCTTGGCGATCCGCCGCGCCAGGGGCGAGGCGAAAACCCGCGCGCCGCCCGACACCGGCGCAGCGGCCGCCGCAACGCGCGCAACCTCCGTAGGTCGGGGTTCACCCCGACTCTCCGCCGCAACCGGAGCCGCCACCACCGGAGCTGCAACCGGAGCCGCCGCCACCGGAGCCGCCACCGCCCCCGCATCCTCGCCCTCGTCCAAGAGCACCGCGATGGGCGTGTTCACCTTCACCCCCGCCGTCCCCTCGGCGATCAGGATCTTGCCGACGACCCCCTC
>NZ_JAYRPN010000061.1:0-17370 GCF_041911175.1 Tabrizicola sp.
CCTTCGGCGCATGGGGGCCGTGGAGGAGCCAGACGGGGTAGTCCTTCGCGGTGCGGCCGAGGCGGCTGGCGGGGGAGTGTTTCAGCATCCGGTCGAGGAGGATGCGGACGGGCTGGTGCGTGGCGCCGAGGTCGCGGACGGTGAGGTCGGGGTCGTCGGCGAGCGCGGTGCCGGAGCCGACCATGACGGCGTCGTGGCTGAGGCGGAGGGCGTGGACCTTGCGGCGGGCTTCCGGGCCGGTGATCCAGCGGCTCTCGCCGGTGGCGGTGGCGGTGCGGCCGTCGAGGCTGGCGGCGAGTTTCAGGGTGACGAAGGGCAGGCCTTGCGTGACCCGTTTCAGGAAACCGGCGTTGAGGCGGGTGGCCTCTGGGGTCAGGACGCCTTCGGTGACTTCGATCCCGGCGGCCCGCAACATCGCGTGGCCCTTGCCGGAGACGCGGGGGTCGGGGTCGGTGAGGGCGGTCACCACGCGGGCGACCTTGGCGGCGATCAGGGCCTCGGCGCAGGGCGGGGTCTGGCCGTGGTGGGCGCAGGGTTCGAGGGTGACGTAGGCGGTGGCTCCGCGCGCCGCGTCACCGGCCTGTTCAAGGGCGCGGACCTCGGCGTGGGGGCGGCCTCCCGGCTGGGTCCAGCCGCGACCGGCGATCAACCCGTCCTTCACGATGACGCAGCCCACGGCAGGGTTGGGCCAGGTATTGCCAAGGCCCCGCGCGGCGAGGCGCAGGGCACGGGCCATGTGGTCGCTATCCTCGGGACGAGGGGTCACTCTTCCCCGGCGGCTCCGGGCCGAAGCTCGCTGACAAAGCCGTCGAAATCGTCCGCCGTCTGGAAGTTCTTGTAGACAGAAGCGAAGCGGACATAGGCCACGGTGTCGATCCGGGCCAGGCTTTCCATCACGATCTCGCCGATGACCTTGGAGGAGATGTCGGTATCACCGAGCGACTCCAGCCGCCGGACGATGCCCGAGATCATCTGGTCGATGCGTTCCGGGTCGATCGGGCGCTTCTGCATCGCGATGCGGATCGAGCGTTCCAGTTTCGAGCGGTCGAAATCCTCGCGCTTGCCGGAGGATTTGATGACGACGAGATCGCGCAGCTGGACACGTTCGTAGGTGGTGAAGCGGCCGCCGCAGGCCGGGCAGAACCGGCGGCGGCGGATCGAGACGTGATCCTCGGCCGGTCTGGAATCCTTCACCTGCGTGTCGATGTTGCCGCAGAATGGGCAGCGCATCGGCCCCCTCCTTGCTGTTGTTGGTCGTCCTGCCTCAAGGCCGGGTGTTCCCCCGGTTCCTTGCCACCGACTATAGGGGCAGGCCGATGATTTCGGGAAGTGCAATAATCGGCCCACCGGATATGGGGGCTGGACTGTGGCGGCGGGGACTCACGCCTTCGTGTGCGGGGTCGCGGGCCATCCGGGTTACCCTTGCGCTTTCCACGACCGACAGGAGGCACCGATGAACCGGCCGATGACGCGGATGACGGCGAAGGACTTCGATCAGGAGCTGCTGGAGCTGTACGATTTCTATGCCCACGGGAAGATTTCCAAGCGCGAGTTCCTGGACCGGGCCGGAAGATGGGCGGTGGGGGGCGTGACGGCGGCGATGCTCTTGAACATGCTGTCGCCCAACTATGCTTTGGCAGAGCAGGTGGCGGCGGATGACCCGGGGATCGTGGCGGAGCGGGTGACTTACCCGTCGCCAGAGGGGCACGGCACGGTGAACGGCTATCTGGTGCGCCCGGCGGGGGCCGAGGGCAAGCTTCCGGCGGTGCTGGTGGTGCATGAGAACCGGGGCTTGAATCCTTACATCGAGGATGTGGCGCGGCGGCTGGGGCAGGCCGGGTTCCTGGTGCTCGCGCCGGACGGGCTGACCTCGGTCGGGGGCTATCCCGGCGATGACGAGAAGGGGCGGGAGCTGCAGGCGACGGTCGATCCGGCGAAGCTGATGAACGACTTCTTCGCCGGGGTGGAATGGTTGTTGGCGCATGAGGCCTCGACCGGCAAGGTCGGTGTGGTCGGCTTCTGCTATGGCGGGGGCGTCGCGAACGCCTGCGCGGTGGCCTTTCCGGAGCTGTCCGGGGCGGTGCCCTTCTATGGCCGGCAACCGGCGGCGGCGGATGTGGCGAAGATCAAATGCCCGCTCTTGATCCATTATGCCGAGCTGGACGAGCGGATCAACGCGGGCTGGCCGGAGTATGAGGCGGCGCTGAAGGCGGCGGGGGTGCGCTATGAGGCCTTCATCTATCCCGGCGTGAACCACGGCTTCCACAACGATACGACGCCCCGTTATGACGCGGCGGCGGCAGAGCTGGCCTGGGGGCGGACGCTGGACTTCTTCAAGGCGAACCTGGGCTGACCTTTGGGAGCTGCTTGATCGGCCTTGGGTTGGCCGGTTAGAACCTCGGCCATGGCAGGGGAACGCATTGCGTTGTGCGGCATCGTCCGCAACGAGATCCGGGGGATTGTCGAATGGCTGGCGCATTACAAGGCGCTGGGGTTCAGCGATTTTCTGATCTACGACAACGAGAGCACCGACGGGACTAGCGAGGTGCTCCGGGCGCTGGACGAGGCGGGCGAACTGGTCCATCTGGACTGGCCGCATACGGTGGGCGAGCGCCCGCAGCGGCTGGCCTATGAACATGCTCGGAAGCATTCGGACGCGGACTGGATCGCGTACTTCGATGCGGACGAGTTCCTGGTGCTGCACCGGGATGCGACGATTGGCGACTTTCTTGCCCGGTTCGACGGGGATGTGTCTGCGATCGCGGTCAACTGGATCGTCTTCGGCAGTGGCGGGCAGCAGGCCTATCGGCCGCTGCCGGTCGTGGAGCGGTTTACCGATGCGCTGCCTTCAGGTGCGAAGGAGAGCCGCACGGTCAAGGCGCTGGGGCGGCGGGAGCGGCTGTCGGGGACCGGCATCCACCGGGTCGCTGTGGCCGAGGGGCGCTATGTGACGCCCTCGGGGCGGGATGCGGTCTTCGACGGGCTCACGGCGACGGTCGCGCCGGAGGTGGCGGTCGCGGCGCTGCACCATTATGCGGTGAAATCGCGCCAGGAGTTCGAGGAAAAGCGCGCGCGGGGCCATGCCAATTCGCAGTTCCCCGAGCGGAAGCGGGCGAAGCTGGACGCCCGGCTGGCCGGGTTCGACGCCGGGGGCGTGCGGAACATCTGGCTGGCGGAGCGGTCCGGTCCGATGCGGGTGGAAGCCCTGCGGCTGTGCCGGGTGCTGCGGGCGGCGGGGCTGGAGTTCCCGGTCTGGCCCTTTGTCGAGGCGGGCTAGTTGCAGCTGCCCCAGGACTGGGCTTCGGGGGACCAGCACTGGCCGATCCCGGATTTCAGGTCCATGATCGGATCAAGGCTGTGGACGACGCTGCCCTTGTCGCAGGTGAGGCTGGCCAGTGTCTTGTCGCCCTGCATGACGTTGACCCCGCCTTCCAGCACGGCGTTTTCGTCCATCTTGTCGAAGGAGGTCCAGACTTCGTAGGTGGTGCCGTCGTTCCGGAAGGCGACCGTGTCCCAGATCGCGCGGCCGATCCCCGGCCAGGGGGTATAGGCGACGGTTTCAAGGGGTTCGGCGATGGTCAGTTCCGGCTTGCCCTCGCGCCTGTAGCTGTAGATCAGCGCGCCTTTCCAGGAGCAGACTTCCAGGGTCTTCTTGCCGATCCGGCAGGAGAAGGCCTCGTCGCCCTGGCAGGCGGCGCTGGCCGGGGTGGCGAGGAGGGCGAGGAGGAGGGCGGCGCGCATGTTCGGTCTCCGGTTTCGGCGGAGTTTGGAACGACGGTCTGTCGGGCACAAGGTAGGGCGTCCGGACGGGGTGTCCGGCTTCGACGTGCCAGTCAGCTTGGCGCTTCAGCCGCCGAGATGCAGGGCAACCTCGCCCGAGTACGGTTCGGTCACGCCGCGCCCGCCGCCGAGGTCTTCGAGGATCGGGCGGAGCTTGTCGAGGCTGGCGATCATCATCGGTCGTGCGGCGACCATCGAGTCCATGTCGGCCCATTCGCCGACGACGATGAAGCTGCGTTCGCCGGTCTTGACCAGCCAGAAGTTGCGACCGCCCTGCCAGGATGAAACGTCGAGATCCTTGTGCAGGCGGATGTATTCTTCTTCCATACCCGGCTTCACTCGCATGTGCACCACGTTCATCACGGTCATGGCGGCCCCTCCCCAGGGTTTGAATGGAGGAAGGATAACATGGATGGGGTGAGTCGGGGGGATTGGGGGTGCGTTAGGGTGGTGTTAACCGTGGTGGGCAAAGGTTGGTTGGCGAACCTTTGGAGAACCAGTCGTGCCCGTGGTCAAGATCAGATATGTCCTCCGCTTGCTGGCCGACGACGGTTGGGTTCTTGTCGCAACGCGGGGCAGTCATCGGCAGTTCGAGCATCCGGTCAAACCGGGCCGGGTCACGGTGGCGGGCAAGGACAGCGACGACTTGGCGCCGGGGACGTTCAACTCTATCTTGAAGCAAGCGAAGTTGAAGGGGCACTGACATGCGCTACGCCGTTGTGATCGAGAAGGCGGGGAAGGGGTATTCTGGTTATGTCCTGGACCTGCCGGGCTGCGTGGCCGCCGGCGCGACAATTGCCAAGGTCAAGGCGGCGCTGGCGGAGGTAATTCCGTTCCATCTGGAGGGCCTGCGCGAAGGGGGCGAGCCGGTGCCGGGGGCGGAGAGCGTGGTGGAGTGGGTGGAGGTGTAGGGGGCGTTATTGCTCCGCCACTCGCACTGAAGAGATAAATGTCCCCGCGAAGGAGCCTCGCCCCGAGACGATGAGTGTCTGCCCAGGGGGGAGGCTATCGCGAAAGTCCTTGGGAAATCCGCATAGCGCGTCATACATAAACGGCATGTCTTTCAGTTCGATCTTGTTTCGGCATTTTCTGTCGCTGAAACCTTCGGCCCGAGCCACGACGAAACGAGTTTCGGCCGGGTGGCCAGCCAGCGCGGTATAGATGAGTGGTCCGCCTGCGAGGACGGAATCCATGCCAATGCTGACACCAAGAAAGGGCATGAAGATCAACACGAAGACATGCTTCACCGATGAATCTTCGGGCGCCATGCGGGACCAGCCGCGTGCATAGACAATAGTCGGCACAACTGCAAAGAAGATGCCAACCGACAGCGCCACCCACCAGACGCGGCGAACCCAGTCCTCCGTCGGCAAGAACTGGAAACCCGCTATCCGGGCGAACAACGGTAATCCGCCAACCAGCATGATGACAGCTACCACTCCGAGCAGCCTACGAAGGTAGACATTCGGTTCGACCGAGAATGCCGCAGCCATCGGGAATACGTCCGCTCTACTGATCCAAGAAGCTCCGCAGCTTCCTCGACCGCGACGGATGCTTCAGCTTCCGAAGCGCCTTCGCCTCGATCTGCCGGATCCGTTCCCGCGTCACCGAGAACTGCTGGCCGACCTCTTCCAGCGTATGATCCGTGTTCATCCCGATCCCGAAGCGCATCCGCAAAACCCTCTCCTCGCGCGGTGTCAGCGAGGCCAGCACGCGGGTCGTGGTTTCCTTCAGGTTCTCCTGAATGGCGCTGTCCAAGGGCAGGATCGCATTCTTGTCCTCGATGAAGTCGCCGAGCTGGCTGTCTTCCTCGTCCCCGATGGGCGTCTCGAGGGAAATCGGTTCCTTGGCGATCTTCATCACCTTGCGGACCTTTTCCAGCGGCATCTGCAGCTTTTCTGCCAGTTCCTCGGGCGTGGGTTCGCGGCCGATTTCGTGCAGCATCTGGCGGCCGGTGCGGACCAGTTTGTTGATCGTCTCGATCATATGCACGGGAATACGGATCGTGCGGGCCTGGTCGGCAATCGACCGGGTGATCGCCTGCCGGATCCACCAGGTCGCGTAGGTGCTGAACTTGTAGCCGCGGCGGTATTCGAATTTGTCGACCGCCTTCATCAGGCCGATGTTGCCCTCCTGGATCAGGTCCAGGAATTGCAGGCCCCGGTTGGTGTATTTCTTGGCGATGGAGATCACCAGCCGCAGGTTGGCCTCGACCATTTCCTTCTTGGCCTGGCGCGCCTCTTTCTCGCCCTTCTGGACCTGGTTCACGATCCGGCGGAATTCCGAGATGTCGACGCCGACATATTGGCCGACCTGCGCCATTTCGGCGCGCAGTTCTTCCACCTTGTCGCGCGAGCGTTCGATCAGCGCCTGCCAGCCGCGACCAGCCTTGGCGGCCATGCGGTCGAGCCAGGTCGGGTCAAGCTCATAGCCCTGATATTCCTGGATGAATTCCTGCCGGTTGATCCGCGCGGCGTCGGCCAGCTTCACCATGCCGGAGTTGATCGACATGATGCGCTTGTTGATGCCGTAGAGCTGGTCGATCAGCGCCTCGATCCGGGAGTTGTTCAGGTGCAGCTCGTTGACCAAGAGCACGATTTCCGACCGCAGCTTCTGGTAGGCGGCCTCGTCGGCGGTGGAGAAGCGCTGGGACGACGACAGCGTCGCGTTCATCCGGCTTTCCTGCATGTCGGCCAGCTTGTCGTAGTCCCGCGCGATCAGGTCCAGCGTTTCGAGGACGCGCGGCTTCAGCGCGGCTTCCATCGCGGCCAGCGACATGTTCGAGGCTTCGTCATCCTCGTCCTCGTCCATCTCGGCCATGATCGGGTTGCCGTCGGCATCAAGCTCCGGCTCGGCGGCGCTGGGGCCGCGCGGGGCGGCGCCGACGCCGACTTCGTCCAGCGCGGGGCCGTCCAGCTCGCCTTCCTCGCCGTCGAGGCTGCGGCCGAAGGTGGCTTCAAGGTCGATCACGTCGCGGAGGAGGATTTCTTCCGACAGCAGTTCGTCGCGCCAGATGATGATGGCCTGGAAGGTCAGGGGCGATTCACACAGCCCCGCGATCATCGTGTTGCGGCCGGCCTCGATCCGCTTGGCGATGGCGATCTCGCCCTCGCGGCTGAGGAGTTCGACCGAGCCCATCTCGCGCAGGTACATCCGCACCGGGTCGTCGGTGCGGTCGAGCGTTTCGGTGGTGGTGCCCGCGACCGCGATCTCGCGGCTGGTGGAGGTTTCGACCAGCTCGCCCGCAGGCGCGGCCTCGCCTTCCTCGACCTCTTCGTCCTCGATGATGTTGATGCCCATTTCGGACAGCATCGACATCACGTCCTCGATCTGTTCCGAGGACACCTGTTCCGGCGGCAGGACGGTGTTCAGCTGGTCATAGGTGATGTAGCCGCGTTCGCGCGCGTCGGCGATCATCTTCTTGACTGCGGCCTGGCTCATGTCGAGCGAGACATCCGCGTCTTCGGCTTCCGGCTTGGCGTCGTCGGTGTCCTTGAGGGCCATGTGGTCTCCGTGGGGCGAATCGGGGATATGCGAATCAAGGCGGGGGCTGGTTCGACTCAATAGCGCGAATCAGGGCGGGGGAAAGGGCGAATCAGCGGTTCTTCTTGACCCAGACCTGATCGTCGATCAGGCGTTGCAATTGTCTTGACAGCGCGGCCCGGTCTTCGCCGAGGTCGGAACTGTCGTTCTGGCCGCTTTTTTCCGAGCGGTGGCGGGCTTCGGCGGCCTGGGACAGGCGCCAGGTCAGGCCTTCGTCGGGAAGGCCGTCCATATCCTCCATCGCGTCTTCGATCTCGCGGCGCGCGCCCCGGCGGGCTTCCAGCTTGGCCAGTTCCTCGGCAAGGCAGAGGGCGGCGAGGTCGTCGTCCTGCCGGTTGCGGACCGGGGGTGCGATGGCGACATGGGGGCGCGAGAGGACGGCGTCAAGGGCGGTGGGCGCGGACTGGGCGATCTTGGCGTGCAGGTCGGGCATGTCGGCGCCCGCAAGGATCATCTGGCGCAGCGTGTCGTGGTCGTCGCCGGTCAGGTCCAGCCGTTCCAGCGCGGTTTCGAAGCGGTGGATCAGCGCGGGGTGCAGGATGAGGGTGGCGAGGATCACCGCCTCGCGCAGGGCTTCCTCGACCGGGCCCTGGGCTTGCGCGAGGAGCGAGGAGCGGGTGGTGGCCAGCGCGCCGCCGGGGGGGGCGAACTTGCCGCGACCGGGGCGGAAGGGGCCGGGCTGGAAAGGGCGGGCCTGGGCGGTGCCGAAGAGGTCGAGGCGCAGGCGCTTCATCTCCTCGGCGTAGTGGCTGCGGATCGAGGGGTCGGTGATGCGGGCGAGGTGGGCGCGGAGGGTCTTGTCCAGGGCGGCGCGGCGTTCGGGGCTGTCGAAGACGCGGCCCTCGGTTTCGCGCTGCCAGAGCAGCTGGACCATCGGCTTGGCCCCGTCGAGCACCGCTTGCATGGCGGGGGCGCCTTGCGCCTTGATCAGGTCGTCGGGGTCCATCCCGCCGGGGAGGATCGCGAAGCGCAGCGCCTTTCCGGCCTCCAGCATGGGGAGCGCGAGGTCGATCACCCGCTGCGCTGCGCGGAGGCCTGCGGTGTCGCCGTCGAGCGCGATGACGGGTTCGTCACTGATGCGCCAGATCAGGCGGAGCTGGTCTTCGGTGACGGCGGTGCCAAGGGGGGCGACGGCGGCCTTGAACCCGGCTTCCGAGAGGGCGATCACGTCCATGTAGCCTTCGGCGACGATCAGCGTCTGGCCCTTGCCTGCGGCTTCCCGTGCGGGGGCGTGGTTGAAGAGATTGCGGCCCTTGTCGAAGAGGTCGGTCTCTGGCCCGTTCAGGTATTTCGCGCGGGCGGTGGGGTCGAGGCTGCGTCCGCCAAGGCTGATGACCCGACCGCGGGCGTCGCGGATCGGGAAGATGATGCGGGCGTGGAAGCGGTCGTAGAGGCGGCCCGAGTCGGATTTGGCGACGACGCCGGAGGCCACCATCAGGTCTTCGGAGATGCCTTTGGCGCGAAGATGCTCGACCGCTCCTTGCGCGTTGTCGGGGGACCAGCCGATGTCCCAGCGGTCCCAGGCGGCCTCGGTCAGGCGGCGCTTCTGGGCAAGGTAGGTGCGGGCGGCGGAGCCTGCGGCGGTCTTCAGCTGCAGGCGGTAGAACTTGACGGCCTCGTCGATGACCTGCTGGAGCAGTGTCCGCCGGTCGGCGCGCTCGGCGGCCTTGGGGTCGCGGGCGGGCATCGTCATCCCGGCTTCGCGGGCCAGGACCTCCACCGCCTCCATGAAGCCGAGGTTTTCGGCTTCCTTCACGAAGGTGACGGCATCGCCCTTCGCGTGGCAGCCGAAGCAGTAATAGTAGCCCTTGCGGTCATCGACGTGGAAGCTGGCGGATTTTTCCTGGTGGAAGGGGCAGGGCGCCCAGAAGTCGCCCTTGGCCATGTTCGACTTGCGCATGTCCCAGGTGACCTTGCGGCCCACGATGGCGGACAGCGTGACGCGGGTGCGAAGCTCGTCGAGGAATCCGTTCGGCAGGGACATGAACCCGCTTATAGCAGAACCGACGCCAAGGTCAGGCCCCTCAGGCCTTCATACTGGGCAAAATATCCCACGGGGGTGCGGGGGTGTGAAACCCCCGCTAAGGGGGTCAAAGCCCCAGCCGGTCACGCATCGAGAACCAGGTCATCGCGGTCACGAGGAGCGGCCAGCGCAAGGCCGCGCCACCGGGGAAGCGGTGTTGCGGCAGGCTTGCCATCAGGTCGAAGCGTTCCATCTGGCCCGCCGTCGCCTCGGCCATCAGCTTGCCCGCCAGCGTCGCCATCGCGACGCCGTGGCCGGAGTAGCCGGAGGCGGACAGGATGTTCTGGCCGGGCCTCGTGAAGCAGGGCATCCGGTTGACGGTGATCGCCAGCGTCCCCCCCCAGGCGTAGTCGATCCGGGTCTTCGCCAGTTGCGGGTAGACCTGGAGCATGGGTTTCGACACCGTCCTGATGATGTCGGGGAAGCGGTAGCCATAGCTTTCGCCACCGCCGAAAAGCAGGCGGTTGTCCTCGCTGAGGTGCCAGTAGTTGACGACGAAACGGGTGTCCGCCACGGCGACGGGTTCGGAGAGGATGTCCTTCGCTGCGTCACCCAAAGGTTCAGTTGCGACGATGAAGTTGTTGATCGGCATGACTTTTGCCGCAACCTTCTCGTTCAGCTGGCCAAGGTAGCCGTTGCCCGCCAGGATCACCGTAGCGCAGTCGACATGGCCCGAGGGCGTGCGGACCACCGGGCGCGCGCCGGGTTCGACCCGGTGGACCTCCGACAGTTCATGGATGCGGACCCCAGCCTTCGCCGCGGCTTGCGCAAGGCCGATGGCGTAGTTCAGCGGGTGCAGGTAGCCCGCATCCCGGTCGACCTCGCCGCCGACATAGTCGGTGGAGCCGATAAGCCGCCGGATGCCCGCGCGGTCGAGCGGTTCGAGGTGGCTGTAGCCGTAGTCGCGGTTGAGCTTCTCGGCATAGGCATGGGTTTCGCGGACCTCTGCTTCCGTCCGGCAGGCGTGGGCGATGCCGGGGTGGAAGGTCACCGGCATCGCGTGGTCCTTGACCAGCGTCTTGACCAGGGTCTTGGCTTCCTCGGCCAGGTCCCAGAGCCGGTGGGCGTTCTCGCGGCCCACGGTCTTCTCGATCCAGACCTGATCCTGCCGCTGGCCGCTGCCGACCTGCCCGCCGTTGCGACCGCTCGCACCGAAGCCGACGCGATGGGCTTCGAGAAGGACCACGTCGAAGCCCTTCTGTGCCAGATGCAGGGCGGCGGAGAGGCCGGTGTAGCCGCCACCGACGACGCAGACATCGGCCTTGGTCGCGCCCTTCAGGATCGGGAAGCGGTCGATCGGTGCGGCGGTCGCGGCGTAGTAGCTGGCGGGGTATTCGCCCCGCCGGTCATTTGCGTGCAATAGGTTGACCATCAGACGTTGAGGAGCAGGTGCTCCCTCTCCCACGGGCTGATGACTTGCAGGAACTCCTTGTATTCGTTCCGCTTTACGCTGTCGTAGACCTTGATGAATTCGACGCCCATCACCTCGTGCAGCGCGGTGTCCTCTTCCAGCATGTCCAGGGCATCGCCAAGGTTCGCCGGGATGTCCTCGTTGTCGATATAGGCGGAACCCGAGAATTCCGGGCGGGCCTGGACCTTGTTCATCAGGCCCAGGTAGCCGCAGGCGAGGGTTGAGGCGATGCCGAGATAGGGGTTGCAGTCCATGCCGGGCAGGCGGTTTTCCACCCGTCGCGCAGCAGAGCCGGAGATCGGGATGCGCAGGCCCGTGGTGCGGTTGTCGCGGCCCCATTCCAGGTTGATCGGGGCGGCGAAGTCGGGGACGTAGCGGCGGTAGCTGTTGACGTAGGGTGCGAAGAGGGCCACGGCGGCGCCGAGGTGCTTCTGCAAGCCGCCGATGAAATGCAGGAAGGCTTCGGTTTCCACGCCCTTGGGACCGGCGAAGATGTTCTTGCCGGTCTTGGTGTCCACGACCGAGGTATGGATATGCATCGCGCTGCCGGGTTCCCCGGCGATGGGCTTGGCCATGAAGGTGGCGAAGCAGTCGTGGCGCAGCGCCGCCTCGCGGATCAGGCGCTTGAAGAAGAACACGTCGTCGGCCAGCCGGACCGGATCGCCGTGGGCGAGGTTCAGCTCGATCTGCCCGGCACCGCCTTCTTGCAGGATGCCGTCGATTTCAAGGCCCTGCGCTTCGGCGAAGTCGTAGATGTCGTCGATGACCTTGCCGTATTCGTCGACGGCCGAAAGCGAATAGGCCTGCTTGCCAGCGGCCCGGCGGCCGGAGCGGCCCATCGGCGGGATCACCGGCATGTTGGGGTCGATGTTGCGGGCGGTCAGGAAGAATTCCATCTCGGGCGCGACGACGGGCTTCCAGCCTTGCGCGGCGTAGAGGTCGACGATCCGGCGCAACACGTTGCGGGGCGAGAAGCCCACCGGGTTGCCCTGCTGGTCCTTCGCGTCGTGGATCACCTGAAGCGTGGTGTCGGCGGTCCAGGGCGCGGCGGTGGCGGTGGACCAGTCCGGTTCCAGGATCATGTCGGGTTCAGTGAAGGCGTCAAAGGGGTTGTCGGCCCATTCGCCGGTGATGGTTTGCAGGAAGATCGAATTCGGAAGGAAGTAATTGGTCTGCTTGGCGAATTTCGCGGCAGGCATCGCCTTGCCGCGCGCCACTCCGGCGATGTCGCCGATGATGCATTCCACTTCGTCTACCCGGCGGTTGCCGATGTAGTCGCGCGCTGCCTCGGGCAGCTGGTCGGTCCATTTGGACATATGTCACACGTTTCTTGGGGGGTGGCCCCCGCACCGTCAGGCGCGGAGCTTCTCGGCCCCGGATTTGGCTTGGTGGGTCAGGAAGAAATCCGCGATCCGGTCGGCCATCGACGGGCTGTCGAGGGGCGTCTCGATGCGGGCTGTCGCATCGGCAAGGATCGCGTCGGGGACCAGACCCGGCCCCCGGTACTTGATCAGCCCTTCCATGAACTCCTTGCGGAATTCGGGGTGGGGCTGGACGGAAAACATGCGGTCGTCGTAGAGCAGCGCCGCGTTCTGGCAGAAGGCGGTGGAGCTGAGGACCTTCGCCATCTCGGGCTTCTGCACCACCTGGTCCTGGTGCCAGGCGTTGAGCGTGTAGCTCTGGTCGCCGAAGTCGTATTCGGTCGGACCGACCGACCAGCCGCCCGCGTATTTCTCGACCTTGCCGCCCATCGCCTGCGCGATGATCTGGTGGCCGAAGCAGATGCCGACCATCGGGACATGCGCGGCATAGGCGGCGCGGATGAAATCCTCCAGCGGCGGAATCCAGTCGTGCGGTTCATAGGCCCCGAAGCGCGAGCCGGTGATGAGCCAGCCGTCGCAGTCGGTGACCGAAGCCGGGAAGTCGTTCCGCAGCACCGCCCAGCGGCGGAAGGTCAGGCCGCGCCCGGCCAGCAGGGTCTCGAAGAAATCCGGGTAGTCGCCCATGTCGGCGCGCAGCGCGTCGGGGCTTTCGCCGGTCTGGAGGATGCCGATCTGCATCTTCTGGTCCCTTCGGTTTTCTTCAAGGTGGGTGCGTCGGGGGGCTTTGGTCAAGGGGTATGCTTGGGGGGCTCGTCGTTCGCCTTCGGCTTCTCCTCGCAGGGTGCTGCGATGAGGGCCGACGGCAACCGAGGAGCGGTCAGACGGTATCGAGGTACAGTTCCACCCGTTCCTCCGGGGTCAGTTCCGCGAGGTAGTGCAGCTCCTGTCGCTTGGTCTGCACCAGGTTCCGCACCAGTTCCTTCGGCAGGAAGCGGTAGAGCACGTCGGAATGTTCGAACGCGTCGATCGCGCCTTCCCAGGTGTCGGGGATTTGCGGCAGGTCCATCGCATAGGCATTGCCGGTGACGGCGGGCGGCGGCTCCATCTCGTCTTCCAGGCCGGTCAGCGCGGCCCCGAGGATCGCGGCGAGCATCAGGTAGGGGTTCACGTCGCCGCCTGCCACGCGATGCTCGATCCGCCGGGCTGAGGGGTTGCCCGCCGGAATGCGGATCGCGGCGGTGCGGTTCTCGTAGCCCCAGGAGATCGCCGTGGGCGCGTGCTTGTCGGGCACCAGGCGTTCGTAGCTGTTGAAATGCGGCGCGAAGAGCAGCGTCGAGTCGTGCATCGCCGCCAGGCACCCGGCAACGGCGTGGCGCAGTTGCGCGGTGCCCTTGGGACCGCCGGAATCGAAGATGTTGTCGCCCTTTTCGTCGAGGATCGAAAAATGGGTGTGCAGGCCCGACCCGGAGTAATCGGCATAGGGTTTCGCCATGAAGCTGGCGGCAAAGCCGTGGCGACGCGCCAGGCCTTTCACCAGCATCTTGAAGAGCCAGGCATCGTCGGCGGCGCGCAGCGCGTCGTCGCAATGCATCAGGTTGACCTCGAACTGGCCGAGGCCGGTTTCCGAGGTGGTGGTGTCGGCGGGAATGTCCATCGCCTCGCAGGCGTCGTAGAGGTCGGTGAAGAAGGTGTCGAAGGCGTCGAGTGCGCGGATCGACAGCGTCTCGGCCGCCTTGCGGCGCTTGCCTGACCGGGGCGAGGCGGGGACCTGCATGGTCTTGCCGGAATCGTCGATCAGGAAGAATTCCAGCTCCATCGCGCAGACCGGGGTCAGGCCCTTGGCCTTGTAGCGCTGCACGACCATGTTCAGGACGTGGCGCGGGTCGCCGTCGTAGGGCTGGCCGTTCTCGCGGAACATCCAGATCGGGAGGAGCGCGGTCGGCGCCTCCAGCCAGGGCATCGGCATGAAGCCGCGTTCGGTGGGCTTCAGCACGCCATCGGCGTCGCCCTGTTCGAAGACCAGCGGGCTGTCGTCGATATCCTCGCCCCAGATGTCGAGGTTCAGGACCGAGAAGGGGAACCTTGTTCCGTCCTTCACGACCTTTTCGGCGAAGCGGGCGGGCACGCGCTTGCCGCGCGCCTGACCGTTCAGGTCGGCGGCGGCCACGCGAATGGTCCGCACGTCGGGGTGCTTTCTGAGGTAATCTTTCATCGTCATAGTGCTTCAGGAAGAGCACGGACCCCGCGCCCGGGACGCCGCAAGGCGCCCGCCTGATGCGCAAGTTCGGACCATGCCCTTGGTCCTTCCCTTGGTTCTGATCGCCTTCCGCAGGTGCGGCCCGGAAAGCCCGTCCCGCGGTCCGGGCGGGTGCCCGGATAATTTGATCAAAAGTAGCCTACTACCGGATTAGCTGCGGACGCAAGCGAATTTTGCTGCGGGTGTTCGAGGGCAGGTGCCGGTTCAGCCGCTTGTTCACCTTGCCGTAGACGAAAGTCACCAGAAGGGTCAGGCAGATGAAGTAGAAGGCGACGATCGGGTAGGGGATGAAGGGGTTGAAGGTCTTGTCGGCGAAGTAGTTCGCGTAATAGAGCGCGTCGCCCTTCTGCGCGAAGGCCGGGAAGCCCGAGAAATAGACCAGCGTCGTGGCGTGGAAGAGGAAGATCGCCTCGTTGGTGTAGGCGGGCCAGCCAAGCCGCAGCATGGTCGGCCATTCGATGCGGATGAACTTCTTCCAGCCGGTCAGGCCATAGGCCTCGGCGGCTTCCAGATCGCCCTTTGGGATGGATTTCAGCGCGCCGAAGAAGATCTCGGCAGCATAGGCGGCCGTGTTCAGGAACAGCACCAGCAGCGCCCCGGCCCAGGCGCGGGTGGTCCAGGTGGTGTCGATGTGGACGCCCAGCACGTCGATGCCGCTTTTGGGCAGAAGGACCAGCGCCTCGTAGGCCAGGAAGAACTGGATGAACAAGGGCGAGCCGCGGAAGACGAAGACGAACCACTCCGCCGGTTTGCGGATCAGGGGATTGCGGGCGGTTTTCGCCAGCGCGATGGCATTGGCCAGGAAGAAGCCGAAGAACAGCGCCAGCACGCCGAAGTAGAGGTTCCAGATCAGCCCCGACCCGATCAGGGTGAACTGCTGGCAAAGCGTGAAGTCGGTCTTCGGCAAGAGGTTCTCGCCAAGGCCGATGGAGCGCAGGCCATAGGCCTGGATGGTCTCGAGGCAGGTCATGCTCATGCTGCGGCCTTTCGCAGGGCTTCGCCGCCCGCCGTGGCCTGGCCGTGGCTGAGCCTGCGCGTCAGCTTGCCGATGCCGATTTCGGAAACCCGGGTAAAGACCAGGTAGAAGACCATGAGGCCGAGGAAGTAGTAGAGCCGCCAGTCGCCGTGCGGATATTCGTAGGCCTGGGTCTTCGACCCGCCCAGCTCGCGCGCGTAGTAGACGATGTCCTTGACGCCCAGCAGGAACAGCAGCGGCGTGGCCTTGATCAGGATCATCCACAGGTTCCCGAGGCCCGGCAGCGCGTAGATCCACATCTGCGGCACCAGGATGCGGCGGAAGACCTGGCCACGGCTCATGCCATAGGCCTCGGCGGTTTCCAGTTGCGCGCGCGGCACGGCGTTCATCGCGCCGTAGATGACGTTCGCCACGAAGGCGCCGAAGACGATGGCAAAGGTGACGACCGCAAGGAAGAAGCCGTAAAGCTGGTGCCAGATCGGAGGGGAATTGCCGAGCGGGACCTTCGCTTCGGGACAGACGCGGAACTCCAGCCCCTGCCAGGGCCATTCGCCGCCGGGGCAGACCGCTAGGCTTTTGACGTATTCGATACCCTGGTCCAGCGCGATCACGAAGAACAGAAAGAAGATGATGTCGGGCACGCCGCGCACCATCCAGATGTAGATCTTGCCCAGCCAGCTGACCGGCGCGATGTGCGACCGGGCGGCGGTGGCGCCCATGAAGCCCATGCCAAGCGCGGCAGGCGCGGTGATCGCCAGCAGCGCCAGCACGGTGACGAAGGACCAGTAGAAATCGACGTGCTTCGCCGAGGTCAGGTAGCACACGGCCCAGGTCAGGCCCTCGATCGACTTCGGATCGGCGCAGGCTGCGAACATCTTGTCCCCCATTGCAGCGGGGCGGACCCTTCGGCCCGCCCCCTGATCGTCAAGGCCTTAGCAGCCTTCCTTGCCCTTGTCGCCCCAGGCGAGCGGCGAGTTCGGCCCGAAATATTCCGGCTTCTGGATCATCGCGTCCAGCGTGCCGTCGCATTTCATCGACTTGATCGCCGCGTCGAACTTGTCATGCAGCTCCTTGTCCGACTTGCGGAACGCCATGCCGACGCCGTCGCCGATGGATTCGGTCTTGTCGAGAAGCACGAGCTGGCCGCCCGATTCATCGGCGATGGGCTTGAGGTAGTCGCTGTCCGCGAGCACGGCCACCGCCTCGCCGTTCTTCACGGCGGCCACGGTTTCCTCGGGCGTGGCGAATTCCACCACCTGCATCCCGTTCTCGGCCACGAAGGCGGCCTGGATGGTCGAGGTCTGCGCGGCGACGGGGCCCGACGTCAGGTCGACGTCCTTGGACAGGGCCAGGTAGGCCGACGGCGTCGGCTGCAGGTAGGCCTGGCTGAAGTCGACGATCTCCTGCCGCTCGGCCGTGATCGACATGCCGGCGATGATCACGTCATAGTTGCCCGACTGCAGGTTCGGGATGATCGAATCCCAGTCGTTGGTGGTCCACGAGCAGGTCAGCCCGGCGCGCTTGCACAGCTCGTCGCCGAACTCGCGCTCGAAGCCCGCCACTTCGCCGGCGTCGTTGATGAAGTTGTAGGGAGGGTAGGCGCCCTCGGTCCCCAGGCGGACAACGTCCTGCGCATGGGCGGCGCCCGAGGCGGCCACCAGTGCGGTTGCGATCAGCAGTCTTTTCATCCTTTGTCTCCCTTTGCGTCGGATGGTTATGCGGTTCATTCGAACCAGCGGTTTTCAAGGCTTGCAAGTGTCCCGTCGTCGCGGATGCCGTCCAGCGCGATATTCAGCGAGGCAAGAAGCGCCGTATTGCCCTTGCAGACCGCCATCGCGACGCCTTCGTCGGGGATCGTCTCGGAATAGAGGTAGTCGAAGCCGTACTCTGCGATGAAGTCGCGGATGTCGGCGCGGGTCTCGAACGGGCCAAGCGCGAGATCGACCTGGCCCGCGACGAGGGCGGCCAGCACCTCGGGCTCGGTCGTGAAGATCAGGTGCCGGTAGCCCATCCGGCGCAGGTGGGCTTCCTGCATGGTTCCCGATTGCACGGCGGTCA
>NZ_JAYRPN010000062.1:0-44753 GCF_041911175.1 Tabrizicola sp.
CCGGCATCGGCGGTGCGCGGAATTCGGGAGGTTGCTCGTGGCGGTGAGGTGCGAGCCTCCGGCGGGGATATTTGGGCCAGTCTGAAAGGGCGGGTTCGGCGAGGGGGCCGCGTGCCTGGGGGGACAGGGGGGGCCTCCGGCGGGGATGTTTGGGGCAAAGATGAAAGGTTTCGGCAGGCTGGGCGCGGCTGGCAGCAGGGGCGGATAGCCCGTCCTGCGGGGCGGCTCCGGTTTGACAGTCTTCGCCCCGACCCATAGGGTCGCGCGCCATGAGCCAAGCCCTCGATCCCAGCCTCGGCGCGCCTTCGCCGGTCAGCCGCCATGCGGTGACCTTCGTCCTGATCACCGTGTTCCTGGACATGGTGGGCTTTGGCCTCATCATGCCGGTCCTGCCGAAGCTGATCGAGGATGTGGGCCATGTCACCATCGACCGGGCGGCGATCATCGGCGGCTGGATGTTCGCGGCCTTCAGCCTGGCGCAGTTTGTCTTCGCGCCGCTGATGGGCAACCTTGCCGACCGCTACGGGCGCCGCCCGCTTCTGTTGCTGGCGATCTTCGGGCTGGGGATGGATTTCATCCTGATGGCGCTGGCGCCGACGCTGGAATGGCTGTTCGCCGGGCGGATCGTCGCGGGTATCTGCGGGGCAAGCTGGATCATCGCATCCGCCTACATCGCCGATGTCACCGCGCCGGACGACCGGGCCAGGGCCTATGGCTACATGGGCGCGGCTTTCGGCGTGGGTTTCGTGATCGGCCCGGCCATCGGCGGGCTCTTGGGCGAGCTGGGGCCGCGGGTGCCGTTCTGGGTGGCGGCGGGGGTGTCGCTGCTGAATTTCGTCTACGGGATGGCGGTACTGCCCGAGTCGCTGACCGTGGAGAACCGCCGCCCCTTCGATCTGTGGCGGGCGAACCCGTTCGGGGCCTTTCGCGTCTTTGCCACCTATCGGGGCGTTCTGCCGATGGTGCTGGTGCTGGGGCTCTTCTTCTTTTCCACCTCGGTCTACACGGCGGTCTGGACCTTCTGGGGCATCGCCAAGTTTGGCTGGTCCGAGGTCATGGTGGGGGCGACGCTGGCGATCTTCGGGCTGATTGCCGGGGGCTTCCAGGGCGGGCTGACCGGGCCTGCGACCAAGCGCTTCGGGGAATGGAACGTTGCGCTGTTCGGGCTGGCCTGCGCCACGCTGGTCGTGCTGGGCTATGGTTTCGTCTGGTCGGTGCCGGGGGTCTTCGCGCTGATGATCCTGCACGGGCCGGAGGGATTCGTGCATCCGCTGCTGACGGCGCTTTTGACCAAGCGGGTGCCCGAGGATGCGCAGGGCGAGTTGCAGGGCGGGATTTCGGCGGTGACCAACCTGGCGATGCTGTTCGGGACGGTGTTCTTCGCCTTCATCTTCGGGCATTTCTGGGCCGAGGACCGGGCGTGGCGGTCGACCGACGTGGCCTATTGGGTGGCGGCGGGCTGTCTTGTGGTGACGACGGCGCTGTTCCTGGTGCTGAAGAGGTCGGAGAAGGCATGAGCGAGCGGTTTGACGGCAGTTTCACCCAGCAGGAGCCGATCCCGGAGGAAGGCATCGCGGCGGCGCTGGCGGTCATGCGGCACGGGCGGCTGCATCGCTACAACACGGTCGCCGGAGAAGTGGCCGAGACGGCGCTGCTGGAGGAGGAATTCGCGGCCTATGTGGGCGCGAAGTACTGTCTGGCGCTGGCCTCGGGCGGGGCGGCGATGGCTTGCGCCTTGCGCGCGCTTCAGGTGCGACCGGGAGATCCGGTACTGTCGAACGCCTTCACGCTGGCCCCGGTGCCGGGGGCGATCGCCTCGCTGGGCGCAAGGCCGGTCTTCGTCGAGGTCACGGAGGGCCTGACCATCGACCTTGGGCATCTGGAGGCGCAGGCGGTGGCCACCGGGGCGAAGGTGCTGCTTCTGTCGCACATGCGGGGGCATGTCGGCGACATGGAGGCGCTGATGGCCTTGTGCGACCGGCTGGGTCTGCGGGTGATCGAGGATTGCGCGCATACGATGGGGGCGAAGTGGAAGGGAGTCGCCTCGGGGCGGCACGGGGCGATGGGCTGCTACTCGACGCAGACCTACAAGCACATGAACTCGGGCGAGGGTGGCTTGCTGGTGACGGATGACCCGGAACTTGCGGCGCGGGCGGTGCTGCTCTCCGGGTCCTACATGCTGTATGCGCGCCACCGGGCGGCGCCGGGGCCGGAGGTGTTCGAGGCGCTGAAGCTGGAGGTGCCGAACGTGTCGTCCCGGATGGACAACCTGCGGGCGGCGATCCTGCGGCCGCAGATCGGGATGCTGGACGACCGGCGGGCGCGCTGGCGGCGGCTTTACCAGGGGATGGAGCGGGGGCTGGCGGGGGTTGCCGGGGTGCAGTTGATCCCGCGGCCGCAAGCCGAGGACTATGTGGGCTCGTCCTTCCAGTTCCTGCTGCCGGGCTGGGAGCCCGCGCGGGTGGCCGCTTTCGTCGCGGGCGCGGCGGCGCGGGGGGTGGAGCTGAAGTGGTTCGGGGCCGCCGATCCGCAGGGCTTCACCAGCCGCTATGCGCATTGGCAGTATGCCGCGCCGGAGGTGTTGCCGCAGACCGACCGGGTGCTGGCGGGGCTGATCGACATGCGGCTGCCCTTGACCTTCGGGTTGGAGGATGTGGACCAGATCACCCGCATCATCGGTGAGGAGGTGGCGGTTGCCGCTTCCGCGCGGGACCTCGCCCCGGTCGCGGCGCCGCTGGCGGACTGATGGGCTGGTTGTTCCGGCCCGCCCGGCCTGCGGGAGTGGTTGTGCGGGGCTTGCGGCGGCTGGCTGATCCCCGTTTCTACCTCAAGGCGGTGATCGGGCTCGGCATCGGCGGGCTGGTGCTGGTGCCGACGCTTGCCGACCTGGTGAACGCGGCGATGAAGACGGTGGCCAGCGAACAGGGGCCGTGCCGGATCATCCGGGTGGTGGACGGGGACACGGTGTCGCTGATCTGCCCGGAGGACGGGATGGTCAGCGCGCGGCTGCTGGGCTTCGACACGCCGGAGAAATATGCGCCGAAATGCCTGGGGGAGTTCCTGGCGGCTGAGAAGGCGTCCTGGCACCTGCGGGCGCTGATCCAGGGGGCGGACCGGCTGAGCCTGACGCAGGAGGGGACGGACAAGTATGGCCGGGCGCTGGTGCGGCTGGAGCTGGACGGGGTGGATGTGGCGCGGCTGATGATCCGGGCGGGCCATGCGCGCCAGTATGGTGGGGGCCTGCGCGGGGGCTGGTGCGCAGGCTGACCGGCCGGGCAAGGCGAGTATTTTTGCCAAGAGGAACGGGGGAGTCCTTCTGGCGGGCTGGCGGTCACTGCGGATAGGGCGAGGTGCCGCCGAGGCTGTCGTTCGTGTGCCGGACCAGCGCGTCGCAGAGGCAGGCCGCATCGGTGCAGGCGTCGCGCTTCGCGATGAAATCGTCGTCGCGCGGCGGGTTCGTCTGGTCGACCGCCTGGCCGGTGGCGTTTTCCACCGCGTAGACCCAGGCCAGATCGTCGAGCCGCCCCATGCGCCAAAGCGTCGCGCCGGGGGTTTCGGCGTCGTTGCACATCAGGACATGGGCCGGGTTGGTCGGCGCGTCGCAGCCGATGTCGGAGAGGACGAGGCTGTAGGCGGGCTCCAGTTCGGCGATGCGGGCCTCGACGGCGGCGATGTCGATCTCGCAGGTCTGGGCGCTGGCGGTGCTGGCGGCAAAGGCGAAGAAGAGGGCGAGGCGCATGGGTGGGGTCCTTTCGTGCTGGCCGGAGGAAAGGCGGGATCGCGGTGCCGGTCAAGGTAGGGGGAACCCGCCCCGGAGTATCCTGAGTGAAACGCTTGGTATTTATGGGTTTCTGCTCACGGCCGGGCCGGATTCTCACCCGCCTTCGGTTGACCCCGGCAAGGGCGCAGAGTAAAGCCGGAGGGACAAACGGGCCGTGACGCCCGCCTGCACGCGCGCCGCCAGCATCAGGGAGCCCCTCGTGGACCTGCTTCTCAGAGAATACCTTCCCATCCTCATCCTTCTGGCCATTGCCGTGGGCCTTGGCCTGGTCCTGATCCTGGCCGCTGCGGTGCTGGCTGTCAGGAACCCGGACCCGGAGAAGGTGAGCGCCTACGAATGTGGTTTCAACGCCTTCGACGACGCGCGGATGAAGTTCGACGTGCGCTTCTACCTGGTGTCGATCCTGTTCATCATCTTCGACCTGGAAGTGGCGTTCCTGTTCCCCTGGGCGGTGGCCTTCGGCGACATCTCGATGCCCGCGTTCTGGTCGATGATGCTGTTCCTGGCGGTCCTGACCATCGGGTTTGCCTATGAATGGAAGAAAGGGGCTCTGGAATGGGAGTGAGGGGCACCTCGACGCCGATCGACGGCACGTCCGGCGGGATCGAGACCATCGGCATGCCGGGCGGCCAGCCGGTCGGGTTGCAGACCGGGCTGAACACGGCGGGGGCGGACCATGAGGTCGCGGTCCAGGCGCTGAACCGGGAGCTTTCGGACAAGGGGTTCATCCTGACCTCGACGGAAGACATCATCAACTGGGCGCGGATCGGGTCCTTGCACTGGATGACCTTTGGCCTCGCCTGCTGCGCGGTCGAGATGATGCATACCTCGATGCCGCGCTATGACCTGGAACGTTTCGGCACCGCGCCGCGCGCCTCGCCCCGGCAGTCGGACCTGATGATCGTCGCGGGCACGCTGACCAACAAGATGGCCCCGGCGCTGCGCAAGGTCTACGACCAGATGCCCGAGCCGCGCTACGTCATCTCGATGGGCTCCTGCGCCAACGGGGGCGGCTATTACCACTACAGCTATTCGGTGGTGCGGGGCTGCGACCGGATCGTGCCGGTCGACGTCTACGGCCCCGGCTGCCCGCCCACGGCCGAGGCGCTGCTCTACGGTATCCTGCAGTTGCAGCGGAAGATCCGCCGCACTGGCACTCTGGTGAGGTGATCATGTCCGAGGCTTTGCAGGAACTGGGCGGGATCATCGCGCTGAAACAGGCCGATGCGGTGCAGTCGGCGACCGTGGCCTTCGGCGAGCTGACGCTGGTGGCGAACCTGGCCCATCTGGAAGCGCTGGTCGAATTCCTGCGCGACGATGCGTCCTGCCGGTTCTCGACGCTGGTGGACATCACGGCGGTCGACCATCCCGAACGCGCGCAGCGGTTCGACGTGGTCTATCACTTCCTGTCGATGTACCGGAACCAGCGCATCCGGGTGAAGGTGGCGGTGCGCGAGGAGGAGATGGTGCCCTCGCTGGTCGCGATCCACCCCAGCGCCAACTGGTTCGAGCGCGAAGTGTTCGACATGTTCGGTATCCTGTTCTCGGGCCACCCGGACCTGCGCCGGATTCTCACCGACTACGGTTTCCGGGGCTATCCCTTGCGCAAGGACTTCCCGACCACGGGCTATACCGAGGTCCGCTATGACGAGGCGCTGAAGCGCGTGGTCTATGAGCCGGTGAAGCTGGTGCAGGAATACCGGCAGTTCGACTTCATGTCGCCCTGGGAGGGTGCCGAATACATCCTTCCCGGCGACCAGAAGGCGGGGACGAAGTGAAGCCCGGCCTGACCATTGGCGCCAAGGGGGTGCATCGCCTGACCATCGGCGAGGCGCAGACCGTGCCGCGCCTTTACCCCGAAAGCGCGGAATTCCGCGCCATGCCGGGGGTGCTGGCGACCGGCTACATGGTCGGGCTGATGGAATGGGCCTGCATCGAGCAGTTGCTGCCTTACTATGAGGACGGCGAGGGCTCGCTGGGCACCCATGTCGACGTGAGCCACCTTGCCCCCACGCCCCCCGGCCTGACGGTGACGGTCGAGACCGAAGTCACGGGGATCGACGGCAAGTTCGTGTGGTTTTCGGTCCGCGCCCATGACGGGGTGGATCTGATCGGCGAGGGGCGGCACCAGCGCGCCCTTGTTCGCTGGGAAAAGTTCGTGCCGAAGGCGATGGCCAAGGCAGAAAGAGCGGTGGCTTGATGCCTTGGGATTTCTTGTCTGAAACCGGGACTTTTTTGGCGGGGCTGGCAGCCATGCTCGGTGTCTCGTGGGGATTTAAAAAAATTGTAGGTTCAGGAACCTGGATTCCCACTTTCTTTGAAATCAAAGCACTTGGGTTGAAACGCGGATGTAATTTCGTCGGCCAAAACTCAATGAGCGGAGCAGTGTGATGGACGGCGATATTCGCAGGAACACCTACGACGACGGCTCGAGCGATTTCGAGACCGGCGAGCAGCGCATCCGCAATTTCAACATCAACTTCGGGCCGCAGCACCCGGCGGCGCATGGCGTGCTGCGGCTGGTGCTGGAGCTGGACGGCGAGATCGTCGAACGCTGCGACCCGCATATCGGGCTTCTGCATCGCGGCACCGAAAAGCTGATGGAGTCCCGGACCTATCTGCAGAACCTGCCCTATTTCGACCGGCTGGATTACGTCGCGCCAATGAACCAGGAACATGCCTGGTGCTTGGCGATCGAGAAGCTGACCGGGACGGTGGTGCCGCGTCGTGCGTCGCTGATCCGGGTGCTGTTCTCCGAGATCGGGCGGGTGCTGAACCACCTTCTGAACGTGACCACGCAGGCGATGGACGTGGGTGCCTTGACGCCCCCGCTCTGGGGCTTCGAGGAACGCGAGAAGCTGATGGTCTTCTACGAGCGGGCCTGCGGGGCGCGGCTGCACGCGGCCTACTTCCGGCCGGGTGGGGTGCATCAGGACCTGACGCCGCAACTGCTGGACGACATCGACGCCTGGGCGGCGCATTTCCCCAAGGTCATCGACGACATCGACACGCTGCTGACCGAGAACCGCATCTTCAAGCAGCGCAATGCCGATATCGGCATCGTCAGCGAGAAGGACATCCAGGACTGGGGCTATTCCGGGGTGATGGTGCGGGGCTCGGGCCTCGCCTGGGACCTGCGGCGCGCGCAGCCCTATGAATGCTACGACGAGTTCGAGTTCAAGATCCCCGTCGGCAAGAACGGCGACTGCTATGACCGCTACCTGTGCCGGATGGCCGAGATGCGGGAATCGACCAGCATCATCCGGCAGGCGGTGGCCAAGCTGAAGGCGCCGGAGGGGCAGGGCGACATCCTCGCGCGCGGCAAGATCACCCCGCCGAAGCGGGCCGAGATGAAGACCTCGATGGAGGCGCTCATCCACCACTTTAAGCTTTACACCGAGGGCTTCCACGTCCCGGCGGGCGAGGTCTATGCCGCCGTCGAGGCACCGAAGGGCGAGTTCGGGGTCTATCTGGTGGCGGACGGGACCAACAAACCCTACCGCGCCAAGATCCGCGCGCCGGGCTACCTTCACCTGCAGTCGATGGACTACATCTGCAAGGGGCACCAGCTGGCCGACGTTTCCGCCATCATCGGCACGATGGATATCGTGTTCGGGGAGGTGGATCGGTGATCGCCCTTGGCGTTGCCCCGTTTCTTCTGCTCGGGATTCTGATCCTGCCGGTCGGCGCGGTCGCGCTCCCGGCTCTCATTGCTGGAATGATCTGATGCTGCGTCGTCTTCACAAGGAACAACCCGCCTTCTTCGCCTTCACTCCGGCGAACCTGGACTGGGCCAAGGGCCAGATTTCCAAATATCCGGCGGGGCGGCAGGCGTCGGCGATCATCCCGCTGCTGTGGCGCGCGCAGGAGCAGGAGGGCTGGCTGACCCGCCCCGCCATCGAGCATGTCGCGGATATGCTGGGCATGGCCTATATCCGGGCGCTGGAAGTGGCGACCTTCTACTTCATGTTCCAGCTCTCGCCGGTGGGGTCGGTCGCGCATGTGCAGATTTGCGGCACGACCAGCTGCATGATCTGCGGGGCCGAGGATCTGGTGGCGGTGGCGAAGGAGCTGATTGCCTCCACGCCGCATACCCTCAGCGCGGACGGGAAGTTCTCTTGGGAAGAGGTCGAGTGCATGGGGGCCTGCGCGAATGCCCCGATGGCCCAGATCGGCAAGGACTACTACGAGGACCTGACGGCTGCGAAGCTGCGTGAGCTGATCGGGCGGTTCTCGAAGGGCGAGGTGCCGGTGCCGGGGCCGCAGAACGGGCGCTATGCGGCGGAGCCGATCGGGGGGCTGACCAGCCTGAAGGAGTTCGAGTCGGGCCGGAAGCAGTACAACGCCAGCGCGCAACTGGCGGTGGACATCAAGGACACGGTGAAGCGGATCGACGGGACCGAAGTGCCACTGACGACGCCCTGGCTGGGCGTGGCGGCTCCGGTGAAGCCCGCGAAGGGCAAGGCGGTCGAGCCGAAGCCGGGCGCCGGAGTTCCGGCGGATGCCACGGGCGCGACGGTGCAGGAGGCGAAGGCTTCGTCGAAGGGCAAGCCGAAGTCGGAGGGCAACGCGCCGAACGCGACTCCGGCAGCGACGCCGGAGGCGAAAGCGGCGGGGCAGGCGGGGGGCGTGAAGCCCGCAGGGCTGACGGCGCCGAAGGGCGGCCGCGCGGATGACCTGAAGCTGATCCTTGGCATCGGGCCGAAGCTGGAGGCCCTGTGCCACCGGCTGGGCTTCTACCATTTCGAGCAGATCGCCAACTGGACGGCGGGCGAAATCGCCTGGGTCGACGAGAACCTTGAGGGCTTCAAGGGCCGCGTGACCCGCGACAAGTGGGTGGCGCAGGCGAAGATCCTGGCTGCGGGAGGCTCGGTCGCCGAGGCGGAAGCGGCGGCGAAGGCATAGGAACGGGAACGGGACGGCAGGACGAGATTGCGGCGAGTGGTGTGGTTCGGGGAGTGACGCGGGATGCGCGACGAGGAGTATGAAACGACGATCGGCACGGGCGGCTGGGTCCTGGTGGGTCTCTCCGGGATCGTGACCTTTGCCGTGCTGCGCGGTCTCATGCACTACTTCCTGTTGCCTGCCGTGCTGTTTGCCCTCGCGGTCGCGCTGATCGTGCTTCTGGGGCTCTACTCGCTGGCGGCGAAAGTGAACCGCGACGAAGAGGCGGCGGCGGCGCAGCGCGTGCGCAAGATCGTCCCGGCCTCGGGCGAGGTTCGGCTTGGAACGGGCGAGGGCGCAGCGGTCCCGGCGGTGAAGGCGGTCCCGGTGCGCCCCGAGGCTCTGAAGGCGCGCGCCGGATCGTCGGTGGTGACGCCCTTGGCCGAGGTCGAGCCCGCGCCGATCATCGCCACCCCGAAGTCGCCCGTCGCGCAGCCCGCTGCACCGGTCGTGGCGGAAGCCGCAGCCCCGGTGGCCGCCGTGATGGCCGAGCCCGTGTTGGCGGCCGGGGCCAAGCCGAAGGCCGCGGCGAAACCCAAGGCGGAAGCCAAGCCCAAGGCGGCGAAGCCGAAGGCTGACGCGAAGCCGAAAGCCGAAAAGGCCGAGGTGAAAGCCAAGGCCGAGCCGAAGCCGAAGGCGGCCAAGCTGAAGGCCGAGAAGTCGGCGAAGCCCGTGGGCCTCGTCCGGCTGAAGGCGCCCCGCAAGGGCAAGGCGGACGATCTGAAAGAGATCGAAGGCATCGGCCCCGCGCTGGAGAAGCTGGTCAACGGCATGGGCTTTTTCCATTTCGACCAGATCGCGCAATGGACCGAGGCCGATGTCGCGCTTGTCGATGCCGAAATGAAGACCTTCAAGGGCCGCATCACCCGCGACAAATGGGTGGAGCAGGCGAAGATCATCGTCAGCGAAGGGCTTGAGGCGTTCCACGAACGCGCCCGGACCAACGAGTATTGAGAGACATGGCCGAGACCCGCCCCGATCCCGCCGACCTGAAACGCGCCCGACAGACGCGTCTGGTGGCCATCGTGCTGGCGGCGACCATGATCCTGTGGATGGGCGCCCAGTTCGTGGGCGGACAAATGGGGTGGGAGACGCGGTTCGCGTTCCTCTTCGACCTTGCCGCCATCGCCGGCTTCGTCTGGGCGATGGTGGTGACGTATCAGATCTGGCGCGGACGCCGGGGTTAGGAAGACCAAATGCTCAAGGATCAGGACCGCATTTTCACCAACCTCTACGGGATGCATGACCGCAGCCTGAAGGGCGCGATGAAGCGCGGGCATTGGAACGGCACCGCCGACCTCATCAAGCGCGGGCGTGACACGATCATCGAGCAGGTCAAGGCGTCCGGCCTGCGGGGGCGCGGGGGCGCAGGCTTCCCGACGGGGCTCAAGTGGTCGTTCATGCCGAAGCAGTCTGACGGGCGCCCGTCCTATCTGGTGATCAACGCCGACGAGTCCGAGCCGGGCACCTGCAAGGACCGCGAGATCATGCGGCACGACCCGCATACGCTGATCGAGGGGGCGCTGATCGCGTCCTTCGCGATGGGGGCGAACACCTGCTACATCTACATTCGCGGCGAATACATCCGCGAGCGCGAGGCGCTGCAGGCCGCCATCGACGAATGCTACGACGCCGGGCTTCTGGGCAAGAACGCGGCCAAGTCGGGCTGGGACTTCGACCTGTACCTGCACCACGGCGCCGGGGCCTATATCTGCGGCGAGGAAACCGCCCTTCTGGAAAGCCTTGAGGGCAAGAAGGGCATGCCCCGGATGAAGCCGCCGTTCCCGGCGGGCTCGGGCCTCTACGGCTGCCCGACCACGGTAAACAACGTGGAGTCCATCGCGGTTGTCCCGACGATCCTGCGGCGCGGCTCGGACTGGTTCGCAAGCTTCGGGCGGCCGAACAACACCGGGACCAAGCTTTTCGGCATCTCGGGCCATGTGATGCAGCCCTGCGTCGTGGAAGAGGCGATGTCGATCCCGCTGAAGGAGCTTCTGGACCGCCATTGCGGCGGGGTGCGCGGCGGCTGGAAGAACATCAAGGCGGTGATCCCCGGCGGGTCTTCGGTGCCGCTTCTGACCCAGGCGCAATGCGACGACGCGATCATGGATTTCGATTGGCTGCGCGAGCAGCGCTCGGGCCTTGGCACGGCGGCGGTCATCGTGATGGACCAGTCGACCGACGTGATCAAGGCGATCTGGCGGCTGTCGAAATTCTACAAGCACGAAAGCTGCGGCCAATGCACCCCCTGCCGCGAGGGCACGGGCTGGATGATGCGGGTCATGGACCGGCTGGTCCGGGGCGAGGCGGAGGTCGAGGAGATCGACATGCTCTTGTCCGTGACCAAGCAGGTCGAGGGCCACACCATTTGCGCCTTGGGTGATGCGGCGGCCTGGCCGATCCAGGGCCTGATCCGGGCGTTCCGGGACGAGATCGAGGACCGGATCAAGGCGAAGCGGACCGGGCGCATCTCGGCGGTCGCGGCGGAGTGATGCGGATGGCGCTGGCCCTTTCGGTGACGCTGGCTCAGGCCGCTTGTGTGGGAACGGCTTCCGTTCCTGCCTCGCGCGAGCCGGTGCGCGTCACCAACAACGGCCAGCCGTTCCAGATGTGGGAAGGCGCGCTGGCGCGGAAGGCAGCGGATGCGGCCTGCGGGGGCAGGGTGAACGCCTCGATCTACGACCGTTTCGACCGGGCGACCGGCGAATGGGTCTACCCGGAGGGTTGCGCATGACGAACGCCGTCACCTTCGGTCACAAGCCGCTGAAAACCCCGGTTTGTCATGGCATAGCATGGGGCTTTGCCCCCATCTCCGGGCTACGAGCAGCCAAGGAGGCCAACATGCTTCGCAATCTTACCATCGCCCTGACCCTTGCCGTGACCGCCCCCGCCTATGCGCTGGTGCCGATCAACGAAGAGCCGGTGATCCACGACAAGCTTTTGCAAGGTTTCATCGGCGACGCCATCGCCGACAATTGCCCGACGATGAAGGCCCGCACGCTGAAGGCGTTGGGAGAATTGAACAACCTTCGCGACTATGCGCTGAAGCAGGGCTACGAGGCCGGCGTGGTGCGCGACTTCGTCACCTCGAAAGAGGAGAAGAAGAAGTTCAAGGCCGAGGCGGCGGAATGGCTGAAGGCCAAGGGCGCCGAGCCGGGCAAGCCGGAGGCCTATTGCGCCATCGGCGAGGAAGAGATCGCCAAGGGTTCGCTTGCGGGCTCGCTGTTGAGGTCGACGAAATGACCGAAGCCCGTCACCTGGCCGAGTTGAACGTGGGGCGCCTTCTGGCCCCCACCGACGACCCGCGCGTGGCCGAGTTCATGGCCGCGCTCGACCGGGTGAACGGGCTGGGCAAGCGGATGCCGGGCTTCGTCTGGATGATGGAAGGTTCGGGCGAGCCCGGCACCGGGAACACCGAAACCAAGATCGACGGCGACCCGCAGTTCGTGTCGAACCTCACGGTCTGGGAAAGCGTCGAGACGCTGGAGCATTTCGTCTGGAACACCGTCCACCGCGCCTTCTACGAGCGGCGGGCGGAGTGGTTCCAGGTGCTGGGCCGCATGCATTTCGTCATGTGGTGGGTGCCTGCGGGGCACCGTCCCACTTTGGACGAGGCACTGGAGCGGCTGAAGCATCTGGAAGCGCATGGCGACAGCGACCATGCCTTCGGCTGGAGATATCTGAAAGAAGCGCAGGCGTGGAAGGCCCACGGTTGCGCGCAAGTGGCGGCGGAGTAGGGCGATGGCAGTCGCAGGTCTTGTATCGGGAGTGGAACGGTCGATCAGTGGCTGCAGGGGGCTGGCATTGCTTGCCATGCTGCTTGTCGCTGGATGCGTCCCGGCAGAGCCGCAAAGCTCTGGCCCGCCTGCGGAAATCCCGTCGGATGTCCTGCAACTCGGCTTCGAAATTGCGACGGCCGAGCAGATCGCCAAGGAGTGCCCGAAGTCGTTCGGTTACAACGGTCGCGCAGAAATCAAGGCCGCAGCCGTCCTGCAGGAGAAGTACGGCCCCAATCCAGCTTGGGCCAACAACAGGTCGATTGCTGCGATCTCGCCACGCTTGGCGCAGGACATGGTGATCAAGTACATAACGAAGCGTGGCGTGGTTCTGGCGCAGCCGAGTACATGGTGCATGGCGGGGCGGGCGGAAGTGGCTGAAAAGACGAGCATCAGTCGGTTTTTGACGGTCCGGTAGGATTGTCGATCAGGGTTTTCCCCGAAGCGCTCTGAACGGGCTTCGGGACAGGAAGATGGGAAAGAGAAGATGACCAACCTCAAGAAGATCAGCATCGACGGGATCGAGGTCGAGGTCGATGGCGCGATGACCATCATCCAGGCGGCGGAAGCGGCCGGGGTGGAGATCCCGCGCTTCTGCTACCATGAGCGGCTGTCGATCGCCGGGAACTGCCGGATGTGTCTGGTCGAGGTGGTGGGCGGCCCGCCGAAGCCTGCGGCCTCCTGCGCGATGCAGGTGCGCGACCTGCGGCCGGGGCCGAACGGCGAGGCGCCGGTGGTCAAGACCACTTCGCCGATGGTGAAGAAGGCCCGCGAGGGGGTGATGGAGTTCCTGCTGATCAACCACCCGCTCGACTGCCCGATCTGCGACCAGGGCGGGGAATGCGACCTGCAGGATCAGGCGATGGCTTACGGCGTGGATTTCAGCCGCTACCGCGAGCCGAAGCGGGCGTCGGAGGACCTGAACCTTGGCCCGCTGGTCGAAACGAAGATGACGCGCTGCATCTCCTGCACCCGCTGCGTCCGATTCACCACGGAAGTGGCGGGCATCACCCAGATGGGCCAGACGGGCCGCGGCGAAGACTCTGAGATCACCAGCTACCTGAACATGACGCTGGATTCGAACCTGCAGGGCAACATCATCGACCTGTGTCCGGTGGGTGCGCTGACTTCGAAGCCCTATGCCTTCACCGCCCGGCCCTGGGAGCTGACCAAGACCGAGAGCATCGATGTGATGGATGCCTTGGGGTCGAACATCCGCATCGACACCAAGGGCCGCGAAGTCATGCGCTTCCTGCCGCGCAACCATGACGGCGTGAACGAGGAATGGATCAGCGACAAGACCCGCTTCGTCTGGGACGGGTTGCGTCGGCAGCGGCTGGATACTCCGTATGTTCGGGAAAACGGCAAGCTGCGGAAGGCGTCCTGGGGCGAGGCGCTGGAGAAGGCTGCCGCCGCGATGAAGGGCAGGAAGGTGGCCGGCCTGGTCGGCGATCTGGCCTCGGTGGAAGCGGCTTATTCGTTGAAAGCGCTGGTGGAATCTCTGGGCGGCCATGTGGAGTGCCGCACCGATGGGGCGAAGCTGCCGGTGGGCAACCGCTCTGCCTATGTCGGCACGGCGAAGATCGAGGACATCGACACGGCGAAGGTGATCCTGCTGATCGGGACCAATCCGCGGGTGGAGAGCCCGGTGCTGAACGCCCGCATCCGCAAGGCCTGGACCAATGGCGCGATGGTGGGCCTCTTCGGCGAGAAGGTCGATCTGACCTATGATTACAAGCACATGGGGTCGGACCGGGCGGCGCTGGTGGAGCTGGTGGGCCGCGTGACCGAGAAGCCCGATACGCTGGTCATCATCGGCCAGGGCGCGATCAACGAGGCGGATGGCGAGGCGGTCCTGTCGCAGGCGATGGCCTACGCCCAGGGCGCGGGCGCGAAGTTCATGGTGCTGCACACGGCGGCGGGCCGCGTCGGCGCGATGGATGTGGGCGCTGTCACCGAAGGCGGGCTCTCCAAGGCCACCGAAGGCGCGCAGGTGATCTACAACCTTGGCGCGGACGAGGTCGAGATCAGCCGCGACGGGGCCAACGCGCCCTTCGTGATCTATCAGGGCAGCCACGGCGACCGGGGCGCGAACCGGGCGGACATCATCCTGCCGGGCGCGGCCTATACCGAGGAGAACGGGCTCTTCGTCAACACCGAGGGGCGGCCGCAACTGGCCTTCCGCGCAGGCTTCGCGCCGGGCGAGGCGAAGGAGAACTGGGCGATCCTGCGGGCGCTGTCGGCCGAGGTCGGCCAGCAACTGCCGTGGGATTCGCTGGCGGGCCTTCGGTCGGCGCTGGTCAAGGCGCATCCGCATCTGGGCCGCATCGACGAGGTGCCAGAGAATGCCTGGCAGCCCCTGGAGGTCAAGCTTCCGGCCAAGGCCACCTTCCGCAATGCGATCAAGGACTTCTACCTGACCAACCCCATCGCGCGGGCGTCCACGGTGATGGCGGAACTGAGCGCGCTGGCCAAGGCCCGCGCCGTGACCCCGATTGCGGCGGAGTAAGATGACACAGCGCCTCTCCCTTATGGCCACCCTAGGCACCGCGACAGCGGCGCTGGGGGCTTGCGCGCCCGGCGGAGAGGTGCCAGAGGAACGCGGGCAGACGGCGGTCTACCAGGGGGTTTCGACCATCCTTCTCGACACCGACATGGTCAGCTTCTCGGTCGCCATGACCGGGGCGAAGGACCGGGCGGATGTCGAGGCCTATGGCCGCTGTGCTGCCGCGCAATATGCGCTGGATCAAGGGTTTGGCTTCGCGCGACAAGTGCGGACCATCGTGACGAAGAAGGGCCGGACATGGTACGGGGATGCGGTCTACCTCATCTCGGCCAGCCTGCCCGAGGGCCTGCGCACCGTGGATGCCGAAGTGGCGCTGACGGAATGCGACGAGCTTGGAATACCGGCGAAGTAAAGCTGGCGGTTTGAGGATGAGGGACTGACATGGACGGGTTCTTTGCCACGGGGTTCGGAACGGCGGTGCTGATCGCGGCACAAAGCCTTCTGATCGTGGGTTTCGTGATGATCAGCCTTCTGTTCCTCGTCTACGGCGACCGGAAGATCTGGGCGGCGGTGCAGATGCGGCGCGGGCCGAACGTGGTCGGGCCCTTCGGCCTGCTGCAATCGGTGGCGGATGCGCTGAAATATGTGGTGAAGGAGATCGTCATTCCCGCCGGGGTGGACCGCCCGGTGTTCTTCCTCGCGCCGATGCTGTCCTTTGTCCTCGCGATCCTCGCCTGGGCGGTGATCCCCTTCGATGACGGCTGGGTTCTGGCGAACATCAACGTCGCGATCCTGTTCGTCTTTGCCGTGTCGTCGCTTGAGGTCTACGGCGTGATCATGGGCGGCTGGGCCTCGAACTCGAAATACGCCTTCCTCGGGAGCCTGCGGTCTGCGGCGCAGATGATCTCTTACGAGGTCTCGCTGGGCCTGATCATCATCGGGGTGATCATCTCGACCGGGGGGATGAGCTTTTCCTCCATCGTGGCGGCGCAGGAGGGCGACTGGGGCCTTTTCAACTGGTACTGGCTGCCGCATTTCCCGATGGTCTTCCTGTTCTTCATCAGCGCCCTGGCCGAGACCAACCGTCCGCCCTTCGACCTTCCCGAGGCGGAGTCCGAACTGGTTGCCGGGTTCATGGTGGAATATTCCTCGACTCCCTACCTCCTCTTCATGGCCGGCGAATACATCGCGATCTTCCTGATGTGCGCGCTGATTTCGCTGCTGTTCTTCGGCGGCTGGCTCTCGCCGCTGCCGTTCCTGCCGGATGGCTGGTGGTGGATGGTTGCGAAGATGTGGCTCTTCTTCTTCATGTTCGCGATGGTGAAGGCCATCGTCCCCCGCTACCGCTATGACCAGCTGATGCGGATCGGCTGGAAGGTCTTCCTGCCCTTGTCGCTGGCCTGGGTGGTGATCGTGGCGTTCCTTGCCAAGTTCGAAGTGCTGGGCGGCTTCTGGGCCCGCTGGGCGATTGGAGGCTGATGATGGCCCCGAATGTGGAAAATCTGCTGCTGGAACAGCTCAAGCTGATCCGTGAGGACTTCAAGCGCATGGACAAGCGGTTCGACGACCTAGAGGCCAAAGTCGATGAACTGGGCATCCGCGCCCAATCGACCGAAGGCGTCCTGTTCGGTCTGGGCGGTTACATCCGTTCCATCGACGAGCGCGTCGAACATATCGAGAAGAAGCTGGGGATCGAGGGATGAGCAACATCGACTGGACCCGCGCCACGAAGTATTTCTTGCTGGTGGACTTCATCAAGGGCTTCGGCCTGGGGATGAAATACTTCTTCGCGCCGAAATCGACGCTGAACTACCCGCATGAGAAGGGGCCGCTTTCCCCCCGTTTCCGCGGCGAACACGCGCTGCGCCGCTATCCGAACGGCGAGGAACGCTGCATCGCCTGCAAGCTCTGCGAAGCCGTCTGCCCGGCGCAGGCGATCACCATCGACGCGGAGCCTCGGGAAGACGGGTCAAGGCGCACCACGCGCTACGACATCGACATGACCAAGTGCATCTACTGCGGCTTCTGCCAGGAAGCCTGCCCGGTCGATGCCATCGTCGAAGGCCCGAACTTCGAATTCTCGACCGAGACGCGGGAAGAGCTGTTCTACACCAAGGAGAAGCTTCTGGAGAACGGCGCCCGCTGGGAGGCCGAGATCGCCCGCAACCTTGAAATCGACGCGCCCTACAGATGACCGAAGACTTCGCCAAGATGTTCGCCGCGATGATGGAGCAGGGCCAGAAGATGGCCAATGCCTTCATGCCGGGCATGGAGAACATCGACGCGAAGGCGTTCGAGAAGTTCTTTCCGCCGATGCCGAAAGAGCTGCTGGAGATGTGGTTCGGCAAGACCTTCAACCCCGAGGGCCTCGACGCGCGGACCCGCTTCCTTGTCACCATCGCGGCGCTGACGGTGCTGGGTCCGGTGGGCGAGCCGCAGCTGCGGATGGCGATCAAGAACGGCCTTTCTGCCGGGGCCACGAAACGCGAGGTCGCGGAAGTGATCTGGCAGATGTCCATGTTCGGCGGGGTTCCCGCCATGCAGAAGGCGCTGGAAATCGCCCAGTCCGTCTTCGCCGAGATACCTGAGGAGAAAGACGCATGACCGTCTTCAGCTTTGCCTTCTACCTGTTTGCGGTGATCACGGTGACGGCGGGCCTGATGGTCACGCTCAGCCGCAACCCGGTGCATTCGGTGCTGTGGCTGATCCTGGCGTTCCTCTCCACCTCCGGGTTGTTTGTCCTGCTCGGGGCGGAGTTCGTGGCGATGCTCTTGGTCATCGTCTATGTCGGAGCGGTGGCGGTGCTGTTCCTCTTCGTGGTGATGATGCTCGACATCGACTTCGCCGCGCTGAAGGGGGAACTGGCGCGCTACATGCCGCTGGGCCTCCTCATCGGCGTGGTTCTTCTGATGCAGGTCGCCATTGGCGTCGGCGTCTGGACTGTCGCTGACGGGGCGGAAGGCCTGCGCCAGGCAGTGGCTCCGACCGAGATCGAGAACACGCGGGCGCTGGGGATGCTGCTTTATGACCGCTATTTCCTGCTGTTCCAGCTTGCCGGCCTGATCCTGCTGGTGGCGATGATCGGGGCGATCCTGCTGACGCTGCGCCACCGCAAGGACATCAAGCGGCAGAACGTGCTGGCCCAGATGTGGCGCGACCCGGCCAAGGCGATGGAGCTGAAGGACGTGAAGCCGGGGCAGGGGTTGTAGGTCGGGGTTTACCCCGACTTTGCGAAGGATGTCGGGGTGAACCCCGACCTACGAAACGGTCGAAACGGCCACGAGGGACCAGACGATGATCGGACTTGAACATTACCTGACGGTGGCGGCGGCCCTCTTCGTCATCGGGATCTTCGGGATCTTCCTCAACCGGAAGAACGTGATCGTCATCCTGATGTCGATCGAGCTGATGCTTCTGGCGGTCAACATCAACCTCGTCGCCTTCTCCTCCTACTCGGGCGATCTGGTGGGGCAGGTCTTCACCATGTTCGTCCTGACCGTCGCCGCCGCCGAGGCGGCCATCGGCCTTGCCATCCTCGTCGTCTTCTTTCGCAACCGCGGCACCATCGAGGTGGAAGACGTCAACGTGATGAAGGGCTGAACGATGGCCCATGTCGGGGACGTGAACCTGTTCGGGATGCGCGTTCTGGCCGTGAAGGGCCGGACGCTCGACCTTGAATGCCAGGCCTGCCGGACACACGGCGTGGCGATGGCGGACGAATTCCAATCTACGCGCTGCGGCTCGCCCGCCTGCGCATCCAGCCAAGGCAGGACCGAGTAAATGGCAACGATCATCCTCTTCGCTCCCCTGATCGGGGCCCTGATCTGTGGCTTCGGCTGGCGGCTGATCGGCGAGAAGGCCGGGCAGGTCATCACCACGGCGATGATCTTCCTCGGCGCGGCGCTGAGTTGGTACATCTTCCTGACCTTCAACGGCGAGACGCAGCACATCACCATCCTGCGCTGGATCGAATCCGGCACACTGGGCAGCGAATGGGCGATCCGGCTGGACCGGCTGACCGCGATCATGCTGGTGGTGGTGAACACGGTCTCCGCGCTCGTCCACCTCTACAGCTTCGGCTACATGGCGCATGACGAGAACTGGCACGAGGGCGAGAACTACAAGGCCCGCTTCTTCGCCTATCTGTCGTTCTTCACCTTCTCCATGCTGGCGCTGGTCACCTCGGACAACCTGGTGCAGATGTTCTTCGGCTGGGAGGGCGTGGGCGTCGCCTCCTACCTTTTGATCGGCTTCTACTACCGCAAGCCCAGTGCCAATGCCGCCGCCATCAAGGCTTTCGTGGTCAACCGGGTCGGCGACTTCGGCTTTGCCCTTGGCATCTTCGGCCTCTTCTACCTGACCGACTCGATCCGCTTCGATGACGTGTTTGCCGCCGCGCCGGTGCTGGCCGAAACCAACCTCAGCTTCCTCTGGGCCGACTGGAACGCCGCGAACCTGATCGGGGTGCTTCTCTTCATCGGTGCGATGGGGAAATCGGCGCAGCTTTTCCTGCACACCTGGCTGCCCGACGCGATGGAGGGCCCGACGCCGGTCTCGGCCCTGATCCACGCCGCGACGATGGTGACGGCGGGGGTGTTCCTGGTCTGCCGCATGTCGCCGCTTTATGAATACGCGCCGCAGGCGACGGCCTTCATCACCGTGCTGGGCGCGACCACCGCCTTCGTCGCCGCGACCATCGGTCTGGTGCAGAACGACATCAAGCGGGTGATCGCCTATTCCACCATGTCCCAGCTTGGCTACATGTTCGTCGCCGCCGGGGTGGGGGTCTATTCGGTGGCGATGTTCCACCTGTTCACCCATGCCTTCTTCAAGGCGATGCTGTTCCTTGGCGCGGGCTCGGTCATCATGGCCACGCACCACGAGCAGGACATGCGTTACTACGGGGGCCTCAGGAAGAAGATCCCGCTGACCTTCTGGGCGATGATGATCGGCACGCTGGCCATCACCGGGGTCGGCATCCCGCTGACGCATTACGGCTTCGCGGGCTTCCTGTCGAAGGACGCGGTGATCGAGAGCGCCTGGGTCGGATCCAGCTATGCCTTCTGGCTGCTGGTTGTCGCCGCCTGCTTCACCAGCTTCTATTCCTGGCGGCTGATGTTCCTGACCTTCTTCGGGGAAAGCCGTGCGAACGGGCATGACCACCACGGCGACCACGGCGCAGTGCATGATGCCCACGGTCACGACGACCACGGCCACGAGCCGCACGAAAGCCCGATGGTCATGCTGATCCCGCTGGGGGTGCTGGCGCTTGGCGCGGTGTTCTCGGGGATGCTGTGGTACAACGTCTTCTTCGGCGACGAGGCCAAGCTGCGGACCTGGTTCGGCATGGAAGCCGCCGCCGCGCATGGCGAGGTTGCCGCCGAAGAGCCCGCCGCCGAAGGCACCGCGGTCGCGACGACCGAGGCCGCCCCGGCCACCACCGAGGCCGCACCCGCCGAGGGCACCGCTGTTGCGACGACCGAGGAGGCCGCTCCGGCGACCACCGAGGCCGCGCCCGCCGAAGGCACCACGGTCGCGACCGAAGCCGCAGCAACCGAAACCCATGCCGCCACGCCCGGCGTCGCCCCGAAAGGCGCAATCTTCATCGGGCCGGAGAACGAGGTGATCCACCACGCGCACGAAGCGCCGGCCTGGGTCAAGGTCGCGCCCTTCATCGCGATGCTGATCGGCTTCGTGATGGCCTGGCTCTTCTACATCAAGGACACCAGCCTGCCGCGCCGTCTGGCGGCCCAGCAGCGTCCGCTCTACCTGTTCCTGCTGAACAAGTGGTACTTTGACGAGCTGTATGACGTGATCTTCGTCCGTCCCGCCAAATGGCTGGGCAACTTCCTGTGGAAGAAGGGCGACGGCGACGTCATCGACGGCACGCTCAACGGGGTGGCGATGGGGATCATCCCCATGCTCACCCGCCTCGCAGGCCGCGCGCAGTCCGGCTACCTGTTCCACTACGCCTTCGCGATGGTGCTGGGGATCGTGGCCCTCGTCACCTGGATGACGCTTTTCGGCGGCGCGAAGTAAGGGGCGCGCAAAATGGAAAATCAGCTTCTCTCGATCATCACCTTCCTGCCCCTCGTCGCGGCGGCGATCCTTGCCTTGTTCATGCGGGGCGACGACGCGGCGGCGCGCAAGGGCGCGAAGTGGCTTGCGCTCTTCACCACCACCGCGACCTTCGTCATCTCGCTGTTCGTGCTGTTCCGCTTTGACCCGTCGAACACCGGCTTCCAGTTCGTCGAGGAGCGGAGCTGGATCCTCGGCCTTTCCTACAAGATGGGCGTCGACGGGATTTCCATCCTGTTCGTGATGCTGACCACCTTCCTGATGCCGCTGACCATCTGGTCCTGCTGGGGCGTCGAGACCCGGGTCAAGGAATACATGATCGCTTTCCTCGTGCTGGAAAGCCTGATGCTGGGCGTGTTCTGCGCGCTCGACCTCGTCCTCTTCTACCTCTTCTTCGAGGCCGGGCTGATCCCGATGTTCCTGATCATCGGCATCTGGGGCGGCAAGGACCGCATCTATGCGGCGTTCAAGTTCTTCCTCTACACCTTCCTCGGCTCGGTCCTGATGCTGATCGCGATGATCGCGATGTATCTGGATGCGGGCACCACCGACATGGTGAAGCTTCTGGCGCATGACTTCGGGCATGAGACATTCAGCCTGCTCGGCTTCCAGGTCGTCGGCGGCTTGCAGACCATGCTGTTCCTCGCCTTCTTCGCCAGTTTCGCGGTGAAGATGCCGATGTGGCCGGTGCACACCTGGCTGCCCGACGCGCACGTCCAGGCGCCCACGGCGGGCTCGGTGGTGCTGGCGGCGGTGCTTTTGAAGATGGGCGGCTACGGCTTCCTGCGCTTCAGCCTGCCGATGTTCCCGGTGGGGTCGGAGGTGATGACGCCGCTGGTCCTGTGGATGAGCGCGATTGCCATCGTCTACACCTCGCTGGTGGCACTGGCGCAGACCGACATGAAGAAGCTGATCGCCTATTCCTCGGTCGCGCACATGGGTTACGTCACGATGGGCATCTTCGCGGCGAACCAGCAGGGCGTCGACGGGGCGATCTTCCAGATGTTGAGCCACGGCTTCATCTCGGGCGCGCTCTTCCTCTGCGTCGGCGTGATCTACGACCGGATGCACACCCGCGAGATCGACGCCTATGGCGGGTTGGTGAACCGGATGCCGGCTTACGCGCTGGTCTTCATGTTCTTCACGATGGCCAACGTGGGCCTGCCGGGCACCAGCGGGTTCGTCGGTGAATTCCTCACGCTGATGGGCATCTTCCAGGTCAACACCTGGGTTGCCGCCGTCGCCGCGACGGGTGTGATCCTGTCCGCCGCCTATGCGCTCTGGCTCTACCGCCGGGTCGTCTTCGGCGACCTGATCAAGGAAGCGCTGAAGTCGATCACCGACATGGACGCGCGCGAGAAGGCGATCTTCGCGCCGCTGATCGCGATGACCCTGATCCTCGGCGTCTATCCCAGCCTTGTCACCGACATCATCGGGCCTTCCGTCTCGGCCCTCGTCACCGACTACCAGGCCGCGCAACCGGCTGACGGCCTGGCCCTGAACGAAGGACAGTCCGAATGACCTCCGCCGATTTCCAGACGCTGCTGCCCGAGATCGTGCTGGCGCTCTACGCCATGATCGCGCTGATCGCTGCGGTCTATACCGGCAAGGACAAGCTTGCCGCCACGCTGGTCTGGGCGACGGCGGGGCTCTTCGTGGCGCTGGCGCTCTACATCGGCGCGGGCGGGGCGGGGGAGCGGACGGTGTTCGCGGGCCTTTTCACCGACGACCCCTTCGCGCGCTTCGCCAAGGTCACGATCCTGCTGTCGGCGGCGGCGGTGCTGGTGATGAGCCAGGACTACATGACCCGGCGAGAGCTTTTGCGCTTCGAATACCCGATCCTGATCACGCTTGCCGTCACAGGCATGATGGTCATGGTCTCGGCCGCCGACCTGATCACGCTCTACATGGGGCTGGAGCTGCAGTCGCTCTCGCTCTACGTCGTCGCCTCGATGCGGCGGGACAGTGCCAAGTCGTCGGAAGCGGGCCTGAAATACTTCGTGCTGGGGGCGCTGTCGTCGGGCCTTCTGCTTTACGGCGCCTCGCTGGTCTATGGCTATGCGGGCACCACGCAGTTCGCGGGGATCCTGACGACGCTGTCGGATGGCGTGCCGCTGGGGCTGCTCTTCGGCCTCGTCTTCATGCTGGCGGGCCTCGCCTTCAAGGTCAGCGCGGTGCCGTTCCACATGTGGACGCCCGACGTCTACGAAGGCTCGCCCACGCCGGTCACCGCCTTCTTCGCCACCGCACCCAAGGTCGCCGCGATGGGCCTGATCGCGCGGCTGGTGCAGGACGCCTTCGGCGGCATTCCCGGCCAATGGGGCCAGGTGCTGGCGGGGCTTTCGGTCGCCTCGATGTTCCTTGGCGCCGTGGCGGCGATCGGCCAGCGCGACTTCAAGCGGCTGATGGCCTATTCCTCGATCGCCCATATGGGCTATGCGCTGATCGGGCTTTGCGTCGGCACCGCCTACGGGGTGCAGGCGACGCTGATCTACATGGCGATCTATGTCACGATGAACGTCGGCACCTTCGCCTTCATCCTGTCGATGGAGCGGGACGGGCGTCCGGTCAGTGACATCGCAGGCCTGAACCAGTTCGCGAAGAAGGAACCCTTGAAGGCGCTGGCGATGCTGGTGCTGCTGTTCAGCCTCGCCGGGGTGCCGCCGATGGTCGGCTTCTTCGGGAAGTTCTACGTCCTGAAGGCCGCCGTCGATGCGGGCTGGACCTGGCTGGCGGTGGCGGGGGCGGTGGCCTCGGTCATCGGGGCCTTCTACTACCTGCGAATCGTCTATTTCATGTATTTCGGTGCCGAACAGGAGCCGGTCGACAGCCGCATGGCCCCGGTGCAATGGGCGATGCTGGTGGTGGTCGCGGCGATCATGGTGCTGGGCATCGTGAACCTGTTCGGGATCGAGCCTGCGGCCGCCGTCGCCGCCGAAGCGCTTGTCCGCTAAGGGCGAAGGGGCAGGGCGGATCGTCCTGCCCGAAATCGACAGCACCAATGCCGAGGGCTTCCGGCGGGCCGCCACGCTCGCCGGGCCGACCTGGATCCTCGCCGGGCTCCAGACCGCAGGCCGGGGTCGCCGCGCGCGGCCCTGGACCAGCCCGCCGGGCAATTTCCACGGCACGCTGGTCCTGAAACCATCCGGGTCGCCCGAGACGGTTGCCCTCCGCTCCTTCGCCGCCGCGCTGGCCTTGCGCGATGCGCTGGTGCAGGTGACGGGGCTGGGCAACAGCTTCACCCTGAAATGGCCGAACGATGTGCTCTGCAATGGCGGCAAGCTGGCGGGCATCCTTCTGGAATCCCAAGGGTTGAATGGACCCGACCCGGTCCTCTGCATCGGCATCGGCGTCAACCTGATCGCCGCGCCCGACCCCTCGCAGGTGGAGCCGGGAGCCGTCCCGCCCGTTTCGCTCCTGCAGGAAACCGGGCTGAGGATCACGCCTGAGACCTTCCTCGACGCCCTCGCCCCCGCCTATGCCCGCTGGGAGGCCAGCTTCCAGGCCGAAGGCTTCGCCCCCCTGCGCGCCGCATGGCTGGCCCATGCCGCCCGGTTGGGCGAGACGATCCGCGCCCGCACCGGGAACGACAGCCGCGAGGGCGTGTTCGAGGGCATCGACGCCAGCGGCAACCTGATCCTGCGGATGACCCAAGGTCCGGTTGCCATTCCCGCTGCCGAGGTGTTCTTTTGACCGACCAGTGCCGGGGTCTAAAATTTTTCGCGAAAAATTTTAGACCCCGCGTCCCGTGAAAGGCCAGCCCATGCTTCTCGCCATCGACTGCGGCAACACCAATACCGTCTTCTCGATCTGGGACGGCGCGAAGTTCCTCGCCACCTGGCGGATCGCCACCGACCACCGGCGCACGGCTGACGAATACTTCGTCTGGCTCACCAGCCTGATGACCCTGGCCGGAACCGAGGCGACGATCACCGAGGCGATCATCTCCTCCACCGTCCCCCGCGTGGTCTTCAACCTGCGCGTCCTGTGCGACCGCTACTTCAACTGCCGCCCGCTGGTCGTCGGCAAGCCGGAAACGAGGCTCCCCGTCGCCCCCCGCGTCGACCAGGGCACCACGGTCGGCCCCGACCGGCTGGTCAACACCGTCGCGGGCTTCGACCGGCATGGCGGCGACCTGATCGTCGTCGACTTCGGCACCGCCACCACCTTCGACGTGGTGGACCACGACGGCGCCTATATCGGCGGGGTCATCGCGCCCGGCGTCAACCTGTCGCTGGAGGCCTTGCACATGGCCGCCGCCGCGCTACCTCACGTCGATGTGGCCAGACCGGCCAAGGCCATCGGCACGAATACGGTGGCCTGCATGCAGTCGGGCGTGTATTGGGGCTACATCGGTCTGGTCGAGGTCATCGTGCGCGAAGTGCGGCGTGAGCGGGACCGCCCGATGAAAGTGATCGCGACCGGGGGCCTTGCCAGCCTGTTCGCCCAAGGGACCGAGCTGTTTCATTCCATCGAGGACGACCTGACCATGCACGGCCTCGTCCTGATCAACGCCTTCAACAAGGATGCCCCATGAGCGCGAACCGCCTGATCTACCTTCCCCTCGGCGGCGCCGGCGAGATCGGGATGAATTCCTACGTCTACGGCTACGGGCCGAAGGGCAAGGAACGGCTGATCCTGGTCGACCTGGGCGTGGCCTTCCCCGACATGGACACCTCGCCCGGCGTCGACCTGATCCTGCCAGACGTGAGCTGGCTGCATGACAAGCTGGACCGGCTGGAGGCGATCTTCATCACCCATGCGCATGAGGACCACATCGGCGCGCTGGCGCCCCTTTGGACCCAGCTTGAGAAGAAGGTCTACGCCCGCCGCTTCACCGCCACCATCGGGCGGCTGAAGTTCGAGGAGGCCGGGCTGCCGGTCGACCAGATCGTCACCGTGGAACCCCGCCCCGCGACGGTCGAGGTCGGCCCGTTCAAGGTGCAGTTCGTCCCCGTCTCGCATTCCATTCCGGAGTCATCGGCGCTGGTGATCGACACGCCTGCGGGCCGCATCTTCCACTCCGCCGACTTCAAGATCGACCACACGCCGGTGGTGGGCGAGGGTTGGGAGGATTCCCGCATCGCCGAGATCGTGGCCGAACGCCCGGTCAAGGCGATGACCTGCGATTCGACCAACGTCTTTTCCACCCACGAGGGCCGCTCCGAGGCGACGCTGGCCGAACCGCTGGCCGAGCTGATCCGCAGCCGCAGCGGCATGGTGGTGGCGACGACCTTCGGGTCGAACGTCGCGCGGCTGAAGACGCTGGCCGAGGCGGGGCGGGCGGCGGACCGGACGATCTGCGTGCTGGGCCGGTCGATGAAGCGGATGCTCTCGGCAGCGGAAGAGGCGGCGGTGCTGTCGGGTTTCCCGAAGACCGTGACGCCCGAGGAGGCGCTGGAAGTGCCGCGGCGCAACCTGATGCTATTGGTCACCGGGAGCCAGGGCGAACGCCGGGCGGCTTCGGCGCAGCTCAGCCGTGGCAAGTATCTGGGGATCGAGATGAAGGAGGGGGACACCTTCCTCTTTTCCTCCAAGACCATTCCCGGCAACGAACGTGACGTGCTGCGGGTCTGGAATGCGTTTTCCGAAATGGGCGTGCAGGTGATCGACGACCAGGGTGGCAAGTATCATGTCTCGGGCCATGCCAACCGCCCGGACCTGGAGCATGTGCACCGCCTCGTCCTGCCCGACATGCTGATCCCGATGCATGGCGAGCACCGGCACCTGACCGAACACGTCCGCATCGCGACCGAGGCCGGGATCGCCGCCGCCGTGGCCCCCAACGGCACGATGCTGGACCTGACGGGCGACGTGCCGGAGGTGGCGGAATATGTGGAAACCGGACGGCTCTATCTGGACGGCACGGCGCTGATCGGGGCGCTGGACGGGGTGGTGCGCGACCGCATCCGCATGGCGCTGAACGGGCTGGTGACGGTGACGGTGATCCTGGACGAAAGCGACAGCCCGATGGGCGAGCCCTGGGTCGAGCTGATGGGCCTGCCGCCCACGGGGCGTGGTGAGCGTCCGCTGGGCGAGACGATGGAGGCCGACCTCGACGAGGTGATCGGGCGGCTTGGTCGCAAGGTGATGGCCGACGACGACAAGCTGGAAGAGGAAATCCGCAAGACCGTCCGCCAGGTCGCGATGGAAGAGATCGGCAAGAAGCCCGAAGTGACGGTGGTGATCAGCCGGCTGGTGGCCGAGTGACGGCTCCTCGCTTCCCTTCGGTCGCTCCTCGCTGAGGGATGCGAAGACCGACCGAAGGAAGGGATGAGCGTCAGCCCTCGGTGCCGGTGGCCGGGGCTTCCTCGACCTCTTCGACCGCGGGCGCGGCCTTCAACGCAAAGCTGCGCAGGATGAAATCGGGCACATGGTCGCCCATGCCGATCACCGAGGGCCCCAGGTCGCGGTCGCGGCGGTAGTCGCGGCGATCGTCCCGACGCTCTTCCCGCGGCTCGCGGCGTTCGTCCCGGCGGTCCTCGCGCGGCTCACGGCGATCATCCCGACGCTCGCCCCGACCTTCGCTGCGCTCCTCGCCCCGGCTCTCACGGCGACGGTCACTCCTCGGCTCGCGGCGCTCTTCCCGACGCTCCTCGCGCGGGGCGTCCTCGGCCACCTCGGCCTTCGGCGCCACGACCACCGGCTCCATCGCCGCCACCTCGTCATGCGCCTTCACCGGGCGCTCGCGGTCACGGCCCCGTCCGCCGCGTTCCCGGCCCTTGCGATCCTCGCGCGGGGCGCGGTCCGGGCGGCTGTCGGCGGTCGAGGGCTCGAAGCCCTCCGGCGCCTCGCCATGCGGAATTTCCGCCTTGATCAGGCTCTGGATGGCTTTCAGGTATTTCTCGTCCGAGGGCACCGCGATGGTGAAGGCCTTGCCCAGACGCCCCGCGCGGCCCGTGCGGCCGATGCGGTGGACGTAATCCTCGGGGTGCGAGGGCACGTCGAAGTTGAACACATGGCTGACCGCCGGGATATCCAGCCCCCGCGCCGCCACGTCCGAGGCGACGAGGAGATGCAGCGTCCCGTCGCGGAAGGCGTCCAGCGTCTTCATCCGTTCCGATTGCGCCAGGTCGCCGTGGATCGGCGCCGCGTTGAACCCGTGTGATTTCAGCGACTTCGCCACCACGTCCACGTCCATCTTGCGGTTGCAGAAGATGATCGCGTTGGTGCAGGCCTCGCCCTCGGCCTTGATCAGCGCGCGCAGCATGGCCCGCTTGTCGCCGAAGCTGCGGTCCTTGCGGATGGGAGTCACCTGGATCAGCGCCTGGGTGATCGTGGTCGAGGTCGTCGCCTGGCGCGCCACCTCGATCTTGGCCGGATCCTTCAGGAAGGTCTTGGTGATCCGCTCGATCTCGGGTGCCATCGTGGCCGAGTAGAACATCGTCTGCCGCTTCGGAGGCGTCAGGGTGAAGATGCGCTCGATGTCCGGGATGAAGCCCATGTCGAGCATCCGGTCGGCCTCGTCCACCACCATGATCTGCACGCCGGTCAAGAGCAGCTTGCCACGCTCGAAATGGTCCAGCAGACGCCCCGGCGTCGCGATCAGCACGTCGACGCCGCGGTCGATCAGCTTGTCCTGCTCGCCGAAGGCGACCCCGCCGATGAGAAGCGCCTTGGTCAGCTTGGTGTGCTTGGCGTAGATGTCGAAGTTCTCGGCCACCTGGGCGGCGAGTTCGCGCGTCGGCGCCAGCACCAGCGACCGCGGCATCCGGGCACGGGCGCGGCCCTGACCCAGCAGCGTGATCATCGGCAGAGTGAAACTGGCGGTCTTGCCGGTGCCGGTCTGGGCGATCCCCAAGACATCGCGCCCGGTCAGCGCATGGGGAATGGCCTCGGCCTGGATCGGGGTGGGGGTCTCGTAACCTGCTTCGGTGACGGCCTGCAGCACGCGCGGGTCCAGCGCGAGTTCGGTAAACTTGGTCATATGCGTCCTATGAATGCGGTATCGGACCGCATGGATGATGGGACGCAAGTTTCCGGGCGCCCCGGCGTCTCGGCCCGTTTTGGCCGCCGAAGGCGCATAGCGGAAATCGTCCCTCCGGTCAAGCCGGGGGCGTGTCGCCGGGGTCAGGCGCATCCGGGTCGGCTGTCGGCAGCGCGGCCCGGTCCAGCCGGTCCAGCTGCTTGCCCGCCCGCATCATGCCGATCCGCCGGAACAGGTTGCCGGGATCGGCGTTCAGCCGCTGCAACAGGTGGCAGGCCAGCGGGCCGACCACCGGCACCTTCTCGGCTTCGCCCCAGATCTGCGCCAGCAGGTTGATGTCCAGCCCGCCGTCTCCCAGGTTGAAATGCGGCATGTCCAGCGGCAGGCGCCGGTTTCGGACGCGCCGCAGCGGGAAGGGCGTCGCCGGGTCGGTGCCGGAGTGGAGGCGCTCGAATTCGTAAAGCTTCATCAGCGAGAAAAGCACGTTGATCGACAGCCCCACCCGGCGCTCTGCCTCGGTCTCGCCGTGGTCGCCGAAGGTGATCGCCGAGGAGATCAGCCAGCGCCCCGGCAGTTCCGGCATCAGCTTTGGCCCGGCTTCGGCCCAGATACGGCGGAAAAGGGCAGGCGCATGGGCCGGGAAGCGTTGTTTCCTGAGATGCGCGATCAGGATCGCGTTGACTGCCGCCAGTTCCGGCTTGCCCGCAAGCTCGACCCGCATCTGGTGCAGCTTCTTCGCGTGCAGGGTCTGGGGGCCTTCCAGTGGCGGGATCGTTGCGGGGATGCGTGTCGCCAGAAGGGGGGCGAGGTCAAGGTCGGCCGGAGGGAACCAGTCGCGCGCCGCCAGTTTCAACCGCCGCCGCCGCTGCTTCCAGATGCCGACCAGGCTGTCGGGCGCATCGGGGTAGGTCTCGATGGGGTCGTCGGGCGCAGCGGGATCGGGCGTCGTCATGCTGAGGCTGGCCTTGTTCCCTTGGTCCCGCGCAGGCTAGGGCGCGGCCCGGAAGCGGTCAAGCGCGGCTCAGGCCATCATCTCCTTGGTCGCGGTCAGCTTCACGCCCGGATAGTCGCGCACCACGCGGTCGATGTCCCATTGCAGCCGGGTCAGGAACACGAGATCCCCGTCGCTGTCATGCGCGATATGGCCCTTGTTGACGTTCACCAGCTTCTCGATCTCGGCCTTGTCGCCGGAAATCCAGCGGGCCGAGGTGAAGTTCGACCCTTCGAAGCGGACGGGCAGCGAATATTCCTGCTCGATCCGGGAGGCCAGCACGTCGAACTGCAACGCGCCCACCACCCCGACGATATAGCCCGACCCGATCATCGGCTTGAAGACCTTGGCCGCACCTTCCTCGGCGAACTGGGTCAGGGCCTTTTCCAGGTGCTTGGCCTTCAGCGGGTCCAGCGCCCGGATGGATTGCAAAAGCTCCGGCGCGAAAGACGGGATGCCGGTAAAGCGCAGCGCCTCACCCTCGGTCAATGCGTCGCCGATGCGCAGCTGGCCGTGGTTCGGGATGCCGATGATGTCGCCCGCCCAGGCCTCCTCGGCCAGTTCGCGGTCGGCGGCGAGGAAGAGGACCGGGTTGGTGATCGACATCGGCTTCTTCGAGCGGACGTGGTGCAGCTTCATGCCGCGCTCGAAATGCCCCGAGGCGAGGCGGACAAAGGCCACCCGGTCGCGGTGCTTGGGGTCCATGTTGGCCTGCACCTTGAAGACGAAGCCCGTCACCGCCGGTTCCGCCGGATCGATCTGGCGTTCGGCGGCCTTCTGCGGCTCGGGCTCCGGCCCGAATTCGCCGATGCCGTCCATCAGCTCCTTCACCCCGAAGGAGTTGATGGCGGACCCGAACCAGATCGGGGTCATGTGACCTTCGAGGAAGGCCTTGCGGTCGAAGGCCGGAAGCAGTTCCCGCACCATTTCCAGCTCTTCATGGAACTTGGCCAACAGGTCCGCCGGGATGTGTTCGGCAAGCTTCGGGTCGTCCACGCCGGAAATCTGGATCGACTCGGCCACCTTGTTGCGGTCGGCGCGGTCCATGATCTCCAGCCGGTCGTGCAGAAGGTCATAGGCGCCCACGAACTCGCGCCCGGTGCCGATGGGCCAGCTTGCGGGGGTCACGTCGATCGCCAGGTTTTCCTGGATCTCGTCGATGATCGCGAAGGTGTCGCGGCTTTCGCGGTCCATCTTGTTGCAGAAGGTCAGGATCGGCAGGTCGCGCATCCGGCAGACCTCGAACAGCTTTCGCGTCTGGCTTTCCACGCCCTTGGCCCCGTCGATCACCATGATCGCGGCATCCACCGCCGTCAGCGTGCGGTAGGTATCCTCGCTGAAATCGCTGTGGCCGGGGGTGTCCACCAGGTTGAAGCGGTACTGCCGGAAGTCGAAGCTCATCGCCGAGGCGGAAACGGAAATCCCGCGATCCTGTTCCAGCTTCAGGAAGTCCGACCGGGTCCGGCGCGCCTCGCCCTTGGCGCGGACCTGACCTGCCATCTGGATCGCGCCGCCGAACAGCAGGAACTTTTCGGTCAGCGTGGTTTTCCCGGCATCCGGGTGCGCGATGATCGCGAAGGTCCGGCGGCGGGCGATTTCGGGCGGAAGGGGGGCGCGGTTCGACATGCGGCTCCCTTATCCTGCGGCGGGCCGCGCCGCAACAGAGGCGCGTCTTGCCCTTGCAGCCTTGGCTGCTAGGCTTGCGGCACATGCAGGAGGGTTTGCGCGATGGATCTGGGAATTGCGGGAAAGCGGGCGCTGGTCTGCGCCTCGTCGAAAGGCTTGGGCCGGGGCTGTGCCGAGGCGCTGGCAGATGCGGGGGCCGATCTGGTGATGAACGCGCGCGGGGCCGAGGCGCTGGAGGCGGCGGCCCATGACATCCGGCTAAGGTATCAGGTGAAGGTCACCACCGTGTCCGCTGATATCACGATGGAATCCGGTCGAGCGGCAGTGCTGGCGCAGGGGCCGTTCGACATCCTTGTCACCAACGCGGGCGGTCCTCCGCCGGGCATGTGGTCGGACTGGAGCCGCGAGGATTTCATCAAGGCGCTCGATGCCAACATGCTGACCCCCATCGCCCTGATGCAGGCCGTCCTGCCGGGGATGATGGCGCAAGGCTGGGGCCGGGTGGTCAACATCACCAGCGTGTCGGTGAAATCTCCGGTGCCGGTGCTGGGCCTGTCGAATTCGGCCCGCGCCGGGTTGACCGGCTTCGTCGGCGGCACCTCGCGGCAGGTGGCGGGCAAGGGGGTCACGATCAACAACCTGCTGCCCGGCATCCACGCGACCGACCGGGCCATCGCGCTGGACGGGGCGGTGGTGAAGGCGCGCGGGATCAGCATGGAGGAGGCGATCTCGGAACGTTCGGCGACCATCCCGGCGGGACGCTACGGCACGCCAGCGGAATTCGGCGCGGCCTGCGCCTTCCTCTGCTCGCAGCACGCGGGCTTCATCGTGGGCCAGAACATCCTGCTGGACGGTGGGGCGACGAATACGACGATGTAAGATTGTCTCCGGCGTCGGGCGCGTGACCTTGCCCCTGTTGGGCGGGGCTGCTAGGAAACCTGAGTGTTTCCGTTGAGTTCCATGCCCGACGTCCCCGCTCCGCGCCTTGAGGTCAGTCACATCGTCCGCTCCTTCGGCGGGCGGCGGGTGGTGGACGACGTCTCGCTGTCGGTCGCGGCGGGGCAGGTGACCTGCCTGCTCGGCCCCTCGGGCTGCGGCAAGTCCACCACGCTGCGGATGATCGCCGGGGTCGAGCGGGTGGATGCCGGCGAGGTGCGGCTGGACGGCGTGACGGTGGCCGGGCCGGGGGTGCATATGCCGCCCGAGTTGCGCTCGGTCGGGCTGATGTTCCAGGACTTCGCGCTCTTCCCGCATCTGACGGTGGCCGACAATGTCGGCTTCGGGCTTCGGGCCGACCGCGCAGCGAAGGCGCGACGCATAGACGAACTCCTTGAAAAGGTGGATCTCTCCGGTTTCGGACGCAAGCACCCGCATGAGCTTTCGGGCGGCGAGCAGCAGCGCGTGGCCCTGGCGCGGGCGCTGGCGCCGCGCCCGCGCGTCATGCTGATGGACGAGCCCTTCTCCGGCCTTGACAACCGGCTGCGCGACGGCATCCGCGACCGGACGCTGGAACTCTTGAAAGAGGAAGGCACGGCGGTCCTTCTGGTGACGCACGAGCCCGACGAGGCAATGCGGATGGCCGACGAGATCGCGCTGATGCGGCAGGGGCGGATCGTGCAGAAGGGCGCGCCCTACAACGTCTACAACGCGCCGGTTGACAAGGCGGCCGCCGCCTTCTTCAGCGATATCAACGTGATATGCGGTACTTCGCGCGGCGCCCTGACCGCGACCCCCTTCGGCGAGTTCCTGACGCCCGGCCACAGGGATGGGGCCGAGGTCGAGATCGTGATCCGCCCGCAGCACCTGCGCATCGACTTCGACCGGGGTGGCCGCGGCCCGAACCCGACACCCGAGGACGGCACCCCCGCCCGCGGCACCGTGTTGCGCAGCCGCTACCTCGGCCGCGAGAGCCTCGTGGATTTCGCGATGGATTTCGAGGGCGCGAAGTTGACAGCCAGCGTGCCGGGGGTCTTCCTGCCGAAGCCCGGCACTGTCCTGTGGCTGATGATCCGCCGCGACCGCTGCTTCGTCTTCGGGGTCTAGCCCTCCGTCTCGATCCCCGACTGCGGCAGCAGGGTGGCGACCTTGTAGAGCAGGCTCCGCGCCGCCTTCGCGCGCGGGTTCCCCTCCAGCCCCACATGGCGCAGCCCTTCCACCAATGCCTCCAGTTCCTCGGGCGTCAGCATGGTGGGCGGCAGCATCAGCGGCGAGCGCAGGATGTAGCCGAGGCCGCGTTCGCCCGTCACCGGCAGTCCGGTCGCCGCCAGCATCTCCATGTCGCGCCAGATCGTGCGGGTCGACACGCCGAGTCGCGCCGCCAGTTCCGACGCCGTGTGCAGTCGCCCGTCGCGCAGGGACTGGACGATATCGTAGAGCCGCGCGTCGCGTTTCATGGCCGAATCCGGGGCAGGGGGCCCACTTACTGACAAAATACTGTCAGTAGACTGCCCAAGGCAAGCCGCTTCGGCCTTTCATGCGGGGCCCGCGCGGACCTATTAGGGGGCAGACGAACCCAGGCCGGTGCTTTCGGCCAGAGACAAGGAGATGACGACATGCATATGGGAAGCCCGATCCAGCTTCTGCTGATCGCAATCGTGGTGCTGGTCCTGTTCGGGCGCGGCAAGATCGCCGGGATGATGGGCGAATTCGGCAAGGGTATCACCGCCTTCAAGAAGGGCATCCGCGAAGGCTCGGAAGAGCTGGAGAAGCAGGCCGCCGACGAAGCCAAGGACGTCACGCCCAAGGACAAGATCTGAGGCTGAGGCCCGGCTTTTCGGAAAGCACAAGAGATGTTCGATATCGGCTGGATGGAACTGATGGTGATCGGCGTCGTGGCGCTGATCGTCGTGGGGCCCAAGGACATGCCCGAGATGTTCCGGCAACTGGGGCGCTTCACCGCGAAGATCCGCAGCATGGGCCGGGAATTCAGCCGGGCGATGGAGCAGGCCGCCAAGGAAAGCGGGGTGGATGAAGTCCGCCGCGACCTGAAGGCGGTGACGAACCCGGTCTCGACCGGCATGCAAAGCCTGAAATCCGCCGCCGACAAGTTCGAGAAATGGGACCCGGTGAAGAACGCCGCCAAGCCCTCGACACCCGCGCCCGCACCGGCGGCCGCCCCCATGACCCCGTCGCCGGCTCCGGCGCAGGCCGTGGCCGTTCCGGTCGAGACCCCGGCGGCAGGTCCCGCGACGCAGGCGCTGATCGACAAGCAGGCGGCGCGCAAGGCCATCATGGACGAGATGAACGCGAAGCTGAAGGCACTGGATGCAGGCGATGCGCCCGCCGCCGCGCAGCCAGCGAAAGCGCCGGGCCGTCGGCGCAAAGCCAAGGGCGATGAGGCATGACGAAGCAAGACAGCATCGACGACAGCTCGGCCCCGCTGATCGAGCACCTGGCGGAACTGCGCAACCGCATCCTCTATTCCATCGCGGCTTTCACGGCGGCCTTCCTCTTCGCCTGGATCTTCTGGAAGCCGGTCTTCGACATCCTGAAGGCCCCGCTCTGCAACGTGCTCACCGAACGCGGGCAGGAATGCCAGCTGGTGCTGATCAAGATGCAGGAAGGCTTCTTCGTCTCGATGAAGATCGGTCTCTGGGGCGGCTTTGCCCTGGCCTTTCCGGTCATTGCCTACCAGCTCTGGCGCTTCGTCGCCCCCGGCCTCTACCGCAGCGAGAAGGCGGCCTTCCTGCCATTCCTGGTCGCCTCGCCGGTGATGTTCGTGCTGGGCGGGGTGGTGGCCTATTTCGTGATCCTGCCTTGGGCGTTCCAGTTCTTCCTGTCCTACCAGGACAGCTTCGCCGCCTCGGTGAACGATGCGGGCAGCCTGTCCAAGGTTCCCTCGGGCGTCGTCTTCCAGGGCTCGATGGAAAGCTACCTGTCGCTGACGATGAGCTTCGTCATGGCTTTCGGCATCTGTTTCCAGCTTCCCGTGCTGCTGACGCTGATGGGGCGGGCCGGGCTGGCCTCGTCGCGCGGGCTGAAACAGATGCGGAAATATGCAGTCGTCGGCATCCTTTTCGTGGCCGCGATGGTCACGCCGCCCGACGTGATGAGCCAGCTGATCCTCTTTGCGGTGATCTACCCGCTGTATGAAATCTCGATCTTCCTTGTCGCCCGGTTCGAACGCCAGCGCGAGGCGCAGATGCGGGCCGATGGCACCTGGGTCGACATCGACGAGGATGACGAAGGCGCAGCGGGCACCAACGCATGACCGACGCGCTGGACCGGATCGCTTCGGCGCTGGAGCGGCTGGCCCCGGCGCCGATGCCTGCCCCGGATTTCGCGGCCGAGGCCTTCGTCTGGCACGTCTCGCCCGACCGGCTTGATCCGGTCGCCCATGTCAGCCGCGTCGATATCGGGCTTTTGATCGGGGTCAACCGCTCGCGCGACACGCTCCTGGACAACACCCGGCATTTCGCCGCCGGGCTTCCCGCCAACAATGCGCTGCTCTGGGGGGCGCGCGGGATGGGGAAATCCTCGCTGGTCAAGGCCGTGCATGCGCAGGTCCGGGCCGAGGGGCATGACCTGAAGATCGTCGAGCTTTCGCGTGAGGACCTGCCGTCTGTCCAGCGCCTGCTGGCCCATCTGCGCGCTGCGCCGCACCGCTTCCTGCTGTTCTGCGACGACCTGTCGTTCAGCCATGACGACCAGCACTACAAGTCGCTGAAAGCCGTGCTCGACGGCGGCATCGAGGGGCGGCCGGAGAACGTGCTGTTCTACGCGACCTCGAACCGCCGCCACCTGATGCCGCGCGACATGATCGAGAACGAACGTTCGTCCGCGATCAACCCGGGCGAGGCGGTGGAGGAGAAGGTCTCGCTCTCCGACCGCTTTGGCCTCTGGCTTGGCTTCCATCCCTGTTCGCAGGACGACTACCTCGACATGATCCGCGGCTATTGCGGCGCGCATGGGGTGAAGGTCCCCGAGGATCGTCTGGTGGCCGAGGCGATCGAGTGGCAGGCGACGCGCGGCGGGCGCTCGGGCCGGGTCGCCTGGCAGTTCTTCTGCGACCTCGCGGCGCGCGAAGGGGTGCGCATCCGCGCCTGACATGTGATCTTCACTTGCAGCGCACGGCGTCTCGCCTTACGCGGGATGGATCATGATCACCGAAATCCTGGTCATCCTGGCCCTGATCGTCCTGAACGGCGTGCTCGCCATGTCCGAGCTGGCCATCGTCAGCGCGCGGCCCGCCCGCCTGAAGCCGCTGGAAGCCAAAAGCCGCGGTGCCCGCATGGCCTTGCGTCTGGCCGAACACCCCGGCCGGTTCCTGTCGACGGTGCAGATCGGCATCACGGCCGTCGGCGTCCTCTCCGGCGCGCTGTCGGGCGCGACCCTGGGCCTGCGCCTGCAACAATGGCTGCAAGCGCAGGGGGTTGAACCGGACTGGGCCTCGACCCTGGGCGTGGGCGGCGTGGTCGTGGCGATCACCTATGTCAGCCTGATCGTCGGCGAGCTGGTTCCGAAGCAGATGGCCTTGCGCAATGCCGAAGGGGTGGCGATCCGCATGGCCCCGGCGATGACCTTCCTCTCCGTCATCGGCGCGCCGCTGGTCTGGTTCCTTGACAAGTCCGGCAAGGCGCTCCTCTGGCTTCTCGGCCAGCGCGGGGAAAGCGAGAACCGGGTGACGGAGGAGGAAGTCCACGTCCTCTTGGCCGAAGCACACGAGGAAGGCGTGCTGGAGGACGAGGAGCGCGAGATGATCACCGGCGTCATGCGGCTGTCGGATCGCACCGCCCGCGCCCTGATGACCCCGCGCCACGAGGTCGAGATGCTGCCGCTGGATGCCGTCGGCGCCGAAGCCGTGGCCGCGATCCGCAAGGTTGCCCGCCCCCGGATGCCCGTCGCCAACACCGAGGGCGACGTGATGGGCATCGTGCTTTTGTCCGACGCCTTCCAGGTCGTCTCTCGCCGCGAGACGCTGGACCTGAAAGCGCTGGTCCGCGAGGTGCCGGTGGTCTCCGACCGGGCCGAGGCGCTGGATGTGCTGGAAATCCTGCAGAAATCCGAGCATCACTTCGCACTCGTCTATGACGAATACGGCCATTTCGAAGGCATCCTGACCACAGGCGACGTGCTGGAGGCGATCACCGGCGCGGTGGCGTCCAGCGAGCCCGACGAACCTGCCATCGTCACGCGCGAGGACGGCAGCTACCTCGTCGCGGGCTGGATGCCGGTCGACGAATTCTGCGACCGGCTGGGCCTGCCCCGCGAAATGGCGGGGGAATACGACACCGTCGCGGGCCTCGTCCTGCACCAGCTGGGCCAGATCCCCGACCTCGGCGCGCATTTCACCGCCGAGGGCTTCCGGTTCGAGGTCATCGACCTGGACGGCCGTCGTATCGACAAGGTGCTGGTGGCGCAGGCGGGGGGCTGATTGCCGGACGGCACCCGATCGCCTATACTTACGCTGAGGAGTGACCCAATGCGCATCGACAAGAGGGCCGAGATCGACCGCTGGATCAAGCCCGACGGGCCGGAGGTCCAGCCGGAGCCGGGCTATGAGGAATGGCTCGAGGCCGAGATCGCAGCCGGGATCGCCGAGCTGGATGCGGGGAAGGGTATTCCCGCCGCCGAAGTCTGGAAGTCTCTCGGCCTGGAATGAAGCTGATCATTTCGCCGCTTGCAGCGCATAGGCTGCGGGAAATCCAGGCCCATATCGCATTGGACGGCAACCTGAACGCTGCCTTGCGGGTTGTGCTGCGCATCCGCCAGTCCGCTGAAATCCTGACGGATTTTCCCGAGCTTGGCGCCAGATGGCGAGGTGGAAAAACCCGGACCCTCGTCGTCTCGGGTCTGCCGTATCGTCTTCACTACAGGGTCGACAGCGGTGCCGTCGAAATCCTGACGGTCTCCCACACCAGCCAGAAACCCCGGCGTTTCCTCTGACCTACTGCAGATACCCCACCGGATCGAAGCTCTGCTTCGAGGTGTTGCGGACCTCGAAGTGGACGAAGGCCGGGTCGCCGGGCGCGACCTTGCCGATCTCCTGCCCGCGCTTCACCTTGTCGCCCTTCTTCACCACCATGCCCGACACGCCGACATAGACCGTCAACAGGTCGCCCGCGTGGCGGATGATGACGATCCCCTTGCCGTTGGTATCCGCCGACAGCACCGTCACCGTGCCCGCATCCGCGGCCTTCACCGCACTGCCCGCTGCAGCGGCGATGTCGATCCCCTGGTTCTTCTTCGCGTCGTAGCCCCGGATGATCTTGCCGGAGGCCGGCATCGCCATCTTGGACGGCTTGGTCTTCTCGGCCCCCATATCGGGCGAGGGCGGGGTGCCCTTGGGCTTGGTGCCGGTGGCCTCGGTCTTTTCGTCCGGCAGCGGCTTCTTGGCCGAGGGCGGCTCGGGGGTGGGCGAGCCTGCACCGGGCGCGGTCGGCACCGGTTCCGGGTCGGGCGCGGCGGCGGTGGCGACGGGAATGATCAGCGTCTGTCCCTCGCGCACCGCCATGTCGGAGCCGAGCTGGTTCCAGTCGGCCAGCGCCTTGGCCGAGACGTTGTAGGTCCGCGCGATGGTGAAGGCCGTCTCGCCCCGCGCGACGCGATGGGTCAGCGGCTGGCCCGAGACCGGCTTCGAGGCCACAGGCGAGGACTTGACCGGGGTCGGCCCGGCTTCGTCCAGCGCAGTGGTGGCAATCGAGGTGATGTCGATGCCGCCGCCCGAGGCCGGGGCCGTGCCGCCGATCACCGCCGGCTGCGGGGAAGCGGCGACACGCTTCGGCAGCAAGAGCATCTCGCCCTCGCGCAGCGGGTCGCTCGGGCGCAGCGCGTTGGTGCGCGCGAATTCCTCGGGGTTCATGCCCAGACGGCTTGCCATGCTGGCGACGGTCTCGCCGCGCCGGGCGGTGGCCATCTGGTAGTCGGGATATGAGATGATGCCGTTGCCATCAGGCGTGGGCGCCGCCGCCGTGGCCTGCCGCGCCGCATCCGACGTGTCGCCGCCGCCTGCCCGCAGGTCCCAGTCCAGCTTGCCGGTGTCAAGGCACCCGGCCAGTGCCATCGCACTTGCGCCAAGCACCAGCGTGGCCCGCAGTCTCGATCCGGTTCTTGTCATGTCATCCCGCCTGATGATCCGCCCGACCGGGTTCAGCCCGGTTCATGGGCGCGAATGTTACTCGGAGCCGATCCCTTCGACCAGTGGGACAAAGCGCACTGGGCGAAGTTCCTCGTAGTCAAAACCGCTTTGGGTGCGCGTGACCTTGATCAGCGCCTGCACCGCGTCGGACTGGCCGACCGGCACAACCATGATCCCGCCGGGCTTCAACTGTTCCAGAAGCGGCCCCGGCGGGTCCTCCGCCGCCGCCGTCACCAGGATGCGGTCGAAGGGCGCCTGGTCCGGCAAGCCGTGCGAGCCATCCGCCGTGATCGTGGTGATATTGACCAGATCGAGCTGGCGGAACAGCTCTGCCGCCTCGCGCACCAGGCGGCGGTAGCGGTCCACGGTATAGACCCGGCGGGCCAGCTGCGACAGGATCGCCGCCTGGTAGCCGGACCCCGTGCCCACCTCCAGCACCGTGTCGCGCGGGTTCACCTGCAGCGCCTGCGTCATCAGCCCCACCACCGAAGGCTGGCTGATCGTCTGGCCGCAGGCGATGGGCAGCGGCATGTCCTCATAGGCGCGGTCGGCGAAGGTGCCGCGGACGAAGAGGCCACGGTCGATCTTCTCCATCGCGGTCAACACGCGGCTGTCGGTCACGCCACGGGTGCGGAGGGCAAAGAGAAAGCGCATCTTGCGTTCGGCAAGCGGGCCGGAGGTCGGGTCGTCCTCCGCTCCTTCCGTCATGCCAGCCTCGCCTCAAGGTCGGCCAAGAGGTCATGCGCGGTCAGGTCGGCGCGCATCGGGGTGATCGAGATGAAACCGTCCAGGTTCACCGCCGCGTCGCTGCCGGGCAGGGTGGGCGTGTGCTGGGGACCGCCCTTGATCCACAGGAACTTGCGGCCCGAGGGCGACAGATGCGGCTCGACGCTGAAGGCGGTGTCGCGGCGGAAGCCCTGCGGCGCGACCATCATCCCCTTGGTCGCCTTGGCGGGCAGGGGCGGGAAGTTGATGTTGTAGAAGGTCCGATAGTCGCCGTCGGTCCAGATCCCCTTGTCCAAGAGCGCACGCACCACGGCGGCCCCGTGGGTGCGGGCGCTTTCGACCGGATCGGCCAGCCGGGCATTGTCGGGCCCGATGAACTGCGACAGGGCGATGGCCGGAACGCCCTGCAACGCCGCCTCCATCGCGCCGCCGATGGTGCCGGAGTAAAGCACGTTCTCGGCGGCGTTGTTGCCCCGGTTGACGCCGGACAGCACGAGGTCGGGCTTCGCGCCGTCCAGCACATCGTAGATCGCCGCCAGCACGCAATCGGCCGGCGACCCTTCGGCGGCAAAGCGTCGGGGGCCAAGCTCGGCGATCATCATCGGGTGGGTATAGCTGATGCAATGCCCGACGCCCGACTGTTCGAAGGCGGGCGCGACGGTCCAGACCTCGCCATCCTTTCCGGCGATCTGGCTGGCGATCCCGGTCAGAACCTCCAGCCCCGGCGCGTTGATGCCGTCGTCATTGGTGATCAGGATGCGCATTCGGGTCCTCATTCTGCCGTTCCTGATTAGACGACCCTCCCCGTGCCTTCAAGGCGCGATGGGACAAGGAAAAGCTTGCGCGGCGTCGAATTGCACGCTTGTATGACAGCAGGCCGGGGGGAGCACATGGCACAGACCGACAGGCCAGAGGCGATCCGGGTTGCCGACCTGCACAAGAGCTTCGGCGCCCATCATGTGCTGAAGGGCGTCTCGCTGACTGCGCGGCAGGGCGACGTGGTGGCGATCATCGGCGGCTCGGGTTCGGGCAAGTCCACCATGCTGCGCTGCATCAACTTCCTGGAAACCCCGTCCTCGGGCCAGATCAGCATCGCGGGCGAAGCGGTCACGATGCGCCCCGACGGCACCCCCGCCGACCGCCGCCAGATCGAACGCATCCGCCAGTCGCTTGGCATGGTGTTCCAGAGCTTCAACCTCTGGACCCACCGCACCGTGCTGGAGAACCTGATCGAAGTGCCGGTCCATGTCCTGAAATGCCCGAAGGACGAGGCGGTGGCCCGCGCCCGCAAGCTTCTCGCCCGCGTCGGCCTGGCCGAGAAGGAGGGCGCCTATCCCGCCTTCATGTCCGGCGGCCAGCAGCAGCGCGCCGCCATTGCCCGCGCGCTCTGCATGGAACCGAAGGCGATGCTCTTCGACGAACCGACCTCCGCGCTCGACCCCGAACTGGTGGGCGAGGTGCTGCAGGTGATCCGGGGCCTCGCGGACGAAGGGCGCACGATGATCCTTGTGACCCACGAAATGAAATTCGCCCGCGAGGTGGCCAGCCACGTCATCTACCTCCACAATGGCCAGATCGAGGAGGAAGGCCCGCCGGACCAGCTGTTCGGCGCGCCGAAATCCGAACGGCTGAAACAATTCCTGAAATCCGTCGCCTGAACAGGCGGAACCCAACCAGCAAGGAGAGACCGATGAAATTCAAGATGCTTCTCGCCGCCGCCTGCCTGATGGCCGCGCCGGTGGCCGCGCAAGAGGTCAAGGTCGGCATCGCCGCCGAGGCCTATCCGCCCTTCGCCAGCCCCGACGCCAGCGGCAACTGGGTCGGCTGGGAGATCGACATCATCAACGCCGTCTGCGCGGCCGGCGAGATGCAATGCGTGATCACCCCGGTCGCCTGGGACGGGATCATCCCCTCGCTGACCTCGGGCCAGATCGACGTGATCATGGCCTCGATGTCGATCACCGACGAACGCAAGCAGTCGATCGACTTCAGCGACAAGTACTACAACACGCCCACCGTCATCGTCGGCACCAAGGGGGTCGAGATGGCGCCCACCGCCGAAGGGCTGGCGGGCAAGATCATCGGCGTGCAGGCCTCGACCGTCCATGCCGCCTATGTCGAGAAGCATTTCGCCGCCACCGCCGCCGAGGTGAAGATCTACCAGACCCAGGACGAGGCGAACTCAGACCTCGCGGCGGGCCGGATCGACGCGACCCAGGCCGACAGCATCGCGCTGGATGCCTTCCTCGCCACCGATGCGGGCAAGGCCTGCTGCGAGCTGAAGGGCGCGGTCGCCGATGACCCGGAGGTGCTGGGCCTTGGCGTCGGCGCCGGGGTGCGCAAGGGCGACGACGCGCTGCGCGAAAAGATCAACGCCGCGATCAAGAAGATCCGCGAGGACGGCACCTACGACAAGATCACCGCCAACTACTTCGCCTCGTCGATCTACGGCGACTGATCCGTGACCGTCGGGGGTGCGGCGCTGTCCGGTCGGACACTTCCCTTCCGCCAGGGGCGGGGGGGTGCGTGCCCGTGCGGCCTGCTGCCCCCCACCCCCAGCCCCTCCCCACAGCGGGGGAGGGGAGGCGCAGGGCGCGACTGGCGTGACACAGGGCAAACGGCTGGCCTGCAACCTTTCTCCTATGAACTTCCGCCTCCCGGCCAAGCGCTTCCCTCCCCCCGCGTGGGGGAGGGAGAGGGAGGGGGGGCCGCCGCCTGCAAAGGGGGCACCCCATGACCGGCGGCGCGCTCCTGATCTCGACGCTCGACCTCCTCGCCTGGGCACCGCCCGGCTGGGGGCAGACCCTGGCCGTCGCGCTGGCGCAGTCGATCATGATCGCGCTTGGCGCATATGGCCTTGGCCTCCTGATCGGCATCGGCGGGGCCTATGGCAAGCTCTACGGCGGGCCGGTGACGCGCGACCTTCTGGCGATCTACACCACCATCGTCCGGGCGGTGCCGGAGCTGATCCTGATCCTGATCCTCTATTTCGCCTTCACCTCCTCGATCAACAACCTGCTTCTCGCCTGGGGCTATGACCGGATCCAGATTTCCGGCTTCGCCGCCGGGATCGCCGTCCTGGGCGTGGTGCAGGGCGCCTATGCGACCGAGGTCCTGCGCGGCGCGATCCTCTCGGTCCCGCACGGCCAGATCGAGGCCGCCCGCGCGATGGGAATGCCGCCACTGATGCTCGCCTGGCGCGTGACCCTGCCGCAAATGCTGGCGGCGGCGATCCCCGGACTTGCGAACCTCTGGCTGATCGCCACCAAGGACACGGCACTGCTGGCCGTGGTCGGCTATGCCGAACTGACGCTGGTGACGCGGCAGGCGGCCAGCACGACCAAGGCCTTCTTCACCTTCTTCATGGCGGCGGGGATGCTGTATCTGGCGATCTCCATCCTCTCGACGCTGGTCTTCAACCGGATCGAGGCCTGGGCCCGGCGCGGCCAGGTCCGGGGCGAGGGGCGCTGATGCAGGGCTTCTGGGTGCCGCGGCGGCTGGTGATGGCGGGGGTCGGCCTCGGCATCGTGGTCTGGTGCGCGCTGGCGCTGAACTGGACCTGGCTGGCGGTGCCAAAATACCAGAGCCTGATCCTGCAAGGCATCTGGACGACCTTCTGGCTTCTGGTCGTGACCATGCTGCTCGGCATGGCGCTGGCCATTCCCCTGGGGCTGGCGCAGGCGGTGGGGCCCTGGTGGCTGGCCGCCCCGGCGCGGGTGTTCTGTTCGGTGATCCGGGGCACGCCGCTCCTCTTGCAGCTCTGGCTCCTCTACTACGGGCTCGGCTCGCTCTTCCCGTCGATCCCCTGGATCCGGGGCTCCGACCTCTGGCCGATCCTCAGGCAGGCCTGGCCCTATGCGGTTCTGGCGCTCTCGCTCTCGGTCGCGGGCTACGAGGGCGAGGTGATGCGCGGCGCTTTCAAGGGCGTGCCGCATGGCCAGCTCGAGGCCGCGAAGGCGATGGGAATGCCGCGCTTCACTTTGTTCCGGCGCATCTGGCTGCCACAGGCCCTGCAGCGGGTGCTGCCGACGCTGGGCGGGGAAACCGTGCTGCAGATGAAGGCGACGCCCTTGGTGGCGACAATCACCGTGGTCGACATCTACGCCGTGTCCTCGCGCATCCGGCAGGACACGTTCGTGGTCTATGAGCCGCTTCTGCTGCTGGCCGTGGTCTACATGGCCATCGCCGGGCTGATCGTGCTGCTGTTCCGCTGGCTGGAACGCCGGGTGCCGCAGAAGACGGCGTGATCCGGGCCGCTCGTCGTGCGCCTTCGGCTTCTCCTCGCTGGTTTTCCTGCCCCGGCGAGGAGAAGCCGAAGGCG
>NZ_JAYRPN010000063.1:0-8919 GCF_041911175.1 Tabrizicola sp.
AAAACCGCGCATGACACCGATCAGGGCCTGACCCGCCTCCACTCTGTGATCAGCTCCGTCGGCTCAGGCCCTGATCTCGACACCACAAGGGGGGTCAATTTTGGACGCCGATAAGGGGTCAGTTTTGCGCGCCGATTGACAGACGGAAAGTCGTATCTGGCTTTTGTCCAGGAGAAGACCGGGTTCCGGGATCGCACCAAGGTGGTGGTGCCCCTGGTAGATGCGCTGGCATCTGCCATCAAGGCATCGCCTACAGGGGAGCACACGTTCCTGATCACCGACTACGGAAAACCGTTCTCGAAGAATGGTTTCGGCAATCGGTTCCGGACTTGGTGCCGGGAAGCTGGGTTGCCGGACGATCTGTCGTCACATGGTATCAGAAAGGCAGTCGGCACCTTCTTGGCTGAGGCAGGCTGCACCCAATACGAAATCATGGCCCTACACGGCCACAGCGACCCCAAGACGTCAGAAATCTACACCCGCAGTGTAGACCGTCGGAAGCTTGTCGATGCCGCAATGGATCGGATCGATTTGGGGAAGATCATCGAATAGGGTGCTGGCAATCCTACGATTCACCCAGGGAAGTGGCATTCGCGTGCCTCCACGCCAAAGGGTCCGGCTCTACGTTCGGCGGCTGATTCCTGATGCCGAACGCCGAGCGGGTCACCCTGCTTCCGGATCGTCCTTCCGATCAACGGACTGTAAACATTCACTTTGGTAGCGCGGGGCGCGACATGATGCTGTGTGTTCCCAATTACAACAGTTTCATGGCCTTAGCCGATTGGCTTGGGTGGGCCAGACCATGATGCAGCTTCCGCGATCATATCGTCGCGTTCTCCCCATATGCCCTGACCACAACGTGGGTTCAGGCATCAACACCCCGGCTTGGTAGTCCCCACATAGACGATTAGATAGGGTGGGCGCAAATCTGCGCCCACCTCTGTGCCCACCTGACGATTTCTTCAATAACTTCAGTGTCGCTGGTAGGCCCGGAGGGACTCGAACCCCCAACCAAGGCGTTATGAGCGCCCTGCTCTAACCAATTGAGCTACAGGCCCGTAGCTTGGCCTTGCCTAGCAGAACGGGAGAGGTGGTCAAGCTTGCCCTCGTTGCGCGCCCGCGGGCAATCGTCTATGCGGGCCGCAATCGATTCCGCGCGAAAGGGCAGGCAGATGACCAAGGGCCACAACGGGCTGACCTATGCCGACGCAGGCGTGGACATCGACGCCGGGAACGCCCTCGTCGACCGGATCAAGCCCGCCGCCAAATCCACCAGCCGGACCGGCGTGATGGGCGGCCTCGGCGGCTTCGGGGCGCTCTTCGACCTCAAGGCCGCGGGCTACCAGGACCCGATCCTCGTTGCCGCGACCGACGGCGTTGGCACCAAGCTGAGGATCGCCATCGACACCGGCCATGTCGACACGATCGGCATCGACCTTGTTGCCATGTGCGTCAACGACCTCGTCTGCCAGGGCGCGGAACCGCTGTTCTTCCTTGACTATTTCGCCACCGGCAAGCTCATGGTCGAGGAAGCCACCCGCATCATCACCGGCATCGCCAAGGGCTGCGCGGATTCTGGCTGCGCGCTGATCGGTGGGGAAACCGCCGAAATGCCCGGCATGTACCACAAGGGCGACTTCGACCTTGCGGGCTTCGCCGTCGGCGCGATGGAGCGGGGCGCTGAACTGCCAGCCGGGGTGCAGAAGGGCGACGTCCTCCTCGGTCTCGCCTCCTCGGGCGTGCATTCCAACGGCTACAGCTTCGTCCGCAAGGTGGTGGAGCTTTCCGGCCTCGGCTGGGACGCCCCTTCGCCCTTCTCCGAAGGCACCCTCGGCGAAGCGCTCCTCACGCCCACCCGTCTTTACGTCAAGCAGGCCCTTGCCGCCGTCCGCGCCGGGGGCGTCCACGGCCTCGCCCATATCACCGGCGGCGGGCTGACCGAGAACCCGCCGCGTGTCCTGCCCGAAGGCCTCGCCTGCGAGATCGACCTCTGCGCATGGGCATTGCCCCCGGTCTTCCGCTGGCTCGCCACCACCGCGAACATGTCGGAGCCGGAACTCCTGAAGACCTTCAACTGCGGCATCGGCATGATCCTCGTCGTCTCCGAGGACCGCGCCGAGGCCCTGACCCGACTCCTGCAAGCCGAAGGCGAGACCGTCACCCGGATGGGCCGGATCGTCGAAGGGCAGGGGGTCGTCTACCGGGGCAGGCTGCTGTGAAGCGCGTCGCCATCCTGATTTCCGGGGGTGGCTCGAACATGCTGGCACTGGTCCGCGACATGGTGGGCGACCATCCCGCCCGCCCCGTCCTCGTCGCCTCGAACGATCCCACCGCCGGGGGCCTCACCAAGGCCGCCGCGCTTGGCGTTCCCACCGCCGCTCTCGACCACCGCGCCTATCCGACCCGCGAGGCCTTCGAGGCCGAGCTTTCCCGCCTGATCGACACCGCCCGTCCCGACATGATCTGCCTCGCAGGCTTCATGCGCATCCTGACCCCGGGCTTCATCCGCCGCTACCAGGGCCGGATGCTGAACATCCACCCCTCGCTTTTGCCGAAATACCCCGGCCTCAACACCCACGCCCGCGCCCTTGCCGCCCACGACACCGAAGCGGGCTGCACCGTCCACGAAGTCACCGCCGACCTCGACGCCGGCCCCATGCTCGGCCAGGCTCGCGTGCCCGTGCTTCCCGGCGACACCGAGGACAGCCTCGCCGCCCGCGTCCTCACGCTGGAGCACAAGCTTTACCCGGCCGTCCTCCGCCGCTTCGCCGCGGGCGACCGGACCCCCGTGCTACTCCCCTGACGGCCCGTCCGGTCGCGTCAGGACGAACCCCGCACCGACCGCGATCAGCAGCCCCTGCGCCAGCAGCACCCTCCACGACAATCCCAGCAGCAGCGACAGCGCGAAGACCGCCGCCATGCTGCCCACCGCCAGTCGCTTCGCCGGACGCGAAATCGCGCGATGCTCCTCCCAGTTTCGGATCGGCGGGCCGAAGACCGGATGACCCAGAAGCCAGCCATGCAGCCGGGGCGAGGACCGCGCGAAACAGGCCGCCGCCGCCAGCAGGAAGACCGTCGTCGGCATGACCGGCAGGAAGGCCCCGATGATGCCAAGCGCCGTGAACGCCAGCCCCGCCGCCAGCCATAGGACCCGCATCGCGCCCTCCACCATAGCGCCAGCAAGCCACGCCCACCCGGCAACCGCAACCCCGCCTCTTCCCTTTTTCCCCCGACCCGCCTATAGGCGCGAACAGGACGGGATGACCCCGTGACCGAAAGGGCGGCCATGCGCACGATCACCACGACCGAAGACCTCGCTGCCTATTGCGACCTTGCCAAGTCCCAGCCCTTCGTCACCATCGACACCGAATTCCTGCGCGAACGCACCTACTGGTCGAAGCTCTGCCTGATCCAGATGGCGCTTCCCGGCGCGGGCGAGGCCGTCCTGATCGACCCGATCGAGGGGCCGGAGATGTCGATGGAACCGCTCTACGACCTCTTCCGGCATGAGGCGACCGTCAAGGTCTTCCACGCTGCAAGGCAAGACCTGGAGATATTCTTCGTCGAAGGCGGCACCTTCCCGAAGCCCCTCTTCGACACGCAAGTCGCCGCGATGGTCTGCGGTTTCGGCGAACAGGTCGGCTACGAGACGCTGGTCAAACGCATCGCCAAGGCCAACCTCGACAAGACTTCGCGCTTCACCGACTGGTCGCGGCGGCCCCTGTCGGACGCCCAGAAGGACTATGCCATTGCCGATGTCACCCATCTGCGGGTGATCTACGAATTCCTCGCCGCGCAACTGAAGAAGAACGGTCGCGCCGGTTGGGTGGCCGAGGAACTGTCGCTCCTGACCGACCCCGCGACCTATACCGTGCACCCCGATGAGGCCTGGCAGCGCATCAAGACCCGCACCACCTCGGGCCGCTTCCTGGCCGTGGTCAAGGCGCTGGCCCGGTTCCGCGAAACCTACGCCCAGTCCCAGAACGTCCCGCGCTCCCGCGTGATGAAGGACGACGCGCTTCTGGAACTCGCCTCGACCCGGCCCACCTCGACCGAGGAACTCGGCCGCTCCCGCCTCCTCCTGCGCGAAGGCCGCAAGCCCGAGATCGCCGACGGCATCCTTGCCGCGGTGAAGGAAGGGCTGGAGATGAAGCCCGAGGACATGCCGAAGGTGGATCACTCCCGCGAACAGATGCAGGTGAACCCGGCCCTGGCCGACCTTCTCCGCGTGCTCCTCAAGGCCAAGTCGGAATCGCTTGGCGTGGCGCCCCGGCTGATCGCCTCCTCCGCCGAGCTGGACCAGATTGCCGCCGGCGACCGTGACTTGCCCGCTCTCAACGGCTGGCGGCGCGAGGCCTTCGGCGACGACGCGATGCGCCTCTGCAAGGGTGAGATCGCGCTCTCGGCCAAGGGCAACGAGGTCCGCGTCGTCCATCTGTAGCGCCACCGGACTTTTCGAAAAGTCCGAACCGGAGCCTTCGAAGGCTCCGAACCGATTTCTTCGAAGAAATCGTCCCTACCGCCGCGCCGACCGTGCGTTCTTCGCGCCCTGCACCACGATCTCGTGCACGTTTTGCAGCTTCACGTCCGACAGGTAGATCGCCACGTCGATCTCGCGCGACTGTTGCGTGCTGACATCCGTCCTGTCGGGGGGCGACTGCAGGCGGAACTCGTAGACCAGCACGCCCTCCTCCTCGACATCCCGCTTCACCAGCTCGGCGTTCCACCAGCCTTGCGTCGGCGTCACGCCGCGTGCGCGCACCACCGCGCCGCCGGGGATCGGCTCCACCTGCATCGACAGCACCGTATCGACCAGCGGACGCGGATCGGTCTCAGCGCCCGGCAGCACGATCGTCTCGCGCGGCTTGGATTTCCTGAACCAGTTGAACGGGTTCAGCTTGCTGTCCCGCACCTTCCCGCAGCCCGCAAGGGCGACGGCCAGACCAAGAACGACGTGACGGCGGGAAACGGGCATGGCAAGCATCCTGAACGTGTGCCCCTTGGGTAGCCGATGGCACCGCGTTTGAAAAGCGCTAGTCTCGGGCTGGACCTTTGCCGTCGCCGGGCTTACCTCAGCGGCATCAAGGAGCTGCCAATGGCCACCGAAGCCTTCGAAGACATCGCGGAAACCTTCGACTTCCTCGACGACTGGGAAGACCGCTACCGCCATGTCATCGAACTGGGCAAGGCGATGCCGCCCCTGGACGACAGCTTCAAGGTGCCCGCGCTGAAAGTGCAGGGTTGTGCCAGCCAGGTCTGGCTGCGTCCGATGATCGAGGGCGGGCATTTCGACTTCCAGGGCGACAGCGACGCGATGATCGTCCGCGGGCTTATCGCCGTCCTGCACGCGCTCTACTCCGGCCTGCCGCTCGCCGAGGTGGCCAAGGTCGACGCCCCGGCCGAACTCGGCCGGTTGGGCCTGAACGAGCACCTTTCCAGCCAGCGCTCGAATGGCCTCCGCGCGATGGTGCAACGCATCCGCGAGGAAGCCGCTAGTCGCGCGTGACCTTCACCCGGTCGGGGTAGAAGGCCAGATGCCCGGCAATCGCCGCCACATCCTCCTTCGGCTCCTCATAGGTCCAGACCGCATTGGCCAGCATCCCGAAATCGCCCTTGATCGAGAAGTAGCTGGCCTGCCCCTTCCACGGGCATTTCGTCGCGTGATCCGTCCTGACCAGACGCCGCATGTCAATATCCTCGCGCGGGACATAGATCACCGGCGGATAGCCGCCCTCGCGCAGTTCCAGCGCCCGCTCGCTGCGGCCCAGCAGCGTCGACCCCGCCCGCACCGTGACCGGCCTGTCGACGGGGGTGATCGTGATGTGACCGGCCATTCGGATGCTCCTCAGATCGGGGCGCAGGCGTCCTTCAACCAGGAAAGCGTAGCACCGGACACCCGTTTGCCAAGCTTTTCCAGCACTTCGGCGTGATAGGCATCCAGCCACCGGCGTTCCCCCGGTGACAACTCCTGCACAAGGATAAGCCGCCGGTCGAAGGGGACGAAGGTCAGCGTCTCGAAGGCTATCTGCGCCCGGTTGTCGCCAAGCGCGGGGGCCTCCTCGACCACGATCAGGTTCTCCAGCCTGATGCCGAAGGCGCCCTCGCGATAGTAGCCCGGCTCGTTCGACAGGATCATGCCGGGCTCCAGCGGCACCTCCGACACGCGGGAAATTCGCTGCGGCCCCTCGTGGACGCTCAGGAACGCCCCCACGCCATGCCCGGTCCCGTGGTCGTAGTCCTGCCCCGCCACCCACAGGTTGAACCGCGCCAGCGCGTCGATGTCCCGCCCCGCCAGCCCCTTCGGAAACCGCACCCGGCTGATCGCGATCAGCCCCTGCAACACCCGCGTATAGCATTCCCGCGCCTCGACTCCCGGATCGCCCACCGCCACCGTGCGGGTGATGTCCGTCGTCCCGTCCAGATACTGCGCCCCCGAATCGACCAGCAGCAGTTCCCCGTCCAGGACCGGGCGGTTGGTCTCCTCCGTCACCCGGTAGTGGATGACCGCCCCGTTCGGGCCCGCGCCGCAGATGGTGTCGAAGCTGATGTCATGCAGCGCATTGGTCGCCCGCCGGAACCCTTCCAGCGCCTGCACCACCGAAATCTCCGTCAGCCCACCCTTCGGAGCCTGCTCGTCCAGCCAGCACAGGAACTCCACCATCGCCGCCCCGTCGCGCAGATGCGCCTCGCGCGTCGCCGCGATCTCCGCCGCGTTCTTGCAGGCCTTCGGCAAGCGACAGGGATCATCGCCCCAGGCAACCTCCACCCCCGCGGCCTTCAGGATATCCGAGACCGCCAGCGGCGCCGTCCCCTTGTCCACCCGCACCGGCCCCGCCAGCCCCTTCAGCGCCCCGGCGAACCCCTCCACCGGATGCACCGAAACCTCCGGCCCCAGATGCGCCCGCACCGTATCGTCCAGCTTCGCCGGATTCACGAACAGATCGACCCGCGCATCGTCATGCAGCAGCGCAAAGCCATGCAACACCGGGTTCTTCGGCACATCCGCTCCGCGCAGGTTCAACAGCCAGCAAAGCGAATCCGGCAGCGTCACCACCGCCGCCTTCTGCTCCGCCTTGCGCAACCCCTCCGCCAATCGAGCCCGCTTCGCCGCATGGCTTTCCCCGGCCAGCTCCAGCGGATGCACGAAGGCCTTGCCGACGGGCGCCGCAGGCTGATCCGGCCAGATCGCATCAACCGGGTTTTCGCTGACGGGAACAAGCGTTACGCCCGTTCCCTCAAGCGATCTCTCAAGACGCTCGACCTCCTCGCGGGTATGCAGCCAGGGGTCGAACCCCACCCGCCCCAAGGCCAGGGTTTCCTTCACCCAGTCCCCCGGCTTCACCTCCGGCCAGGGCACCGGAGTGAACGACCCCAGGTCCACCTGCGCCTTCACCTGCGTCCGGTAGCGCCCGTCGATGAACACCCCCGCCACAGCCGGCAGCACGATGCAGAACCCGGCGGACCCGGTGAACCCGGTCAGCCATTGCAAACGCTCGTCCCGCGCCGCGACATATTCGCCCTGATGCACATCCGCCCGCGGCACGAGGAAGCCGTCCAGCCCCATCGCCCCCAGCTTCGCCCGCAACGCCGCCAGCCGCGGCGGCCCCTGGTCCGGCGAGGCAGGACTGTCGAATGTCTGGAACATGCGGCTTCCTCTTGGTCCAAATACTCAATGACGACGCGTCACCCTGCGCGCCGCATCCCCATCGCGCGGGCCCGCTTCTTCGGGTCCACCTCGAACAGACCCGCCAGCTGCTCGGTCATCGCCCCCGCCAGCTGCTCGACATCGGTGATCGTCACCGCGCGCTGATAATAGCGTGTCACGTCATGGCCGATCCCGATGGCGATCAGTTCCACCGCCCGGCGCCGTTCGACCATCGTGATGACGTCGCGCAGGTGTTTCTCCAGGTAATTCGCGGGGTTGACCGACAAGGTCGAATCATCCACCGGCGCCCCGTCCGAGATCACCATCATGATCTTCCGCAGCTCGGGCCGCGCCATCATCCGCCGGTGCGCCCATTCCAGCGCCTCGCCGTCGATATTTTCCTTCAACAACCCTTCCTTCATCATCAGCCCCAGGTTCGGCCTTACCCGCCGCCAGGGCGCATCCGCCGACTTGTAGATGATGTGCCGCAGGTCGTTCAGCCGCCCCGGCATCTGCGGCCGCCCCTGAGCCAGCCAACGCTCGCGCGACTGCCCACCCTTCCAGGCCCGCGTGGTGAAGCCCAGGATCTCCACCTTGACGTTGCAGCGCTCCAGCGTGCGCGCCAGCACGTCGGCGCAGATCGCCGCGATGGAAATCGGCCGCCCGCGCATCGACCCGGAGTTGTCCAAGAGCAGCGTCACCACCGTATCGCGGAACTCGGTGTCCTTCTCCCACTTGAAGCTTAGCGGAGTCGTCGGGTTCGCCACCACCCGCGCCAGCCGCCCGGCGTCGAGGATGCCTTCCTCCTTGTCGAACTCCCAGCTGCGGTTCTGCTGCGCCTGCAAGCGGCGCTGCAACTTGTTCGCCAGCCGCGACACCGCCCCTTTCAGCGGCTCCAACTGCTGGTCAAGATAGGCCCGCAGCCGCTCCAGCTCCGCCGGTTCGGCCAGGTCCTCGGCCTTGATTTCCTCATCGAAATCCGTGGTGTAGACGACATAGTTCGGGTCGGCGTCGGAATGCGGGGCAGGGGGCGGCGGCTCCAGCGGCGCCTCGCCCTCGGGCAGCTCCGCCTCGTCGCCCTGTTCCATGTCGGCGCTGTCCTCCATCGTGACCTGCGCCTGGCTTTGATCCTGCTGCTCGTCCTGCGACCTTTCGGGCGAAGCCTCGGAGTCCTCGCCCTCCTCTTGCTCCTCCCCGGCGCTGTCCGGCGAATCCTGATCCTCCTCGGCCTGGTCGTCGCCCGCATCCTCGGGCGCGTCCGGGTCGTCGCCCAG
>NZ_JAYRPN010000064.1:0-38463 GCF_041911175.1 Tabrizicola sp.
CGATTGCACGGCGGTCAGCGCCGCAGCGGGTCCGGGCGCGCCGGGGCGGCCGATGTACCATTCGTCCGGATCCGTCGCGTGATAGGTCTGGGTGAAATCCACCATCTCGCGCCGTTCGGGGGTGACGGCGATGCCGCCGAGGACCACGTCGTAGTCGCCCGCCATCACGCCGGGGATCAGCTGGTCGAAGGTCACGTCGGCCCAGCGGCAATCCAGCGCGGCGCGGGCGCAGACTTCGTCCATCAGGTCGCGCTCGAAGCCGGTGATCGTGCCCGCGTCATCCAGGTAGGTGTAGGCCGGAAACGGCGCGTCGGTGGCGACGACCACAGGCTCCGAGGCGGCAAGCACCAGCCCGGTCATCAGCCCCGCGACCGTGCCGACACAGGGCATCAGGCCGCCGTCGCCGAGAGGAAACCGCGCAACCGTTCGCTTTGCGGATTGCCGAACAGGCTGGTGGGCGGACCCTGTTCCTCGATCTTGCCCTTGTGCAGGAAGATCACATGGTCGGAACAGTCGGCGGCGAGCTTCATGTCATGGGTGACCAGAAGCATCGTGCGTCCCTCGTCGGCCAGGGCCTTGATCACGCGGACGACTTCCTGCTCAAGTTCCGGGTCGAGCGCGGAGGTCGGCTCGTCGAACAGCAGCGCGCGGGGTTCCATGCAAAGCGCACGGGCGATGGCGGCGCGCTGTTGCTGGCCGCCCGACAATTGCGCGGGCCAGGCATCGCATTTCTCGACGATCCCGACCTTGGCCAGATAGTGCCGGGCCTTCTCCTCGACTTCCTTCGGATCGCGCTTCAGCACATGGACCGGCGCTTCCATCACGTTCTGCAGGATGGTCAGGTGGGACCACAGGTTGAACTGCTGGAACACCATCGACAGGTTGGTGCGGATGCGCGTCACCTGGTCGCGGTCGGCGGGGTGGCGGTTCAACCCCTCGCCCTTCCAGCGCACGGCCTCGCCCTCGAAACGGATTTCGCCCACCTGGCTGTCTTCCAGAAGGTTGCAGCAGCGCAGCAGCGTGGACTTGCCCGAGCCGGAGGAACCGATCAGCGAGACCACATGGCCGCGCGGGGCTTTCAGATCGACCCCTTTCAGCACTTCCAGCGGGCCATAGCTCTTGTGCAGGTCGTGGATGTCGATGACCGGGGTGTCGGAAGGGGTTTCAGGCATGGGGCTACCGGTCTGGGGCGTATGGAGGGGCAGTAGGGCCGAGATTTTGCAGCATTGCAACGTCGATTTGGCCGGAAGCGATGCGGCCTTTCGGCTATTCGGTCAGGACCGCGCGGCAATCTGTTCGGGCGGCGGCGGATTGGGCACCGCGAGGTAGCTGGCAAGCGGGATGCGGACGAGGCCCTTCAGGTGCAGGGCCGCCCGGTCGGCGGGGGCCAGCGCGGCGATGGCGGCGGCCACGATGTCGAACAGCGTTTCGGCGTCCCGGCGCGTTGCGGTGATCAGGGGCAGGCCGGGGGTGGGGTCGGTGCGGGCGACCTCCTTCAACCCGTCCATCGCCGGTTCGACCCCTTGCAGGAGCGCGTAGGTCACCGCATCGAGCGCGGCGATGTCGGCGCGGCCCTCGGCGACGGCCAGCGCAGAGAGGCGATGTCCGCCGGATTGCACTGCGGGCGGCAGGTGCAGGCCCAGCTTGGCGGCATGGGTCTGCGGCGCGGCCCAGCCGGATTGCGACAACGGCTCGTTATAGGCGAAGCGCGCGCCGTCGAAATCCTGCAGGGTCTGGCGCGGGTCGTCGGCACGGGCGACGAAGACCGAACGGTAATGGCCGGGGGGGCAGCCCTCGACCCCGTAGTCGGGCGTGCCGACATAGGCCACGCGGTCGTGCAGCCGGGCGCGGAACGGGTAGCCGCAGGTCTGCGACAGCAGCAGGTTGGGCGATTGCCACGCATCCCAATAGGCATGTTCGCCCCGGGTCAGGGCCTTTGGCGCGTCGATGCCACGGGCGCGCAGCCCGTCGCCGACCAGCGCCCAGAGCCGGTCGTTCGCGGCCTGCGCCGGGCCGAAATCATACATGCCAAGGCTTGCGATCATTCCCGTTCCGCCTTCTGCCGCGCCAGTGCCGAATCCACGTCCGTCAGGCCCAGAAGGTTCGCGACCAGCCGCATCAGCCGGTCCTCCTGCGCCTCGCGCAGGCCATCGGCCAAAGCCACCGACCAGAGCGCGACCATCAGCTCGGACCGGTCTTCCAGCGCGACTGCGTCCTTCAGCGCACGGGTGAAACGGACAGTGTCGGGCGCCTCGGTTTCCAGGGCCTCGGCATCGCTGCGCAATTTCGCGGCGGCGAAGGGATCAAGCCCGTGGCGATGGGCCAGCACCCGGTCGATCCGTTCCACCTCCTCGGCGGCGTAGAGCCCGTCGCTGCGGGCGACGCGGACCAACAGGGCGGCCAGCGCCAGCCGGGCATCGGGCTCGGGCAGGCGGTGCGGGGCGGGGGCCAGAAGCTGGCGGAGGAGATCACCGAACATGAGGGCAAGCTATGCGCCTGCCGTCCCCAAGGGAAGCCCCGGTCGATCAGGGTGGCGTGAGCCGACCCTCGCCGATGCGCACGGCGCTCCCCGCGATGCGGACCCGGGTCAGGGCACCGCCTGCCGCCTCGATGGTCAGCCAAAGGGTGGAGGGGCGGCCCATCTCGACCCCCTGATGCAGCGTCAGCCGGGTGGTGCCGTCCGGCACCGCGCCATTGGCCAGAAGCTGCGCTGCAAGGATGGCGCTGGCCGAGCCGGTCGCCGGGTCCTCGGGGATGCCCGCCGTCGGGCTGAACATCCGGGCGCGGTAGTCGCAGTCTTCGCCCTTTGCATAAAGATAAGCGCTGTCGACGCCATGCGCCGTGATCAGCCGCGACCAGTGCGGTTCGACCGGGCGGGCGCGGGCCAGCGCGTCCAGACTGTGCAGCGGCGCGTAGAGGAAACGCGGGCCGCCTTCGTGGGTGCCGGGGGCATGGGGGCCGATGTCATCCGGTTGAAGGTCAAGCGCCGCCGCCAGCAAGGAAACGTCCGGCGTGCCGCCCGCTGGATAGGGCAGGACCGGCGCGGTCAGCTCGGCGCTGATCCGGTCGCCCTTGCGGGTCACGGTGACGGGGACGAGGCCTGCCTCCTCCTCCAGCGTGATCGTGGTGGCGAAGTCGCCTTGGTGCGTCTCCTCGGCCAGCAGGATGGCGCAGCCGATGGTCGGGTGCCCGGCGAAGGGGATCTCGGCGGTGGGAAAGAAGATGCGGACCCGGGCGGTATGGGTCGGATCGCGCGGGGCCATGACGAAGATCGTCTCGGACAGGTTGAACTCGCGCGCGATGGTCTGCATCTGCGCCGCGCTCAGCCCGTCGGCCCCCAGCACCACCGCCAGCGGGTTCCCGGCGAAGGGCGTTTCGGTGAAGACATCCAGCGTGTGAAAGGCGATCATCGCAGCTCCTTGAACCTTGCGGACAGGCGGGCCAGCTCCTCGGCCAGCCCATAGGGCGGGTTGACGACGAAAAGGCCCGAGCCTTCCATCCGGTGCCCCTCGCGGACGGGGGGGAAGCGGACCTCATGTCGCAGGGCGTCGGGAAAAGCCGCCTCCAGCGCCTTCAGCATCGGGCCATGCGCGCCGCCCTTCAGGATCGGATACCACAGGATCAGGTGGCCCACGTTCCATTTGCGGTGGATGTTCGCCATGTGGCGCGGGATCGCCTCGTAATCCGCCTTCACCTCGTAGCTGGGGTCGATCAACATCAGCCCCCGGCGCGGGGTGGGGGGCGTGAGCGCCAGCGCCAGCTCGAACCCGTCCTTCCGGTGGACATGCGCGCGCCAGTCCTTCGCCACCGCCTTCAGTTGGGCGAATTCCTGCGGATGCAACTCGGCCAGGTGGATCGTGTCCGTTTCGCGCAAGCCAAGCGCCGCGATCAGGGGCGAGCCGGGATAGGCCTGCGGGCCGTAAGCCGCCCGCGTCTCCTCCAGCCGCTGCCGGTAGGGGTGCTCAGGGGGAAACAGCCGCTCGGCCAGCGCGATGCCCGCCGCCGCCTCGCCGGTCTTCACCGCCTCGTCCGCCGCCAGATCATAGACGCCACGCCCGGCATGGGTCTCGACATAGCTCAGCGGCTTCTCCTTGCGGGTCAGGTAGTCCAGCACCCAGGCGAGGGCCGCGTGCTTCTGCACATCGGCCAGGTTTCCGGCGTGGTAGAGATGTTGGTAGGACAGCATGGGCCAGCCCTAGCCGCAGCCTGCCCGGTCAGGCAAGGCCCAAGTTTTTCGCCCGCCGGACTTGCGGCAGTCTTGGGACGCGCCTATTTCCGCCGCAAGCAAGAGGCCCGCCACGGCCCGATTTGACACGCCGCCGCGCGAGGATGGGACAGAATGGAAATCTTCACCTACCAGGGTTTCGTCGCCCTCCTGCAGGTCATCGGCATCGACCTGGTGTTGGCGGGCGACAATGCCATCGTCATCGGCCTTGCCGCCGCCGGCTTGCCGAAGGAACTGCGCGGCAAGGCGATCCTGGTCGGGATTGCCGCCGCCACCGTCATGCGGATCGGCTTCGCGCTGATCACCACGCAATTGCTGGCCATCGTGGGGCTGCTCCTGGCGGGGGGCATACTGCTGCTGTGGGTCTGCTGGAAGATGTGGCAGGAACTGCGCGCCGGGGCGCATCAGCACGACATCGAGGCGGTCGAGGCGCTGGCCGACCGGGACATCGACGCGGACGGGGCCGTCGCCGACGACGCGCCAAGGAAGACCTTCGCCCAGGCTGCGACGCAGATCGTGGTGGCGGACGTCTCGATGAGCCTCGACAACGTGCTGGCGGTGGCCGGGGCGGCGAAGGACCATCCGACGGTGCTGGTCATCGGCCTTGCCCTGTCGATCGCGATGATGGGCTTCGCGGCCAGCTGGATCGCCAGCCTGCTGAACAAGCACCGCTGGATCGCCTATGTCGGCCTTGCGATCATCGTCTATGTCGCGCTGAAGATGATGTGGGAAGGCTGGCACGAGGTCGAGCCGATCGTCGTCGGCATGCTGCACTGACCACGCAGGACGCAGGTGCCGGGCCCTGAATGATCAGGGACCTGGCCGCGGGCCTTTTCGCGATCTCAACCATCCGGGCCGGGGCGGCAATGCCCCGGCCCGTTGCGTTCCGGGGTGGGGAAGGCCTGCCTTTCGCGAATGCCGCCGCTGTGGCAGGCTGCGGCGACCTTGTCCGGGAGAGCCCATGATGCTGCCGAGTGTCCGTATCACCCTGACGGCTGCGCTGATGGCCACGCTCGCCCTGACCCCGGCCCTGGCCCAGCCCTGCACTCAACCGCAGCCGCCGAAGCTGGAGGGCTCCGACGGAGATTTCGAGGGTGGCGTCTCGATCTCGGTCGGGCGGATCGCCGACCTGATCTGGGTGCCGCTGCTGATCGACGGCAAGCCCGTCCCCGAGGATGCGGGCCTGTCGCTGACCGTGACGTTCGACGGCAAGGCCAGCGGTACCACGGGCTGCAACCGGTTCACCGGCACGGCGGACCTTGACGCCGGGTGGATGTCCCTGGGTCCGCTTGCCGTGACGGAAATGGCCTGCGTGGACCCCGTGCGGATGGAGCGCGAAGCGGCCTACCTGAAAGCGCTGGGCGAGGCGCGCTGGTTCATCGCCTCGCCGGACGGGTTGTGGCTGACGCGCGAGGACGGGACGGTGGCGATGTGCCTGTGGTAAGCGGTCGCCGTGCGGCGCCGTCATCCCGGGGGCTGGCGACCGCCGCCCAATCAAGGCCAAAGCGCGCCAGGTATTTCCGCAACCGGTCGGCGTCGTTCGCGCTCGCCTTCTCCTCGCGCGAAACCGCAAAGAGGCGACGGCCGGCGGCCGACATGCTGCCGCTTTCGTGGCAGGCGCGGATCACGGCGGCAAGCTGGACGCGGTCGAATTCGTCCAGCACCACAGCTGCCGGAAGCACTTCGGCGAGCAGATCGGCATCCGGGTCGGCGGCCATCGCCGCCCATTGCCCGGTCAGCGTCGCGATCTCGGCCCCGACCATCGCCAGCGTCACGCGGCCGCGTTCGGCCAGCACCGCCATGCGCAGCGCAGAGGCTTGCAGGTCGCGCAGGGTGCCCGGCCAGGGCGTCGCCGGATCGCGGGCAAAGCGAAGGTAGCGCGCCAGCGCATCGGCGTTGAACCCGGTATGGCGGTCGAGAAGCCGCTCGGTCTCGGCGACAAGGTGCAGAAGATGCGCCTCGATGTCCTCGCGCCGCTCGCGCAAGGAGGGCAGGCGGAACTGCCATTGTGCCAGCCGGGCATGAAGATCGGGGCGAAGGCGGCCTGACCGGAGCAGAGCGCCGGGGTCGAGGCCGGCCGAGGCAATCAGGTGAAGCCGGGCCGAGACTTCGGCCTCTGTCCCGACGGGGCAATAGCGACCGGTCTCCAGCACTTGCAACAGTGCGGCCTGCGCCTCGGGCGGCAGGGCGTCGATCTGGTCGAGGAACAGGATGCCGCCGTCGGCTTCGCGCAGGAAGCCGGGGCGGTCGTTGCCCGGCCCGGCCCGGCGCTGGCCAAGCAGGGCGGGAAGGGCACTGTCGCCCAGGGTGGCGCAGTTGACCTGCACCAGCCGCCCCTTGACCCGGCGGCGCACCAGTTTCAACTCGTGCAGGCGGGTGGCAAGGGCGGATTTCCCGGTTCCCGCTTCCCCCACCAAGAGGATCGGCGCATCGGTGCTGCCCGCAACCAGGTCAAGCCGTTCGACCAGCGCCTGCAGCTTTTCCGACCGGGTTTCGACGCCGCCCAGCAACAGGGCCGAATGGTCGCGCCGGGCGGCCTCGAACCGGCGCTGGAGGGCGTTGTAGCGCGCGAGGTCAAGGTCGATGACGTCCAGCGTGCCTTGCGGGTCACCGCCTTCGCGCGGCGGACCGGTCTGGACAAGACGCGCGGGCACATGGCGGCTTTCGGTCAGCAGGAACCAGCAGATCTGCGCCACATGGGTGCCGGTGGTCAGGTGGACGTGATAGCGCTCGCGATCCTCGTCGAAGCCGTAGCTGGCGGCAAAGTCGTAGAGCTTGCCGTAGACCTCCTGGAAGTCCCAGGGGTCCTTCATGTCGATGTTGACGAGACGCACCTCGGTTTCGGGCGCGATGCTGCCGATGGCGGCGGCGACGGTGCAGGCCAGGTGATAGTGCCGCCCGTCGTGGATCAGCTCCAGCCGGTCGACGGGAAAGCCGGGGTGCTGGCAAAGCTGCACCGAGGGGCGCCATTCGCGCCGCTTGCCCATGTCAAGCTGGGTGCCGAGGAAGCCGATGACGACGTTGCGCATTGGGGTGATCCATTTGGATAATGCACTATATCACAGGATAGGATATTGTGAAAGTAATTGACGCAGATCTATAGATTATAAAACAAATACAGATACTTGCCTGAAAATCCGGATTCCCTGTCTTTCGCAGGCCCGCCGCGGCAAAACGGTGGAACGAAACAGAGGGATAACGATCATGGCAAACAAATCCGTGTTTGCATCGCTGGCGGGGCGGCTCATGCCGAAGGCGGCCGCCCAGACCGCCCACGGGACCAGGGCCTATGCCTATGGAGCCGAGCATCGGCTGGCGCAGCTGGCGATGACCGGGACCATCGGCGGCGGGTTCTACCAGGACGCCGAGGCCGAAGTGGCCGCGCTGGTCGCGGCGGCCGAGGCGGTGGAGCCGCTGTTCCTGGCCAAGGCCTGCGTGCATGTCCGCGCCAAGGGCCACATGAAGGACACGCCCGCGCTGCTTCTGGCAGTGCTGGCCAGCCGCGACCCGGCGCTGTTCGCGCTGGCTTTCCCGAAGGTCGTGACCTCGGGCAAGATGCTGCGGACCTTCGTGCAGATCCTGCGGTCGGGGCGGACGGGGCGGAAATCGCTCGGCTCGCGGCCGAAGGCGATGGTGCAGGGCTGGCTGAACGGCGCGTCGGATGCTCAGCTGATGGCGGCGATGGTCGGGAACGACCCCTCGCTGGCCGATGTGATCCGCATGGTGCACCCGAAGCCGGAAACGGCGGACCGGGCGGCCTTCTATGCCTGGGCGATCGGGAAACCGGCCGATGCGGCAGCCTTGCCGCAGGTGGTGCAGGGCCTGATGGCCTTCCGCGCCGGGGCTTCGGCCAAGGTGCCGGAAGTGCCGTTCCAGATGCTGTCCGACCTGACGCTCTCGCCCGCGCAATGGGCCGAGGTGGCGGGCCGGGCTTCCTGGGCCACGCTGCGGCAGGGGCTGAACATGCTGGACCGCAAGGGGGCCTTCGCGGTGCCTGGCGTAGTCGAGCAGGTGGCCAGCGTGCTGCGTGACCCGGCCCGCATCAAGGCGGCCAAGGCGATGCCCTACCAGCTTCTGGCGACCCTGCGGGCGCTGGAGGCAGGGGTGGACCCGCGGCTGCGCGAGGCGCTGCACGACGCGATGGAGGCTTCGGTGTCCAACGTGCCCCGCCTGCGGGGGACGGTCGCGGTCTGCCCGGACGTGTCCGGCTCGATGTCCTCGCCCGTCACCGGCTTCCGCAAGGGGGCGACGACGGCGGTGCGCTGCATCGACGTGGCGGCCCTGGTCGCGGCGGCGGTCCTGCGGGCCAATCCGCAGACGCGCGTCCTGCCCTTCGAGGTCGGCGTGCGCGAGGTGCGGTTGCAGGCGCGGGACACAATCCTGACCAACGCCGAGCGTCTTGCGGCGCTGGGCGGGGGCGGAACCAACTGCTCGGCTCCACTCGCGGCGCTGAACACGGCGGGCGTGGCGCCCGACCTGGTGATCTTCGTCTCGGACAACCAGTCCTGGGTCGATGGTCGGCAGGGCGGGCAGGCAACGGCGATGATGGCGGAATGGACGAAGCTCAAGGCCCGGAACGGGGCGGCGAAACTCGTCTGCATCGACATCCAGCCCTATGGCACCTCGCAGGCGGCGGAACGGGAGGACGTGCTGAACATCGGTGGCTTCTCGGACGCGGTCTTCGACCAGGTCGCCGCCTTCGCGGAAGGCCGGATGGGCCCCGACCACTGGGTCGGCGAGATCCGGTCGGTCAGCCTTTGACACTTTCCCCGGCCTTCGGGCCGGGGAGAACGGTACATCCCCGGCGAATGCTGGCGGCACTACAGTTGATCTTATTGTCGCGGGTTCGACTCCCGCCGTGTCGTCGCCCGCAAGGGAACGGCGCGTAGCTCAGCCGGTAGAGCATAAGACGTGTCGCAGACCCTTGTCGCCGGGACCATCAGAAGGAGAACCACCCGGCGAATGCCGACAGGACTACAGGTAGAGCGCCGGGAAACCGGAGGTCGCGCGTTCGACTCGCGCCGCGCAAGCGTAGCTCAGGAAGACGTCCTGCCATGCCTTGTCGCCGGACCCGGGAAAGCCGGGGCGAATGCCGAAGGGACTACAGCGCTCCGAGCGGGATACCTTGTGGGGTTCAAGCCCCCACCTTGCGGGCGGTCAACGGTGTGGCCGGAGGTCCCATCGTCTCTTCCCCCTTGTCGCCCCGGCCCTGATGGAGGGTAGCTCAGCCGGCAGAGCAGCGGGTTGTTACCCCGTTGGTCGAGGGTTCGAACCCCTCCCCTCCAGCCAGTTTCCCGGCCCGCAAGGACCGGACCAGGCAAACCCCGGCGAATGCCGTGCGGCACTACAGGCTGTTTACCCTCGTGGTCGCGGGTTCGAGTCCCGCCGCGCCCTCCACCAGTGGGCGCGTAGCTCAGACGGATAGAGCACGACGTGTCGCCAGACCCTTGTCGCCGGGGACCACAACGTGAGTGAATGAGATGATGACCGAAGCACCCACCCCGATCACCGGGGACCACCTGAAAGCCTGGGGCCATCGCCCCGGCCCGCACTACCCGGCGCTGATCGACCGGGCAAATGTCGCGTTGTCGCAAGGCGCCGACCACGACGCTGCGCGCGCGATGCTGGCCGCAGACCTGCCGCCTCCGACCCTGGGCCTGCAGCCCGTGGGCGCGGTTCGGCTGGACGTGAACATCCGCGCCGAAGATCCGGACGAAGCGAAGAACCTGGCGGACGTGACCGCCACGATGACCGAGGTCCTGAGGACCCCGACCGCCGTCGCCGGTGCGATCATGCCCGATGCCTGCCCGGCCGGCCCCCTGGGGACGATCCCGGTGGGCGGCGTGGTGTCGGTGCGGAACGCGATCCATCCGGGGATGCATTCGGCCGACATCTGCTGCTCGGTGATGATCACCGACCTTGGTCCTGTCGACCCGAAAGCCGCGCTGGACGCCGCGAGCGCCATCACCCATTTCGGCCCCGGCGGGCGCGACCAGGGCAATCGCCATACCGTGTCGCTGGACCTTCTGGACCAGTTCCGCGCGAACCCGTTCCTGCAGGACGGCAAGATGCTGCACCTGGCGCAGTCGCACATGGGCACGCAAGGCGACGGCAACCACTTCCTGTTCATCGGGCGCAGCCGCGCGACGGGCCGTGTGGCGATGGTCACCCACCACGGCTCGCGCGGGCCGGGGGGGCTTCTCCACAAGCACGGGATGGAGGTGGCGGAACGCTTCCGCCGCGCGCTGTCGCCCGAGACGCTGAAGCAGAACGCCTGGATCCCCGCCGATACGCCGGAAGGGCGCGACTACTGGGAGGCCCTGCAGGTAATCCGCCGCTGGACCAAGGCGAACCACAATGCGCTGCATCAGGCGGTGGTGGAACGCCTGCGCGCCGATCCGGGCGATCGCTACTGGAACGAGCACAACTTCGTCTTCCGGCGCGGCGACCTCTACTACCACGGCAAGGGAGCGACCCCCGCCTGGGACGGCTATGCCGCCGACGCGACCGGGCTGACGCTGATCCCGCTGAACATGGCCGAGCCGGTCCTGGTGGTGCGCGGGCGCGATGCGGCGCATGGCCTTGGATTCTCGCCGCACGGTGCGGGGCGCAATTTCTCGCGCTCGGAACACAAGCGCCGGGCGGGCAACGTGACGCCGGATGAGATGCTGGCGGCCGAGACGAAAGGCCTTGATATCCGCTTCCACGCCGGGGCGATCGACATCTCGGAGCTTCCGTCCGGCTACAAGCGCGCAGACGCCGTCGTGCGCCAGATCGGCGACTACGGTCTGGCCGGGATCGTCGACTACATCGACCCGTTCGGCTGCATCATGGCAGGCGACCTGCCGCCCTTCTGGCAGAAGGGCAACCGGACCCGGCGCTAGCCGGGTTCACCCGCAGGCCAGGTGGTCGCGGCGAAGGGCTTCGCAATCAAGGGGATGGATGGTGCTGCAAGAGAGGATTGAATTCTATCATGATATAATAAAAACAATTACTTAGATGAATTTATGGAACGCCGGAACGAACTGAATCTGGAACAAGAATGCTTGACAACTCGCACTTGTCGACCGTTGGCCGACGGCTCCGCTTACCCGCGATCCACAGGAGCGGTCACCGGCCGCGGATCTGATGCAAGTCATGGCTTTCCTGGAAACACAGCCTCCGCACCTATCAGAACTGTCCGCGCAAATTCAACTCCAGGCGTGTTACCCTTCTTCCAAGTCAAAACGTGACAGCATTTCTGCGTCGGGCAAACGCAAATAGGTTGCCACCAAACCGTTTACACTAGTGTTTGGCTGCACTGCTAGCTCAGGGACGAGGAGATATGACCAAGGTTTGTCGCCGGTCTGCTTCCCGTGAACTTCGGTCGCGATATGGCACCAAAGACTTGCGGCTTCGGCTTTCCGCAACACGGTGGTGTCGGACATCTGGTTGTTCGCCTTGGTCTCGATGATCAACTTGGCTGTGTCGGTCTCGACCACGAAATCAGGCTGATAGGGCAGGCCATCAGTGTCATATACCTTGAACTGATTGGGCCCAGGTTTCATCCACAACATAACGGATGTGTCCTGCTCCAGGATGACCGACAGTTTACGTTCGGTGTCCGAGTCGAACTTGGTCAACTGGTAGCAACCCTTGGTGAAACCGCCGAAGATATATCGCCTGATGTCACTGAGCCGTTCAGGTGGTGAGCGGAAATCCCGGATCAAAGACGCACCACTACCGTCAAAAGTCTGGGGACGAAGTTGGTCGAACGCAGACGTGACGGTGACCCTGTAGTTTGTCTGTTCCCGCCACATGTGCCGTTTCATCTCGACGAACATGGCTGCGGCGAACGATGTGGGTTTTCGCGTGGTCACCCAGTTCTACCATGATCCAGCGACGGCCCATTTTGTGAGCCACAGCCCCGGTGGTGCCGGACCCGGCGAAGGAGTCGAGAACGAGATCGCCGGGCTTGGTGGCGAGTTGGAGCACACGTTGAAGAAGGTGCTCTGGTTTAGGTGTTTCGAATGACGCCTCATCGGGAAACAGGTTCCTCATCTCGTTTTTCGAGGTTCTGTTGCTTCCAACATCATCCTTTCGCCAAAGAGTGCGAGGAACCAGGTCACCAACCTCATTGACGTATCTCTTTATGCTAGGTCTGGCTGATCCGTTCGGACCCCACCAGATGCGACCTTGGCTGTCGAGTTCCCGTAGCTTCTCTTCCGACACTCTCCAATATCTTCCAGGAGGGGGGGAAAACTGCCGCCCTGTAGGGCCAACTATAGTGTGAATCCCCTTTGAGTAAGGTTTGTTGGCATAGGGGTCGCCGGGTAACCAGTCGCCACGGGGATCAGCATCCGGGTTGGTATAGATGGAGTTGGCTTCCTCTGTTCTTGGAAGCTTCCTCGGCACCCATTCGGGACTCTTTCCATAGACCAAAACATGATCATGATCGGTCGAGAACTGGCGCGCAGAATTTCTTGGACTGTCTGCTTTTTCCCAAACACAGTTTGCAACAAAGCAGCTTCGCCCAATCACTTCATCTGCAATGACCTTCATGTAGTGAACTTCGTTGTCGTCGAGCGTAATCCATATCGACCCATCCTCCGCCAACAAATTCCGCAAGATTTCCAGCCGATCTCGCATCATTGAGAGCCACAGGGAATGCTCCAACCCATCATCGTAATGCTGGAAGGCGGACCCGGTATTATACGGCGGATCGATGAAGACGCACTTGACCTTCCCCCACACTTGCGGGTCCGTCTCCAACGCCTTCAATGCAAGCAGGTTGTCCCCGTGGATCAACATGTTGTCGAAGATATCGCCATCCTTACGGGTGGCAGCGTGGTGGGAAAACTTCGGCTCCTCGATCAGAATACGGGGTTCCAGACGTGGGCGGATATCCTTGCCGATCCAGGTGAGTTCCAGCTTGGTCTTTCCGGCCATCAGGCAAGGCTCCATCGGATTGTGAACAGCGGCGTCATTTCGGGGGTCAGGGCCAGTTGGTCGGCAATGTCGTCCAGCATCCGATCCCGCTCGGCGTCGATCTCTTTCAGCCGTGTGTAAAGCTGGTGTTGCAGGTCATCAACCTTTGATTGCAACGCCTTGGCCTCCCGCGTCAGGGATACCTTGGTGGCCAAGTCTACCGTCGCCCGGGTCAGCTTTTTCTTCTCGTTGGCTTCCTTGGTCATGGCCTTGATCTGCTGGTCGTAGGAAACCCGTGCGTCTTCCCGCCATGCATCCAACCGGTCCGTTTCTTCGGTCAGAAACTCCCCCAGCCGCACCTGGGCCTTGCCGACAATCTCGGTCTGCCGATCTTTCACCACGGCGGTCAGGTGATTCTCGGGCATGTCACCCGTCGCGGGGCCGGTGATGCGGGCCGGAACCTGCAACATCCGTTCAGCGGTTTCGGTATGCACGGGGGTGCCGTCATCGGTGAAGGCGGCACAGATGATCTCATCCCAAACCCGGGCGGGCGTGGTCAGTTTCAACCGGGCCACCCGCATCCACCCGGACTGCCCCCGCATCCCCGCCACATCGGACAAGTTACCATCATAGGCATCATAGTCGAAGTGCAGTGTGGCCGGTGCCAGTTCCCGATCCTGGGCCTGGGCGACCAGCCGATCCGCCAACCCTTCATCCCCGATCCGCAGGAACCGCCAGCCGCGTTCATCGGCCTCGGGCCATTCGGTGGACCAAGTGGCCCCGTCCCAGTCGAACCGCTGGGCATGGTTTTCGTGAAACCGAGCCTCGGGCAGTTCGGCCCGGACCAGCCCCAGCAGGGCCCGCTTGAACTCGCCCATGGCCGAGTTGACGGCATCCTTGCGGTCCAGCAGGCGTTCGATCACTTTGTCGTCCATCTCGGCCAGCAGCTTGTTGCGGGCATCCCGCTTGGCCTCGTCGATCTCGGTCGCGAAGGTGGCCTGGAGGGCATCGAACGCGGCGTTGATCTCGTCGTTGGTCCGGCAGGACTGCACGATATCCAGGATGCGGCGTTCGATATCCACCCCGGATTCGATGGCCCCCAGCACCTCGTCCGATGACCCGAACACGCCATCGAACAACTTGAACTTCTGCTCCAGCAGTTGATGGATGCGGGCCTCGGCCTGGTTCTTGCGGTTGAGGAAGTTGATGACGGTGACGTCGATCTTCTGGCCATAGCGATGGCATCGCCCGATCCGCTGTTCCACCCGTTGGGGGTTCCACGGCAGGTCGTAGTTGATCAGCAGGGAACAGAACTGGAGGTTGATCCCCTCGGCCCCGGATTCCGTGGCGATCAGAATAGTGCGGTCGTTCCGGAAGGCGTCGACGATGGCCGCTTTCATATCGGCGGTCTTGGACCCCGACACCGCGTCAGTGCCCCTGTGCTGCGCCAACCACGCCTTGTAGACCGCACCGCTGTCCTTGTCCGCGTTTGACCCGTTCAGCACCACCGTCTGGCCCTGGAAGCCGTGGTTCTCCAGTATCTCACGCAGGTAGGTTTGGGTCCGAACGGACTCGGTGAAGATCACGGCCTTGCGTTGACCACCCTTGGCGACGATCTCATCCAACACACCTGGGAGACAGTCCAAGAGGGCCCGACCCTTGGCGTTATCGGCGATGCGGATGGCCAAATCACGATAGCGGCTGAGTTCGGTGATCTCATCCTGGAGCTTCTTGGGATCGACGGCATCGACATCATCGTCGGAGTGATCCTCGACGGCATCGGCCTCTGCCGCTTGCCCACCGTCCCGCCATTCCTCCGCCTGCTCGGCGAACCCGTCCACATCATCCAGGGCATCGTCATCAACGATGCGGCGGGCTTCCAGGCGACGAACCATCTTGTCGAGCGTCTGGGCCACCGCGAATGACGAGGACCCCAGAATCTTGCGCAACATCAGGGTGACCAGGTGACGACCGTTCTGGCCCAGGGCGATGGTGTCGGTCCGCTGGAGGTAGGCCGACATCAAGTCATAAAGGTCGGTCTCCAGCCGGTCAGGGGTGAAGTCGAAGGTCTTGGGATGACGGTTGGTGTAGTTGATCAGGCCGATCTTCTGAACCTGGCGGCGGAGTGTTCTCTTGCAGATCGGCTCCAGGCGACGCGCCAGGAGGGCCTGGGAGGCCACCTCCTCCCGACCACCGAACTCGGCCCGGAACGCCTGTTCCGACCCGAAGTAGGTGTCGTCGATGATGCTGATGAGGCCATATAGCTCCATCAGGTTGTTTTGGAGCGGTGTGGCGGTCAGCAGCAGCTTCTGCCGCCCCGACAAGCCTTCGATGTAAAGCTCCAGCCGCAGGGCAGCCGCCGCGCAAAGGACGACGTTCTGCGCCAGCCAGAGGAGGAGGAGAGGCCGGATCGCCCGCGTGCCGCCAAGGAAGGGTCGCGCCGCCAGCGCAAAGCCCCCGGCCAGGATCGCGGTGGCGAACAGCGGATAGGCCCCGCGATGCGCGAACTCCGACAGTGTCATGCCCAGAGGCAGGGTCGCCCCGCCCAGAAGGATCGTGATGTCGGTCAGGGTCTGCAGGGCGATGAGAAGGTTGAAGACGCCAAGCGCACGAAGGACCGAGCCCGCGTGGAGGCCAAGGCTAGGCAGAACCAGGGTGCCAGAGGGTCGAGGCGCGGACAGCGGAACGGGTGCAAGGAAAGGGGTCGTATCCAGACTGGAAGCGGTTAACGCTGGATCGCACAAAACGGCCTTTCGCCGCAGTAGGCGGGATCATGTCCGCTCACCGTGAGTCGGCGTCCTGCGCATTATACCCTTCTGCGCGCTTCAGGCTAAACTACCCATCCGTGCCCTGCTTGCGCCACTCTCCATTATCCCTGATAGTCAGCCGCCTAGGGGGATCTTCTATGTTAATCGCGGAGCGACCGGTCGAGCAGCTACAGCACGATGTCGACGGCAACCTTGCCCGCCCAATCCCTATGTTGCCGGACTTCAGATGAACCGAGACGACCATCTCAACAGCATTGCCAAGTATGTAGGGCGCATGGCCCATGAGATCAGGGCGCTCAACGCCGTTGGACGCTTCGACATCAATTCCGTTGCGGAAGATTTCCTGATCCCCGTTTTGAAACTAGTGTTCGATTGCCCGGATCTGCAAAACATGAACAGGATTCAGGCCAACTTCCCGGCCGTGGACTTGGGCTGCGCGACCACCAAGGTCTCGTTTCAAGTGACCACCGACGGATCGAGCAGCAAGGTCGTTAAAACGCTAGAGGGTTTTCATGAGCATGGTTTAGACAAGACTTTCGACCAGCTTTACGTGCTCGCGCTGAACGAGAAGCAGGCATCATACACGGCAAAGTCGCTCGAACGGGCGATTGCGGTGCTCACGATTCCGTTCAATCCGGCAGCAAACGTGATCGATTGGGTAGATATCCTAACGCGGATTCAGCATCTTGAAACCGCCAAGCTTGAGGCGATCGATCAGTATTTAGCGTCGGGCTGGGCGAAGCGCGACAGCCACGTGAAGTTCCGCGAGCAGCTCGACAAATTTCTCAGGTTCTCAACCGACAAGATCGAAGTTGAAAAGATATCGCGCAAATATATCCCCTCGATCTTCGTGGAAACGCACTCCACCAAAGAGCAGATGAGGCTGTTCGCCAACCCATTGTTCTTCTATCGCAAGATACAGGATAAACTTCGAAATTTCGGCTATGATCACCTCAAACCCAGCTTTAGAATTGCCGGCGAGCCAGAGCTGGTTTCGGAGCTCGATGTCGGCCTGCTCAGCGCTTCGCCGGCGACCTTCGCTGAACTAAGCGTGTGGCTTGACCAGTTTGACCAAGCGATTGGCATCGAGTTGGCAAAGGTTCGTCCACTATCGTGGCGGCGCGAGACCGGCGAGGCTTGCTACGAACCGGTGAACCCAGAGTCAGCGGGATGGAAGATCGCGCAGTTTCGGCTCGAGAGTGCCGCCAGCGGGCTAACATCGCGTTTGATCGATGCGCGCGCGCTGATTAGCCTCATCCGCAAAAAGATTTTCCTCGTCACCAGCATGGCCGGTCAGGGCAAGACTAATTTCGTTTGCGACTTGGTCGAGAACCAGTTTTGTCTGTTTGAAATTCCGTGCCTTTTCATTCCGGCGCGCAAGCTGAATGGCTTCACGTCCGGCACGCGGTTGTTTGACTACATCGCACACAACAGATATGCGCCCGACGGCACCAAGCTACACGAATACCTGACGCTGTTCGACCAGGTCGCGCAAGAGGTAGAAAAGCCGTTTGTAATCCTCATCGACGGCATCAACGAAGTGACCGACCTTGCCTCGTTCAACGAAGAGCTCACGGCATTTTGCAGCGCGGTTTGCCAGTATGATTGGATCAAACTCGTTATCACGTGCCGAAGTGAGTTCTTCGACGAGCGCTTTGCAACGATGCTCGAGGAGCCGTTCGCAGCGCATATCCACCGCGTAAACGACTTGCGCTCGGAAATGACCGACCATGGCAAAGCTCGGCTGTTGAACGCCTATTTCACGCATTTCCGCATTGGAGGTCAGCTTCAAGGAAAAGCGAAGGCGTTCCTCGAGAACGACCTCTTGCTGCTGCGCATCTTCTGCGAACGCCATGAGGGCAGCGATGTTGGATACGTGACCGACATCTACAAAGGCGATTTGTTCGGCGACTATCTGCGCAGAAAGATCGACTCCTTCCCGCAGCACCACCGGGCTAATGCCAAGGCCACCTTGTTTAAGATCGCGGCGTCGATGCTCGCGGCGGATGATTTTTCCAAGTTCTCGGTGTCCGAGTTTACCTCACAGGAGCAAGAGATCGTCTGGCGCTTCGTCGAGGACGACGTAATCCTACGCCGAGAAGTTGATAGCGACGGCCTCGCGGCGGTAGGCAATCTCACCATCTCGTTCACCTATGACGAGCTGAGGGACTTTATTGTCGCCTATCAATTGGTCGATCGGCCCGTTGCTCAGAAGGCCCAGGCTTTGACCGAAATGCTGGCCCGCTTGCCCAGCAGCCCCGTCTACGAAGGCGTCTACCGCTACACCTATCTGCTCGCACGCAGAACGAACGACACCGCCGTTGTCGCGGCCTGCGAGGCGGCACCGAACTTCACCGAGCATTTCAGCCATAATGTCCACCTATTGCCCCCCGCGGTGCAGAAGAGCGAAGACGTTGCGCGGGTCACGGCCATACTGGCGGACGCCGACGGCGCTCGGCGACGGCGTCGCGTCGCTCTGTTTCTACTGCACCGGAGCAACACAGCCGATTTGTTGAACATCGCCATCCTCATCGACCATTTGAACGATCTCGAAGACGAGGAGCACGCCACCTTCATTGGGGAGATCTTCGGCGACCATCGCGACTACGACCCGCTAAGGTGGCAGCAACGCATCAATAAGCTGGTGGCCGATGTCGGGGAGGACGAAGGCGGCCGAGGCATCGTGCGATACGCACCCGAATGGCTCGCGTTTTTCCTGCATGCCGCCGCCCATGCTGGCTGGCTGGAACGTGAGCGGGCTTCAAGCTTGTTCCAGGACGCCGGGGACACCGTCAATTGCACCGAAGCCTTGGTGCGGGTCGGACCAGCTAAAGCCACGACGTTGCAAATGCTCTTGTCGGATATCGAAGCATCCCAGGAAGCGGTGGCATGACAGAGAATTATCACGTCCTGCCTTTGCGCCGAATTCCGCCCCTCGACGAATTTCTCGATGCCTTGAAGATCAAGCCGGTCGGGCTCGCGGCGCAGCTGTTCACGGGTGTCTACAACCAGCTATTCGCTTGGTCGAACGACCTGCGAGCGCAATATGACCGATACTATTGCGTGGAGTATCCGACGCTTGCGGCCTATCTCGAATTGACGCACGATATCTACCTCGACCCAGCTGAACTCGCAAAAAGGCACATCCTCAAAATTAAGTCACCCGGGGGTGTGCTCGAGGAAGCCTATGACGACAATGTCTGGGACACAGTCATCGCCTGCGTTCGCAAGCTGGAGGACAGCCATGAAGATTAAGATGGACTTCGTCTCGAACAGCTCATCGACTTCCTTCGTCTACATCGCTCGCGACATGCTGTCGCGTGACGATTTCTTGGCAGCGGCCGGCGTGGGTCCCGACAGCCCTGTGGCGCCGCTGTTTGAGACTATGTTCGCTGAGCTTAAGGCCCAGATCGACCGCGGCACAGTCCTGACGCAAGTCGAGGATGTCGACACACTGGAGAACCGGCAACATTTTACGCCAGCGGTGCTCGATCGCATGAAGCAGGGAATCGCAGGCGGCGAAACGGTCACGGTCGGCCATTTTAGCAGCGACAACAATCTGGCAGAGATGACGCTGTGCACAGAGATTTTCGAGATCGAGTCAGAAAGGTTCTTCATCAATGCCTATGACAACTATTGGTGATGCGCGCTTGCGCGTAAATCGATACAAAGATCTCGGCTACTCGACCTTCTTCAACGCGCGAACCGGATTCTTCGCGCGCGTCCCCGAATCCGGTCAGCGTGAGCCGTTCTGGTCGCCGCACGGCCCCGAGCTCATGGATATTTCGATCACCAACTGGTGCGACAAGGGTTGCGTGTTCTGCTACAAGAGCTCGACACGGCACGGGTCACACATGGCGCTAGCTGATTACAAGCGCGTGATCAACCAAGCCGCCGAGATGGGCACCTTCCAAGTCGCGCTGGGTGGCGGCAATCCCAACCAGCACCCCGATTTCGTCGAAATCCTCGACTATACTTGGGCGAAAGGGATCGTCCCAAACTACACAACTAACGGGCGTGGGCTGACCGACGAAATATTAGCGGCGACTCGCCGCAATTGCGGCGCCGTGGCTGTCTCCGCCTACGCACCGTATCACGAGACAGCCGAGACCATCCGCTTGCTGACCGATCACGACATCAAGACCAATGTGCACTTCATCATCGACAGCGAGAGCGTCGATACGGCGATCGACTGGCTTCGCAACCCGCCCGATTTCCTTGCCAACATCAACGCGCTCATTTTCCTTAACTACAAACCTTCTGGGCGGAAGATCTTCGAGGAAAAGATGCTTCGCCATAGCGATCGCCTTGATGAGTTCTTCAGCCTAGCCACCGCAACTGATGCGAAAGTCAAGGTCGGATTCGATGCCTGCTGCGTGAGCGGCGTGTTTGCTAGGACGGATGCCAACACGGCGCTGGTTGATGCCTGCGATGCCGGACGGTTCTCTTTATACGTCTCCGAAGACATGAAGGTCTATCCTTGCTCGTTTCAGAGCGGTTTAGTTGAGGGCGACGTGCTTGATGACGACACGTCGCTGCTCGACATCTGGCACGGCTCGGAGAACGTCCGTTCATTCCGACGCTACTTTTCTTCTAACCGCTGCGGCAACTGTTCGCACCGGCCAAGCTGCATGAACGGCTGTCCGATCTTCGATCAACTGGTTGTTTGCGGAAACCGCTAGACGAAGAGTTATCTCGCTTTGCTGCTGTGCGATGTCGATGTTCCAACCAATCCATCGCCCGGCCAGATAAGTGGCGCTTTGCGGGCAGCTATGACTGACATAGGGACGCGAAATGGGCATACATCCCGAAGCTTGTCGACGGCAGGTATGAGCCCATCTCTCTAAGGGAACCGAGACTGCGACCAATATGTGCGTCATGCCGACCGCTTCCGCTCCACCTATTCCGTCAGCCGAATAGTTTCTGAAGATGTATTCCTCGTGTGCGTGTCGACATCCAGCCTGCGCTCCTGCAGCCGAAAGCACGGTGTTAGTCGTGGCTCTGCCTACCGATCCCGCCACTGTCTGCCTTCACTTTGGGAGCTACGCATCGAGGCGCTTGGGACCGATCGAATAGAGCCGCGGACGGCCCGGAATGCAGCGGGGCCTTTGGTGCGGGACGCACGTTCTCCCGAGCTGCTTTTCGCAATGAGACTTGGTCTGTTGCCGGGCTTGCACAGGAGCCCTAAGGTGGCAGAAAGACCTCCGTTTCCTTGGACTTGATGGCACTTTTCAACTTCATGAAATTCCGGTCGACGGACAAGAGACCTCTTCCGGAGCTTTGTCTTTCTGTCGACCTCGAGGTCGATCCAAAGACCACGAAGATCTTCGATCTCGCTGCGGTCCGGTTCAATGGCGATGCAGTAGTTGGCGCGTCCAAGGGCACAACAGAACACCGGCTCGATCAGCTTGAAAAGGCACTTTCGAAAGCGCCACACGTCATCGGCCACAACATCCTGCGCCATGACATCGAACATCTTCTGGCTGCGCGGCCACGGCTACTGGAAAGAATGGCCGCCCCGATCGACACCTTGTGGCTCAACCCGCTGGCCTTTCCGAGGAACCCCTATCACCGCTTGGTCAAGCACTATCATGACGGGCGACTGCAGGCTGGACATGTGAACGATCCGGAACAAGATGCGCGGCTGGTGTTCGAGGTGCTTCAGAACCAGCTGGCGGCACTAGCAGATCTCGGGGCGCAGTCGCCGGACAGCCTTTTGGCCTATCACTATCTTGCAACGCGAATGGATCGATCAGAGGGGTTCGATGCCGTTTTTCGCGAGATCCGCCGGGCAGCAGCACCGGATCGCAGCTCGGCCATTGGCGCCATCCGTCAGCTCCTTCTCGGAAAAGCTTGCTGTACGCAAATTGGGCCGACACTCGATGCTCTTTCTGACCCTCGGATGGGTTGGCCGATGGCCTATGCCCTCGCCTGGATATCAGTATCTGGCGGAGAATCCGTGATGCCGCCCTGGGTGCGCGCGGCGTTCCCTGAGGCTGGGCTTATTGTCCGGGACCTGCGAGACACCAACTGCGGCGACCCGTCCTGCGCGTGGTGCGCCACGATGAATGACCCGGTGGGCGCGCTGAAGAAATGGTTCGGCTTCGAAGGCTTTCGGCCCCAGCCCGCAGACAGCGCGGGGCGACCGCTGCAACAGTCCATCGTGGCCAGGACCATGGGCCACAGGAACGTTCTGGGTATCCTGCCCACGGGCACGGGCAAGTCAGTCTGCTACCAGGTCCCGGCGCTGAGCCTTTACGACAAGACCGGCGCCCTGACCGTGGTGATCTCGCCCCTTGTGGCGCTGATGGCCGACCAGGTGCAGGGGATGGAGCGGGCGGGGATCGCCTCGGCCGTGACGATCAACGGCATGTTGTCCATGCCCGAGCGGCAAGAGGCGCTGGACCGGGTGCGTCTTGGCCAGGCGGCGATCCTGCTGATCTCGCCCGAGCAGTTGCGAAGCGTTTCCGTCCGGTCAGTGCTGAAGCAGCGAGATGTGGGGCTTTGGGTCCTGGACGAGGCACATTGCGTTTCGAAGTGGGGGCATGATTTCCGGCCCGACTACCGCTACATCGGGCGCTTTATCCGCGAGTTCTCGGGCGATGCGTCCCCGGCGCCGGTGCTGTGCTTGACTGCCACGGCAAAGCCCGAGGTCGTGGAGGACATCACCGAGCATTTCCGCCAGCGGCTGGCGGTCGAGTTGGACCTCTTCGACGGCGGGGCGACGCGGACGAACTTGAGCTTCTCGGTCCGCGAGACGGGCCGGGAGCGCAAGCCGGACGACATCCTGACCGCGATCCGCGACCACCTGCCCGCCGAAGGGAAGTCTGGCGCGGTGGTCTACTGCGCCACGCGGAAGGAAACCGAACGGGTCGCATCGCATCTGAAGCGCCAGGGTTATGTCGCTGCCCATTTCCACGCGGGGCTCAGCGCCGACGACAAGCACCAGGTGCAGGAAGCCTTCCGGGTGGGCGACCTGCGGGTGATCGCGGCCACCAACGCCTTTGGCATGGGGATCGACAAGCCCGACATCCGGCTGGTCGTCCATGCTGACATCCCCGGGTCCCTGGAGAACTACCTGCAAGAGGCCGGTCGGGCCGGGCGCGACCGGGAACCCGCGCAATGCGTCCTCCTATACCACCCGGACGATGTCGAACGACAGTTCTCTCTGACGGCGCGCTCGCGGCTGGAACGGCACGAAATCGGCGCGATCCTGAAAGCGCTTCGCCGGATCGACGAGCACAGCCGGAACAGCGGGATCGTGGTGGCGACGACGGGCGAGATCGTGCGCGAAGAGAAAGACCGCGAGTTCATCCGCGACGATGCGACCGACGACACCCGCGTAAAGACCGCTGTGTCCTGGCTGGAGGAATCGACGCTTGTCTCGCGCGAGGAGAACCGGGTTCAGGTCTTTCCGTCGTCGCTTTTGGTGCGGACACTGGCGGAGGCCGAGGCGCGACTGTCTGACGCCCAGATCACCGAAGCCTATCGTCAAAAACTTCTGACCATCGTGCGCCATGTGATGAACGCACTGCCCGATCAGGGCATCACCACCGACGAATTGACTGGTGTGAGCGGCCTTTCGCACCGAGAGTTGGCGAAGGCGATGGCGGACCTGGAGACCCGGGGTATCGCGCGCAACGACATCGCGGTGACCGTCGCGGTCCATGTGGGGGTCGAAAACCAGTCGCGTCAGCGGATCGCAACGGCGATGCAGCTGGAAAAGGCGCTGATCGCACGGATGCGGGAGCTTGCACCTGACGCGGATGCACTGAATGGGGCGACGCTGGACCTGACCGTCGCGGCCCATGTCCTGCGCGGCGAGGGGCTGGAAAACCCGAGCCCGCATATCCTGGAACGCCTTCTGCGCAGCATCGCCCGCGACGGGCAAGACCGCGATGGCGGCAAGGGCAACATCCGGCTACGGAAACTGTCCAGCAAGGCAGTCGAGGTGGCTCTGGAGCGGCCCTGGCGGGTCGTAGAGCAGACCGCCGAGCTGCGCTGGATGGCAGCTGAAAAGCTGCTGGATTTCCTGATTTCCAAGGTGTCTGCGGGGACACGGGGTAAGGATATCCAGGTCGAGACGACCATCGGCGATCTCCTTTCGGCGCTGAACGGCGACGCCCTGATCAAGGCATCCGGTATCAAGGACATGACCAAGCTGATGGAGCGCGCGCTTCTGTGGCTGCACGAACAGCTGGTGCTGACCCTGGGCAAAGGGTTAACAGTCTTTCGATCAGCCATAACAGTTCATCTTAAGCCCAGCCGCGCGGGCTTTACCCGCAAGGACTTCCTGCCGCTGGAAGAACACTACCGCGAACAGACGGTCCAGACGCATGTCATGGCGGCATATGCAGAGACAGGTTTGAAGGATATCGGCACAGCGTTGCGGTTGGCCGAGGACTACTTCAACCTCGATCAAGAGTCGTTCCTGCGCCGCTGGATGCCCGGCCGCAACGTAGAGATCCGCCGCCAGACCACTGGACGGGCCTGGAAACAGATCATCGAAGACCTTCGGAACCCCGTCCAGCAAGAGATCGTCGCCGACGACCGCGACGAGACGAACGTGCTTGTCCTGGCGGGTCCCGGTTCGGGGAAGACGCGGGTCCTCGTCCACCGCATCGCCTATCTCCTACGGGTCCGGCGCGAAGACCCTGACGGCATCCTTGTTCTCACCTACAACCGGCATGCAGCGGCCGAAGTCCGTGCCCGGCTGCGCCATCTGGTCGGGAATGACGCGGCCCGGGTGACCGTCCTGACCTACCACGCGCTTGCCATGCGACTAGTGGGGGCCAGTTTTGCCAGCGCGGGCAGTGAGCCAAAGGACTTCGACGCCCTCCTGCGCGAGGCGGTGCGCCTGATCGAAGGCCATGGACTGAGCAAGTCGGAGGCAGAAGCACAGCGCGAGGCGCTGATCCAGGGCTACCGGTGGATCCTGGTGGATGAATACCAGGACATCGGCCCCGAGGAATACGGGCTGATCGCCGCTGTCGCCGGGCGGTCGCTGGACGACCCGGACCAGCGCCTGTCCCTGTTCGCTGTCGGCGACGACGACCAGAACATCTACGCCTTCACAGGCGCCTCGGTCTCGTTCATCCGCCGGTTCGAGGAGGACTACCGCGCCAAGCCGAGGTTCCTGACCGAGAACTACCGCTCGACCCGCTACATCATCGACGCGGCGAACCAGGTGATCGAACCTGCCCGCGACCGGATGAAGGCCGGACATCCGATCACTGTGGACCGGATGCGCAGCCTGGAGCCCGGTGGCGGGGTGATGGCGCGGCTTGACCCGGTCGGGAAGGGGCGGGTGCAGTTTCTGGACGTGGCGGGCGATGACACGGCCCAGGCTGTGGTGGCTGTGGACGAACTGGTCCGCCTCTCGCGTCTCGACCCCGACTTCAGCTGGGCGCGCACGGCGATCATTTCTCGCGATTGGAAGGGTCTTGGCCCGGTCCGCGCCTATGCCGAGAAACTTGGCCTGCCGGTCGAGATGGCCAACGAGAAGCTGCCCAGCGTCTGGCGCCTGCGCGAGATGCAGCGCCTTGTTGGCGACCTGCGCAAGCGTCTGACTGCAATGCTGACGATCCAGGACATTCTCGATGTGTTAAACCAGCAGCCGGTGAACCGCTGGGTCGACCTGATCGCAGAAGGCGTCGCCGGCCTTGCCCGGGAACTTGGAAATCGGAAGATCGCGGTTGCCGATGCCATCGACTGGCTTGCCGAATGGGCGCGGGACGTCCGGAGTGCACAGCGCGGCCTCCTTCTGCTTACTGCGCACAGGTCCAAGGGGCTGGAATTTGACCATGTGGTGATCCTGAACGGAGGCTGGAAGGCGCTGTCCAAAGGTGAGGACGGCGAGGCCCCCCGCCGCCTGTTCTACGTCGCTATGACCCGTGCGCGTCGGAGCCTTTCGGTGGTCACCAGCGGTGCGCACGCCTTTGTGCGGGCCGACAGTGACAGCGAGGTCTTGCGCAAGGTCGAGGTGCCACTTCGTAGCGACCTTCCCGAACCCGACCAGTATCAGCTGCCGGACCTTGCTTCGGTCGATCTCTCCTTTGCCGGCCGATTGCCATTAGGCTCTCATACGCATGCAGCCATCTCTCGGTCGCAGGTCAACGACCCGGTCAGCCTGGAGCAGCGCGATGGCAAGTGGATGATCCTTGACGCAGATCGGCGGATCCTTGGGCGCATGGCCTCAAGCTGGGCGCCTCCCACCGGGACCAACCTTGTCTCAGGCAAGGTTGGCGCCATCGTCCGCTGGAGGAAGTCCGACAACGACGAGGGCTATCACGGCTACATCAAGCAGGAGCAGTGGGAGACAGTCCTGCCGGAGTTTGTCTTCCGCAAAGACCTTTAGATAGAAGCAGGTATCCGAGCGCACCTTCCATAATGGAGGCTGTCACCGATGGAAAACGTGTCGCCGCAGGTTGCGAGCGCTGGTCCTACTGCAGCAAGTGGACAAGGCGACGAACAGGGCGGAGAATCGCCGGTGAAGACGTCGCAAAGCTACCGCAGCAACATTGATGTAGCGGCCACTCGCGCGGCACACAGCGATCGCAGTTCCCGGCGCGGGTTTCTCGAAGATGCGGTGTTTCGCAACGTCGCGCACGCCCGCGATCTAGTCGGTATACCGGCATTTGGCTATAATACTATGCGGCCTCGATTCATCCCTTGGTTCTCCCAGGTCGACGACCGCACGATCGATGAACTGCTTGACTTGCAGTATGGCAAGCCGCGGACGTTCATCGCGTTGTCGTTGCTCTACGACGGGCTCGACTGGTCAGGGTCGAACTGGCATGTGGACCACATCATTCCCCAGGTGCACGCGCAGAAGAGCGTCCTGCGGGGGCGGAACTTGCCGGAGTATCGGATCCAGGAGCTTCTGGATTCGGTGAACCGTGTGGGGAACCTTCAACTGCTGCGGGGTGAGGAGAATATCGAAAAGCGGGACATCCCGTTCCGGTCCTGGATCACTGGTCGCAACGTGGACTTCTACGACCAGCACATGATCCCGGAGAGGCTCGACCTGTGCGATGTTATGCAACTGCCAGAGTTCGTGCGGGCGCGCGAAAAACTCATCAGGAAGCGGCTGACCCAGATCCTCGGTCTGGGCTCGCACTGAGGGTCGGGCCTATGATTCGGGAAGAGCTGAAGCGTGCCTGTCTGGGTATCCTCGACTCCATGTGCATCGAGCACCCAGCAGGCCACCAGTCAAAGCTGGCCGCGCGCTACGTCATCGTTGCACGAAATGGAGAACGGATCGGCCTGATGTTTGAGAAAGCGCCGAGTGCCCCGGCAAACCTGTGGCTGCGGGCGGATCACGCCCGTCGGCTAGGCAACCCAGGTTGTGACTGCCGGGACTATCCCGCCTCCGACCTCTACGCAGAGAATGACGAGAAGGGTCGGCCGATCTATGGCCGACACGCCGGTTTGAAGACCATGAGGGACCTCGCCCATGCTGATCTCCTACGACTTGCGATCGAGGATGTTGGTCAGCTGGAGCATATCCTGTTCACTTTGAAGAAGTCTGACTGACAGGTGCAAGCCAGCCTCATCCAACCTTGCGCCACGGCGGAATCGTCAAGGACGGTTCACAATGATCAGATCTCTTTCAGGAATGATCACCTCGGCACCGATAGCGGGGGCGATCCACCGAGCCTGTTCGGCGATGGCATCGCCGATGCGCTTTCTGATTGGTCCGTTCATCTCCGGAATCTTGCCAACAATCGCCTGCGCAATGCCACGCAGACGCTGCATCAGCGCACCAGTGACACGTGGGAAGCCCAGAGCGAGGAGGAAGGCATTCAGGTCCTCTGACGTGATTTCGTCCGTCATCGTCGCGTTCCCGATGTTGAAGGACAACTGGTGAAGCACTCGGTCGTCAATTAGAACGGGGGCCACATCGTAGACTGGGGCGAAGTCCGGACGAGGGCTTCGGTAGAGCAACGCGTGATTCTTCGCGTGGTTGTCCGTGTTGCCCAGAAGCAGGTTGGCCAAAGTGATCTCCAGGAACGCCTGTCGTGAGGGACCGGGAGTGGCCGTTTGATCCAGAACCTTCCGGATTGCGTCCGCGTTGAACCGGCGCTCGGCAGTTCCGTTCCGCTCATACTTCAGCTGCGGGCCGAGACCGAGCGCCTGGGCAAAGTCCTCCTGGTGCAGACGGCGCACCGAGTTTCCCTTCACGAGGCGATCAAAGCGTTCAACGAGCAGACCGCGGAGATCACCCTCGCCAATCACTTCCGTGCGTGCCACCGGGTGCCTCTGAACCTCTGCCATGATCCCCATCAGCAGGTGTTCCTGATCTACAGTTGTCATCTCTCCCGCACGGGGGACCTTCAGGATATGTGTGGTGGGGACATTCAGCCCCGGTCTCGGCAGGGCAAAGCTGCCGTCCGGCCGCCGAGCGAGGGCGATCTTGCCCTGGACGCCGGCCAAGGGCGATGGATCATTGGTGTCGTCCGGCACGCGCCGGAAGTTACGCAGCGATACCATGATGCGGCGAAGATCTTCCTCTGCCAGCGATACATAATCCGTCTCAAGGTCGCCCGGCATCTTTGCCGGTTCCCCTCCGACCGGCACGCAGGAGATCGATCCGGGGCAATCGGCGCCAAGGTGTGCCAACAGACCGACAACATCCGAGAAATCGATCCCATGTCGCTGCATGACCTGTTCGCGTTGGGCATTCTCGAAGAGGAGGTTGGAGAAGAAGCTGCGCGCATGGCTGTCTCCGTATGGTTCTTCGCGCACAGGCAGCGAAAGCGACAGCGGGTGCGGGATATCGTCTGTCAGGTATCTGAATGAGGTGGCGCCATCTTCCGCCCGGGCCAGCCGACCAGCGGGATGCTCCATACCCTCGAAATACACATCGAGTTCCAGCGCGGCCACGATCAGCCTTTCGCCTCAAGCTTGAGGCCAAGATCGCGGCAGATCTGCAGGACAATGCCAATACGGGCATTTTCTTTGCCGTTCTCGATCGCGCTCACGGTGGGGAGTGTCACACCGCTTTGCAGGGCAACATCGGATTGTCGGAGGCCAAGCGCCTTCCGTCGCGCACGGATCGCTGCGCCTAAGGCTATGGGGGTATCGATCAGGCGTGAAATAGCCATGTTTTTCACGATCGTTGAAATCTTCTCAGAGATTGCAGTGATCCGATAGGAATGTCAACGATCATTGAAAATCTTTGCTCTGATGATCCCCCATCGATGTTTTTAAACGATCGCGCAAATTCGCGCCCAAATAGCCGAAGGCGATTACTCGCTACCAGCTACGGAGAACTCGGCAGTCAAATCATAGTCTGGCAGGGCGTCGATGACACGGGCCATCGCCAGAATGCTGACATCGCCGTAGCCGTCTCCTGCCGTTCTGCCCGCGTGCCCTTGGATCGCATCAACGATTCTATCCGATAGACCAAGCTCTCGGCCCAAGGTCTTGAAGCGGTGACGCCAGCCATGTGACGGCTGCACACCTTCGGGCACGACGCCGGTCCGGTTCAGCCATTCTGAAAGTCGACCGGCAGTGACCCTCGCTCCATCAAGATACTTCTCCGGCTTGGCGGCATTGTGGAACAGAGGACCCGACTTCGAGGACTTCACGAAATCGATGAAACCGAGGGAAATGATCTGCGGATGCAGGGGCACATCCCTGTAAACGCCGGTCTTGACCGAGCCGGCTTCCGGCGAGATCCGGATCACCCAGCGCTGGCCTTCCTTCCGCGCGTCTTCCTTCCGAAGCTGTGCCACTTCGACGACCCGGGCACCAGTAAACGCACACAGGATCGGGATCCAGCGTTTGGCTGCTGTCAGGCAGGACTTCTCGCGGTTCGACGGGTTGGCGGGCTCTGCAGGGATGTAACCAACTGAAGCACGAAGCAGCCGCTTCGCTTCAGCCAACGTGTAGCCCCGCTCACGTGAGCGCACGGTCTTGCGCACTTCCTGGCGCACGCCGTCTGATGCATTCGAGGGCAGCCTGTCTTTTTCATGCGCCCATCTCAGGACAGCCCGCACGCTGGCGAGGTAGACGTTAGCCACTGTCCGCGTGGCGATGCCTTCGGCTTGCAGAGCTTCCAGCCAAGCATTCAGATCGCGCTTTGTGATCTTCCGTGCGTCCGAATGGCCCAGATGCTTGACGAGACTCTTGATCGCGACATTCCACCTTCTGCCACCATCCGTGTGCTTGCCTAGGGCTTGCCGAGACTTGATGTAATCATCGAAGAGATTGGATAGCGGAACAGGGGGGATTGGCTCGTCAGGAAGTGCGGTTCTGACGACAGAGGTCTCGGGAGGAGTGCCGGTGAAGTCCCCCTCGTCCCTCTCGACCATCCGGGACAGGGCTTCGAGTTCAGCTTCGCAAAGCACCTGCGCGAGACGACGCCACTCGCGCGACGCTGGAGCGGCGGTGACATTCCCCGCAAGCCGAAACCGCTCGATCTGAGGCCCGACAAGATCGTATAGCTCGCTGTCTGACAACGCACCGGCACGGGCGGAACGCAGGGTAGCCACATAGCCATCGTCGATCCCGATGGATGCGTAGCCCCGAGAGAGGCGTCCCTGGTCATCTAGTTCCAGGCTTATCTGATAGAGACGCGCGGCCAGCTGTTCGTCAGTCATCGGGAAGTGGGCCAGAGGCTCCACGATAGCACCCGTCTGTGCGGCCTCCATGCCTGCCTTGGTGATTTGGGCCTGCAGACGGGCCACGGCGGCCGGGTGCTGACGCATCGCGCCACGCCTGTCGCTCCCCAGGGGTTCGATCAGTTCCGATCTGCCGACGAACGGAACAAGCTCCTTGGGCACTGCCAGGCGAGCGTAGAATCTGCCGTCCTTCTCCCGCCAATGACGCAACTTTCCTGCCACCGCATGCCCCGTTCTGGAACGAATTCTGGAACAGAGAATGGCACGAAGCCCTTGAGATCAAGGGTTTTCTTTGTGATCAAGGGGATGGGTGGTGCTGCAAGAGAGGATTGAACTCTCGACCTCTCCCTTACCAAGGGAGTGCTCTACCACTGAGCTACTGCAGCGCCGTTGGTGGGCGGGTGATTAGACGCAATCGGAACGGCGCGCAAGGGGGTAGGGGCGGGAATTCCGGCCCTCTCTGGACCCACCCGCGCCCTTCAGGTAGAAGCCTGCCCATGCGCAGCCCCTTGGACCCGCCCGCAAGCGACAAGGCCCGGAAGCCCCGGCGCCCCGAAAGCCGGGAGGACCGGCTGAAGGCGGCGCTCAAGGCCAACATGGCGCGCCGGAAGGCACAGGCAAGGGCCCGCACAGCCGAAGACGGCCCGGGCGACGATTTGGACGAGACGGAAGGGGACTAGGGCAGATGGATTCGATTCTGGTGCGTGGCAACGGGGCCCTGTCGGGGGCGATCCCGATCGCGGGGGCGAAGAACGCCTGCCTGACGCTGATGCCCGCGACGCTTCTGTCGGACGAGCCGCTGACCCTGACCAACGCGCCGCGCCTGTCCGACATCCGCACCATGACGCAGCTCCTCCAGTCGCTCGGGGCCGAGGTCGCCAGCCTGCAGGACGGGCTGGTGCTGGCGCTGTCCAGCCATTCGATCACCAATTTCAAGGCCGACTACGACATCGTGCGCAAGATGCGCGCCTCGATCCTGGTGCTTGGCCCGATGCTCGCCCGCTACGGCCATGCCGAAGTCTCGCTGCCCGGCGGTTGCGCCATCGGCGCGCGGCCCGTCGACCTGCACCTCAAGGCGCTGGAGGCGATGGGCGCCGACCTCGACCTGCGTGACGGCTATGTCCATGCCAAGGCCCCCGGCGGGCGGCTGAAAGGCGCGGTGGTGGAGTTCCCCTTCGTCTCGGTCGGGGCCACCGAGAACGCGCTGATGGCGGCGACGCTGGCCAAGGGCACCACGGTCATCAAGAACGCCGCGCGCGAGCCCGAGATCGTCGACCTGGCCCGCTGCCTGAAGAAGATGGGCGCGAAGATCGAGGGCGAGGGGACCTCGACCATCACCATCGAGGGCACCGACCGGCTGGGCGGCGCCACGCATCAGGTGGTGACCGACCGGATCGAGCTTGGCACCTACATGCTGGTCCCCGCGATCTGCGGCGGCGAGGTGGAATGCATCGGCGGCACGCTGGACCTGGTGGAAAGCTTCGCCGAAAAGCTGGATGCGGCGGGGGTCTCCGTCACCCAGACCAATCGGGGCCTGAAAGTCGCGCGCAAGAACGGCCGGGTCCGGGCGGTGGACGTGACGACCGAACCCTTCCCCGGCTTCCCGACAGACCTGCAGGCGCAGATGATGGCGCTCCTTTGCACCGCCGAGGGCACCTCGGTGCTGGAAGAGAAGATCTTCGAGAACCGCTTCATGCACGCCCCCGAACTGATCCGCATGGGCGCGAAGATCGACGTCCACGGCGGCACCGCCACTGTGACGGGGGTCGAGAAGCTGAAAGGCGCGCCGGTGATGGCGACCGACCTGCGCGCCAGCGTTTCGCTGATCCTGGCGGGCCTCGCGGCGGAAGGCGAGACGGTGGTTTCCCGCGTCTACCACCTCGACCGCGGCTATGAGCGGGTGGAAGAGAAGCTGCGCGCCTGCGGGGCGCATATCGAGCGCATCCAGGCATGACCGACGCCCGGTTTCAGGACGGAGGTGAAGAGCCCCTGCGGCTGGTGGCGCAGGATGGCGAGGACCTGAAGGTGATCTCGACCCTGGTGCAGGATTCCGTCCTGCCGGCGACCGAGTTGGCCTTCGATGCCCGCCGTCGTCGCTTTGCGGTCCTTCTGAACCGCTTCCGCTGGGAAGACCGCGCCGAGGCCGAGCGGCTGGGGCGGGCCTATGAGCGTGTCCGTTCGCTGCTTGTGGTCGATGATGTGCGAAAAGTGCAAACAATGGGCTTCGATCGCGGCGAAAGGGACCTCGTATTGTCGCTTTTGTCCATGTCGTTCGATCCGGGTGAGGACGGTACGGGTCGGTTGACCCTAACGCTGGCGGGCGACGGGGCCATCGCGCTGGAGGTCGAGACACTGGATGTCCGGCTCGACGACGTGACCCGGCCCTACCGCGCGCCTTCGGGCAAGGTTCCGAACCACGGCTGAGAACAGGGCCAAATTCCTTCGAAGGAATTTGCAAAAGTTTTCGAAAACCTTTGCCGCCCGCCTCCAGCCTTGAGCCCGGCTTCCCCACGCGCTATCTGGACCGCGACCAGCCGGAGGCCCCGATGCCCGTCTTCCTGACCACCACTGACCCGGACTTCGAGGCTGACTTCCAGACCCTCCTCGGCCAGAAGCGCGAGGAAGCCGAGGATGTCGATCAGGCGGTGGCGAAGATCATCGCCGATGTCCGCAGCCGTGGCGATCAGGCGGTGATCGAACTGACCCATCGCTTCGACCGCCTTTCCCTCACCCCCGAAACCCTCGCCTTCTCGCAAGAAGAGATCGACGCGGAAATCGCGAAGGTCTCGCCCGAAGACCGCGCCGCGCTGGAACTGGCTGCAGACCGCATCCGCGCCTACCACAGCCGCCAGAAGCCGCAGGATGAAAGCTGGACCGACAGCGCGGGCGCCACGCTCGGCTGGCGCTGGACGCCCGTTTCGGCGGCGGGCCTCTACGTCCCCGGCGGCCTCGCCTCCTATCCCTCGTCGGTGCTGATGAACGCGATCCCCGCCAAGGTCGCGGGGGTGGAGCGCCTCATCATCGCCTGCCCGACGCCCGACGGCAGGGTGAACCCGCTTGTCCTCCTCGCCGCCCGCATCGCCGGGGTGGACCAAGTCTACCGGATCGGCGGCGCGCAGGCGATTGCGGCGCTGGCCTATGGCACGGCAACCATCGCCCCGGTGGACAAGATCACCGGCCCCGGCAACGCCTTCGTCGCCGCCGCCAAGCGCCGGGTCTTCGGGCGGGTCGGCATCGACATGATTGCGGGACCATCGGAAATCCTGGTCATCGCCGACGCCGACAACGACCCCGACTGGATCGCGCTCGACCTCCTCAGCCAGGCCGAACATGACGAAAGCGCGCAGTCGATCCTGGTCACCGACAGCCCGGCCTTCGGGCAGGCCGTCGCGCAAGCCGTGGCGAAGCGGCTGGAAACCCTGGAACGCCGCGCCATCGCCGGGGCCAGCTGGGCGCAACACGGCGCGGTCATCGTCACCCGCGACCTGACCGAGGCCGCAACGCTTTCCAACCGCGTCGCCCCCGAACACCTTGAACTCTGCACCGCCGACCCCGAGGCGCTCAGCCGCCAGATCACCCATGCCGGGGCGATCTTCCTTGGCCAATACACGCCCGAGGCCATCGGCGACTATATCGGCGGCCCGAACCACGTCCTGCCCACCGCCCGCTCGGCCCGCTTCTCCTCCGGCCTGTCGGTGCTCGACTTCCTGAAGCGCACCACGCTGGCCCGCATGACCCCCGAGGCGCTGAAAGCCATCGGTCCCGCCGCCGAACGGCTGGCGCAGTCGGAGAGCCTTCAGGCGCATGGCCTTTCCGTCCGGGCAAGGCTCGACCGGCTGAACGGCTGATCCCGCTTGACCCTTGCGTGGGTGACAAGGCTTTGGCATCACCGTCCGAACCGCAGGGACCCGAAGCCATGAACCGCATCTGCCAGATCGAGATCGACGAGAAGGGCCTCGCCCGCCCCACGCCCGAGATCGAACAGGAACGCCGCGTCGCGATCTTCGACCTTCTGGAGGAGAACTCCTTCACCCCCGCCCGCCGCCCCGACCGAGAGATGCCCGACGGCCCCTGGCGCGTGCTGCTGGCGATCCGCGAGGGCCGCCTCGTCTTCGACATCGCCACCGAAACCGGCGACAAGGCCGCCGAATTCCACCTCTCGCTCGGGCCCTTCCGCCAGGTGGTGAAGGACTATTTCCAGATCTGCGAGTCCTACTTCGATGCGGTGAAACGCCTGCCGCCCAGCCAGATCGAGGCGATCGACATGGCGCGGCGCGGCATCCACAACGAGGGCGCCGCGATCCTGCGCGAAAGGCTGGAGGGCAAGGCCGAGGTCGACACCGACACCGCGCGGCGCCTCTTCACCCTGATCTGCGTCCTGCACTGGGGCTGAGGCTTTGGGCGACTTCCCGCAATCCGTCCTCTTTTGCTGCGACCACAACGCCGTCCGCTCGCCGATGGCCGAGGGGCTGATGAAACAGCTCTACGGCCAGCGCGCCTATGTGCAATCGGCCGGGGTGAAGAACGACATGGAGATCGACGGCTTTACCGTCGCCGTCTGTCAGGAACTGGGCATCGAATTGTCGCGCCACCGCTCCCGTTCCTTCGAGGAGATGCAGGATTGGGGCGACGACCTTTCGCAATTCGACCTGATCATCGCATTGAGTCCCGCAAGCCAGCGAATGGCGCTGGAATTGACCCGGTTCCACCATCTCGACATCGAATACTGGCCGATCCTCGACCCCACCGGATTGGGCGAAACCCGCGAGGCGAAACTGGCCGCCTACCGGCAGGCGCGGGACCAGATCAGGGAGCGGATGCTGGCACGCTTCGGGCCGCCGAGCGAGGAATAGGTCTGTCCGGCCCCCTCACTCCGCCGCCAGCGCCGCCTTGCCCGCCAGGATCTCCGGCAGCGCCCCTTCGATCCAGCTTGCCAGCGCCACGACATGCCGGGCCGCCTGCTGCCCCAGCGGCGTCAGCTCGTAATCGACATGCGGCGGCACCACCCGATGCGCCGTCCGCAGGACGAACCCGTCCGCCTCCAGGTCCTTCAGCGTCTGGCTCAGCATCCGCTCGCTGACGCCCCCGACCTTGCGCCTGAGTTCGGCAAAGCGGTGCGGCCCCGTCGCCAGCGCCACCATCACCAGCGTGCCCCAGCGGTTCGTCAGGTGCTGCAACACCGGCCGCGAAGGGCAATCGGCCGCCAGAACATTGCCCAGCTGCCAGTGGTCGAGCAAAGCCTGTGCATCCATGCCGGTCATCCTGTGCGCCCCTGTCCAGTACTAACAAATTCGTTCGTACTTCCGTTTCGTAAGTAATGGCGTATGTCTCCCCCTGTCAACCACAGGAGAGACCCATGACCATCGCCGTTACCGGAGCCACCGGCCAGCTTGGCCGCCTCGCCATCGCCGCGCTGAAGGCCCGTGGCGCCAGGCCCGTCGCGCTCGCGCGTGATCCGGCGAAGGCCGCCGATCTGGGCGTCGAGACCCGCGCCTTCGATTACACAAGTGCCGATCCCGCCGCTCTGAAGGGAATCGACACGCTCGTCCTCGTCTCCTCGAACGATTTCAACGACCGTGCGGGCCAGCACAGGAAGGTCATCGCCGCCGCCAGGGCCGCAGGCGTCAAGCGGCTGGTCTACACCTCGATCCTGAAGGGCGACGCCTCGCCGATGCTCCTGGCGCAGGACCATATCGTCACCGAGACCGCGATCCGCGACAGTGGCATCCCCGCGACGATCCTCCGGAACGGCTGGTACACCGAGAACTACACCGGCGCGCTGGACGCTGCCGTCCAGCACGGCGCGATCATCGGCGCGGCGGGCGAGGGCCGGGTGAACTCCGCCGCCCGCAAGGACTATGCCGAGGCCATCGCGGTCACGGCACTGGACGCGGCCCATAGCGGCAAGACCTATGAACTTGCCGGCGATACCGCCCATTCCGGCGCGGAGTTCGCCGCCGCCGTCGCCAAGGCTGCGGGCAAGCCCGTCGCCTATGTGCCGATGGCAGAGGCCGACTATGCCAGGGCGCTGCAGGGCTTCGGCCTGCCGGAAGGTTTCGCCCAGGTCCTCGCAGACAGCGATGCCCAGGCGGGCCACGGCGCGCTGGCCGACGACAGCCGCACGCTCTCGCGTCTGATCGGCCGCCCGACGACCTCCATCGCGGACACCATCGCTGCCGCGCTTTGACCGGAAGGGCAGGGCACTTCCGGGCGCCCTGCCTACCGCCGCTTGCGGGCAAAGACCTTGCGGAAGCGGCTGCGGTTGGTCTCGATGAACAGGTCGAAGGGCGCCCCCAGCCGTCCCGCCCGGCCCAGCAGGTAGATCACCCCGGCCAGCGCGGCCAGCGCTGCCCCCACCGCGTCGACCATCAGGTCGCCCATCGTGTCCGGCAGCCCCGACTTCGTCATGTCGAAGCCGAAGAGCGTATCCATCGCGTATTCGAACACTTCCCACAGGGCCCCTGCCGTCACCGCCAGGCAAAAGGACAGGACCCCCAGCGCCCAGGGCGGCGCGGCATAGCGGTCGCCCTGGAACAGCATGAAGACCAGCAGGAACCCCAGGATCCCGAATCCCATCGCCGAGCCGAAATGCAGCGCCAGGTCCCACCACCAGAAACGGTCGTAGAAATCCCGCACTTCGCCCAGGTACAGCGTCGCCAGCACGAAGACCCCGATCGCGGCCAGGAAGCTCGGCGGCAGGCGCAGGCCCACGCGGCTGGCCAGCAATTCCGGCAGCAGGGTCAGGACCAGGGCCGCCAGGGTCACGAAGACCGCAGGCCAGACCCCGCGCAACAGGGCGATTCCTGCCTCGAAGGCCAGGAGCGCCCGGATCGCAGTCAGGACGATGGCGGATGGAGCAGGCAAGACCTTCTCCCGGATCGGTTCCTGTGACTTATATTGGCGCGATGACACCCGAGTCCAAGCCCAGCCTGCGCGTCGCCTCCTGGAACATCCACAAGGCGGTCGGCACCGACCTGCGCCGCGACACGGAACGGGTGCTCGCCGGGATTGCCGCGCTCCGGGCCGATATCGTCGCGCTGCAAGAGGCGGACAAACGACTTGGCGACCGCCCCTCCGCCCTGCCGCGCGACCAGATCGCCAGCCTGACCGGCCTGGAGCCGCTGCCCGTCGGGCGCAACGCCGTCAGCCTCGGCTGGCATGGCAACGCGCTGCTGGCCCGGCCTGGCATCCATCTGACCGGGGTCGAGCATCTCGACCTGCCCGGTCACGAGCCGCGCGGCGCGGTGATCGCCGACCTCGACACGCCTGCACCGCTGCGCGTGGTGGCCGTGCATCTCGGCCTCCTCCGGTCCGCTCGCCGCGCACAGATCGATGCGATCAAGGCTGCGCTGAACCGCCACCCGGCGCGCCCCACCGTGATCCTCGGCGATTTCAACGAACATTCGCGCCGGGTGGGCCTTGGCCGTCTCGCGGCGCCCTTCGTGATCCTGCCGACCGCCGCCACCTTCCCCTCGCGCCGCCCGATCCTGCCCTTGGACCGGATCGTGCACTCTCCAGACCTCGATCTCGTCCCGCTGGGCCATGTCCCGACCAAGGGCCACCAACCCTCGGACCACCAGCCGCTGCTTGCGGAACTCCGCTGGCGATAGGACCACCACGCATTCAATTTCACATTTGTCCAAATATCCCCGCCGGAGGCACATCCGAGCCGCTTTGCGTCCTTCACGCAAAGCGGCGAGACGAAAGACTTGCGCGGAACGCGCTCCGCATGAAACCCGCCCCGACCCGCGCGACGCCGGGGCGGGACTCGACGGGTTGACCAACGCCTAACCTACACGACTCTCGTTGTTCGTTGTGGTGTTTGAAGGATTGTCGCCAGGTGTTTGGCGAGGTGTGTGTTTGCGCGGATTTGGGTTCTGAGGAAGTCGAAGCCGGTGCGGAAGTAGGATCGTTCGAAATAGCCGTGGGGTTTGCG
>NZ_JAYRPN010000065.1:0-6230 GCF_041911175.1 Tabrizicola sp.
CGAACCCGCCTCGAAGCCACCGGAAAACCCGCGAAACTCGCCATCACCGCCTGCGCCAGAAAGCTCCTCACCATCCTCAACGCAATGATGCGCGACCACACAGACCACCTGAAACGGGCCGCGTGAAAGACAGTTGCTACGAAGCCCCGCGCCTCAGATCCCCAGCACGTCCATCATGTCGTATTGGCCGGGTTTGCGGCCCTGACCCCAGACAGCCGCGCGCAACGCTCCCCGGGCGAAGATGGCGCGGTCGGTGGCCATGTGGCGCAGGATGATGCGCTCGCCCTCGCCCGCGAAGATCACGTCGTGCTCGCCGACGATGTCGCCGCCGCGGATGGCGGAGAAACCGATGGCCCCCTTCGGGCGCGCGCCGGTGATGCCGTCGCGACCGGAGACTTTCGTTTCGTCCAGCGAGACGCCACGGCCCTCGGCAGCGGCCTGCCCCAGCATCAGCGCGGTGCCCGAGGGAGCGTCGACCTTCATGCGGTGGTGGGCCTCAACGATCTCCACATCCCAATCGGCGTCAAGGGCAGCGGCGACCTTCTGGGTCAGGCGGGTCAGGAGGTTGACCCCAAGCGACATGTTCCCGGCGCGAATGATGACGGCGTGACGGGCGGCGGCCTCGATCCGGGCGAGGTGCTGGGGTTCCAGCCCGGTGGTGCCGATGACATGGACGGCCCGGGCCTGGGCGGCCAGCGCGGCGAACTCCACCGTGGCGGCGGGGGCGGTGAAGTCGACCACGGCTTGCGCTTTCGAGAAGGCCTCCAGCGCGTCGTCGGTGACTTTCACGCCCAGTGGGGCGCCGCCCATCGCCTCGCCCACGTCGCGGCCGATCCAGGGGTGGCCGGCGCGTTCGACGCAACCGACGAGGCGCAGCTTGTCGGAAGCCTGCGCCAGCCGGATCAGCGTCTGGCCCATGCGGCCCGAGGCCCCTGTGACTACCAGTCCCGGCTGATCCATCTGCGTGCCCCCCGTTTGGCCCTTCCCTAGCCGGTTCGCGCGGGCGTGAGAAGCCCGGCGTTGCGGGTCGGGGCGAAAGGCCCTATGTGGACGCCATGTCCAAGCGCTTCAACACCGGGTCCGGCCCGTCGCAACGCCAGCTTCGGGTGGGGGAACTCATCCGCCGCACTTTGTCGGATGTGCTGAACCGGGCCGAAATCCACGACCCGGAGCTGAACGCCATGTCGATCACGGTGGGCGAGGTGTCCTGCTCGCCCGACCTGAAGGTGGCGACGGTCTATGTGATGCCGCTGATGGGGTCGGTGCCGGTCGAGAACGCGATCGCGGCGCTGGCGCGCAACAAGGCGGAGCTTCGGCACCGGGTGGCATCCGAGCTGACGCTGAAATACGCGCCCGACCTGCGGTTCCGGCCCGACGAGACCTTCGACCGGCTGGACGAAACGCGGCGGCTGTTCTCGGACCCCTCGGTGCAGCGCGACCTTGGCGCGGCGGACGACGAGGAATGAGGCTTCTCGCGCTGGCCCTTCTGCTGGCGCCGACCGCGATAGAGGCGGCGGAGTGCCGGGACACCACTTTCGAGGGGGCGTCCTACACGGTCTGCGAAGTGGTGGCAGGCGAGGACCTGCGGCTGTTCCACTCGGGCCCGGACGGGGCCTATGGCAGCTTCAAGAACGTGGACGATGCGCTGGGGGCCGAGGGCAAGGCCTTGGGCTTCGCGATGAATGCCGGGATGTATCACCGCGACCTGGCTCCGGTGGGGCTGTATGTCGAGGACGGGGTGGAGGTCTCGAAGCTGATCACCAGCGACGGGCCGGGGAATTTCGGGCTGTTGCCGAACGGGGTGTTCTGCATCGGGGACGGCTTCCGGGTGATCGAGAGCCGGGCCTTCAAGAAGGAGCATCCGGCCTGCCGCTATGCCACCCAGTCGGGGCCGATGCTGGTGATCGGGGGCAAGCTGCATCCGAAGCTGCTGGCCGGGAGCGACAGCCTTTATGTGCGCAACGGGGTGGGGGTCAGCGCGGATGGCAGCCGGGCGGTGTTCGCGATTTCCAACGAGGCGGTGAACTTCCACGCCTTCGCGCGGCTGTTCCGCGACGAGTTGGGGCTGACGGATGCGCTGTACTTCGACGGCAACATCTCGCGGCTTTATGCGCCGGGGATGGGGCGGCATGACGGCGGGTTCCCGATGGGGCCGATCGTCGGCACCGTGGTTCCGAAGGGCTGACGCATGGGCCGGGTGAAGAAGGGCCGGGCCGTCAGCGGCTGGCTGGTGGTGGACAAGCCCGCCGGAGTCACCTCGACGGCGGTGGTCAACAAGGTGAAATGGGCGCTCTCGGCGCAGAAGGCGGGGCATGCGGGGACGCTGGACCCGGATGCGACGGGGGTGCTGGCGGTCGCGCTGGGGGAGGCGACGAAGACCATCCCCTACATCACCGATGCGCTGAAATGCTACCGCTTCCGGGTGAGATTCGGGGCGGCGACCGAGACGGATGACGCCTCGGGCGCGGTGGTCGCGACGTCGGACATGCGGCCGACGGATGATCAGGTCGGCGCGGCGCTGGGGGCGTTCCGGGGCGAGATCAGCCAGGTCCCGCCGCAGTATTCAGCGGTGAAGGTCGATGGCGAGCGGGCCTATGACCTGGCGCGCGAGGGTGAGGTGATGGAGCTGGCGGCGCGGCCCCTGTGGGTGGAGCGGCTGGTGATGCTGGCCCGCCCCGATGCCGACCATGTCGACCTGGAGATGGTCTGCGGCAAGGGCGGCTACGTCCGGTCCATCGCGCGCGACCTCGGGGCAGCGCTGGGATGCCTGGGGCATGTGGAGTGGTTGCGGCGGGAGTGGTCGGGGCCGTTCCGGGCGGAGCAGGGTGTCTTGCTGGAGGTGATCGAGGCCGAGGCCAAGACTGATGCCCTGGATGCGCGGCTGCTGCCGCTGGAGCTGGGGTTGCAGGACCTGCCGGAGTTCAGGGCGACTCCGGAGGGAGCGGTGCGGATGCGGAACGGGAACCCGGGGCAGGTGATCGGCCATGCCGACTGGGGGACCGAGGGTTGGGCCAGCCTGGACGGGCTGGCGGTGGCCGTGGGGCACTACCGGGGCGGAGAGTTGCACCCGAGCCGGGTGTTCAACAGGTAGACCTGCCCCGCCCCGGCCTTGAGCCGGGGCCTCGGGGAGACAAAGGAGGTCCCGGATCAAGCCCGGGACGGGGTCAAAACAAAAGGCCCCGCGTCGCCGCAGGGCCTTTCCCAATTCCATGACCTGACAGATCAGGCCAGCGCGGCCTTCGCCTGGCCGGCGATGGCGTTGAACGCCTCGGGCTCGTGCACGGCGAGGTCGGCGAGGACCTTGCGGTCGACCTCGATCCCGGCTTTCGCCAGGCCGTTGATCAGGCGCGAATAGGTCATCTCGGCATCGAACAGCCGCACGGCGGCGTTGATCCGCTGGATCCACAGCGCGCGGAACTGGCGCTTGCGGGCCTTGCGGTCGCGGGTCGCGTACTGGTTGGCCTTGTCGACCGCCTGGGTGGCGGTGCGGAAATTGGTGGAGCGGGCGGCGTAATAGCCCGAAGCCGCCTTGATCACCTTGCGGTGACGGGCATGCGTGACCTTGCCGGATTTGACGCGGGACATCTGGTGCTCTCCTTACCGGTCGTAGGGCATGTATTTCTTGACGATCTTCTCGTCGCTGGCGCAGAGGATCATCGCCCCCGATGCGTCGCGGACGAATTTCGTCGTGCGTTTGATCATGCCGTGGCGCTTGCCGGCGGGACCGGCCTTCACCCGACCGGAGGCCGTGAAGCTGAAGCGCTTCTTCGCCGCCGACTTGGTCTTCATCTTGGGCATTTCCATCTCCGTGGTTGCAGGCACGACTCGGCATGCCACTTCGGCCGGCCGTGCGGGTAACGAAGCCGCCCCTATAGGGGCAGGCCGGGAAAGGTGCAAGGGGGGACCGTCACTGGAAGAGGCGCGACAGCACGCCGATCATCACCCCTGGCACCTGGTTGAAGGCGTAGCCGCCCGGCTTCACCCAGAGCGCCCCGACCACCATGCCAAGCGCGACGATCACCAGGATCGCCCCCAGGCGCGGCGGGCGGCCCTCCACCCAGGCTGCAAGCAGCGAGGGTATCGACAGGACGAACAGCACGATCCCGATCGTCAGAACCAGATCCGTATCCATGACCCCTCGCCAGCCATGACCGCGAGGGCAAGGTTACTCGGGGTCGACCCGCGAGATCAACCGTTCGTCGCAGGGCGCGACGCGCAGGATGTTGGTGGTGCCCTTGACGTTGAACGGCACGCCCGCGGTCACGACCACCTGGTCCTCCTCGGTCGCGAACCCGTCCGAGCGCGCCGCGCCCACGGCGGCCAGCACCGCGCCCTTGAAGCGTTCCTGCGGCGGGGTGATCACGCAATGCGCGCCCCAGGTCAGCGCCATGCGCCGCGCGGTGGACATCAGCGGCGTCAGCGCGATGATCGGCACATGCGGGCGTTCGCGGGCGACCAGCGCGGCGGTATTGCCGGTCTGGCTGAAGCAGCAGATCGCCTTGATGTTGGTCGCCTCGGCGATTTCGCGCGCGGCGGCGACGATGCCGTCGGCCACCGATTCGCGGCGGACGACGCGGCTGGCCTCGATCACCGAGCGATAGGTCGGGTCCTTCTCGACGCTCATCGCCACGGCGTTCATCGTGCTGACGGCCTCGACCGGGTATTTTCCGGCGGCGGATTCGGCCGACAGCATCACCGCATCGGCGCCTTCATAGATCGCGGTGGCGACGTCGGAGACTTCGGCGCGCGTCGGCACCGGCGATTCGATCATCGATTCCAGCATCTGCGTCGCGACGATCACCGGCTTGGCCGCCGTCCGCGCCCCCCGCACCAGACGTTTCTGGATCGGCGGGACCGAGGTGACGGGCAGTTCCACGCCCAGATCGCCCCGCGCCACCATGATCCCGTCCGACACTTGCAGGATGGCATCATAGGCCTTTACGGCGGCGGGTTTCTCGATCTTCGACAGGATCGCGGCGCGGCCCTTGGCCAGGCTGCGGGCCTCGATCACGTCCTCGGGGCGCTGCACGAAGGACAGCGCCAGCCAGTCGACGCCCAGTTCGCAGGCAAATTCCAGGTCGCCCCGGTCCTTTTCCGACAGGGCGGCGACCGGAAGCACCACGTCGGGCACGTTCACGCCCTTGCGGTTGGAGATCGTGCCGCCGACTTCCACCGTGCAATCGGCGAAGTCCTTGCCGCAGGCATTGACGCGCAGGCGGATCTTGCCGTCGTTCACCAGAAGCGAGGTTCCGGGTTCCAGCGCGGCGAAAATCTCGGGATGCGGCAGGTTCACGCGCTTGGCGTCGCCCGGCACGGTCGACAGGTCCATGCGGAAGGCCGCGCCTTCGACCAGTTCTTCCGCGCCGTTGGCGAAGACGCCGACGCGCAGTTTCGGGCCCTGAAGGTCGGCCAGGATGCCGATCGGGCGGCCAAGGTCCTTTTCAACCTTGCGGATGATCTCGTGCCGTTTGGCGATGTCCTCATGGACGCCGTGGCTCATGTTCAGGCGGAACACGTCGGCCCCGGCTTCGAACAGGGCGCGGATCATCTCGTAGGTCGAGGACGCCGGGCCAAGCGTGGCCACAATCTTCACGTTGCGGTGACGGCGCATCGCCATCCTCCTGCTTCAAATTTCGGTTCATGTGGGCCGCGTGCCTTATGGCGCAATCCGATCCGTCCCGCAACGCCTTCCGGTCGCTCTTCGCTGCCTTTCAGTTGCTCATCGCTGGCCTTGCGCGAAGAACGACCGTAAGGGAGGGATGAGCACCCGAGAGGACCGCATGGCCTTCAAGATCGACGGAGAACATCGGCCCGGCCGCTGGCTTGTCACCTGCGACCATGCGTCGAACCATGTGCCGGACTGGGTGGGCGGCGGCGACCTTGGCATTCCGGCCGAGGACATGGCGCGCCACATCGCCTGGGACGTGGGCGCGGCAGGGGTGGCGTCGGAACTGGGGCGGCTCCTCGACAGCCCGGTGATCCTGTCGGATTTCTCGCGCCTGGTGATCGACCCGAACCGGGGCGAGGACGACCCGACGCTGGTGATGCAGCTTTATGACGGCACGATCATCCCGGCGAACCGGCATATCGCGGCGGAGGGGATCGAAGAGCGGCTGGACCGGCTGTATCGGCCCTATCACGCGGCCTATGCCCGGCTGGCGGCGTTGCGGCCCGACCGGGTGATCGTGGCGGTGCATTCCTTCACGCCCTGCCTGCGGGGGCGTGCACCC
>NZ_JAYRPN010000066.1:0-2182 GCF_041911175.1 Tabrizicola sp.
ACTGGGGCCGCGGTCACGGGGGCCGCGGTTGCGCCAGCCTCCGGCCGAGGCGAGGCGCGGTCGTTGCGACAGGAACCCCCTGCGGAGCAGAATGCCCCGAGAAACAGGCAGGGTAGCTGGGTTTCCGGCGCGGATGGGTCATCTCTGGTCCGGCTGGTCTCTCGCGTAACGCGCGACAACGCTGCCGGTTCCGAAGAAACCATGTCTTCCTGCGTGAATTCCGTTTCCCCGGGTGCCCGCCACGGGACAGGCTGCGGCCGGCTCAGCCCCGCTGCGCGATCCACACCCGCTCCATCAGATCGGCCAGCCAGGACGGGCGGTCCTCCGGGGCCATGCTGATCGCCTCGGCGATGGCGCGGCGCAAAGTGGCCTCAACCAGGTCGTCCGCGGCGTCGTTGTCCCTGACAAGCAGCCTTGCCATCTGCCGCAAGGCGCGCAGGATCTGTTCGTTGGTCTGCAACAGGTCGCTCTCGGACAGGCCCAGCCCCGCCTTCTCGCGCGCGGCGCCGAGGGCCAGAGAGGCCGACAGCACGCCCGATCCCTGGTGCTTGCCGATCTGGCGGATGTGTTTGAACCGGTCGGGCAGGGTGAAGAAATCGGCGCTGTAGAAAAGGAACGGCACCTTCGCCGCGACCAGTCGATCGGCCAGGCGGTAGACCACGTCCTGCTGCAGGCAGATGTCCAGAACGGCGAAGTCGATCCCGCCTTCGTCGAGCAGGCTGGCGCCTTCGCCCACCGTCACGGCGGGGCCCACGACAATCGCATCGGCAGAGGTCAGGGTGCGCGCCAGATCGCTTGCAACGAAGTAGTCGTCTTCCACGATCAGAACCCGCAATCCGCAAAGACTGTCCGGCTGCCAGTCGTCTGGCCTTGCCATGCTCACCTGGCCCGGCCCGGGAAGGCCGGGCGCCTGCATCTGGCGCGGATCGGTTTTCATCGCACCCGGGACTCCTCACTTACCCGCACTTCCAACGCGTCGCGGTCGCGAACGTTCCGGGCCCGCCACCGCAACGGCAGTCCCACGCTCACCTCCCGCGCCGCTGGAACATCCCCGCCACCGCTCAGGTTGATGGGCCAGATGAAGGAGAGGACCTCATGCCAAGCACCACTCCCGAACCGGGCGGAGCGTCAGGGCCGGGCAACAAGGACCAGGACGCCACGAAGGGCCGGCCCGGCAAATCGGGCGAAGACGCCGGGGGGGAGACCCGGGCGGCCTACGCATCGGCGGGGCAGCCGGCCCGCGCGGCCACCAGATCGAGAAGGGCAAAGGCCGGCGCAGGCGAGCCGGAGCCCGGCGCCGGCAAGACTGCCGCGAAGACCCGCCGGCCGAAGGGCCGTGACGATTTCCGGTTCTACCGCCAGCGCATCGACCGTCTGGTTGACGCCGTCGACGAGGTGGAACAGAGCGGCAGCCACAGCGAGCTTGGCCGTGCCGCCCTGTCGCAGCAGTTCGCGCTCCACTTTCCCCTGCATCTGGCGCTTGTCGAGACGCTTGCGGATATGGGCGTCGCCAATCTTCCCCCGCTCGAGGAAGCGCAATACCGGGGGCTCCTGATCGGCCTCCTCCTGGATGAACGATCCGACGATGCCCTGCTTCCCGGCCAGGTCAGGCTCGCCGTCACTCTCATTCGGGATCTCATCAATCGCGAGGAAGCGCCGAAGACCGGACTTCTTGCGAAGGCACGAGGGGAAGGCATTCCCGAGCCTGCCCTTGAAAGGCGTATCGCTGCCTGCATGGCGGACCATGACGGTCGGTCACTGCGAAAGCGTCCACCTATGGCAGATCAGGAGGATGACATGCCAAGATACTCAGACACCCCGGACCGTGACGAGCGCGGCCGTTTCGTGAGTGACGATGACCGCGGCGGGTCGCGCGGCGGCAATGGCCGTTCGTCGCGCAGCAGCTACGACGACGATGACCGGCGCTATTCCCAGGGTGGCCGCTCCTCCGGGTCGTCGCGCTATGATGACGATGACCGCCGCTACTCCTCGTCGCGCGGCGGACGGGATGATGGCGATCATGGCCAGGGCGGCTGGTTCGGCGACCGCGAGGGCCACGCCGAAGCGGCGCGCCGCGGCTGGGAAAGCCGCGACAGCGACCGCGGCTATTCCCAGGGTGGCCGCTCCTCCGGGTCGTCGCGCTATGACGACGACGACCGCCGCTACTCCTCGTCGCGCGGCG
>NZ_JAYRPN010000067.1:0-27330 GCF_041911175.1 Tabrizicola sp.
CAGGTCGCCGCGCGGAAGACCTCGGCGAGGAGGGGGGCGAGCCAGTCTTCGTCGGCCTTGGTGAAGGCGGCGGGCGTGTCGCTGTCGAGGTCGAGGACGCCGAGAAGCTGGCCCTTGCCGTTCCAGACCGGGAGGACGAGTTCCGACCGCGTCGAGGAGGCGCAGGCGATGTGGCCGGGGAAGGCGTCGACGTCGGGGACGTTCTGGATTTCTCCAGTGCGGGCGGCGGCACCGCAGACGCCTCGGGAGAAGGGGATCACCAGGCAGCCGTGGCCGCCCTGGTAGGGACCGATCTTCAGCAGATCGGGCGCGGTGACGCGGTAGAAGCCGGTCCAGTCGCACAAGGGATGCGCGTGGTGGATCTCGCAGGCGAGGGTGGCCATCAGCGCGACGGTATCCGTCTCGCCGTGGGTGAGGGCCTGGATGCTTGCGGTGATCGCGGCGCGGTCGATGTCAGTAGCCAAGGGCGCAGCCGTCCTTCCTGGGGTCCGAGGCGCCGATCAGCAGGTCGCCGTCGATGCGGATCGCCTGGGCGCCGCCAAGGGGCGCGGCGGGGATGGTGACGGGGTGGCCCATCGCGGCCAACTCGCCGCGGACCTGGTCGGAGTAGCCGCGTTCGACCTCCATCCCCTCGGCGCCGGAGAAGCAGCGCGGGGCGTCGATGGCCTCTTGCAGGTCCATCCCGTAGTCGGTGAGGTTGCTGACGAAGCGGGCATGCCCCGTCGGCTGGTAGGCCCCGCCCATCACCCCGAAGGGCATCAGGACGCGACCGTTCTGGCGGATCATGCCGGGGATGATCGTGTGCATCGGGCGCTTTCCGCCCCCGGCCTCGTTCGGGTGGCCTTCCTGAAGGGTGAAGCCCGCGCCGCGGTTCTGGAAGTTGATGCCGAATTTCGTCGAGGCGAGGCCGGAGCCGAAGCCCCAGAAGATCGAGTAGATCAGCGAGACGGCCATCCGGTCGCGGTCGACCACGGTGATGTAGATCGTGTCGCGGTGCACCGCCTCGGTCAGCGGCGCGGCGGCGGGCATGGCGCGTTTCGGGTCGATCAGCGCGGCGAGCTTCGCGGCGGTCCCGGGCGACAGCATGTGCGAAAGGCGCGTGGTGCGGTCGGGGTCGGCGATGAAGCGGTTGCGGGCGTCGTAGGCAAGCTTGGTCGCCTCGGCCTCGATATGGGCGCGCTGGCTGCCGAACGGGTCCATCGACTTCAGGTCGAAGTGCTTGAGGATGTTCAGCATCAGGATCGCCGTCGCGCCCTGGCCGTTTGGCGGGTGCTCGACCAGCTCGACGCCCTGGTAGGGGCCGGAAACCGGGGTGGTGTAGTCGCAGGCGGTGGCGGCAAGGTCGTCGAGCGTGTGGGTGCCGCCAAGCGCGTTCAGCGAGGCGATCATGTCCTCGGCCACCTCGCCCTCGTAGAACCCGGCGCGGCCTTGGCTGGCGATGCGGCGCAACACTTCGGCCTGGCCGGGGGCGCGGAAGACCTGGCCCACGACCGGGGCCTTGCCGCCGAAACTGTAGAAATCCCGCGCGGCGCCCTTCAGACAGGGCAGGTCGTCCACCCAGTCAAAGGCAACGCGGGGGGCGACGGGGATGCCTTCCTCGGCGTAGTGGATCGCGGGAGCCGTGACTTCGGCCAGGGATTTCATCCCGTAGTCGGCGTTCAGGCGGCAGAAGGCGTCGATGGCGCCCGGCAGCGTGACCGATTCAATCGCCTGGATCGGCATGGCGGTCAGGCCACGGGCGCGGAGGTCGGCGGCATTCAGACCCTTCGGCGCGCGGCCGGAGCCGTTCAGGGCGACCACCTCCTCCGACCCGGCAGGTTTCAGCAGGACGAAGCAATCACCGCCGATGCCGGTCATCTGGGGCTCGGCGATGCCGAGGACCAGCGCCCCGGCGATGCCTGCATCCACCGCATTGCCCCCGGATTTGAGCACCGCGATGGCGACCTCGGCGGCGATCGGGTGCGAGGTGGCGCAGATGCCGTTCCGGGCATAGACAGCCGAACGGCCGGGAAGGTGAAGGTCGCGCATCGGTCCCCCTGGGAAGTGTCCGCAGAAGCTAGGACGCGGACGCGGGGAAGCCAAGAGGCAAGGACCCCTGGCATCCGGGTTTGGAGGGGGTTTGGAACCCGGACACCAGGGGGCAGCGCCTTCGCCGCATCGCTGATGTCGCAGGCTTCCGTGACAGGGGCTGGGCCTGGCAGCGGCGGGAACAAGGCCCATCGCGCGAATTCAAGGTATCTCGCCCTCACAAGGCAGCAGGAAGCTGAGCCGGTTCGCCCCGGCGATGCGCCGGTAGGCAAGATCCCGGGTCAGCGACCGGATCAGGTGCCAGCCGAACCCGCCTTCCGGCAGGTCGGCCAGGGCAAGGCCCGCCCGGGCGGGCAGGCCCCGGTCGGGCAAGACGCCGCCCGGCATCGGTGCGCCCAGATCGACGACAAGGCAGGCTATGCCCCGGGACCCCGCGCGCAGCGTCACGGTGATGAGGCCGGCATGATCCGCATAGGCATGCTCGGCGATGTTGTTCAGCACCTCTGCCAGCACAAGTTCGGCAGTGCCGCGCCGCGTGTCGGAGAGACCGAGCAGCGGCGCCGTCGCCATCATGCGGGCAAGAGCGTCACGCACGACGGCGGGGCTGGCCGGGAAGGTCAGGTGCAGATCGGCTGGTCGAGGGTCCGGATCAGGCGCTGGCGGCATGCGAAACGGCGACCTCAAGCGAGGGATGGATGGTGAAGACGCTGTCCATCCGGGTCAGGCGGAACACCTTTTCCACCGTGGGCGTCAGGCCGGACAACTCCAGCGCGCGGTCCGGGCCGAGCAGCTTCTTGACGGCCACGATCGCGCCCAGACCGGAGGAATCGAGGAATTGGACGCGGGCGAGGTCGAGCACCACGCGGGCGGGACCATCCTTCGTCACCTCCCGCATGCGTTCCTTGAACTGGATCGCGGTGGCCGCGTCGATCCGGTCTTCCAGCACGCTGACCGAAATCACCTTGGGCCTGGTCTGAGTTTGCAGTTGCATGTCGCACCCCTTTGCTTGCGTTTCCCGCAGGCTAGGGGCAAAGGGTGAACAACTGGTAAGCGTCAGTTGAGCTGGAAGGTCACCGGATAGCGCCCGTCCTCGAAGTCGCCGAACAGGTCGCCCAGGTCGGGGTGATCGACCGGCTCGCCCGTCTCGTCCGGCACCAGGTTCTGCTCGGAGACATAGGCGACGTAATAGCTTTGGCCATTCTCGGCGAGCAGGTGGTAGAACGGCTGGTCCTTCGAGGGGCGGCTGTCTTCGGGGATGTTGTCGTACCATTCCTCGGTGTTGGAAAACATCGCGTCGACGTCGAAGACCACGCCACGGAACGGATGCTTCCGATGACGGAGCACCTGCCCGATATGGTACTTGGCGTGCGTCGTCTGCATCTCGCAATCCCCCGGATTTTCTTTACGCTTTTGCAATGAAACTGTCCACTTTGCCGCACCTCCGCGAGGGAAACAGTCTGTGGGCCCTGTCCCTACAGTCCGCCCGCTCGCGGGTTTCTGATGGCAGGGTCAGGGGTTCCCCATTTCATCCCCGTGGCGAATAAGCTAAACTGCCCGCAAAAGAAAAGTGCACGAGGGGCAGATGAGCAGGTTTCTCCGTGCGTCGCTGGTGGTCCTATGCCTTGCCTCCTGTGGGGGCGGTGGAAACTACTCGGCGCCGAGGCAGATTGACGACGCATGTGCGATCATGCGCGAACGGCCGCAATACCGGCGGGCGATGGAAGCGACCGAGCGGCGCTGGGGTATCCCGGTGCATGTCCAGATGGCGACGATCTACCAGGAATCGAAGTTCATCGGCAACGCGCGCACCCCGCATACCTTCGCGCTGGGAGTGATCCCGATGGGGCGGCAAAGCACGGCCTATGGCTACAGCCAGGCGCTGAATGCCACCTGGGAGGAATACCAGGACAGCGCGGGCGGTCGCCGGTCCAAGCGTGACGACATCGGCGACGCGACCGATTTCATGGGCTGGTACATGGACGAAAGCGCGCGCACGCTGGGAATCTCGAAAGCCGACGCCGAAGCGCAATATCTGGCCTATCACGAAGGCCGCACCGGCTATGCTGCACAGTCCTACCTGGGCAAGCCCTGGCTGGTGGAAGTGGCGGCAGCGGTCGGCGCCCGGTCCGAGATGTACCGCGACCAGCTGGCCTATTGCCGGTAAGGGGCGGGGTCTACCCCCGCCTCAGTTCGCGCGCGTTTCGATCTCGGCGCTGATGTCGAAGAGGCGGGTGCCCAAGTTGCCGCCCTTCTTCATCTCGCCCAGGATCACCGTGGTCTGGGCACCCAGGTCATCCGTGATGACCCACTGTCGCAGTTCCACCGGGTTGTCGGTGAACACCAGTTCGATCGAGCCATATTCCGGGTGCTCGGGGTCCTGCGCGCGGACCCGGGTCGAGGTGCCGTCCTCGGTATGGCCGACCACCATCTTCGCACGACCAAGGTCGATATTCGCGGCGAGGATCAGGTTCAGCGGCGTGCGCTTCAGCGGGTACTGTTCGGGCGGCTGGTTCGATTTGGAATCGAAGATCGCCACGTTGTTGCTTCCGGCGATCACCAGGCTGCGGTCGGGCGGGCCGTATTCGAACCGCACCCGGCCCGGACGCTTGATGTAGATCTTGCCGGTCGAGATCGTGCCATCGGAATTCACCTGGGTGAAGTCCGCCTCGACCGTGGTCAGGCCGTTCAGATATTTCGACAGGGCGGCAAGCGAGACCTTCTCGGCTGCGGCGGGAAGCGGCAACAGAAGGAGGAGCGGGGCCAGAAGGGCAAAGCGACGGTTCATGTGGCAGATATAGCTTTTGCACCGGCTGGATGCACCCCCGCTGACCGGCTGCTCGCAAGGACGTGCCGAAGCGGTGTTCCCGCGTGAGGCGATTTCTATCGCCAGGAAGGAAGTGGATGATCAAAACTTTCAAGAAATCCGAGAATCATCGAAGAACATTCGGAATCATATGAAAGAAGCGCCCACTTTCTCCAAGAAATCCCGCGAAGACGCAGATATTTACCCTGTGAAGGAAATCACGGGATCGGGGGCGAAGATGAAGGTCGTTGTGCTGGGCGCGGGTGTGATCGGGGTGACTTCGGCCTGGTATCTGGCCAAGGCAGGTCACGAGGTCACAGTGATCGACCGCCAGCCCGCAGCCGCTCTGGAAACCTCTTTCGCCAACGCGGGCGAGATCAGCCCCGGCTATGCCTCGCCCTGGGCGGCCCCCGGTATTCCGGTAAAGGCGCTGAAATGGATGTTCATGGAGCACGCGCCCCTGATCGTCCAGCCGCGCCCCGACTGGGCCAAGCTGTCCTGGATGGCGCGGATGCTGATGAACTGCACGGCTTCGGCTTATGCGGTGAACAAGTCGCGCATGGTGCGGCTGGCGGAATACAGCCGCGACTGCCTGATGGAGTTGCGGGCCGAGACGGGGATCGCCTACGACGAACGCACCCAGGGCACGCTGCAACTGTTCCGCACCGAGAAGCAGGTCGCGGCGGCAGAGAAGGACATCGCGGTCCTGAAGGCCGACGGCGTGCCGTTCGAGGTGCTGGACGCCGACGCCTGCGTGGCGGCCGAACCCGGCCTTGCGGCGTCCCGGCACAAGATCGCCGGTGGCCTGCGCCTGCCGGGCGATGAAACCGGCGACTGCTTCAAGTTCACCCAGGGCCTTGCCCGTCTGGCCGAGGAAGCGGGCGTGATCTTCCGGCTGGGCGTCACCATCGAGCGGCTGGAGGCCGATATTGGACGGATCACCGCCGTCCGAACGTCCGAGGGCCGGGTGACTGCCGATGCCTTCGTGGTCGCGCTCGGGTCCTATTCGCCGATGCTGGTCCGCGAGTTCGGGATCAAGCTGCCGGTCTATCCGGTCAAGGGCTACTCGATCACCGCGCCGATCGTCGATGAAGCGCGTGCCCCGGTATCGACCGTGATGGACGAAACCCACAAGATCGCCATCACCCGCCTGGGTGACCGCATCCGCGTCGGTGGCATGGCCGAGATCGCGGGCTTCGACTTCAGCCTGAGCCCGAAGCGCCAGGCCACCCTGACCCATTCGGTCGAGGACCTGTTCGGCGGCGCGGGCGACCAGTCCCGGGCGAGCTTCTGGTGCGGGTTGCGCCCGATGACGCCGGATGGAACGCCGATCGTCGGTCGCTCGCCGCTGTCGAACCTTTTCCTGAACACCGGCCACGGCACGCTGGGCTGGACGATGGCCGCCGGGTCGGGTCGGGTCCTGGCCGACATCGTCTCGGGCCGCCGCGCCGGGATCGAAAGCGCGGACCTCGGCTATGCCCGCTACCTGCGGGAGGGCCGCAAGGGTCGCGCGTCCGGCGCAGGAGTGGCCGTTCCGGCCTGACCATCGGCCCGGGCGCGTCCGAAACCGGCATTACCCACTGGATTCGCAGGCGATCTGGGCGCAAACTGCGCAGGGGAGCTTGGGGTGCCGTCGTGGCGGAGGAACGGAACGGACTGACCGACTACGGCCGTTTTGCGGCGTCGCTCGGTATTGTCTGGTTCGGTATCCAGGCGCCCGGCCAACGGATCGCCTATATCGCCCTGCCGTTCATCCTCGTCCTGCTGATGGCACCATCGCGGAGCGGTCTTTCGGGATGGGCCCGGCGGCTGCTCTGGCCTTTCCTGACCTGGTCGGTCGTCTTCGGCATCCTGCACACTGCGCTTGCGCTGAAAGGCAATGACCCGCCGTTCGGCTGGTGGAACCCGGACATGCTGCTGATGGGCACCTGGGACCATCTCTGGATCCTGCCCTTCGCCCTTCTTGCCGCAATCGTGGCGCCCTGGCTTCAGCATCCCATCGTCTCGCTCGGCGCGGCATGGGCGGCGGCCCTCCTGATCGTCGTCAAGGGCACCCCGGAGGCGATGCCCTATCATCAATGGAGCTTCGGCATCATTCCGATACTGGTCGGGATCGCCTATTTCGCCTGGGGCTGGCGGCTGGCGCTGGTCGCACTTCTTGGCAGCTGGCTCATCCTGCACCTGGGTCACCCGGCACCCGACAACACCACGATCCTGGTCGGATCCGGGCTGGCGCTGGCCTGCCTCACCTGGCGGCTTCCCGCAAGCGCCCTGTCCGAAAGATGCTCGCGGATCTCGGTCTGGATCTACCTCGCGCATCCGCTGGTGGTCTTCATCGGCCAGTCGCTGCGGATATCCTGGGTCGAGCTTGGGCTGTTCTCGATGGTGGGAAGCGTGATCCTTGCCCAACTGATCGACACCGCCGCCCACGCCCCGCGCCGCGGCAACCTGCAGCTCTGAGCCGCCCGCGCTAGGACTTCAGGCCCTGAGCGATTCGGCGTACCTGCATGCGGGCCAGCAGCGGGTTTGCACTTTCGCTGTCGAGCGCGACGCAGAGACACAGCCGCGATGACCCGTCCAGCGGACGGATCAAGTGCATGCGGCGGCCAAGCGAGATCAGGATGTCGTCGATCCGTTCTTCCTGGTGGCCGTGGCAAAGCGCCTTCAGGTTTGCCTTCGCCATGTTGATCGCGGTGGTCATGGTCTCGGCGTGATCCTGGTCGCTGCGGGCGGTCTCGCTGGCCAGCACCGCTCCGCTATCGCTGTCGACCAGCCAGCCGCCGGCAAAGCCGCCGATACGCCGCAGCGCGGACAGATCCGGGGCCGCAGCCCGCGACGTGGGGCGGCGCGGTCTCACCACCGGCGCGGGCGCGGGCGCGACTTGCGGTGTCAGCCGACGCAAGAGCACGACCTTGCGGTCGCTGCGCGGATCGGATTGCGGCAGGGCGCGCGACCAGTCCTCGGCCGTCTGGAACCGGGCTGCCGGGACCACGGACATTGCCTTGTCGATGCTTTCCAGGAATCCGCGCGGATACCCTGGAACCGACCCAGCCAAGGGCTTCACCGGGTCGGCGCGTTTCTCGGCCAGGGCGGCAAGGCGGCTCTGGCAGTTCTCGGGCGCCGTTCCGGTGATCGCATGATACAGCGACGCGGCCAGCGAGTAGATGTCGCTCCACGGCCCGCTGTTTCCGCCCGCAGTATACAACTCGTGCGGGGAATAGCCGTCCTTCACCACGCTCAGGCCGGAATATTTCTGAGCCTCGCCGACGGCGCTGCGGCGGGATGCGCCGAAGTCGATCAGGATCGGCTCGCCTTCCTGGTTGATGAAGATGTTGTCCGGCGAGATATCGCAGTGCAACAGGCCGTTGTCATGGATGTAGCCGAGGGCCGACACCAGCCTTGCCGCGATGCCGACGATCTGCTCGGGCGCCAGATCAACCTTCTTCTCGTCGACGATTTCCAGCAGGTCGCTGCCACGGATATAGTCCATCGCCATGTAGGCGGTGTCGTTGTCCTCGAACACCTGATGCACTCCGACGATGTTCGGATGCGTCAGCGAGGCCAGGCTGCGCGCTTCGTTCAGGAAGCTCTTCACGATCTTCGACATATGGTCGCGCGTGCCCTGCGACCGGGCGCGGACACGGGTTTCGGTCCGGCGGCAGAAGGTCGAGGAGAAGCATTCCTTGATCACGACCTCGCGGTCGAGACTGTCCTTGGCCAGGTAGGTGATTCCGAAACCACCGCAGTTGATAAAGCGCACGATGCGATACTGGCCGTGAAACAGCTTCGTCCCCGGAAGAAGCTCGTCGCCGAATTCGGTGTGGGCCAGCGGTTCCGTCGTATCAAAAGCCATGATTTTCCAAGGAGCCCCTTTCCCCAGACGATGCTGCAGCCCCGCGTCGCAGCATCTAGACGATTCTATGGCGAAATCCCGACACAAATTACAACCACAAGTTGTGTTCCGAATCGGGCGGGATTGAGGCGGGTTTGTGTTCGGAATGCCGCAATGATTAAGACCCCGGCCGGGGTCGCCGACAGGGGTCCGATCACTTCAGCCGATGGAACATCGTTCCGGGTCTAGCGTTCCTCGACCAGGATCTCGCGCTTGCCGACATGGTTGGCGCGGGTGACGACGCCTTCCTCTTCCATCTGCTCCACCAGCCGGGCGGCCTTGTTGTAGCCGATGCCCAGTTTCCGCTGGATGTAGCTGGTCGAGCACTTCCGGTCCCGCGCCACGATGGCCACCGCCTGATCGTAGAGCGCATCGTCCGACGCCTCGCCCGAGCCGAGGCCCAGCACCATGTCGATATCGCCCGCGACCTCGTCTTCCGGCCCTTCGACCACGCCGGACATGTAGACCGGCGGGCCGAAGCTCTTCAGGTGGTTGACGATCTCTTCCACTTCCTCGTCGCTGACGAAGGGCCCGTGAATACGGGTGATCTTCGCGCCGTTGCCCATGTAGAGCATATCCCCTGCACCGAGGAGCTGTTCGGCCCCCTGTTCGCCAAGGATGGTCCGCGAGTCGATCTTCGAGGTCACCTGGAAGGAAATCCGCGTCGGGAAGTTCGCCTTGATCGTGCCGGTGATCACGTCGACCGAAGGCCGCTGCGTCGCCATGATCAGGTGGATACCACTCGCCCGCGCCATCTGCGCAAGCCGCTGGATGCAGGCCTCGATCTCTTTGCCTGCGACCATCATCAGGTCGGCCATCTCGTCGACGATGACGACGATATAGGGGAAGGGCTGCGGCGCGAATTCTTCCGTCTCGAACACCGGATCGCCGGTTTCCTCGTCAAAGCCGGTCTGGATCGTGCGCTTGAACATCTCGTTCTTCGACAGCGCCTCGCGGACGCGCCCGTTGTAGCCCTCGATGTTCCGCACGCCCATCTTGGACATCTTGCGGTAGCGCTCCTCCATCTCGCCCACCACCCATTTCAGGGCGACGACCGCCTTCTTCGGGTCAGTGACGACAGGGGAGAGGAGATGCGGGATGCCGTCATAGACCGACAGTTCCAGCATCTTCGGGTCGATCATGATCAGCCGGCATTCCTCGGGCGTCAGCTTGTAGAGGAGGCTGAGGATCATCGTGTTGATCGCGACCGATTTCCCCGACCCCGTTGTCCCCGCGATGAGGAGGTGCGGCATCTTCGCCAGGTTCGCCACCACCGGCTCGCCGCCGATATCCTTGCCCAAGGCCAGCGGCAGCCGCAGGTGGCTGTCGCCGAAATCGCGGGCGGCGAGGATTTCGCGCAGCACCACCTTCTCGCGATGGGCGTTCGGCAGTTCGATGCCGATGACCGACCGCCCCGGCACGGTGGACACGCGCGCCGACAGCGCCGACATGCTGCGGGCGATGTCATCCGCCAGCCCGATCACGCGGCTGGCCTTCAGCCCCGGCGCGGGTTCAAGCTCGTACATGGTGACGACCGGGCCGGGGCGGACGGCGGTGATCTCGCCCTTCACGCCATAGTCGTCCAGCACGCTTTCCAGCATCCGGGCATTCTCTTCCAGCGCCTCGTCCGAAAGCTGGGTGCCCTGCACCTTCACGGGGGCCGACAACAGGTTCAGCGGCGGCAGTTCATAGCTCTGAGCCGCCTCCTCGAACCGCAGCGCAGGCTGGCTTTCCGCCATCGCCTGCCGCGAGGGCAGGGGCTTCTTCACTGCATGCTGCACCACGGCCTTGCGGTCCGGGGTGAAGGCCATCGGACGGGCGGGGGGCAGTTCGTCCTCCAGCTCGTCCAGCCGATCCTCGTCCAGAGCGTCCTGATCGTCCCAGGCGGCTTCGGTGAAGGCGAGAGCTTCATCTTCCTCCTCGACCTCCGGCTCCCAGGCGGGCGGCGCAACGGGTGCGGCCATCCGGGGCAGGGGGCGGGTGTCGGCCATCAGCACGACCGGCCCCTTCGGGCGCATCACCGGGGGTTCCACCCGCGCGGCGGCGGGCGTCAGTTGCGGCGGGGCAACCGGGAAATCGGGCGAGCGCTGGACGCGGCTGCGGATCACGTCGGAAATCCGCGCCTTGATCCGCACGTCCTGCGGCATGGTCTCGTCCCAGCTCGGCTCCAGCTCGATCAGTTCCGGTTCCGGCTGGTGCTTGCGGCGCAGACGCTCCAGCAGGCCCAGCTTTTCCTTGACCGGGGCGGGGGCCGGTTCCGGCTCGTGATGGCGCGGTTCCGACCGGAGGGAGGCAGGCATCGCCCGCGTCGGTGCCGCCCGCAGCGGCTCGGGTGCCATCGCACCCGTCATGGGTGGCATCACCCGCCGCGAGACCGGGGCGTCGCGCCCCATCGCCACCGGCGGCTCATAGCCCCGCGAGGCCGCCATGTTCGCCGACCGCGCCCGCGCCCGGTCCTGCAAGGCTGCGGCACCCGTCAGCGCCCCGCGCGCCCCGGCACCGACACCCTGGCGCAGCGCCGAATAGCCCATGATCGAGCCGAGCAGCAGGAAGCGCTGGACCCCTTTCAATTCCTCGATGTCGAAGCCGGTGACGAACAGCATCATCGCGATCAGGCCCGCGAAGGTCATCAGCGACAGGACCTTCAGCCCGAAGCCCGCGCTGCCGGGGATCACCCCTAGAAGCGAGCCGGTCACGGTATCGCCGAACAGCCCGCCCAGCCCGAAGGTATGGGTCCAGCTGTCCCCCGGCACCAGCGTCGCGCAATGCACCGCCGCGAAGGCCACCGCGATCACCGCAAAGACCACCCGGCCCACCGCACGCTCGCCGCCCCGGTGGATCATGAAGCGCACGCCCCAGGCCAGGAAGATCACCGGGATCGTCCAGGCCCCCTTGCCGATCAGGATGATCAGGGTCGAGGCCAAAGCCGCCCCGAAGCGTCCGAAGATGTTCTGCGCCGGTTCCTCGGTCGCGACCATCCAGCCCGGGTCCTCGGGCGAATAGCTCCACAGCATCAGCGTGAAGGCGAAGGCCACCAGCACCAGAACCAGCCCCAGAAGCTCGCGCCCCCGGCGTTCCAGCATCGCCTGGGTACCCTGATCCAGAAGCGGATCGCGCTGCCGTGCCTGATACGAAGCCATTCGTCCCTCACCGATAAAGACAGTCGCGGAGCATCGTCAGCCCGCGCTGCGTTTCTTCCCGGCTGGCGACCAGAGCCACCCGGATATATCCCTTGCCCGGGTTCTGCCCCCCGGCGTCGCGCGACAGGTAGCCGCCGGGCAGCACCCGCACCCCCGTCTCGCGCCACAGTTTCAGTGCCGCCTGTTCACCGTCTTCCACGGGCAGCCACAGGAAGAAGCCGCCGCCGGGGGCCTGATAGCCCTGAAGACCAGCGAAAATGCCATCCGCATCGCGGAACTTCTGCTGGTAGAGCGCCCGCGAGGCATCGACATGCGCCTCATCCTGCCAGCAGGCCTCGGCCACCCGCTGCAGGGGCAGGGGCAGTGGCGCCCCCGCAAAAGCCCGCAACTGCCGGATGCGCAGCATCGACTCCGGCCCCGCCGCGACGAAACCCGACCGCAGCCCCGGCAGGTTCGACCGTTTCGACAGCGAATGGAACACCAGCGCCCGCTCCGGGTCGGCGCCCTGCTGCGACGCGACCTGCAACAGCCCGGAAGGCGGCGTCTCGCGCCAGATTTCCGAATAGCACTCGTCCGCCAGCACGCGGAAATCGTGTTTCTCGGCCAAAGCCAGCAGGTCCGCGAGATAGTCCTTCGAGGCCACAGCGCCCTGAGGATTGGCGGGCGAACAGATATAGGCCAGCGCCACCCGGTCCAGCACATCCTTCGGCAAGCTGCCATAGTCGGGCAGGAAGCCGGTGGCCGCCGTCGCGGGCACATAGACCGGCTCGGCTCCAACGGTCAGCGCGGCCACGGCATAGACCTGGTAGAAGGGGTTCGGCATCAGCACGACGGGACGCTTGCCGTTCTTTGTCTCCGGGCACAGTGCGATACAGGCGTTGAACAACCCCTCGCGGGTGCCGTTCAGCACCATCAGCCGGTCCTGCGCGACCTCTACCCCGTAGCGCCGGTCGATCCAGCCCGAGATCGCCGCCAGCAGTTCCGGCGTGCCGTCGTTCGCCGGATAGACCCCGAAGCCCGACAGGTTCGCCTGAAGGATCGGCCCGACGAATTCCGGCATCGCATGGCGCGGCTCGCCGATGGTCATGGCGATGGGTTCGCCGCCGGGGGCGTGCGCGTCGAGAAGTTTCCGCAGACGCGGAAACGCATAATCCGGCAGGTTCGAAAACCGCTCTGGAAACACCATTGCTGCCTCAAGTCCGGGGTCGTAACGCCCCGTTTTCCCGGACGATAGCCAGTCGCGTGGCCCAGGTCCAGAAAAACCCTTCACGCTGAGAGACTTGAGACACGCGTTGTGGCTTTTCGGCTGAGGGTGCCCGACCTATTCGGCCTTGCTCGCGGGCTTTGCGTTCAACAGCGCATAGCGTTCCGCACCCAGGGTGTCGAACAGGCCAAGCTGCGTCTCCAGAAAGTCGATATGGCCTTCCTCGTCCGCCAGAAGATCATCGAACAGCGCCCGTGACACATAATCGCCGACGGAATCGCAATACTGCCGCGCCTCGATGTAAAGCTTGCGGGCGTCGTGTTCGCCGGCAAGATCGGCCTCCAGCGTCTCGCGCACGGTCTGGCCGATGCGCAGGCTGTCCAGCTTCTGCAGGTTCGGATGGCCTTCCAGGAAGATGATCCGGGCGATGAAGCGGTCGGCGTGGTGCATTTCCTCGATCGACTCGGCGCGGGACTTGTCGGCCAGATGCCCGACGCCCCAGTCTTCCTGCAGCCGGTAGTGCAGCCAGTACTGGCTGACGGCGGTCAGTTCCGACCGCAGGCCTGCGTTGAGATATTCGATGACTTTCGCGTCGCCCTTCATGGCCGATCCTTTCGCTGTGACGGGACAAGAGCCTGGCTTCGGCGGTGTCGCCGTGGCTGGAGCTGCGCCGAAAGGCTAGGCTTGGCGCCAAGGTCCGTCCAGTGAAATTCCGAAGCGACGCAAAGGTTCCCGTTGCGGTGGCGGACTCAGTCGGTCGCCACTGCGCGCAGGTGGCGCAACACGGGCGGCACGTCGCGGCGGGCGGGCACGCGGAAATTCTCGTTCGTGCGCATCGTGTTCAGGAACAAGGGCATGCAGCCCCCGCAATCGGCGCGCTTGCCAAGCGCGTGGTAGATCTTGCCGGGGGTGATCACCGTGTCCTTGTCCGCTGCGCGCATCCAGTCCACCGCCGCGCGGATGTCGTGATCGGTGATGGACTGGCAATGGCAGATGATCATGGCGTCACTGGAAGACGGCGTTTGGGTTGTCCAGGCTGTCGGAGCCTTCGAAGTCCACCTTCGACAGGCCAAGCGCCGAAACCGCCCGGTCGATCGAGGCGGTCTGGGTGACAAGCGCATTCACCGCGCCCATGATCAGCGCCTCGCCCTCGGCATTGCCGGGCGCGATCAGCGTGTCATAGGTCTTGCCGGCATCGCCCGCATCCTTGACCGCCTGCAACGCCATGACCGAAGCGTCGAGTTCGGCCTTGAGCTGGGTGTCGACGGCCGGGTCGGCAGCGGCAACCAGTTCCGACAGCGAGGGGCCTGAGACAACCGAGCCATCGGTCCGGGTATAGCTGCCCAGATAGACGTTGCGAATGCCAAGGCCGTCGTAGAAATGGCTGTTGTGCGTGTTGTCCGAGAAGCAGTCATGCTCTTCCTCGGGGTCGTTCAGCATCAGGCCAAGCTTCATCCGCTCGCCTCCCAACTCGCCATAGGACAGGCTGCCCATGCCGGTCAGCATGGCGAGGATGCCCTTCTGCGGGTCGGTGGTTATGGCCGCGCGGGCCGCGCCTTCCGGTTGCCAGTCGCCGACCATCTCGGTCAGGTCGCTGACCAGAAGGTCGGTCGCGGATTGCAGATAGGCGGCGCGGCGGTCGCAGTTGCCGCCGGTGCAGGCGTCCCCGGTGGCGAAATCGGTCGCGGGGCGGTTGCCGGCGCCGGGATTGGTCCCGTTCAGGTCCTGGCCCCAGAGCAGGAATTCGATGGCATGGTAGCCCGACGCGACGTTCGCCTCGATCCCGTCGGCTTCGTGCAGCGTGCCCGAGATCAGTTCGGGGGTGATGGTCGTGGCGTCGATCTCCTTCCCCGACAGGGTGAACTTCGGGGTGGCAATGACGTTCAGGGTGGCGAGCGCATTTTCCTCGTTGCCATAGTCGGAGCTGACATAGTCGATCAGGCCCTCGTCCAGCGGCCAGGAATTCACCCGGCCTTCCCAGTCGTCGACGACGGGGTTGCCGAAGCGGAAGGCCTCGGTTTGCTGATAGGGCACGCGGGCGGCTTTCCAGGCCTCGCGCGCGGCGAGCAGGGTTTGGTCCGTGGGCGTCGCGATCAGCGCCGCGACCGCGGTTTGCAGGGCCGTCGCGGTGGTCAGGCTGTCCTGGTAGGTGGCCAGCGCCAAGTCCGCGTAGTGCTCGGTCACCTCCTCCGGCGTGGCGGCGAAAGCCGGGGCCGCAAGGGCGGTCGAGAAGCACAGGGCAGCATGGAGACGCATCGGCAAACCTTTTCTGTCGGGATTGCCGGATTGTCTGACTAAAATCCTTGGGTTTGTAAAGCCCGATTCTTTCGATTGGGTATTTCCGGCCGGAGGGCCGGGGTTCCGGGCCGATGGTTTCGGCCCTACCGAGGGGGAAGTTCCCTTGCAACTGCGCGGGCAGCGGCGGCGGGGTCCTTCGCCTGCCAGATCGGGCGCCCGACGACGATATGGTCCGCCCCGTCGGCGATGGCCTGATGTGGCGTGGCGATGCGCTTCTGGTCGCCGGTTGCGCTGCCTGCGGGGCGGACGCCGGGGGTGACGATCAGCTTGCCCGACGCTTCCGGCAAGGCGCGGATCATCGCGGCTTCCTGCGGGCTGGCGATGACGCCATCGGCCCCGGCCTGCAGGGCGCGGGCCGCGCGTTCCAGCGTGATGTCGTGGATGTCGCCGGGCTTGATCAGGTTCGCGTCCAGGTCGGCGCGGTCGAGCGAGGTCAGCACGGTCACCGCGAGGATTTTCAGGCCAGAGCTGCCCTTGCCGGTGGCGGCGGCGCTGACCACCTGCGGGTCGCCGTGGACGGTCAGGAAGTCGAGATCGTATTGCGCCAGGCCCCGGACGGCGGCTTCGATGGTCGCGCCGATGTCGAAGAGCTTCATGTCGAGGAAGACGCGCTTGCCCTGGTCGTGCTTCAACTCGTTCGCCAGCGCGAGGCCCCCGCCGGTCAGCATCCCGAGGCCGATCTTGTAGAAGCCGGCGGCATCGCCGATGCGGGAGACGAGGTCGAGCCCGTGCACCACGTTCGGCACGTCAAGGGCGACGATCAGGCGGTCATCTGCGGGCATGGCTGTCTCCGGGTTTGGGGCGGTTTGACGGGGCCGGGAAGGGCTGTCAAGACTGGCGGCAAAACGGGAGGTGGGATGATCCTGGCATTCGACATCGGCGGCAGCCGGATCAAGGCGGCGGTCTGGGAGGGCGGCTTGCGACCCTTGGGCGAGGTGGCGACTCCCCTGGGCGACAAGGCAGCGTTCACGGCGGCACTCGCAAGCTTCGTGACCGGGCGGGAGAAGGGCATCGCCATCTCCATCGCCGGGGTGGTCGATCCGGCGACGGGCGTGGGCAAGGTGGCCAATATCCCCGCGATCGACGGCCTTGCCCTGGGGCCGGAGGTGCGGGCGGCGACGGGCCTGCCGGTGCAGGTCCTGAACGACGCCGATTGCTTTGCCCTCGCGGAAGCGATGCAGGGTGCCGGACGCGGGCACGGATCGGTCTTCGGGGTGATCCTGGGCTCGGGGGTCGGCGGCGGGTTGGTGATCGGCGGGCGGGTGGTCACGGGGGCAGGCGGCTATGCCGGGGAATGGGGGCACGGGCCGGTGATCCGGGGCGAGTTCGCCTTCCAGTGTGGCTGCGGGCAGGTGGGCTGCGTGGATACGGTCGGGTCCGCGCGTGGGCTGGAGCGGCTGCACCGCAAGCGGACGGCGGAGCTGCTGGGGTCCGAGGCGATCATCGCCAACTGGATCGCCGGTGAGGTGGAGGCGGGCGAGACGATGGCCTTGTGGCGCGAGCTGGTGGCGGGGCCTTTGGCGATGGTGGTGAACGTGGTCGGAGCGGATGTGGTGCCGGTGGGAGGCGGGTTGTCGAAGGCACCGGGGCTGGTCGGCTATCTGGACGAGGCGGTGCGGGTGCGCATCCTGCGCAAGACCAGGGGGCCGCTTTTGGTTCCGGCGGAATGCGGGGCGGATGCCGGGCTTCTGGGCGCGGCGATGGCGGGGGTCGCGGCATGGGGCTGAGGCTTGAGGTCTGTGTCGATACGGCGGAGGGGCTGGCGCAGGCGGTCGCGGGCGGGGCGGACCGGATCGAGCTGTGCGCGGCACTGGCGGTCGGGGGGTTGACGCCGTCTGCCGGGTTGATGGCGCAGGCCGCGGGTTGCGGGGTGCCGGTGGTGGCGATGATCCGGCCAAGGGCGGGGGATTTCGTCTGGTCCGAGGCCGAGGTCGCGATGATGGAGACCGAGATCGCCGCCGTCCGCGCTGCGGGACTGCATGGAGTCGTGCTCGGCGCCTCGCTTCCGGACGGGCGGCTGGATGTCCCGGTGCTGCGGCGGCTGGTGGCGGCGTCGGATGGGTTGGAACTGGTGCTGCACCGCTGCATCGACCTGGCGCCGGATATGGGCGAGGCGCTGGAGGAGGCGGTCGGCCTTGGCTTCCAGCGTATCCTGACCTCGGGTGGCGAGACGACTGCGGAAGCCGGAGCGGGGCGGATCGGGGCGCTGGTGCGTCAGGCCGCCGGGCGGATCACGGTGATGCCGGGGTCGGGGGTGAACCCGGGGAATGCGGCGATGCTTAAGGGGCTTGGCATCGGCGAGATTCACGCCTCATGTTCGGCATCAAGGCCGGTTTCGGGCCGGGTGGTGGAGATGGGTTTCGCGCCGCCTGTGCAGCGGCAGACGGATGCGGATGCGGTGCGGGCCTTGCGCAGGGCGCTGGAATAGGAGCGGGCGATGGAGATCAGGCTGGATTACGACCGCCCGGAAGAGGGGCCGGGATCGGGGCCGCTGACCGTGGGCTGGTTCCTGGCGTCGGACAAGGGCGCGGTGCTGTATGACCCGCCCGAGCGGGTGGTGATCCGCCCGCCGAACAAGGCCCATGCCAAGTCGGCCAGCCGCTGTCCGGCGGTGATCCAGCTGGAAAGCCGGTATTTCCTGGTGAAATGCCCGTTCGACCTGCACATCGGCTTCCAGCGCGACGACAAGGGCAAGGCGGTGCTGGTCAACCGGGCGGGGGCGTCCTCGCCCATCCGGTCGTCGAAGCTGAACGAGGTGCTGACGCTGGTGTCGGAAGCCGAATGGCGCTTCCCCGACCGCCCGACGATCCAGCTGCACCTGCCCTATTATTTCATCGCCGACGAGATGGTCTATCTGACCCAGCTTGCCGCCTTTGCCCATTATCGGCCCGATCCGCTGCCCGGCACGATCTTCGGCGGGCGCTTCCCGATCTCGATCTGGCCGCGCCCGCTGATGTGGGCCTTCGAATGGCACGAGCCGCAGAAGGACCTGATCCTGAAGCGCGGCGAGCCGCTGTTCTATGTGCAGTTCGAGGGGATGGACCCCTCGCGTGCGGTGCAGGTGGTCGAGGCGGAGCGGACGGCGGAGCTGCAGGCCTATCTGGAGAAGGTTTCGGGCGTGGTGAACTACGTCAACCAGACGTTTTCTCTGTTCAAGGCGGCGGAGGGGTTGCGGCCGAAGAAGCTTCTGGTCGCGAAGACCCGGGAATAGCGCTTGTGGCTGGCCGCCGGGGGTTTCACACCCCCGGACCCCCGTGGAGTATTTGTGTAAAGAGCAAGCACAATTTGAGTTAAATTTGAGGGGTTAGCCTATGCGCAGCATCATCGAGACCTATGAGGTCGCCTCGGGCCGGGTGCGCGAGGTGCTGGCGGTTGACGGGAGGATCGAGGCGCCGAACTGGGCGCCCTCTGGGGATTGGCTGCTGGTGAACGGGGAGGGGCGGCTTTACCGGGTGCCTTTGGCGAAGCCCGCGCTGGAGCCGGTGGAGACGGGCGCGGCGGTGAAATGCAACAACGACCACGGGATCAGCCCGGACGGGGCGACGATCATCCTCTCCTCGCATCACGAAGGGGAAGGGTCGCAGGTCTATGTGATGCCGGTCTTCGGCGGGGAGCCGGTGAAGGTTTCGCCGGAGGCACCCAGTTGGTGGCACGGGGTCTCGCCGGACGGAAAGGTGCTGACCTATGTTGCGGCGCGCGGCGGTGCCCGTGTGATCGACGTCTATACGCTGGCGCCGGGGGCGGAGGAAAAGCGGCTGACCTTCGGCGAGGGGCATTGCGACGGGCCGGATTTCTCGCCCGATGGCGCGCGCGTCTACTATAACTGCGACCGGACGGGACATGCTCAGATCTGGGTGATGAAGGCGGACGGGTCGGGGCAGCGGCAGATGTTCGAGGACGGGTTCGTGAACTGGTTCCCGCATCCCTCGCCGGACGGGCGGCACCTTGTCTACCTTGCCTACCCGCCGGGGACGACCGGGCATCCGGCGGACCTGGACGTGGCGCTGGTGCTCTGCGACCCCGAAGGCGGCAACCGGCGCCGGGTGCGGGAGTTCATCGGCGGGCAGGGGACGATCAACGTGCCCTCCTGGGCGCCGGATGGCAGCGCCTTTGCCTATGTGCGGTATGAGCCTTAGGCCGGACGAAGCCCGCTGAGGCCCTTCGGCGCCTTGGGTTTCGCCGTCTCGGGCAGCGGGTCGGGCAGGCCGACGGCGGCCAGCACGGGTTGCAGGTGACGAGGGTCGCCCCAGACCGAGATGTAGACCTCGGGCGGGTAGCCGTTGGCCAGGTGCTCGGGCGTCAGGTCGATGATGCGCACGCGCAGGTCGTCGCCGTGGGCGAGCGAGGGGGCGATGATCTCTTCCGCCACCGGGCCGAGATGGCCGACCAGTCCCTCGCGGTGGTGCGGGATCAGGCCGAGGATCGGCTTCCTCAGCCGGGCGAAGACGCCGATGCGACCGTCGGACAACCGGTCGAGCCAGGCGTTGTCGCCGATCGAGAGGCCGGTGCGGGCGACGTGGATCGTCAGGCCCTCGACCGGAGCCTTGTGGATCAGGGGAAGTTTTGAATCGCTCATTTCCGGGCCTTTCCGTGGACGAAGGCCAAGGATGGGGGTCGGGGCGGGCAATGCAAGGCGTGGTTGTGGCTGCGCCGGGTTCCCTGCCCGTTCCCGCCGATCAGGGCGGTGCGGATCGGCAAGGAAAGGCCGACGGAGCCGAATCCGCAGCCCTGTGGTTTTTCCGCATGCAGGGATTGCAAAGACCGGTCCCGGCGCACAAATCAGGGGCAAGGCCCCAGGCGGTGTGCTGAAAGTCAGGCATTGCGGGCGGGGTGCTTCAGAAAAGGAGAATGCCGATGAATTTGGAGAAATTCACGGAACGGTCGCGCGGGTTCCTTCAGGCCGCCCAGACCATCGCGATGCGGGAAAGCCACCAGCGCGTGCTGCCCGACCACTTGCTCAAGGCGCTGATGGATGACGACCAGGGGCTTGCGGCGAACCTGATCCGCAAGGCGGGCGGCTCGCCCGAACAGGTCAATGCGGCGGTGAACGCGGCGATTGCCAAGCTGCCCAAGGTCACGGGTGGCGATGCGCAGACCTATGTCGACCCGCAGCTGGTCCGCGTGCTGGACGAGGCGGAGGCCGTGGCGAAAAAGGCTGGCGACAGCTTCGTGCCGGTGGAGCGCCTGCTGACGGCGCTGGCCTTGGTGAACACGCGCGCCAAGGATGCGCTGACTGCGGGGGCGGTGACGGCCCAGGGGCTGAACACGGCGATCAACGAGGTCCGCAAGGGGCGGACGGCGGATTCGGCTTCGTCGGAAGACACGATGGAGGCCCTGAAGAAATACGCCCGCGACCTGACGGAAGCGGCGCGGGACGGCAAGATCGACCCGATCATTGGCCGGGACGAGGAAATCCGCCGGGCGATGCAGGTACTCAGCCGCCGCACGAAGAACAACCCGGTTCTCATCGGGGAACCCGGCGTCGGCAAGACCGCCATCGCCGAGGGCCTGGCGCTGCGCATCGTCAACGGCGACGTGCCGGAGAGCCTGAAGAACAAGAAGCTGATGGCGCTGGACATGGGTGCCCTCATCGCCGGGGCCAAGTACCGCGGCGAGTTCGAGGAGCGGCTGAAGGCCATCCTGAAGGAGATCGAGGCGGCGGCGGGGGAGATCATCCTCTTCATCGACGAGATGCATACGCTGGTCGGCGCCGGGAAATCCGAAGGCGCGATGGATGCGGCGAACCTGATCAAGCCGGCGCTGGCGCGGGGTAAATTGCACTGCATCGGCGCGACCACGCTGGACGAATACCGCAAGCATGTGGAGAAGGACGCGGCGCTCGCCCGTCGCTTCCAGCCCGTGTTCGTGGAAGAACCGACGGTGGAGGACACCATCTCCATCCTCCGCGGGATCAAGGAGAAGTACGAGCTGCACCACGGGGTGCGGATCACCGACGCGGCGCTGGTCGCGGCGGCCACCCTGTCGCACCGCTATATCACCGACCGTTTCCTGCCCGACAAGGCGATCGACCTGGTGGACGAAGCCGCCTCGCGTCTGCGGATGGAGGTGGATTCCAAACCCGAAGAGCTGGACGCGCTGGACCGGCAGATCCTGCAGTTCCAGATCGAGGCCGAGGCGCTGAAGAAGGAAGACGACGCCGCGTCGAAGGACCGGCTGGAGAAGCTGGAGAAGGAACTGGCCGACCTGCAGCAGAAATCCTCGGAACTGACGGCGAAGTGGCAGAACGAGCGCGCTTCGCTGGAGGCGGCGCGGACGCTGAAGGAACAGCTGGACGCGGCCCGGGCGGAACTGGACCAGGCCAAGCGCGAAGGCAACTTCGCCAAGGCCGGTGAGCTGCAATATGGCCGCATCCCCGAGCTGGAGAAGCAGCTGGGCGAGGCCGAGGGCCGCGAGGGTCAGGCGCTGGTCGCCGAAGCCGTGCGTCCCGAGCAGATCGCCGAGGTGGTCGAGCGCTGGACCGGTATCCCGACGACCAAGATGCTGGAGGGCGAGAAGGAGAAGCTTCTCAAGATGGAAGAGGAGCTGGGCAAGCGCGTTGTCGGCCAGCGGGCGGCGGTGGAAGCCGTCAGCCGCGCCGTGCGCCGTGCGCGGGCCGGGCTCTCGGACGAGAACCGTCCGCTGGGCAGCTTCCTGTTCCTTGGCCCGACCGGCGTCGGCAAGACCGAGCTGACCAAGGCGCTGGCCGCCTATCTCTTCGACGACGACCAGGCGATGGTCCGCATCGACATGTCCGAGTTCATGGAGAAACACTCCGTCGCCCGGCTGATCGGCGCGCCTCCGGGCTATGTCGGCTATGACGAGGGGGGCGTGCTGACCGAAGCCGTCCGCCGCCGCCCGTATCAGGTGGTGCTGTTCGACGAGGTGGAGAAGGCCCACCCCGACGTTTTCAACGTGCTGTTGCAGGTGCTGGACGACGGTCGCCTGACCGATGGCCAGGGCCGGACGGTCGACTTCAAGCAGACGCTGATCATCCTGACCTCGAACCTCGGGGCGCGGGCGTTGAGCGAGCTGCCGGAGGGGATGGACGCAGCCCATGCCAAGGCCGAGGTGATGGAAGCGGTCCGGGCGCATTTCCGCCCCGAGTTCCTGAACCGGCTGGACGAGATGATCATCTTCGACAGGCTGAACCGGGCGGACATGAGCGGCATCGTGGAAATCCAGCTGCATCGGCTGGAACAACGCCTCGCGACGCGGAAGATCACGCTGGATCTCGACGCCACGGCGAAGGCCTGGCTGGCCGACGAAGGCTACGATCCGGTCTTCGGCGCGCGGCCCCTGAAGCGGGTGATCCAGCGCCAGTTGCAGGACCCGCTGGCGGAAATGCTGCTGGCCGGGGAAATCCTGGATGGCAGCGTGATCCAGGTCACCACCGGGCCGGAAGGGCTGATCATCGGCGATCGCGTGGTGCAAAGCCGCAGGGAGCGTCCGGCGCAGGCCGTGGTGCACTAGACACCTCGCGGGGTGGGCAACTTGCCCGCCCCGCTTCGTCTGAAGTCCGCCTCAGGCCGAGCGCAGGACGACGAGGTTGTCTTCCACCGCCGCAGCAACATCGGTGTAGGCCTGGGTTCGCCGGGCCGGATCGCCGCCCGAGCGGATGATGACCAGTTCGGTTTCCTTCACAACCGCCGCGGCCTCGGCGGCGGCGGTTTCGGCGAAGGCTTCCTTGACGGCACGCACCGGCGGCAGGCGCTTGGCCAAGGGCTTGTGGCCTTCCCGCAGGTGAAGAGGGGGCGCCATGTCATCCTCGTACTTGGTCACGATGGCGTCGAGCTTGCCAGCCGCGTCCAGCATTGCCTGCTTGATCGGCAGGTAGTCACCGGTATCCGGCAGATTTGCCGCGACTTTCAGATAGTACAGCCGAAGGCAGTCGATCCGGTAGCGCAGGTCTATGCGGGCGTCGCAGGTCTTGTCGGCGCCTTGCAGGATCTTGATGATCCCCTTCGTGACGCCGGTGTTGATGACTTGACCCAGCTGCGGGCTGCCGTCCTGACAGGATATGAGGGAAAGGTCGAGGACTGACTCGGCCGGTCGTTCAAGGCAATCTGCCCTTGCGGACCCCACCGGAAGCACCCAGAGAAGGCCGAGAGCGAGCAGAAATGTAGTCAGGATCGATCTATTCATTTCAGTTCTCCGTTTCAAAAATTCCGTAGGCCGCAAGCACGGCGCGGCGGGTGCCGGGGCCGAAGGAACCATCCACCGTGCCGTCGTAAAGTCCTTTCTGCGCCAGGATTTCCTGCAACCCGGCCCAGGTTTCCTTCGGGAACTTGTCCGCATTGTTCAGCAAGCCATCCAGGGCCAGTTCGCTGCCGCCGCGCAGCGCCCGGTACAGAAGGTCCGCCGCATCCTTCGGGCCAAGGTCGGGGACCAGGCCGTTGGCTGCGAAAGACGCCACATTGAACATCGCCTCGGTATGGCCCTGGGCGGCGGCCTCGCGGAACAGCGCCAGTGCCGCGTCGCGATCCGGCGACAGGCCAAGCTCGCCGGTGAAGTGGAAATAGCCCATGTCGTTCAGCGCGGCGGGGATCTTCGCCTCGGCTGCCTCTTCATACAGGGCCAGCGCGCGCTTGGGGTCGGGGTCGACACCCAGCCCGCCCTCCAGCACCTTGGCCAGCCGGTATTTCGCCTCGGGGTCGCCGGCCGCCACGGCTTTTTCCAGCAAGGCCTGCGCTTCCTGCGGGGCATAGTCGGTGCTTTGCCGATCCAGCTTGGCCAGCGCCAGCCCGACCAGAGACCGGGAATCGCCGGCGGCAGCCGATTTCTCCAGGTTGGCGCGGTCCGCTGCGACGACGCGCTGCCAGGCGACGGCCAGTTCCTCCACGCCCGGATCCGACGACCCGGCAGCAGCGTCGGCGGTCAGGTAGAAAGGTTCGCCGGGCAGCGAGCCGTAGACCGTGGGTTCCTGCCGGTTGCCGGTGGCGGCAAGCACCTCGTCCCGGACCTGCCGGAACATGAGGCTGATCTCCAGGTTCGGCTTCACCATGTTGTCGCGCAGCGCAATGTTGAACGGGCTGTTCACCCCGTCGCCATCCATCGCCACTTCGCCGTCCCGGGCCGCATAGGCCACAAGCGTGCCGCGTTCCGGCGACGGTGGCGCCAGGCCGCCCTTGCCGGTGGTCAGGCCCTTGGCAACTTCGGGGTCACGCAGGTCGATCACATCGGGAAAGGGATTGTCGCGGCAGCTGTCCAGGATCACCACCGACATCTTCCGCGCCCCGTCGGCGGCCGCGACCAGCTGATCCATCGTGACCGAGGCACTGACGATATCCTTCGCCTGCCGCACCTTTGCATCGACCGGGATCAGGAAGGTGGTGCCCTGCACCGAAACGCCGTGCCCGGCGTAGTAGATCAGCGCAATATCGGCGGTCTCGGCCTCGAAGGCGAATTTGTCCAGCGCGGCCAGTGCCTCCTCGCGCGTGGCGTCCATCTGCACATCGACGTGGAAGCCGATCTCTTCCAGAGTCCGGGCCAGCGCGGTGGCATCGTTGACGGTGTTCTTCAGCGCCGTCACATTCTGGTATGCCGCCATGCCGAAGACCAGCGCGACGCGATCCTTGGCGCGGGTATCGGCGCAGGCGGACGCCACGAGTACCGCCAGGCACAGCGGCAGGGCGAGCAGACAACGAAGCATGGCAAGATCCGGGGAAGAAAATGACCTTGCGTCAAAGGCTACGCCCAAATTTCCCATGCGGCAAAGGCCAAACCGTCAGCCGCCCGTCAAAAGCGCATGAGCAGTGGGCCGGAATCGGTGACTTGACGTCGGATCGGGCGTCGAAGGGCGGTATCTCCGGGAAAGACGGCTAACAGATCCTGAACGTCCGCGGCCAAGCGATTGATTTCGTTCAGGCCAACCCGGCTGTCCACTGTGGACAGGCGGGGCGGGTAGCTCAGGCCCGCCATTGTTTCACGTCCCTGCCAGAGTTGTGAGCCGGATTGTTTTTGCCTTTCCGGCAAGCTGGCGCATCTTTGCAGAAACCGCGAAGGAGCCTGCCGATGCAGTTGAAATGGTCCGACGTCACGCCGAAGCCCCTCTGGCTGAACCGCCGCCAGCTCATCGCGGGCGCAGCGACCCTGCTGGCCTCCCCCGCGCTGGCCCGGATCGAGGCGGCACCAAGCAAGTATTCCTCGACCGAAGAGCCGAACAGCCTGGAAGACATTTCGACCTACAACAACTTCTATGAATTCGGCACCGGCAAGGAAGACCCGGCGGCCTATGCGGGCAAGTTGACCGTCGACCCCTGGTCCGTGGTGATCGACGGGATGGTCGACAAGCCGGGCAGCTACGACCTTGCCGACCTGGTCAAGGACCAACCGCTGGAGGAACGCATCTACCGCTTCCGCTGCGTCGAGGCCTGGGCGATGGTGGTGCCCTGGATCGGGTTCGAGCTGGCAGGTCTGCTGAACCGGGTAGGAGTCCAGCCGGGCGCCAGGTTCGTGGCCTTCGAGACGCTGCTGCGCCCCGAGGAGATGCCGGGGCAGTCCAGCCCCTTCATCGAATGGCCCTACCGCGAGGGCCTGAGGCTGGACGAAGCAATGCATCCGCTGACCATCCTCGCGACCGGGCTCTACGGCGAGGCGATGCCGAAACAGAACGGTGCACCGATCCGGCTGGTGGTGCCGTGGAAATACGGGTTCAAGTCGATCAAGTCGATCGTGCGGATCAGCCTCGTCGACAAGATGCCGCAAACCACCTGGAACATGCTGCAGCCCAATGAGTACGGCTTCTATTCCAACGTGAACCCCCATGTGGACCATCCGCGCTGGAGCCAGGCCTCGGAACGCCGCATCGGCGCCGGCCTCTTCGGCGGGCGGCAGGATACGCTGATGTTCAACGGCTACGAGGCCGAGGTCGCCTCGATGTATGCCGGACAGGATCTGGCGAAGGACTACTGATGGACCGGCTGAACGCGCTTGCCCGCCGGGTCCCGACCTGGGTGGTCTATTTGCTGGGACTGGTGCCCCTGGGGTTCCTGGTCTGGGGGGCCTTTTTCGGCGGCCTCGGGGCGGACCCGGTGAAGGCCATCGAGCGAGGCCTCGGCGAACGCGGGTTGCAGTTCCTGCTGGCTTCGCTGGCAATCACGCCGCTCAGGCGCGTCGGCCTGAACCTGATCTGCTTCCGCCGGGCGCTGGGGCTGTTGTCCTTCATCTATGTCACGCTGCATCTGGTGGCCTGGATCTGGCTGGACATGGGCCTGCGCTGGAACGAGATGCTGGCCGACCTGACGAAACGGCCCTTCGTGATTCTGGGAATGATCGGGTTCGTGGCGATGCTTCCCCTGGCCGCGACCTCCTGGAACGGGGCGATCCGGCGCATGGGACCGGTGGCCTGGAACCGTCTGCACCGCCTGGCCTATGTGGCGATTCTGGCCGGAGTGGTCCATCTGGCGCTGCTTTCGAAGGTCTGGACGACCGAGGTGCTCATCTATTTTTGCCTTGGCATCGGTCTTCTGGCGTTGCGTCTGGTGCCGAGGACCGGAATGCGGCGGCGCGCGTCTGTCTGACGAAGGCGGGAGATGCTGCAGGCGCAAGAAAATTGCCGCGATGCGGCGTCCGTTGTGGCGTTTCTTGCGCCAACCACCAGATTTTGCGGTGTTTTCGGGTTTCTGCAAATTTTTTGCGACAAAGGTGTTTTTTGCTCTTGCGGCCTCCGTGCTGCCTCCGTAAATACCGCCTCACCGAAGCGGAAACGCGACGGTGACGGACGGAAGCGACGGCAAGACGAAGCGGAAGTTCGGAAAATCTGAAGGCAAGGCGCGAAGGGATACGCCAAGAAGTTGGCGGATCGCACGTTTTTTGTCTGACGATGGCTCTTTGACATTGATGGAATATGAAGGGATATGCGGGCGGTTTGGGCGCATCGGCGTCTGAATACGAGCATATCGGCCTACTAGGGGAGCGGGGGAACCTGCCGACCGATGATGTAGGTGTCAGCTTCACTACTTGTGGG
>NZ_JAYRPN010000068.1:0-2787 GCF_041911175.1 Tabrizicola sp.
GCGCCGCCTGCACCGCCATGGCCGAGCGCTCGCCGAACGCGCAATAGAACACCAGCGGCCGCGCACTGGCCGAGGCCAGCTCGTTCAGCAGCCCATGCGGGGCCAGGTTCTCGCGCAAATCGGCATAGGGCGCGTGCAGCGAGCCGGGAATGATGCCGTGCCGCTCGCGCTCCGTCCGCTCGCGCAAATCCACCAGCGCGATCGACCGGTCTCCGGCCAGCTGGATCGCCTCCTGCGCGCTCAGCGCCCAGCCCCGTGCCGCCACCGCTTCCTGCGCCAGCCCCTGCTTCATGTTGGCCGGCACCGCCACGTCCATCATCTTGGGGTTCGACAGGCCGAGATTGGCCATCAGGTGCACGTACTCGTCCACCGACTTCACCTGCAGCCGCGGATTGTACCGCCGCTCCTCGCCGATGGTGCTCACCGTGTCGCCCTTGTAGTCGTGCGCCGGGAACACCAGCGTCTCGTCCGGAAGGCGCAGCAGCCGGTTGAAGATCGACTCGTACTGCGCCTTGGCATCCCCGTTCTGGAAATCCGTCCGCCCGGTCCCGCGGATCAGCAGCGTATCGCCCGTGAACACCCGGTCGCCCATCGTGAAGCAATAGGAGTCGTCCGTGTGCCCGGGGGTATAGATCACGTCGAGCTTGAGCCCCTCGATCGTCAGCCGGTCCCCATCCCCGATGCGCATGGAAACGACATCGACCTTGCTCTGCTCGCCCATCACCGTCACGCACTGCGTCCGGTCGCGCAGCGCGCCCAGCCCGGTGATGTGGTCGGCGTGCAAATGCGTGTCCACCGCCTTCACCAGCTTCAGGTCCAACTCGGCCATCAGCTGCAGGTAGCGGTCCACCTTCTCCAGCACCGGGTCAATGATCATCGCCTCGCCCCCGCGCCGGCTGGCCAGCACATAGGAGTAGGTGCCCGACACCTGATCGAAGAGCTGGCGGAAAATCATGCTCTGAGGCTCCTTGTATGCGAACTCTCTTACCAGAGAGTGGGGCTCCGGGAGAAGATTCGTCTCATACCAAACCGCTTGGCCGCGCGCCCGAAAAGGCCGAACATCCGCGCCGGAGGACCCTGCCCCATGAGCCAGCCATCCGAGCCCATCCTGCTGCGCGAGGACGATGGCGGCATCGCCCGCCTCACCCTCAACCGTCCCCAGGCGCGCAACGCCCTGTCGATGGCGCTGATGGAGGCGCTGGACGCCCAGCTCGTCGCCATCGCGGCCGACGCGGCGGTCAAGGTCGTGGTCATCGCGGGCAGCGGCCCCGCCTTCTGCGCCGGCCACGACCTGCGCGAAATGCGATCCCGCCCCGGCCAGGCCAGCGCCGAGGAAACCTTCAAGCTCTGCTCGCGCGTGATGCTGCGCCTGGTGAACCTGCCCAAGCCGGTCATCGCCCAGGTCCACGGCGTCGCCACCGCCGCCGGCTGCCAGCTCGTCGCCTCCTGCGACCTGGCCGTCGCCGCCGACACCGCCCGCTTCGCCACTCCCGGGGTGAACATCGGCCTGTTCTGCTCCACCCCCATGGTCGCACTCTCCCGCGCCGTGCCGCGCAAGCACGCGATGGAAATGCTCCTCACCGGCGACATGATCGACGCCCCCCGCGCCCGCGAGATCGGCCTGGTGAACCGCGTCGTCGCCGAAGCCGACCTCGCCTCCGCCACCCAGTCTCTCGCCGCCCAGATCGCCGCCAAAAGCCCGCTCACGCTCGCCATCGGAAAGGAAGCCTTCTACCGCCAGGCCGACCTCCCGCTGGCCGACGCCTACGCCTATGCCTCCGCGGTCATGACCCGGAACATGATGGCCCACGACGCTGCCGAGGGCATCGACGCCTTTCTCGCCAAGCGGCCGCCGGTCTGGACCGGTACCTAGCCAAGCAAGAATCCTCTTTTTCTGAAGAAAAAGAAGCAAAAAGACTTTCCCGACTTTGCCGGGCAAATGCCAGGATGGAGGAACAACATGGACGCGCAGACCCGCAAGCCCGTCTTCGACCGTACCACGCAAGACGTGGGCAACATGGTCGAACTCGGCCACGTCAACGTCCGGGTGCCCGACCAGCGCATCGCCATCCTGTTCTACATCCAGGGCCTCGGCCTCACCCGTGACCCCTACCTCCAGGTCGGCGTCGATAACATGTGGGTCAATGTCGGCATCAGCCAGTTCCACCTCCCCGTCGGCCCCGCCCAGGTCCTGCGCGGCACCACCGGCCTCGTCATCCCCGACCCCGACGCGCTGGAAGCCCGCCTGCGCGCCGTCGCCCCCCGCCTCGAAGGCACCAGGTTCGCCTATACCCGCAGCGGCGACACCACCGAGGTCACCTGCCCCTGGGGCAACGCCATCCGCGTCCACGCGCCGGACGAAAAACGCTTCGGCCGCATGAACCTCGGCATGCCCTATGTGGAGGTCGATGCGCTCCCCGGCTCCAGCGAGGGAATTGTTCGTTTTTATAAAGAAATAGTTCAGTCCGGCGGCACGGTGGGCGAGGACAACGCAGGAAAGTTCGCCCGCATCCCCATCGGCCTCTCCGAAAGCGTGCTCTACCGCGAAACCCCGCGCGCCAGCGTGCCGTTCGACGGCCACCACATCCAGGTCGCCCTCGCGGACTTCTCCGGCCCGCACCGCAAGCTCGCCGAGCGCGGCCTCATCACCGAGGAATCCAACGAAAGCCAGTACCGCTTCCAGGACATCGTCTGCCTCGACACCGGCAAGGTGCTCAGCACCATCGAGCACGAGGTCCGCTCCATGCGCCACCCCATGTTCGCCCGCCCGCTGGTCAACCGGAACCC
>NZ_JAYRPN010000069.1:0-5953 GCF_041911175.1 Tabrizicola sp.
CTCTGGGGGTTTGGGGGGCGAAGCGCCCCCAACGGCCCGAGGAGGAGGCGCAAGCCCGACGGCGAGAGGAAAGGCTCGCGCGCCAGCGCTCCATTCAGACCCCGCCCGAGGACCCCGCCCATGCTGACCCTCCCCCCCACCGACGCCCGCCTCGAACCCTACCGCCTCACCGGCACCCCCCTCACCCCGCGCGCGCCCAGCCTGCCCCTGACCCGCACCGCCTTCGCAGCCGCCCATGTTGTCTCGGACCCGCTGCACGAGCGAAACCCCTGGGACACCGGACCCGCCGTCGACTGGGACACGACCCTTGCCTTCCGGAGCCAGCTCTGGGACCAGGGCCTCCACCTCGCCGAAGCGATGGACACTGCCCAACGCGGCATGGGCGTCGACTGGCCCACGGCGCTGGACCTCATCCAGCGCACCATGCGCGCCGCCAGGGCGCACCCCGCCAATCCCCGTGTCGCCTGTGGGGCAGGGACCGACCACAAGACCCCGCAGGACCTCACCACCCCTGACGCCATCCTCGCCGCCTACACGACCCAGGCCGAAGCGATCGAGGCCGCAGGCGGCCAGCTCATCCTGATGGCCTCCCGCGCCTTCCCCGCCATCGGCGCCACCGAAGCGACCTACCGCCACGTCTACCGCCGCCTCATCGACCAGGCCGCCCAGCCGGTGATCCTGCACTGGCTTGGGCCCATGTTCGACCCCGCCCTCACCGGCTACTGGGGCACCACCGACACCGACAAGGCCACCGATTTCGTCCTCAATCTCATCGCCGAGAACCCCGCAAGGGTGGACGGCATCAAGATATCCCTCCTCGACCAATCGCACGAAGAGCAATTCCGTGCCCGCCTCCCCGCAGGCGTCCGCCTCTACACCGGCGACGACTTCAATTACGCCCCCCTGATCGAAGGCGACGGCACCCGCCACTCCCACGCGCTTCTCGGCATCTTCGCCGCCATCGCCCCCGCCGCCGCCCAGGCCCTCGAGGCCCTCGCGCTCGAAGACCATGCCACCTACCACCGCCTCCTCGCCCCCACCGTCCCTCTCAGCCGCGAGATCTTCCGCGCCCCCACCCGCTTCTACAAGGCCGGGATCGCCTTCCTCGCCTGGCTGAACGGCCACCAGACGCACTTCATCATGCCCGCGGGTTTCCAATCCAGCCGCGACATCACCCATTTTTCCCAGGTCTTCCGCCTCGCCGACCAGGCAGGCTTGCTTTCCCGCCCCGATCTGGCAGAAGCGCGGATGAAGACCCTCCTCGCGCTGCACGGGATCGACCAAAGCTGATGGACAAGCGGCCGACGATCATCGACGTGGCAACCCTCGCCGGGGTCTCCAAGTCGACCGTCAGCCTCGTCCTGCAACAAAGCCCGCTGGTCAAACCGGAAACCCGCGACGTGGTCAAAGGGGCGATGGCTGAACTCGGCTACGTCTACAACCGCGCCGCCGCCAACCTGCGCTCGGCCAATGCGGGCCTGATCGGCCTTGTGATCAACGACCTGCGCAACCCTTTCTTCACCGAATTCGCCACCTCGCTGCAGATGGCGCTCTCCGCACGGGGCTATGCCACCGTCCTTGCCAATACCGACGAAGACCCCGCCCTGCAGGCGCAGGTCGTCGGCGCGATGCTGGAACACGGGGTCTCCGCCCTGATCGTCTCGCCCGCCTATGGCGACGAGGCCGCAACCTTCGACGCCATCGCCCGCGCCAATGTCCCCGCGCTGCAGGTCCTGCGCCAGGTCGCGGACAACGCCCGCTTCCCCTTCGCCGCACCCGACTACCCGACCGGTTCGCGCCTCGCCACCGAACACCTGCTGGCCCAAGGCGCACGCCGCATCGCCTTCGTCGGTGGCCTCGAAGGCCGCGCCGTCACGCAACTGCGCATGTCCGGCTACCTTGCCACCCTCTCCGCCCACGGTCTCACGCCCCTCCACCTCCCCGGTCGTCCCGGCCGCGCCTTCGGGCGCGAGGCCGCCCGCCGTCTCGCGCAGGATCACCCCGCCGTCGACGCCGTGCTCTGCTTCAACGACCTCACCGCCCTCGGCCTCCTCACCGGCTGTGCGGAACTCGGTCGTGCGGTCGGCACCTCGCTGAAGATCGTCGGCTTCGACGACATCGAGGATTGCGCCCAGGTCTTCCCCACGCTTTCCTCCGTCCGCTGTGACATCGCCGGTTTCGGGCGGCAGATGGCGGAAACGGTGCTGAAATGGCTGGAAGAAGACCATCGCCCGCCGCCGGAAACCATTACACCCGTCACATTGATCCCCCGCGCGACGAGCCAAGCCAGATGATCCCGGACCCCGCCGCCTTCCTCCGCCGCCTCTTCGACCGCGCCGTCGAGGTCGCCGACCCCATGCGCTCGCTGGCCCGCTTCCTGCCCGAAAAGCCGCAAGGCCGCCTCTTGGTGATCGGGGCCGGGAAAGCTTCCGCCCGCATGGCCGAGGCGGTCGAGGCTGCATGGGGTCCCTGCGAAGGCCTCGTCATCACCCGCTACGGCTACGGTCGCCCCTGCCGGGGGATCGAGATCGTCGAGGCCGCCCATCCGGTCCCCGACCAGGCCGGGGTCGATGCCACAAGGCGGATGCTCGCGCTGCTCAACGGCTTGACCGAAGACGACACCGTCCTCGCCCTGATATCCGGCGGCGCCTCCGCGCTCCTTTGCGCCCCCGCAGACGGCATGACGCTGGCCGAGAAGCAGCAGGTCAATGCAGCCCTCCTTGCCTCCGGTGCGCCGATTTCGGCGATGAACACCCTGCGGAAACACCTCTCCCGGGTGAAGGGTGGCCAGATCGCGGCAACCGCCTATCCCGCGAAGATGCTTGCCCTGATGATTTCCGACGTCCCCGGCGACGATCCCGCCTTCATCGGCTCCGGTCCGACCGTCGGCGACGCCACCACCCCCGGGGACGCCCGCGCGATCCTCGACCGCTGGTCCATCCCCGTGCCGCCCTCCGCTCGCGCCGCCCTGACCCGGTCCGGCGTCGTCCCGCCCGGTGACCCGCGCCTTGCGCGCACCGAGAACGTGATCTACGCCGCCCCGGCCCAGTCCCTCGCCGCCGCCGCCGATCTCGCCGCCCCGCTTTGCGATGTCCGAACCCTCGGCGACAGCCTTGAAGGCGAGGCGCGCGACATCGCCCGCGAACAGGCCGCAAAAGCCATCGCCCTGGCCGCCGGCCTGAACCCCGGCGACAAGCCGATCCTCCTTCTCTCCGGCGGCGAGTTGACCGTGACACGGCAAGGCGACGGGATAGGGGGACCCAACGCGGAATTCTGCCTCGCCCTCGCCATTGCCCTGGACGGCCACCCGCAGATCCACGCCCTCGCCTGCGACACCGATGGCGTCGACGGCGCCGCCGAGGTCGCAGGCGCCGTGATCGGCCCCGACACGCTGCAGACGACCGGCGCGACCGAGGCGCTTGCCCGCAACGGCGCCCACACATGGTTCGCCCGCGCAAGAAGCCAGGTCGTCACCGGCCCGACATTGACCAATGTGAACGACTTCCGCGCGATCCTGATCCAGCCGCCCGGCTGATCCCGCGCCGGGGCAGGTCATTTCGATGGGCGCGCCCGCCTTTGCGGCAGCATCACCCGCACGGCCAGCCCGCCCAGCGACGCACTGTGCTCCAACGCGATCGTCGCCCCGTAGGCCTGAAGAAGGTCGCTGGCGATGGCAAGCCCCAGCCCGCTGCCCGGCGTCGACCTGTCAAGCCGCGTCCCCGAGAGCATCGCCTCGGCCCGGTCTGCCTCGGGGATGCCCGGCCCGTCGTCCTCGATCAGAACCTCGACGCCGCCGGTCCGCTTCCGCACGCTCAGGGTGACGGCCGACAGACACCATTTCAGCGCATTGTCCAGAAGGTTGCCCAGCACTTCCTCGAAGTCCTGCGGATCCATCCGCACCGTCAGCCCCGGGTCCTGCGTGACGGAAAAGCGCTTGCCGTCGCGTCGGGCCATCATGTCGAAAAGGCGCGCGAACCGGTCGACCGTATGGCTGAGATCGGTTTTCGCCTGCGTCGCCTCGCCGGAATTCGCCGTTCGCAACCGCGCCAGTGACCGGCCAAGCTGGGCATCCACGCGGTCCAGCGCGTCCAGCGCCCTGGTCATGTCCTGCGCACCTTCGGCCAGCACGGTCAGCTCGTTGCGCAGGATCGCGCTTGGCGTCTTCAGCGCATGGGCAAGGTCCGCCGCCTGCCGCCGCGACCGGCTGACGATCTCGCGGTTGCGCTGCAGAAGACCGTTGATGTCCGCCACCAGCGGCGCGACCTCCTCGGGGTAGTCGGCCTCGCTCAACTCCTCTTCCCGCTCCCAGCGCTGTGCCACGTCGCGCCGCAGCCGGTCCAGCGGCCGGGTGATCGCCGCCGTCTGCACCAGCACGCTGGCAAGGCCGATCACCGTGACCAGCGCGAAGGCCAGCACCAGGCTGCGCCGGGTATCGCTGCGCTCTGCCTTCAGCTGCGCCAGGCTTTCCGCCACCGCGACGGTCCAGGCGCTGCCGTTCTCCAGCGTGATCACCTGCTCGGCGATCCTCACCTCCTCGACCTCGGGGCTGGCGCCGTCCCCGATGGACAGGGTGGTGCCTGCCGGGGTCGCGGCGGGAAGTGTCGCGTCAAGCAGTGACGCCGAGGTGTGGATCGCCCCGTCCGGCCCCGTCACCTGCCAGTAGCGCCCCGAGAACGGCGCCTGATACTGCGGGTCGAACAGAAGGTCGCCCAGCCGCGCCGGATCGTCCGGCACCGAATTCAGCGCCACGACGATCTGGGTATGCCGTTCGAACAGCGCCTGGTCGAAACGGGCCAGTTCGCGCTGGTTCAGGAAGGAATACAGCAGCAGCACCCCGACCGTCAGCGACACCAGGGCCGCGAGGCCGCCGCTGATCCAGGCGCGCTGGCGCAGGGACAGCATCACGCGGCGTCGATCATGTATCCGCGCCCGCGCGTGGTCAGGATCAGGTCCGGTCCCAGCTTCTTGCGCAGGCGGTTGATGAAGACGGCAATCGTGTTTGAATCGCGGTCGCCGTCGTATTCGTAGATATGGTCGGACAATTCAGTCCGCGAAATCAGCCGCCCGGCATTGTGGATCAGGTAGGACAGCACCGCGACTTCCTGCGCGGTCAGGTCGACCGGCACTCCGTTCAGCGTCGCACGACCGTGCCGGGTGTCGAACACCACCCCGTCGCGTTCGAACAGCGGGCTGCTCAGCCCTGCGCTGCGCCGCAGGGTCGCGCGCACCCGTGCGGCCAGTTCCGGCAGGTGGAAGGGCTTGGTCAGGTAGTCGTCTGCGCCCGCATCCAGCCCGTCAACCCGGTCCGACCAGCCATCCCGCGCCGTCAGGATCAGGACCGGAGTCGCCACCCCCGTGCTGCGCCATTCCTTCAGGATCGAGATCCCGTCCCGCAGCGGCAGGCCGATATCGAGGATGATCATGTCGTAGGGTTCGGTCGCGCCGCGGAAACAGGCTTCCTGCCCATCATGCACGACATCGACGATCCGACCCTCGGCAGCGAGGAGCTTCCTGATCTGGTCGCTCAGGACCACTTCGTCTTCGGCAAGCAGAATTCGCATGGTCGGGAAGGATTATCAGCAGATTGGGCAACAATTAAGGCGCGTCTCAGTTCTTTCCGTTGCCATTGCCATTGCCATTTCCGCCGCCGTTCCCGTTCCCGTTCCCGTTGCCGTTCCCTCCGCCATTGCCATTGCCATTCCCGTTGCCTTTGCCGTTGGCCTTGCCATTTGACCCTGCGGTTGCGCTCTTGCCTTTCGACTTCGCGCCCTTTTCGGCGGCGGCGGACACCTCGGTCCCGATGGCAGAGTCCTTGGGGACCTCGGTGCCGGTGCTCGCGTCGATGATGACGCTGACGATCGCTCCGTCCGGCTTTTTCAGGACGATCCGGTAATACAGCCCGCCAGCATCGAAGGCACGGGCCTCGATCGGCTCGCCGCCGTTCGCCCAGACC
>NZ_JAYRPN010000070.1:0-7859 GCF_041911175.1 Tabrizicola sp.
AGAGGCCGATCAGCACGAAGAGGATGGCGGGGGACAGCACTGCCCAGGGCCAGTTTTTCATGGCTCAGGCCCTCCTTGCCCGGCGAAGGCGGGGGTCGGCGAGCATCGCCAGAAGGTCCACCAGCAGGTTGATCGAGACGAAGAAGACGACGAACAGGGTCAAGACCGCCTGCATGCCGACGAAATCGCGGAAGCGGATCGCCTCGATGAAGAAGGCGCCGATTCCGTTCAGGCCGAAGACCCGCTCCACCACGATGGCGCCGATGATCATCAGCGTGAACTGCGCGCCAAAGGTCGTCATGAAGGGAATGGCGATGTTCGGCAGCGCCTCGCGCAGCAGGACCTGCCCGCGCGTCAGCCCCTTGGCAAAGCCGGTGGTGGCAAAGGGGCGCGACATCGCTTCCTGCAGGTTCACCCGCACCACGCGGGCTAGGACCGAGGCGGGGAAGAGCGCGATGGTAACCCATGGCAGCAGCCAGGCGGCTGCGCCGCCGGTGCCGAAGCTGGGCAGCCAGCCGAGCGTCACCGCGAAGACGATCACCAGCACGGCGGCGACGAAGAAATTGGGGGTCGAGGCGCCAACCAGTTCCAGCCCGTGCAGCACCCGGTCGACGGGGCCGCCGTTCGACATGGCACCCAGGATGCCAAGGACCAGCGACAGGGCCAGGGCCAGCACGCCCCCGCCCAAGAGCAGCAAGGCCGTCACCGGCACCCGGTCGGCGAATTCCACCGACATCGGCTTGCCCGAGCGCAGGCTGACGCCGAAATCGCCTGTAAGCGCATCACCCAGCCAGCGCGCATAGCGCACCGGCAGCGGGTCGTTCAGGCCCAGGTCGTTGGCGATCCTGGCGATCATCTCGCCATCGGCGCCGGCGCCCGCCGCGCGCTCGGCGATCAGCGCCGCCACGTTGCCCGGCGCCGCCGTGACCAGCGCGAAGGTCAGCGCGGTCGCGGCCAGCATCAGCAGGACGGCGAGGGCCGTCCTGCGCAGGAACATCTGTCTCATCTGTCTGACCTTTCGAACCGGGGGTCAGCCCAGCGTGATGCCTTTGAATGGGATGTCATAATCGGTGACCGGCAGGGCAAAGCCCTTGACGCGCGGGTTCACCGCCCAGATGCGCTGCGTCACGACCAGCGGGCAGGCCGCGGTGTTGTCGTAAAGCCAGTCATAGACCGCCTGCATCGCGCCTTCCCGTGCGTCGCCCCCGGTTTCGAGCGCGGTGGCGACCAGTGGATCAAGGTCGGGATGGATGTAGATCTTGCCGTCCGGCCCGGTGTCCGAGGCGGTGACGAACGAAGCACCCAACGAGCCATGCGGGTCATAGGGCGCGCCGTAGGTGGCGAAGAAGGTCAGGTCATACTGGAAGGCCGGGCGGCGTTCGTGCATCGTCGCGTTGTCGACCGAGGAGATGTTTACCTTCAGTCCAACCTCGCTCAGCATGCCTTGGATCATCTCGGCGATGCGGCGCGAGCCGGGGAAGGATTCGTCCGACACCAGGAAGTCGATCTCCAGCGCCGTGCCGTCCTTGGTCCAGCCCGAGGCATCGCCAGCCCAGCCGCCCGCCGTCAGCGCCGCTTGAGCGGCCGCCACATCGCGCGCCGGAACGTCATGGCGCATCCCGGCGGTCGGAACCGTGGTCGGGAAGATGTCCGCGGTCGGGTCGGCATAGCCCTCGAACAGCACGGCTGCCACCGCGGCACGGTCGATCCCGAGGAAGATCGCGTCGCGCACGGCCTTGTCCTGCATCATCGGGGATTTTGGCGAATAGCCGAGGATCGTCGTCGCGGTTCCCGGCTCGGCCACCACGATCATGCCTTCGCCTTCCAGCGCCTTGGCGCGGCGCGGCGACAGCGCGGCCACCCAGTCGCCGCCGATCACGTCCAGGTCGCCGGCCCGCAGCGCGTTGGCGCGCGCCAGTTCGTCGGGCACGACCAGAAGTTCAAGACGCGAGAAGGCGGGCTTTTCGCCCCAATAGGCGTCGTTGCGGGTCAGGACGGTCTTGGTGGCGTCGAAGCTTTCCACGATCCAGGGGCCGGTGCCGATCGGCTGGCCGGCTGCCGCCTTGGGCGAAAGGAACCGCACCGGGCGCACGATGGTCAGCTCCAGCAGGGCGGCCGGAACCGGACGCTTCAGCTTGACCGTGATCTTGTTCGGCGCATCCTTGACGATGCTGTCATAGGCATCCGCAATGCCGATCCACGAGAAATCGGCCACGCCCATCCAGCGAAGAAGGTTCCACTCGGCCGCGTCGGCATCGAAGGGCGTGCCGTCCGAGAAGCTGACGCCCTCGCGCAGGTCGAACGAGATCGACAGCCCGTCCTCGGCCACGGTCCAGGCGGTCGCAAGGCCGGGTTCCAGCGTGCCGCCGGGGCCGTAGTGGATCAGCCCGTCGAAGACGATGGTATAGGACGACAGCGTGGAGACGTTCTGCAAAAGGTCGAGGTCGCCGGTCTCCCCGGCAATGGCCACCCGCAGGGTATCGCCGTGACCATCGGCCAGGGTGATCTTCGGCAGTATGGCAAAGAGCGGGGCAGCGGTGGCAATGGTCAGCAGGCTGCGGCGCGAAAGCGTGGGCATCGGTCAGTCCTTCCCTGTTGTATTTCAGGAGAGGTTAACGGAGATTCTATTATTGTCTAGACATTATTTCGCGGTGTCTGTTTTGCGCTTGTGAAAGCGGCTGATCAACGGCAGGAGGCCGTCGCTATAGGCGCTGGCTGTGTCACTCAATGGAAATCCCGGCTGGGGAACAGCTTCTTCGCCTGCTCGCGGGGATGATGGGCGGTCGACCTGCTGCTGCCCCCGACAGGGAGTCTGGTTTCATCCGCGCGACCGTCATTGGCGTCGATGATCACCGGGCGGCCGAGGGTTGCCAGCAGGTGCGAGACATCCTCGACCCGTTCTGCGATCAGATGGGTGACCGGGCCATCGCGTTCAATGCGGCCGGTGACGCGCACCAGCCGCCCGGCGATCACCGCTTTGCGGAAGGTTTCGTAGACCTTCTTCCAGACCACGACGTTCGCGGTACCGGTCTCATCTTCCAGCGTCAGGAAGATTACGCCCGAGGCCGTTCCGGGCCGCTGGCGGGTGATGACGAGGCCGGTGACGGTGACGCGACCCTTGGCCTGGAACAGCCGATCATGCGGCAAGCTTTCCGGAAGGCGAGGGCGCAGCAGTTCCATCGGGTGCGCCCGAAGGGACAGGCGCAAGGAGAGGTAATCCTCGATCACCTCCTGGCCGAGCGTCATCTGCGGCAGCGTGACGGTGGGCTCGATACCGCCCTCGCCATCGGCGCCAAACAGCGGCAGCGGGGCTGGTGCCTTCAGCGCCTTGGCGGCCCAGAGTGCGTCGCGGCGGGTGAGGCCGAGGGCGGCAAAGGCATCGGCCTCGGCCAGCCGCTCCAGCGTATCAGGATGAATCCCGGCCCGGCGCCAGAGGCTTTCGACATCGGGATAGCCGTTGCCGCGCGCGGCCGCGATCCAGGCGGCGTCCTCTTCACGCATGCCCTTGATCTGGCGGAAGCCCAGTCGTAGGGCCAGACCGCCATCGGGGCGGGGTTCCAGCGTGCAATGCCAGAGCGAATGGTTGACCGAGATCGGCCGAACCTCCACCCCATGATCGCGGGCGTCGCGCACCAGTTGGGCCGGGGCATAGAACCCCATTGGCTGGGAGTTCAGAAGCGCGCAGGTGAAGACCGCCTGATGATGGCATTTGAGCCAGGCGGAGATATAGACCAGCCGGGCGAAACTGGCGGCGTGGCTTTCAGGGAAGCCATAGCTGCCGAAGCCTTCGATTTGCGCAAAACAGCGTGCCGCGAAATCCGCATCATAGCCGCGCGAGAGCATGCCCGAGACGAAGCGGTCGCGGAACGAACCGATGGTGCCCATGTGCTTGAAGGTGGCGAGGCTTCGGCGCAGGCGATCCGCTTCCGCAGGCGTGAATCCTGCTGCCACCACGGCAATCTGCATCGCCTGCTCCTGAAACAGCGGCACGCCATAAGTGCGCGCCAGAACCTCCATCAGGGCGGGGCCAAGATCTTCGACCGGCTCGCGGCCCATGCGGCGGTTGATGAAGGGATGCACCATGCCGCCCTGAATCGGTCCGGGACGGACGATGGCGACCTCGCAAACCAGGTCGTAGAACTTGCGGGGGCGCATCCGGGGCAGGAAGTTCAGCTGCGCCCGGCTTTCCACCTGGAACACCCCGATGGCATCGGCGCGGCAGAGCATGTCGTAGATCGGCGGATCCTCGGGTGGGACATTGGCCAGCGTCAGATGTTGTGCGCGATGATCGACCAGAAGCGAAAAGGCTTTGCGGATGGCCGTCAGCATGCCAAGGGCCAGAATGTCGACCTTCAACAGCCCCAAGGCATCAATGTCATCCTTGTCCCACTCGATGATGGTCCGATCCTCCATCGCGGCGTTTTCGATGGGGCAAAGCTCGTCGAGGCGCCCCTTGGTGATGACGAAGCCACCGACATGCTGGCTGAGGTGGCGGGGAAAGCCGATGATCTCGCCGATCAGCTGCACGGCAAGCTGCACCCGCCGATCCTCGATGGAGAGGCCGGCATCGCGCAAGCGATCCTCGCCCGGTGCGGCGGAAGACCAGCCCCAGATCTGCCCCGATAACCGCGCGATCACGTCCTGGCTGAGGCCCATGACCTTGCCCACCTCGCGGATGGCGGCGCGGCTGCGGAAATGGATCACCGTGGCGGTCAGCCCGGCGCGCTCGCGGCCATAGCGCTCATAGATCCACTGGATCACCTCTTCGCGGCGTTCGTGTTCGAAATCGACGTCGATATCCGGTGGTTCGCCGCGCTCCTTGGAAATGAAGCGTTCGAAGATCAGGGTGATCGATTCAGGGGGCACTTCGGTGACGCCGAGAAGATAGCAGACCACCGAATTGGCGGCCGAGCCCCGCCCCTGGCAGAGGATGCCCTTAGATCGCGCAAACTGGACGATGTCATGCACGGTCAGGAAATAGGGCGCATAGTCCACTTCGCGGATCAGGGTCAGTTCTTTCTTAACGCGGTGCACGATCTTGAGCGGCGGCCCGGACGGATAGCGCCAGTGCAGACCGGCGCGGGCGAGGCGTTCCAGCCGGTCTTGCGCCAGTTCGCCATCCTGCGCCTCGTCGGGGTATTGGTAGCGCAGGTCGGACAAGTGAAAGGCGCAGCGGTCGGCAATCTCGACCGTGCGCCGCAGGGCGGCGGGATGACGATGAAACAGCCGGGCCATTTCGGAGCCGGATTTCAAACGGCGTTCGCCATTGGCCAGCCGCTGTTCCCCGATGCTGTCGATGGTGCAACCGATGCGCAGGCAGGTCAGCACATCGGCCAAAGGGCGGCGCGCGGCGCGGTGCATCAGCACATCGCCCACCGCGACCATCGGCAGGTTCACCCCTTGGGCCAACAGGGCCAACTGGTCCAGCCGGGCTTGATCGCGGCCATCATAGCGCGGGGCTGCGCCAAAGAAGCACTGGCCGGGAAAGGCGCGGGCGACGGCCAGCAGATCGCTGCGAGTGGTCTTGGGGTTTGCATCCTCCAGTGGATCGGGCGGCAGGGCGATCAGGATCATGCCTTGACCCCATTCGGCCAGGTCAGCCCGCTGCAGGTGGCATTCGCCCTTCGCCGCGCGGCGCTTGCCCAGGGACAGAAGTCGCGTCAGCCGCGACCAGGCGGCCAGATCGGTGGGCAGCGCCACCCATTCGACAGCAGAGTCGATCAGCGCCAGCCGCGTGCCCGCGATCAGCTTCGGCAGGGGCGCTTCGCTGCGGGCCGGAGCCTCGGTCGCGCCGGTGAAATGCGGCACGGTTTGGCGGCTGGAATGGTCGGTCACCTGCCGCGAGCGGATGGTGGGGCCGTCCTGCGCCGCCTCGACGGTGGCCTGCGCCTCGTCGCGCAGACGGGCGAGCTCCTTCAACGCCGACCAGGCCCGCACCACACCTGCCACCGAATTGCGATCGGTGATGGCGATGGCGGCAAGACCAAGCTCGGCGGCACGGGTGACAAGCTCCTCGGGATGGGATGCCCCGGTCAGGAAGGTGAAATTCGAGGTAACGCAGAGTTCGGCATAGGGCTGGAGCCGGAGGGTCATGCGAATTCCCCCTGCACATACCAATTTTGCCCCTCTGCTGCTGCCCAACTTTGCGCTTGCGGCGTTACGAACAGCCAGAGGCGTGGACCCTCCTGCGTCTCGATCCGCCAATAGTCCCGCAGGCCTGTGCGCCAAGCAGGATCGTCAAACCACCATTCCGGGGTGATCCGCTCCGGTCCCGTCGCGCGCAGGGTGGTAAAGCGCATCCGCCGCCAGCGGAAACTGGCGGGTGGTGTGCCGGAGGCGGCGGTGACGGGTTCCGGTGGAAACAGGGTGATCGGCCGTGCCGCGCCACCGCGCCGGGGATCCGGCTCGGGCGTCGACCAGGCGGCGGGGGCGAGGAGAAAGCTGCGTTCGGGGATCAGGCTGGTTGCAGGCAAGAGGCGCAGCACTCGGTCAAAGCCGATGCGATTGCCGACGGAGGACAGCAGGTCCGCCAGCGCATCGTCGTGGCGGATCGCCGGGCCGCCGCCGATCTGTCCGCCAATTTGCTCTGGGGCAAGGGCCTCGGTCACCGGCGCCGTCAGTCGCAGGGCGTCAATGCCGAAGCCAGAGTCGATCTCGTCCACGCCCTTGGCAAACAGCGCCGCGATCCGGGCGGGGTCGCGCATCGGGCGGGCAAGGCCGATTTCCACCTGCGCCGTGCCGCGATCCACCCGCCGCAGCTCCAGCCGCACACGCCGCGCACCCATGTGGGTGGCAGCCAGCTTGGCGCACAGCCGGTCCAGCAGGCGCGCGAGACCCGCCATCACATCCGATTGCAGGCCAATGGGTTCCGGCAAGGTCATCCGCACCCCGAAATGCGGCGCGTCCGGTTCGGCCGCCACCGGCTCGGATTGTGCGCCCAGCGCCTGATCCAGCCGCAGCACCAGCCCCGGCCCGAAGCGCCGCGCCAAGGGGGCGCGGGGCAGATGGACCAGATCGGCGATGCGCGACAGGCCCACGCGCGCAAGTGCCTCGGCGGTGTCTTGATCGACCCGCAGCGCCGTCACTGGCAGAGGACCGATGCCCTCTACAAGGCGTCCATCGGCAACGATGCCACCGCCATGACGGGCCAAAGCATGGGCGGCCCCGAGGGTTCCGGCGATGGCGCTGGTGGCGTGCAGCCCCGCGCGCTCCAGCCGCGCCTGCAAATCGTCGCGCAGATCGGCTTCGCCGCCGAAGAGGTGCGGCACGCCCGAGATATCGGCCATCAACCCGTCGGTGCCATCGGTGGCGACCATCGGTGCGTAGCGCCCAGCCCATCGGCGCAAGGAGGCCAGGGCGGCCGCCTCGCGCGCCAGATCGGCCGGGCGGGTGGCGAGATCAGGGCAGATGGCGCGCGCGTCCGCCAAGGCCATCCCGCGATGCAAACCGCGCGCAGAGGCCGCCATGTTCAGACAGTGCAGGTGATCGGTATTGCCCGACCGATGGGTCAGGGCAAAAGGCCCTTCAAGGGGCCGTGTCCGCAGGCTCGTGTCGCTGGCGAGCCTCGGAAACCATATGGACAGCAGCCGACGCGCCATTCCAGTTCAAGGTCCAGATTCCAAGAGTTCCCTTTTTGTTCTTATTAAGAGCCCATTGATGTCGAGTCGAGTCCGCAGCCGTTCCGGCCATGGGTTCGCAAGCCCAGCGCGTCTCGGTCGCGTTGCTGCCCGCGTCCTGGCGGATCAGCATCAGGCCGGTGGTGCGTCCGGCTTCAGCGGCCAGTTGCAACCTGCGGCCAGCGGTCAGGGACAGGGGCTTTTCCGGCTCGGCGATGACCAGAGAGACCGGGGCGGCGCGCA
>NZ_JAYRPN010000071.1:0-70064 GCF_041911175.1 Tabrizicola sp.
ATGCCGCTCGGCCAGTTTTTCCAGCCAGTCGCGCGGCAGGTCCAGCGCCTGCAGCACCTGATCCGCCGTCACCCCCTCCAGCCCGGAAAACGCCCGCGCGAAGGCCCGGTCGAAGCGGTCGATGTGTCGCTCGTCCTTGACCAGCGTCAGCCGGGCGAGGTGATAGAACCCCTCGGGGTCATAGATCACCAGCCCCGCCGCCATCGCTTCCAGAAAGCTCAGGAACTCCCGCAGCGATACCGGCACGCCTTCTTCCCGCAAGGTCTGGAAGAACGGCAGGAACATGGCCTAGCCGCGCATCATGCGGTCAAGGTAGATGGTGAGAAACAGCCCGACCAGCCCGAAGATGATCGCATGCGCCACCGCGTAAAGCAGGATATCCGCCAGCTTGCCGCCGCGCGCCCTGGCCCGCAGGCCGCCGCCGATTGCTCCCAGAAGAAGACCGCCGATCACGAACATTGCGCCCCTTTTCCGGGGCGATGCGGCCCCCTCAGCCCTTTGTCGCCCGGTCTGCCACCGACGCGATGTCGCGCATCCGGGCCTTGACCACGCTGTCAGGGCCGAAGCCATAGCGCGCCCATGCCGCACTGTCCATGCGCAGCGCGGCGGCTGCCGTGGGGTTGCCCAGCTGGTCCAGCGCCTCGGCCTTGATCAGCATCAGCGTCGCCAGCAGCGCGGCGTTCTGGTGCCGCTGCACCACCGGCATCGCCCGGTCGGCCAGCCGCGCGGCCTCCTCGGCCAGCCCGCCCGCCAGCGCCATCGCGGCCAGTTGCATGTCGATATGGGCGATCTGCAACTCGCCCCCCGGCAGGCGGGCATAGATCGCCGCCGCCCGGTCGAAGGCATCGAACGCCCGCGCGGGCTCCGATCCTGCCAGCAGGCGACCGACCGCGAAATAGCTGAAGGCCAGCCGCCCGTCCTGCCAGCCGGAGGCCTGCGCAATCGCCAGCGCCCGCTCCGCCGCCGCCTTCCGCGCGGACAGAGTGCCGGTCTTGCCAAGCGCCGCCTCGACGGCACGGGTCCAGTCGGGCGGATTGCCCTGACCCACGGCAGCCGAAGTGCCCAGCCGCGCGGCGACCTCCTCCCGGCCCATCCCGCTGGCCAGCGTCGGCGAATAGGTCATCCGCAGGATGTCCATGTCGAAATCGGTCAGCACCGACTGGAAGTTGTCGTCGTTGAAGACGCTGTTCGACAGCCGGTACAGGTCGTTCAACGGCCCCAGCGCCTGCGCCAACTCCTCGTGCAGGCAGTCGCGCACTTCCTGCGGGCTGGTGTCGGCGGGAATGAAGATCGCCGCCGTCTCGCGCCGGGTGACGCTGGCCCAATCGACCTTCTCGGACCCGCGCTGGCGCCGGTACTCGGCCAGGGAGGACACGTTCGGCACCACGAAACAGGCCGCCGTCGGCGCCAGCCGCCGCAGCTCGGCGCGCGAGGCGAATTCCACCGTGATCACCGCCGGCCCGGTGGTGGGCGAGATGTCGATCCCCGCCTCGCTTCTCAACCGCCCGATCAGCACCGCCAGGTCCTTCGCCGCGCTGGCGGGGGCAGGGCCGCGCATCGCCACCGTCACCGGCCCCTCGAACCGGCTGAACGTCTCCAGCTCGTGCCCGTTCTCCATCGCGAAGGTCAGGTCCATGAAATCCCGCGTCAGGGACGATCCGCCCGACGGCACCGCCAGCGCCCGAAAGGCCGAGGGATCGCCGAAGCCCACGCCCACCGGAGGGCTGTTCTTCGAGACCTGGGCAGGCGGGGCACAGGCGGCAAGCGTTGAAAGCGCGGCAAGGATCAGGGGCAGGCGCATCGAAAGACCAGTCGGACACCGCCCCTGGCAGCTTGGGGCCGGGCAAGTGTCCGGCCAGCCGGTCCTCTGAGTCAATTCGGGAAAAACCGCCGATTTTCCGAACACTATCCCTCGCGGTTGAAGTGACCTGTGCCGCAGGATGTATTCGGGACGGTCACGGAATATTACAAATCCAACACTCGCGTCCCGCCGCCTGCGGGTCCGAAATCGACCGCCGTCTGATTCGCCCGGTCCCGGCTTCGCGCCGGACCCCCGCGACCCCGGCTCGCCACAAGGGCTACCGCTGCCCCCGCGCCATGAAGGCCAGCCGTTCGAACAGTTGCACATCCTGCTCGTTCTTCAGCAACGCCCCGTGCAGCCGGGGCAGGGCGGTCTTTGCGTCCTTGCGCAAGTCCTCCGGCGCCAGGTCCTCGGCCAGGAGAAGCCGCAGCCAGTCCAGGACCTCGGACGTCGAGGGCTTCTTCTTCAGCCCCGGCACCTCGCGCAGCTCGAAGAACTGCGTCAGCGCGGCGGCCAGCAGGGCCTCCTTGATCCCCGGAAAATGCACCCGCACGATCGCCGCCAGCGTCTCCAGGTCGGGAAACCGGATGTAGTGGAAGAAACAGCGCCGCAGGAAGGCGTCCGGCAGTTCCTTCTCGTTGTTCGAGGTGATGATCACCACCGGCCGGTGCTTCGCCCGCACCATCTCCCCCGTCTCGTAGACGTGGAACTCCATCCGGTCCAACTCTTGCAGAAGATCGTTCGGAAACTCGATGTCCGCCTTGTCGATCTCGTCGATCAGCAACACGACCCGGCCCTCCGCCTCGAAGGCCTGCCAGAGTTTGCCCTTGCGGATGTAATTCGCGACCTCATGCACCCGTGCCTCACCCAGCTGGCTGTCGCGCAACCGGCTGACGGCATCGTATTCGTAGAGCCCCTGCTGCGCCTTGGTGGTCGACTTCACATGCCATTCGATCAGTGGCAGCCCCAGCGACTGCGCCACCTGCCGCGCCAGCTCGGTCTTGCCGGTTCCGGGCTCTCCCTTCACCAGAAGGGGGCGCTGCAACGTCACCGCCGCGTTCACCGCCAGCGCCAGATCGTCTGACGCGACGTAAGTTTCGGTCGTGGCGAATTTCATCGCTCTGTCAACATCCTGTTTCCCGGCCATTCACAAACCCTACCCATGCCCAAATAATGTCGCAACCGCTAGTGACAATCCTCTGGTCATGGGATACACGCCCGCCCAACAGGAGCGCGCCATGACTGAAGCCCACCTGTCGGCAGGGTCCGGCGCGAAGGAGAGAGTTTCGATGAAGGCCGAAGTTTTCCTTCCAGATGATTACCGTCCCGCCGAGGATGAGCCGTTCATGAATGACCGGCAACTCGAATACTTCCGCCGGAAGCTTCTGGTCTGGAAGCAGGAGCTGCTCGATCAATCCGCCGAAACGATCGACAGCCTGCAGGACAGCGCCCGCAACGTCCCCGACATCGCCGACCGCGCGTCCGAGGAGACCGACCGCGCGCTGGAACTGCGCACCCGCGACCGCCAGCGCAAGCTGGTCGCCAAGATCGACGCGGCGCTCCGCCGGATCGACAACGGCGAATTCGGCTATTGCGAAGTGTCGGGCGAACCGATCAGCCTGAAACGCCTCGACGCGCGCCCCATCGCCACGATGACGCTGGAAGCGCAGGAAAAGCACGAACGCCGCGAAAAGGTCCATCGCGACGACTGAATCGGGAAGGGGGCCGGAGATGTCCAGCCCGTCTGACAGAATGCTCACCGGCGGCTGCTACTGCGGCAGGGTGGGCTATCAGGTCGATGACGCCTTCGACTATGCGCTGATCTGTCATTGCGGCAACTGCCGCCGCACCACCGGATCGGCCTTCAAGCCCTTCGCCGGCATCCCGCGTGACCGGCTTTCCCTGACCCACGGCGCCGACGGGTTGATGGTCTACGGCGACGACCTGACCAACAACACCCATTGCGCAAGCTGCGGCTCGCTCCTCTATTCGGTCGTACGCAACGGCGAATGGGTCCATGTGGCGATGGGCACGCTGATCGACACTCCGACGATCCGGCCCAGCGCGCATATCTTCGTCGGCAACAAAGCCCCATGGCATCAGATCACCGACGATCTGCCGCAATATCAGGAGTTTCCGCCATGAGCCTGATCGGCCAGCCCGTCACCATCATCGGCGCCGGCGTCGCGGGTCTGGCCCTGGCGCGCGCCCTTGCCCTGCGGGGCGCCGCCGTCACCGTGCTGGAACAGGCCGACGCCATCCGCGAGGTCGGCGCGGGCCTGCAGATCTCGCCCAACGGTGCCGCCGTCCTGCGTGGCCTCGACCTGCAGGCGGACCTTGATGCCGCCTCGATGCGCGCCGAGGCGGTGCAACTGATCGACGGGCCCACTGGCGAGGGCGTGACCCGGCTCGACCTCGCGCGCCTGCGTCCGGGCCACGGCTACCACTTCCTGCACCGCGCCGACCTGATCGCGCTTCTCCTCAAGGGCGCCGAGGCTGCAGGCGTGACGCTCCGCCTCCTCTCCCGCGTCGCCGAGGTCGACCTCTCCGGTCCCGTGCCCGCCGCGGTGCTGGAAGGCGGCGAGCGGCTTGAATGCCCGCTCCTGATCGGCGCCGACGGATTGCATTCCAAAGTCCGCGCCGCGCTGAACGGCCCCGAACAGCCCTTCTTCACCCATCAGGTCGCCTGGCGTGCCGTGATCCCCTGCGAACCCGGCGCGGCTCCGGTGGCCGAAGTCCACATGGGACCCGGCCGCCATCTGGTCAGCTATCCGCTCCGGGGCGGCAGCTTGCGCAACATCGTCGCGGTGGAAGAGCGCGACCGCTGGGCCGAGGAAAGCTGGACCCTGCGTGACGACGCGATCACCCTCCGCATCGCCTTCGAACGCTTTTCGCCCCGCATCCGCGGCTGGCTCGACCGGGTGGAGGATCCCTGGCTCTGGGGCCTCTTCCGCCACCAGGTCGCCGACGCTTGGGTGAAGCCGGTAGGGCAGGGCGGGGTGCCGATCCTTGGCGACGCCGCCCATCCGACCCTGCCTTTCCTCGCCCAAGGTGCGTCAATGGGTCTGGAGGACGCCTGGGTGCTGGCGCAATCTCTCGCCACCCACGACACCCCCGCCGCCGCGCTCGCCGCCTACCAGTCCGCGCGAAAACCCCGCACCACCCGCATCGTCGCCGCCGCCAATGCCAATGCCCGGGCCTACCACCTGTCCGGCCTGCCCCGGATGATCGGCCACACCGGCCTCCGCCTTCTGGGCCGCTTCTCCCCCGGCATGATGCTCAGCCGTTTCGACTGGCTCTACGACCACGACGTGACCCAGTAGGTCGGGCTTCAGCCCGCCTCCCCACAGCGTCAAGCCGCCTACAACCCCGACATCTTCAGCACGGCCTCGGGCAGGCGGGCACCCTGCACTTCGATCCCGGCAAGCGCCAAGTCGATCCCGGCAAGATCCTCCGGTGTCAGCGTCACCTGCAACGCCCCCAGGTTTTCCTCCAGCCGATGCCGCCTGGTCGTCCCGGGGATCGGCGACATCGCCTGCCGCCGCGCCAAGAGCCAGGCCAGCGCGATCTGCGCCAGGGTTGCGCCCTTGGCGCTCGCCACATCCCTCACCACCTCGACCAGCGCCAGATTGGCCTTGCGCGCCTCGGGCGCCAGTCGCGGCACCATGTTGCGGAAATCGGTCGGGTCGAAAGTCGTCGTCGCGTCGATCTTGCCGGTCAGGAACCCGGCCCCCAGCGGGCTGAACGGGACGAAGCCGATGTCCAGTTCGTCCAGCACCGGCAGAAGATCGGCCTCCGGTTCGCGCCAGAACAGCGAGTATTCGCTTTGCACCGCCGTCACCTTCTGCACCGCATGGGCGCGGTGAATGGTCTGCACTCCGGCCTCGGACAGGCCGAAATGCCGCACCTTGCCCTCGGCAATCAGCTGCTTCACCGCACCGGCAACCTCCTCGATCGGCACATCCGGGTCGACCCGATGCTGATAAAGCAGGTCGACCCGGTCGGTCCCCAACCGCTTCAGGCTGGCTTCCGCCGCCGCCCGGATATGGTCGGGGCGGCTGTTCGTGCCCGGCCCCCGCACGCCGGTCTCTGGGTCGATGTTGAAGCCGAACTTGGTCGCGATCACCACCTTGTCGCGGATCGGGGCCAGCGCCTGACCGACGAGGACCTCGTTGGCAAAAGGGCCATAGGCTTCGGCGGTGTCGAAATGCGTGACCCCAAGGTCATGCGCATGGCGGATCAGTCCGATCATCGCTTTCGTATCCGCAGGCGGACCATAGGCCGAACTCATTCCCATGCATCCCAGCCCCACGGCCGACACCTCCAGGCTGCCAAGTCTGCGCATCTGCATGATCACTCTCCGTCGTTTGCCCCGGCTATATGGACTCGACCGTTCCCCGGGATTAGACCCGATAATCGACATCTCGTTGTAAGGCAGGCTTCACAATGCAGCGCGACCGGATGGACGATCTCGTCACCTTTGCCGTGGTCGCGCGCGAACGCAGCTTCACCCGCGCCGCAGCGCAGCTCGGGGTCTCGGCCTCGGCCCTCAGCCAGACCCTGCGCAAGCTGGAGGATCGGCTGGGCATCCGGCTGCTCACACGCACGACGCGCAGCGTGTCACCCACCGAAGCCGGGCAGCGTCTCTTGGCGACGATCCTGCCGCGGTTTGATGAAATCCGAACCGAGCTTGATCGCCTTTCGATCTACCGTGACACGCCTGCCGGTACGATCCGCATCACCGCCAGCGAATATGCCGCCGAAAGGGTCCTCTGGCCGCGGCTCGCTCCGGTGCTGCGCGCCAATCCCGACATCACGCTGGAGATCTCCATCGACCACGGCTTTCGTGACATCGTGGCCGACGGCTTCGATGCCGGGGTCCGGCTGGGCGAAAGCGTGGAAAGGGACATGATCGCGGTCAGGATCGGCCCCGATGCGCGTCTGGTGGCCGTGGCGACGCCCGCCTATTTCGCGACCGTCCCGCCGCCGGTGACGCCGAACGACCTGACCGCCCACCGCTGCATCAACCTGCGTTTCGTCTCCACGAGCGCGCTCTATGCGTGGGAGTTCCGGAAGGGCGACCAGACGCTGCGGGCCAGGGTCAGCGGACAGATCATCTCGAACTCGATCAACGCCTGTCTCACCGCCACTCTCGACGGCTTCGGCATCGGCTTCCTGCCCGAGGATCTGGTGGCCCCTGCCATCGCCACCGGCGCGCTGGTTCAGGTGCTCGACGACTGGTCCCCGACCTTTCCCGGCCTGCACCTCTACTATCCCAGCCGCCGCCAGACCTCTCCCGCGTTCCGGCTGGTCCTCGACGCCCTGCGCTACCCGAAAGGCGCTTCGCCAAACCTTACCAAATCCTGAACGTCCACACGCAAGTCCTTGATTTTGGCGGCCCCGAATTTATGTCCACCGTGGACAGCTTCGGCTCACGCCGCGATCTCCACCCAGACCGGCACATGGTCGCTCGGCTTCTCGCCCCCCCGGACCGCCTTGTCGATCCCCGCCGCCTCCAGCCGGTCCGCCGCCTGTGGCGACAGCATCACATGGTCGATCCGGATGCCGTTGTTCCGCTCCCAGGCCCCCGCCTGATAGTCCCAGAAGGTGTAGACCCCGCGCGAGGGGTCGCTCACCCGCACCGCATCGGTCAGCCCCAGGTTCGCCAGCCGCCGGAACGCCCCCCGGCTCTCCGGCAGGAAGAGGGCATCCCCGACCCAGGCCTCCGGCCTTGCCGCATCCACCGCCTGCGGGATCACGTTGTAGTCGCCCAGGCAGACGAACGGCTCTTCCGAGGCCAGCAGCTCCCGCACCCGTGCCTCCATCCGCGCCATCCAGGCGAGCTTGTAGTCATATTTGGGCCCCGGCGCCGGGTTGCCGTTCGGCAGGTAGAGGCCGCAGACCCGCACCGGCCGCCCCGCATCGACCACCGCCTCGATCCAGCGCGCCTGCTCGTCGCTGTCATTGCCGGGTAACCCCCGCCGCACATCCGACAAGGGCAGCTTCGACAGGATCGCCACCCCGTTGAACCCCTTCTGCCCCTGCGTCTCGACCCGGTAGCCCATCCCCTCGAACAGCTCGCGCGGGAAGGCCTCGTCCACCGACTTGATCTCCTGCAGGCAGACCACGTCCGGCGCCGCCTGCGCCAGCCAGGCGGGCAGCGCCTCGGCCCTGGCCTTGATCCCGTTGATGTTGAATGTCGCAAGCTTCATGGCCCGGCCCTCCGCCCGGCCACCCTAGGCCGCACCCGGCCCCAGCTCAACCCGTCTGCCGCAAGGGCAGCGTCGCCGCCTGCAGCCACAGCGCATCCAGCCGGTCGAGTGCGACAGGATCGAACCGCCCCGGCTCCTCCCAATAGCGGCCCGAGGGCACCAGGTAGCCAAGCTCCGCCTCCAGCGCCAAGGCCTCCGCCGCAAGCTCCGGGCACCACGCCCCCGGCCGCGCCGAGGCCACCGCCTTCCGCGAAACCCGGGGCAGGACCAGCCGCGACGGTCCGAAGGACAGGTTCACCACGGCAGCGCCTTGCATCGCCGCCAGCACCCGCCAGCGCGCCGACTTTGCCTCCAGCGACCGCAGCGTGATGTCCTCCCGCAAGGGGTCCGCCGACCCGGTGCCGTAGAAATGCGTCGGTCCCGTTGCGGGGTAGTGCATGTCGCAGCCATAGACCGCGATCACCGAAGGCCGCAGCGCGTGCAGCGCCCAGTACCCCGCCGTGAAGGCCATCGTCGCGCCCGCATAGACGAAACCTCCACAGGCATTCTGCGCCGGCACGAACTCGGCCTCGGTCACGATCCGCTGGCCCGGCCCGGCCACCGCCTGCCGCTCCACCGGGAAATCGAAGGGATGGATTGCCACGTCCCAATCCGGCCTGATCCGCCATGCATTGTTGATCGCCAGCACCAGGTCGAACGGCTCCCGCCGCCAGAGCGCCGCTTCCGCCGCCATCGGCGCCGAGCCGAGCATCAACACCCGCATGATCGCCCTCCCTGTTCCGCGCAAAGCTAGCGCGCCAGGCTGGCACGGCCAGAGGGGTCAGAGCGAAAAGCTTGTCCCGCAGCCGCAGCTGGTCTTGGCGTTGGGGTTTTCCACCACGAACCGCGCGCCGATCAGCTCGTCGGTGAAGTCGATCACGGCGTTCGACAGGAAGGGCAGGCTGACCTGATCGACCAGCACCTTTTGCCCGTCCTTTTCCAGCACCAGATCATCCGCCGCCGGATCGTCCAGCGTGATCGAATACTGGAAGCCCGAACAGCCGCCGCCATCCACCGCCACGCGCAAGGGGCGGGCATCGCCGGTCGCTTCGGCAATCTCGGCCAGCCGCGCAAAGGCGCGATCCGTGACTTTCGGCGGCAGCGTCAGTTCCATGACTGTTCCCGTATCCTTCGGCTTGCCCGGCAAATATATGGAACCCGACCCGCCTGAACAAGGACAGCCCGATGCTTCAGCCCTTCGCCTGCCAACCCGATGCCAGCCGCGGCAGGCTCTGGCCGGAACGGCTGTCCTCCTTCCGCTCGCCCTACCAGCGCGATCGCGACCGGATCATCCATTCCTCCGCCTTCCGCCGGTTGAAGCACAAGACGCAGGTCTTCGTCGAACATGAAGGCGATTACTACCGCACCCGCCTGACCCATACCATCGAGGTGGCACAGGTCGCCCGCACCATCGCCGGGGTGCTGGGGCTGAACACCGACCTCGCGGAAGCCGTCGCCCTGGCGCATGACCTTGGCCATACCCCCTTCGGCCATACCGGCGAAGACGCGATGGAGCGGCTGATGGCGCCCTATGGCGGCTTCGACCACAATGCCCAGGCCTTGCGGATCGTGACCAGGCTGGAACGCCATTACGCCGATTTCGACGGGTTGAACCTCACCTGGGAAACCCTTGAAGGCATTGCCAAACATAACGGCCCAGTGGCCGGCCCCAACGCCGATGCGAAGCACGACGGCCCGCTGCCCTATGCGCTGGCCGAAGTGAATGCCCTGTGGGACCTGGAGCTTGACACCCATGCGTCGGCGGAAGCGCAGGTCGCCGCCATCGCCGACGACGTCGCCTATTCCCACCATGACCTGCACGACGGCCTGCGCTCCGGCCTCTTCACCGAGGTCGACCTGATGGAGCTGCCCGTCACCGGCCCCGCCTTCGAGGAGGTGGACCGTCTCTATCCCGATCTCGACAGGATGCGCCGTCGCCACGAAGCCCTGCGCCGGGTCTTCGGTCGCATGGTCGAGGATGTCATCGCCGTCGCGCAGAACCGGCTGGCCAGCGCCCAGCCGAAATCGGTCGACGACATCCGCCACATGGGCACCACGATCATCCGCTTCTCAAAGCCGCTCTATCAGGACCTGAAGGCGGTGCGCAGCTTCCTGTTCCACCGCATGTACCGCGCGCCTTCGGTCATGGCGGTGCGGGCCGAGGTGACGCGGATGGTCGATGACCTGTTTCCGCTGTTCCTGCGCCAGCCCGACCTGTTGCCGCCGGAATGGCAGGCCGACGTGGCCGCCGCGCGGGATGAAACCCATCTTGCGAGGGTCGTCGCCGACTATGTCGCGGGGATGACCGACCGCTTCGCGATCCAGGAGCACCAGCGGCTGTTCGGCGGAACAATCCCACCCCGGGCCTGAGCTGCGGCCTCTGCGGATGAAGCGAGGTCCCGGGTCAGGCCCGGGACGGGGTCTTTCTTCAGGCAGCCCGCGCCGCCTTGACCCAGATCCCGGCCAGGACCAGCGAGAGGATCGCGTTCCACCCGGCCATCGAGATCCCCAGCATCTGCCAGGCGATGGCGTCGCAGCGCACCACGGCCGCCACATCCTTCGACGGGTCAAGAAGGTCGGCAGTCGAGATGCCTTCGATGGATCCGGCCGTGCAGCTTGCCAGCCCTTCCCACCATTTCTGCTCGACGCCGACGTGGAAGATGCCGATGCCGGCTGTCACCAGCGCCGCGATCACCCCCAGCCAGGCCAGCCCGCGCCAGCCGGTGGTCAGCGCCACCACCCCGATCAGGATCGCTGCGGCATGCGGCCAGCGTTGCCAGAGGCACAGCTGGCAGGGCGCCATTCCACCGATGTACTGGAAGGCAAAGGCCCCGCCCAGAAGTGCGACCGAGCCAAGGGTTGCCAGAAGGATCAGGGTCGGGCGGGTCAGGGTCATCATCGGCTCTTCGCTGCTTGGAAATTGCGTCGCGACCATAGGCCGGGCGCTGCGGAAGGGGAAGGGGATGCAGGCGGCGCTCCCGCTTTCGTGCATTCGCGCTTCCGAAGCGACGGGGCAGCGGATAGGATTTCGCGGAAAGGGTCTGCGGCACGGGTTAAGGATTCGTGAACGCCCGCGACCAAGGTATTGATTTTGCAAGAGTATGGTCGCTTGTCCACTGTGGACAGGGACGGACCGGGGGAAGGGTGAAGGCATGCAGTGGCGCGGTCGCAGGGAAAGTTCCAACATCGAGGACCGCCGCAGCATGGGCGGCGGAGCGGCCCGGATCGGCGGGATCGGCGGGGCGGGGGCCATCGTCGTCTTCCTGATCGCCATGTTCCTCGGCGTCGATCCCAGCCAGCTTCTCGGCCCCGGCGGGATGGACCAGGGCACCGGCGGGGCCCCGGTCGAGCTGACCGAGCAGGACAAGGCCGAGGGCCAGTTCGTCTCGGTCGTCCTTGCCGACACCGAGGAAATCTGGACCCGCGTCTTCAAGGAGCAGCTGAACCGGACCTATACCCCCGCGACGCTGGTCCTCTTCAAGGACGCGACCCCCTCGGCCTGTGGCGGCGCGTCCGAGGCGACGGGTCCGTTCTACTGCCCGATGGACAAGAAGGTCTACCTCGACACCGGCTTCTTCACGACGCTGCACCAGCGCCTCGGCGCCAGCGGCGACTTCGCGGCAGCCTACGTCGTCGCCCACGAGATCGGCCACCACGTCCAGGACGAACTTGGCATCCTCTCCAAGGCCAACGAGATCCGGCAGCAAGTAAGCCAGGAGGAATCGAACGCGATCTCGGTGCAGATCGAGCTGCAGGCCGACTGCCTCTCCGGCATCTGGGCGCGCGAGGCGGCGCAGACCTTGGGCACCATCGAGCGCGGCGACCTCGAAGAGGCGGTGAACGCCGCCAAGCAGATCGGCGACGACACCCTGCAACGCAACGCCGGCCAGCGCCCGATGCCGCACACCTTCACCCACGGCACGTCCGAGCAACGCTCGCGCTGGTTCATGATCGGGCTGCAGTCCGGCAAGCTGGCCGATTGCGACACCTTCCAGGCCGAGAACCTCTGACGGTTGCGGTCCGCATTGACGCGGGCCGCAGCAGGTTCTAAACGGGACCCCGGTGGCCCGAGTGGTGGAATGGTAGACGCAGGGGATTCAAAATCCTCCGCCGCAAGGCTTGCGAGTTCGAGTCTCGCCTCGGGCACCACATCCCTCGAATCGTTGGTACTTTGAGCGGCAGGCTGGCCGTTCGATTCGCTCCCCCCGATCCGAATCCGGGCCAGTCTCAGCGCAAATGGCCGTTTTGGATTCCGGGCAGAAACACTGGCTTTGCCGGCCATCGGCACTGCCGGATTTTCCATGTCGTCGGCATAAACAATTCAAAGTTGAGTCATATGCATCAGCTCTCAAATTGTAGGGCGATTGCGGGCACACGCCATGATTGAAAGGCGGGCTAAAGTAAATGGTTAGGGATGGTCCCTGCGAATTGACTTGAAACAGGGCAAACGTGATGGGCCGTCATGGGCGGCCCGATCAGCGGAAGATTACACGCGTCGGCTGAATTCCGCTGGTGTTGTCCTTGATTGGAAACGTCTTTTTTACTTTTCTCGCCCTGCGGAACCCGGGTATCCAGAAAGGGTAGTACTCTTGGTGTCGGCAGCGTCGGCACCGGCATGAAAGTGATAGAGCGATGTCCATTGGTGACGCCATCCCCGCGCCCTGCGTTCCCGTCGACGCCGCCAAGGCGCCACGTTGCACACCCTGCTTCACACCCGGGACGCTGATCACCACGCAGCGCGGCGAGATGCCGGTCGAACTGATCTCGGCAGGAGACCGCGTCGTGACCCGCGACAACGGCATCCAGACCGTGCGCTGGGTCGGAAAGACCCAGATGTTCCTGCACGATTTCCAGTCCGAGCCGCATCTTCTGCCGGTCTTCATCCAGCAGGGCTCGCTGGGCAAGGGCCTGCCCGAGCGCGACATGATGGTCTCGCCCAACCACCGCGTGCTGGTCGCCAACACCCGCGCCACGGTGCGCTATACCGACCGCGAAGTCCTGGTCGCCGCCAAGCACCTGGCGGCCCAGGGGGTGCATACCGTGCAGTCCAGCGGCACGACCTATGTGCATTTCATGTGCGACCGGCACGAGGTCGTGCTGTCGAACGGCATCTGGACCGAGAGCTTCCACCCCGAGGACACCTCGCTGAAAGGGATCGGCAATGCGCAGCGGCTGGAAATCTTCGAGATTTTCCCCGAGCTGAAGACCGAGGCCGGGCGTGCCGCCTATGGCCAGAGCCGACGCATTGCCGAAGGGATGCAGCTGGCCGAAGCCATCGCGTGACCCCTGAATTTCGTAGCGACTTTGTTAACAGATTGTGCAATAGCGTTACTTGGACGGCTATCCGAAAGGTAGCCTGAAGAACGCGACCGGATCCGACGTCAATATAATGGCGCAAAGCTTTCCGTGTTTGGTCATGGATCAGACATGAAGGCTGACTATCCGGAAGCCGCGAACAGGGGCAGAACAGAATGGCGACAGTTGTAGGCACAACCGGGAACGAGACCCTTCTCGGGAATGATACCGTAGCCGACTCGATCTGGGGCAATAGCGGCACCGACATCATTTATGGCGGCACAGCGGCTGGAACCGGCGGCGGCAATGACTTGCTCGACGGTGGTGCCGGGGCTGACGTCATTTATGGCGGCGACGGCAACGACACGCTGATCGGCGGCAACGACACCCTCAACGATACCCTGTTCGGCGGCGCCGGTACCGACACTGCAGACTACAGCCGCTACCTCACAGCGCTTAGCTCAGGGAGCAGCACGTTTGCGACCAACTCGACCGCCGTCAACGTGAACCTTGCCACCGGCATTGCAACCGGGCTGGGCACTGACAGTCTTTCCGGGATCGAGAACGTCATCGGCGGCTCGGGCGCCGACACCATCACGGGCGACACCCTTGCCAACCGTCTCGACGGCGGCGCCGGGGCCGACCTTATCGACGGTGGCGCAGGGGCCGACTCGCTTTTCGGCGGCACCGGGAATGACACGCTGATCGGCGGTGCCGGCAGTGACAGCCTGGACGGCGGGGCCGACTTCGACATTGCCAGCTATGCCACGTCCACCGCCAACATGACCATCACCCTGGGCGGCACCGCTACGGGTGACGGATCAACGGATACGCTGACTTCCATCGAAGGGGTCATCGGTGGTTCGGGGAACGACACCATCACGGGCGATAGCAGTGCCAACCGTCTTGAAGGCGGCGACGGCAATGACATCATCGATGGTGCTGGTGGAAGCGACACGCTCTACGGTGACGCCGGGGACGACACGGTTTATGGCGGCACCACAAACGCTGCCGATTTCATCTATGGCGGCAACGGAAACGATCTGCTGTTCGGATATGGCGGGGCCGACAGCGTCTATGGCGACGCCGGAAATGACACCCTGTTCGGCGGCAGTGGCGGCGACCGATTGGACGGCGGCGCGGATTTCGACTTCGTCAACTATTCCGACGTCAGCTCGGACATGACGATCAACCTGACAAGCGGGTCTGTGTCCGGTGATGGAGCGGATACCCTTGTCAGCATCGAAGGCGTCATCGGCGGCACGGGCGACGACACCATCACCGGCGACGGTGTTGCCAACGTGCTTGACGGTGGTGCGGGGGCGGACTCCCTCTCGGGCGCCGCCGGGAACGACACCCTTTATGGCGCTGCCGGAAACGACACGATCTATGGCGGCGCGGACGCTGACCTTGTGTATGGCGGGGACGATCAGGACCGGCTCTATGGCAATGACGGTCTGGACACGCTTTATGGCGGTCTGGCGAACGACACGCTGGATGGCGGGGCAGGCGACGATACCCTGGTCGGAGGGGCAGGCGCAGATTCGCTGATTGGCGGGACTGGGACCGATACGGCGGATTACAGCGCGTCGGGCTCTGCCGTTAACGTCAACATGAGCGACACACTGGCCGAGAGCGGCGGCGACGCGGCGGGCGACACCCTGTCCGGGATCGAGAATCTGACCGGCAGCAACCTGAACGACACGCTGACAGGTGACAACGGCGGGAACGTGATCGATGGCGGGGCGAACAGTGACCTTGTCCACGGCGGGGCGGGCAACGACACGCTGATTGGCGGCGCTGGCAACGACACCATTGATGGTGGGGTAGACAGTGACACAATATTTGGCGGATCTGGCGACGACCTGCTTTACGGCGGCACCGCTGCACCTGTCGGTACGACATACATCATAAACGGCAATTTCGACTCCGGCAGTTCCAACTGGTCGGGCACCGATATCGAGGTCAACCCAGAATCTTCATACCTTTCGCCGGGTACGGCTGGCAACGTCGCGGAGATTGATGGGAATAGCGGCCAGATCACGGTGATGAAGCAAAGCTTCGTTATCGACGGCGCGTTGACGGCGCAATTGACTTTCAAAGGCATCGTTCGGACCGCGGGCACCGTAAATACGGATGGATACCGGGTTGACGTCCTGGATGCGTCTGGTGCCGTGATCGCGACCATGAACGTGCTACCGGGGTCCAAGACCGTTTGGGCGGATTACACTCTCGGCATAAACTTCCCCGCAGCCGGTACCTACACCCTGCAATTTACCGAACTCGGCAACAACGACAGCACCGGCGCGTTGGTCGATGACATACAGATCACCTCGACGGCAGTTCTTCAGAACGACCTGGGCGACGCGCTGTATGGCGAGGCAGGGAATGACACGCTCTACGGCGAGGCTGGGGCCGACATTGTCTCCGGCGGCGACAATGCGGACCTCGCCTATGGCGGGACCGAGGCCGACACGATCTACGGCGACGCCGGGAACGATACGCTCTACGGCGATGCCGGCGATGACCGGCTTTTCGGCGGTGACAACAGCGACCTGGCTTATGGCGGCGTTGGTCTGGATACCTTGTATGGTGATGCCGGATCCGACACGCTTTACGGTGGCGACAATGCGGACCTCGCCTATGGCGGAACCGAGGCCGACGCGATCTACGGCGACGCCGGGAACGATACGCTCTACGGCGATGCTGGTGACGACACGCTCTATGGCGGAGCGGGCAACGACAGCCTGGAGGCCGGGGTCGGGAACGATGTCACCTATGGCGACGACGGCGACGACACGATCCGCTACGGCTCGGGCGATGACACCGTCTATGGCGGGGCGGGCAACGACAACATCGACGATGAGTCCGGGACCACCCATGCCGGAGCGAACCTGCTTTATGGCGGCGCAGGGAACGATACGATCTGGGCTGGCGAAAATGACGATACGCTTCATGGCGACGCGGGCAACGATACCCTGTACGGCGAGAACGGGAACGACCGGTTTTACGGCGGAGCCAATGATGATCTTCTGATCGGCGGAACCGGCAACGACACGCTTTATGGCGGTGCGGGGCTGGACGACATCTACGCTGGCGATGATCGCGACCTGATCCACGTCACCTTTACCAAGCCCGGCGATGAATCTGTCGCGGGCGATGCCGTCGCGAACGATATCCTTGGCAACGAGTCGGTCGACGGTGGCAGTGGCCCCGGAACGACCGCGGACAACGACACGCTGACGGTCGACATCACGGGCATGGGTTGGACCCGGATGGACCTGGTCTATACCTCGGCCAACCATGAAAACGGGATCATCACCTTCTTCAACGGGGCCGGTGTCCAGGTTGGCACGCTGACCTTCACCGATATCGAGAACCTGGTGATCGTCTGCTTTACCGCAGGCACGCAGATCATGACCGAGCGTGGCGGGGTTGCGGTCGAGACGCTGGTGCCGGGTGACCTGGTTGTCACGCGCGACAACGGGTTGCAGCCGCTGCGCTGGGTCGGCTCGCGGCACTTGTCCCGGGCGGAATTGCAGGCGCGGCCCGCGTTGCAGCCGGTGCGCATTTCCGCCGGGGCGCTTCCTGAAGGGCCGGATCGGTCGATGCTCGTCTCGCCACAGCACCGCGTCCTGATCGAAGGTATGCGGGCCGAGATGTACTTTGGCGAAAGCGAAGTGCTGGTTCCGGCCAAGCACCTGACCGGGCTGGCGGAAATCACCCGCGCCTTGCCAGCCGAAGGGGTGACCTACGTCCATATCCTGTTCGACCGGCATGAGATCGTGCAATCCGACGGGATCTGGACCGAAAGCTTCCAGCCGGCCGAGCGGACGCTGAACGCGCTGGACGAGGCTGCGCGGATCGAGGTGCTGGAGCTGTTCCCGGAACTGGCCGCCGATGCCACCGGGTTCCCGGCTGCGCGGCTGTCGCTCAAGGCGCATGAGGCGAAGGTGCTGGTATCAGGCTGATGGGCCGGGGCGGCCGAGGTAGGCCGCCCAATCCTCGGGGGTGTCGAGATCAAGCACCGCCATCCGGCCGGGAAGGGGCACGGTCCTGACCCGGTCGGCGTGGCGCTTCAGGACGGACCGCCCGCCTTCGTCACCCGTCACCGCCTGAAGATCGGCCCAGAGGTCACGCGGAAAGAGGGCCGGATGGCCCGGCGTGCCGTCGGTGGTGCCTCCGCGCCAGATCAGTTCGGGCTCGGCGCGAAAACGCGAAATCAGGTCGGCCAGCGCCTTGGCGGAAAATCCCGGCATGTCGGCGGGCAGGATCATCACCCCGTCTTCGGGCCCGGGGTCAGCGGCTGCAACCGTGGCGACGCCCCGCACGATGGACCGCGACATGCCCAACGCGGCATCCGGGACGGCCACGATGGTCACTGGGCTGTCGGCCAGAACCTTGTGCCGAGCCTCGGCGGCAGGGGGAAGCGTGACATAAACCTTCGCCCCGGTTGCCAGGGCGAGGTCGCTGACCAGGCGCAGGATCGGCTTGCCCTTGACCGGCTGCAGCAGCTTGTCACGCCCCCGCATCCGCGACGACGCGCCCGCAGCTAGGACAAGGATGTGCACATCCGGACGCATGCGGAAATGGTCCGCCCGCTGGGCTATCCTGTCAAGCGGTCCGTTGTCAGGTCCGCATCCGCCCGCCATCGTCCCAGAGCGGTGCCAGATGCACCCGCGCCGGGCGGCGTTCGCCGAGGATCTCGACCTCCAGTGCAAGGCCGTCCTGCACCCGGTCGGCGGGAATGAAGCCCTGCGCCACCGATTTGCCGGTCCAGTGGCTGTAGCCGCCGGAGGTGCACCAGCCGACGACCGCGCCGTCCAGCCAGATCGGCTCCCAGGCCACGACATCGGCGTCGGTGGCGTCGACGATGATCGATACCAGCTTGCGCTTCGGACCCTCGGCCTTTTCCTTCAGCGCGGCGGTTTTGCCGATCCAGTCGGCGGGCTTGTTCCAGGCGATGAAACGGTCAAGGCCGGTCTCGGCCGGGGTATAGTCGGGGCTGAACTCGCGACCCCAGGACCCGAACCATTTGTCCAGCCGCAGCGACATCATCGCCCGCATCCCGAAGGGGCGCAGGCCAAGGTCCTTGCCCGCAGCGGACAGCACGTCCCACAGATGCCGCACCGACATTTGGTCGGTGAAGATCTCGTAGCCGAGGTCGGCGGTGTAGCTCACGCGCTGGACGATGCAGTTCGCCATGCCCACGGTCATGCGGCGAACGTCCATGAACTTGAACGCCTGAGCCGAGACATCCGACCGGGTGACACGCGCCAGAAGTTCGTGCGCTTTCGGCCCGGCGATCTGGAAGCCGGAGCGGGAGTCTGAGACATTCTCGATGGTTACGCCGGGTTCTGCATGTTGCTCGAACCAGCGCTGGTGCCAGCCCTGCGCGCCGTAGCTGGCGGTCAACTGGAATTCGGTCTCGCTGAGGCAAGAGACGGTAAAATCGCCGATGATCTTGCCGCTTTCGGCCAGCATCGGGGTCAGCGACAGCCGCCCCGGTTGCGGGATGCGGCCCGCCATGATCCGGTCCAGCCAGGCGCGGGCGCCCGGTCCCTTGACCAGGTACTTGCCGAAGTTCTGCACCTCGTTGATGCCGACGCCTTCGCGCACCGCCATCACCTCTTGCCGCGTGGCCTCCCAGGAATTCGAACGCTTGAAGGTCGGCGTTTCATAGCGCGGCTCGCCCGGCAAGGCGTGATAGTTCACCACTTCCAGCCCGTATTGCTGGCCCCAGACCGCGTTCATCTGGTCGAAGACCTGATACATCGGCGTGGTGCGGAAGGGGCGGGCGGCGGGGCGCTCCTCGTTCGGATAGGACACGCTGAAGCGCATCTGGTAGTTCTCGATCACCTTCGGCACCGTGTAGCCGGGCGAGGTCCAGGTCCCGAAGCGCGCCACGTCGAAGCCGCGCGGGTCACGCTCGACCTCGCCGTGGATCATCCATTGCGCGAGGCTAAGCCCCATGCCGCCGCCCTGGGAGAAGCCCGCCATCACCGCGCAGGCCGACCAGTAGTTTTTCAGCCCCGGCACCGGCCCGATCAGCGGGTTGCCGTCCGGCGCGAAGGTGAAGGGCCCGTGGATCACCCGCTTGACACCGGACCGTTCCAGCACCGGGAAGCGGCGATAGGCGAAGTTGACCGAGTCCTCGATCTTGTCGAACTGTTCGTTCAACAGCTCGTGCCCGAAGTCCCAGGGCGTGCCGTCGACCGACCAGGGCTCGCAGGGCTTCTCATAGAAACCGATACAGAGGCCGCGGCCCTCCTGCCGCAGATAGCTTTCGCCGCCGGGGTCCATCACATGCGGGAATTCGCGGCCGGATTTCAGGATATCCATGATCTCCGGGATGTCATCGGTCACCAGATACTGGTGCGCCATCGGCAGAAGCGGCAGGTAAACCCCCGCCATCGCCCCGATCTCGCGCGCCCAGAGGCCACCGGCGTTGACCAGATGCTCGCAGTGGACGGTGCCCTTTTCGGTCACGACTTCCCAGCCGTCCTTGGTCGGGTTCGTCTCCAGCACCCGGTTGTGCAGCACGATCTCGGCGCCGCCCATCCGCGCGGCCTTGGCATAGGCATGGGTGGTGCCCGAAGGGTCGAGGTGGCCGTCGAGTGGATCGTAGAGGCCCCCCAGGATACCGTCGACGTTCACCAGCCCGTCGGTCAGCTTGCTGATCTCGGCAGGCGACAGGATTTCGGTATCCAGCCCCATGTAGCGATGCTTGGCGCGTTCCGCCTTCAGCATCTCGAAGCGCGCCTCGTTGTCGGCCAAAGTCACCCCGCCGACATGGTGGAGGCCACAGGACATGCCGGTGATCGCCTCCAGCTCCTTGTAGAGCCGGATGGTATAGCCTTGCAGGGCGGCCATGTTGGTGTCGCCGTTGATGGTGTGGAACCCGCCCGCCGCGTGCCAGGTGGAACCTGAAGTCAGGTCCGACCGCTCGATCAGCATGACGTCGGACCAGCCAAGCTTGGTCAGGTGATAGAGCACCGAGCAGCCGACGACGCCGCCGCCGATCACCACCACGCGCGCATGGGTCTTCATTGCAAGTCTCCCCGCCATATCCGGTTTTCACGCAACATGACGGGGCGGGGCCGGGAAGGCATGAGGATTTGCGACAAAGAATGTCGCGGCCAGACAGTGATGCCGGGCCGCGAAGGGGGCTACTTCTCGGGGATCAGACCCTTTGGCGCAAAACGCATGACGACCAGCAGCACGACGCCCAGGGTCAGAAGGCGCATATGGGCGGCGGTGTCCTGGAGATGGTTCTTCAGGTCGCCTGCGGGCAGGAAGCTGGTGATGTGTTCCATCATCTGCGGCCCCAGGAATTCGACCGCGAGGTAAAGCCAGCCGATCAGCAGCCCACCCAGGATCGAGCCCCAGTTGTTGCCCGATCCGCCAACGATCACCATCACCCAGATCAGGAAAGTAAACCGCAGCGGCAGGTAGGAGGGCGGGGTCAGCTGGCCCTCCATCGAGGTCATCATCGCGCCAGCCAGGCCAACCACCGCCGAGCCGATGATGAAGATCTGCAGGTGGCGGAACTTCACGTCCTTGCCCATCGCCGCCGAGGAGATCTCGTTGTCGCGAATGGCGCGGACCATGCGGCCCCAGGGGCTGTTCAGCGCCCGTTCGCAGCCCCAGACCAGGATCATCAGCACCAGGCCGAACATGGCGGCGTACAGCAGTTTGACGAAGATGGTCGAGGCGGTGACGGGGTCGAGACCCATTGCCTGTACCGGTTCCAGGAAGGCCGGGTTCAGCTGCAGGGCGACTTCCTGCGGCACCGGCCAGGGGCGGGGCAGGCCGGTCAGGTTCTTCACCCCGCGCGCCAGCCAGTCCTCGTTGCGCATCACCGTGACGATGATCTCGGCGATGCCGAGGGTGGCGATGGCCAGGTAATCCTCGCGCAGGCCAAGGGCGATCTTGCCGATGATCCAGGCGGCAGCCGCCGCCATCAGCGCGCCGACCGGCCAGGCGATCAGCGAATTCAGCCCGAGCCCGCCGATGTTCCCGGCCTGGGCCGGGTTGTTCGCCTCGACCGCAATCACGCCGGGGTCGAGGATCGCGCGGTAGATGAAGAAGATCACCACCAGATACAGCGCCAACGCCAGCGCCCGCCTGGTGCCGGGTTTCAGCAGACGGTAAAGCCAGACCGCCAGCCCGATCGCCACGGCGGCAAAGAGAAGCGCTCCAAGGATGCGGGGACCGCCTGCGGCCCAGCCCTCGGGCACGGGTTTCGCGGATATCAGCGCGACCGCCAGCCCGCCAAGCGCGACCGAACCGACGATCCCGGTGGAGAAGAGGCCGGCATAGCCCCACTGGATATTCACCCCGATCGCCATGATGCAGGACAGAAGCGCGAGGTTCAGGATGTTCAGCGACAGGTTCCAGCTTTGCAGCACCCCGGTCAGGAGGAACAGCAGCGCCACGCCCGCGAAGAGAAGCAGGTTGCGATAGGGTCCCATGTCACTTGCCTCCGAAGATGCCCTGCGGGCGGAACAATAGGACCATGATCAGGATGGTGAAGCTGACCGCCACCTTGTAGTCGGTCGACAGCGCCTGGTAGAGTCCGTCGCCCAGCCAGTCCGCCGGGACCAGGTAGCCCAGCACCTTCTTCCAGGCGCTGGTGATGACCAGTTCCGAGAAGGCGACGATGAAGCTGCCGATCACCGCGCCCAGGGGCGAGCCGAGGCCCCCCACCACGGCGGCGGCGAACATCGGCATCAGGAGGCTGAAGTAGACGATCCCGCGATAGGATTTGTCGAGTCCGTAGAGCGTCCCCGCGATGCAGGCCAGCGCGCCCGCGATGATCCAGGTGATCGTGACCACACGTTCCGGGTTGATGCCGGACAAGAGTGCGAGGTCCTCGTTGTCGGAATAGGCCCGCATCGACTTGCCGGTCCGGGTCTTCTGCAGGAACCAGAAGAGAAGCGCGCAGCAAAGCAGCGCCGCGATGACGGAAATCGCCTGCGTGGTCTTGATCGCCAGCGGCTCGACCAACCCCGTCCAGGCCTTGAAATCCTGCGGGTTGAGCATCATCCGCGCGCCATCGGAGAAGTTCTGTTCCGACGTGCCGATGATCATGCGAACAAGGCCGTTCATCACGAACATCACCCCGGTCGAGACGATGACCACGATGATCGGCTTCGCCCTTTGCTTGCGGTAGAAGCGATAGACCGCCCGGTCGGTCGCCAGGACCATCGCGATGGTGACGAGGATCCCGAAGGGCAGGGCGAGGAGCGCGGTGGGCAGCGGGCCCGCCGTGATCCCCATCGACTGGAACCACCAGGTGAAGAGGATCACGAAAGCCGTCCCGAAGGCCATCGTGTCGCCATGCGCGAAGTTGGAAAAGCGCAGCACGCTGAAGATCAGCGTGATGCCAAGCGCCCCCAGCGCCAGCTGGCTGCCATAGGCAAGGCCCGGCACGACGATGAAGTTCAGGAAGGCGACAAGGGCGTTGAGAATGTCCATCGGGTCACGGGTCCAAGGTGTCGGGGGGCAGGCTCAGCCGCCGGTGGCGACGCAGGCACCCTCGCCGCTGATGGCGACCGGGCCTGCGGCATGGGCGGTGAAGAGGAACTTGCCGTCCTGGAAGATGCTGACCATGCCCGACATCCCCGCTTGCGGCGGCATGACCAGCACCAGCTCGCCCGTGTCGTCGATGTGGCCTGCGTCGAAAGCCTGCCAGGTCTGCCCGCCCGAGGCCACCGACCAGGTGTCGCCGGTCTGTTCGATCACGAAGGGACCGCCTGCATAGGCCTCGCAGGCGCCGCCGCCGCACTGGCGGTCGACCTTGCATTCAAAACCGGCAAGGGCCGGGGCGGGAAGAAGGGCCAGCAGGGCCAGGACAGTGCGTTTCATCATCAGCCTCCAAGGAAAGATTTGCGGACCTCCGGGTCGGCCAAAAGGGCCGCTCCGGTGTCGGTGTAGCGGTTGCGGCCCTGGACCAGCACGAAACCCTTGTCCGCGATCTCCAGCGCCTGCCGCGCGTTCTGTTCCACCATCAGGATGGAAATCCCGCTGCGGGCGATCTCGATGATGCGGTCGAACAGCTCGTCCATCACGATGGGGCTGACGCCTGCCGTGGGTTCGTCCAGCATCAGGACGCGCGGTTGCGTCATCAGCGCGCGACCGACCGCGACCTGCTGGCGCTGGCCACCCGAAAGCTCCCCCGCTTTCTGGAAGCGCTTCTGCTTCAGGATCGGGAAGAGGCCGTAGATCTGCTCCATCGTGTCGCGGATCCTGTCGTCCTCGCGGATGAAGGCGCCCATCTCCAGGTTTTCCTCCACCGTCATGCCGGTGAAGATGTTGTGGGTCTGCGGCACGAAGCCCATGCCCTTGCGCACGCGGGCCTGCGGGGACAGGCCGGTGATGTCCTCGCCATTCAGTTTCACGCTGCCCTGGCGCAGGTTCAGCATCCCGAAGACCGCCTTCATCGCGGTGGATTTCCCCGCGCCGTTCGGGCCGACGATGACCGCGATCTCGCCCGGCTCCACCGCCAGGGTGCAGGAATGCAGGATGTCGACCGCGCCGTAGCCGCCGGTCATGTTCTCGCCGATCAGGAAGGGTGCGCTCATTCGGGTTGGTCCAGTTGCAGGGCGGCCAGCAGGCCGACATGGACTTGCTGATGGGGGACGATAGTCGTCATTCGGCAAGCTTCGTGTTGGTCAGGAGATCGGCCTGATACCCCGCGTGCTGCGGTGTGTATTCGTTGCCGATGGCATAGGTCATGATCTGCATGACCCGCTTCGGCTCGACGAAGACCGCGTTGGCGAAGACCACGTCGACCCCGTTGAGTGCGACCTTGTAGATCACGGTGTCGCCGGTCAGCCTCCCCAGCTTCGCCGGTTGCACGTCGACGACTTCGGCGGTGTTGCCAGTCGCCATCTTCGCATTGTCCAGTACGACCTGACGCATGAAGTCGGCGGTGATCCCGTCATCGCTGCCCAGGTCCTCGATCAGGTATTGCGCATAGTGGCGGGCGTCGATCCGGTAGGCGGCGTTGATCTCGGGGCTGGCTTCGGGCGAGGGCTTCCAGCCTAGCGAGCCGTTGCAGAACTGCACCCCGGGGGTGATGTCCGTGCAGCCCACCGTCGCGGCACTGCTGGTCACATCCGCGTATTTCCAGGTGCCGTCGTCGAAGAGCGTTACGGTCTTGCCGTCAACCACGGCTTTCCCGACCGCCGATTGGGCCAGCACCGGGATCGGGGCAGCAAGGCACCCTGCCAGCAGAAGGATGGTCAGCCTCACGCCGCGCCCTCCTTCAGCTTGTTCTTCAATCCGCGACCGAGATAGGCCTCGATCACCCGTTCGTCGTTCTTGACCTGGTCGACCGAGCCTTCGGCCAGCACCTTGCCCTCGGCCATCACGATCACCGGGTCGCAGAGGCGGGCGATGAAATCCATGTCGTGCTCGATCACGCAGAAGGTATAGCCGCGTTCCTTGTTCAGCCGCACGATGGCATCGCCGATGGTGTTGAGAAGCGTCCGGTTCACCCCTGCGCCGACTTCGTCCAGGAAGACGATCTTGGCGTCCACCATCATCGTGCGGCCCAGTTCCACCAGCTTCTTCTGCCCGCCCGAGATCATCCCGGCCTTCTGGTCGGCGATATGGCTGATGGTCAGGAACTCCAGCACCTCGTCGGCCTTCGCCCGGATGCGCTCCTCTTCCTCGGCAACCGCCCCGCGCGAGAAAAGCGCGTTCCACAGCTTCTCGCCGGTCTGGCGCGGCGGGACCATCATCAGGTTCTCGCGAACGGTCATGCTGCTGAATTCATGGGCGATCTGGAAGGTGCGCAAGAGCCCCTTGTCGAACAGCTTGTGCGGCGGCAGGCCGGTGATGTCCTCGCCGTCCATGAAGACCTGGCCGCTCGTCGCGTCATAGCGCCCGGCGATCACGTTGAAAAGCGTGGTCTTCCCCGCGCCGTTCGGGCCGATCAGCCCGGTGATCGAGCCGGTCCTGATCTCCAGCGACGCGCCGTCGACGGCGTGAAAACCGCCGAAATGCTTGTGCAGATTCTCGACCCTGATCATGTACTTCCCCCGGACGACCTGCCGCTTCCGCTTCCCCGCGTGCGTGGCCTTTTCTGGATCTTCTAGTCGTCGGCCCGAGGTTTCCCCCGGGCCGATGTCGTCATTCCCGGATCAGCGGTAGCCCACCGAGACCCACTTGCCGTCCTTGATCTCGTCTTCCGAGAACGTGCCCGAGGCATCGCCGCCGTCCAGCAGCGTCACGCCGGTCGCGCCGTCATAGTCGATGGCGGTGCCCGCAGCGATCAGCTCCAGCGCCTTGCCAAGCTCACCAGCCTTGATCTTGGTGCCCGACCCGTCCGCCGGACCGTTGGCGATTTCCATCACCTTGTCCTTGTAGACCTTCGGGTCGGTGGAATTCGCCGCCTGCATCGCCAGCATGATCAGCGCCGCCGCGTCGTAGGAGTTGGCAGAGAAGTTGGTCGAGCCGTCGAAGGACGGATCGGCCGCCTTGGCCAGGTCCAGGAAGGCGGTATAGCCATCCGAGGCCGACGAGGCATGCTGTCCGAACGAGCCGTTCAGCGGCGCGCCGATGGCGGCGATCAGGCTTTCGCCATACATCCCGCCGGGCAGACCGAAGGTGGTGAAGGCGCCACTGTCGACTGCCGCCTGGATGATGCCCTTGCCGCCCTGGTCGATGTAGCCCGCCACGACCAGCACGTCACCGCCCGCCGCCGCGAGCGCACCGACTTCTGCCGAATAGTCGGCCTTGCCGTCGTCATGGCTGGCGTTGATCGTCACGGTGCCGCCCTTGGCGGTGAAGGCATTGGCGATGGCTTCCGCCAGGCCCTTGCCGTAGTCGCTGTTGGAATAGGTCAGCGCGATCGACTTGACGCCGCGCGCTTCCAGGATATCGGCCATCACCACGCCTTCGCGGGCGTCGGACGGCACGGTGCGGAAGAAGAGCCCGTCGTCGGGGTCGGTGGTCAGCGCGGGCGAGGTGGCCGAGGGCGAGACCATCACCATGCCGTTCGGCATCGCGAGGTTGGTCAGCACCGCGCGGGTCACGCCCGAGCAGTCGCCGCCGACGATGCCCTTCACGCCTTCGACGGTGATCAGGCGCTCGGCCGCAGCCGTCGCCGCCGCTGCGTCGATGCAGGTGGAATCGGCGCGGATCGACTGGAATACCCAGCCATTCGCCGCCTTGCCGGAATCGTTGACCTCCTTGATCGCGAGGTCGACCGCCGCGAACATGTTCGGTGCGATGCTCTCGATCGGGCCGGTGATGCCCAGAAGCGTGCCGATCTTGACGTCTTCCGCGACCGCAGCGCCTGCGATCAGCGAGATGGCCGAAGCGGCCAGTAGCAGTTTCTTCATAACAGCCTTCCTTTTTGGAACAAGTCCGCTGGCCACCCTATTCTTGGGCGCAACAGAAGAAAAGGGTCCGCCCGATCAAGGCAGAGCACTGCAAACCCTGGGACTTGCACGGTCTTGGCGACCTTGCCCCGTTGTGACGGGGCAAGGCCGGGATCAGGCGCCGTGACGCCGGATCAGCGGAACTGGACGGTCTCGTACTTGCCGTCCTTGACCACGAACTCCTTGTAGCGGCCAGCCGATTCCCCCGGTCCGATCAGGGTCACGCCCGAAGCGCCGTCGTAGTCGATGGCGGTGCCGGCTGCGATCAGCTCCAGCGCCTTGCCCAGCTCGCCCGGAAGGATCTTGACGCCGGAACCGTCAGCCGGCCCGTTGGCGATCTCCATGATCTTTTCCTTGTAGACGTTCGAGTCGGTCGAGCCCGAAGCCTCCATCGCCAGCATGATCAGCGCGGCGGCGTCATAGCTTTCCATCGTGTAGGGCGAGGTGGCGTCATAGGCCGGATCGTTCTTCTTGCCCATTTCCGCCAGGATCGCCGCGCCGGGGCTGTCGGACTGCGCCACCTGGCCGTAGGAGCCGTCGAGCGCCGGGCCGATCGCTGCGGGCAGCGAATCGCCGACCATGCCGCCCGGCAGGCCGAAGGTGGTGAAGGCGCCCGAGTCGAGCGAGGCCTGGATGATGCCCTTGCCGCCCTGGTCCAGATAGCCTGCGACGACAAGGATATCGCCCCCCGCCGCGGCCAGCGCCGCGACTTCCGCCGAATAGTCGGCCTTGCCGTCGTCATGGGCAGCGTTGATCGTCACGGTGCCGCCCTGGGCGGTGAAACCGGCGGCGATCGCTTCGGCCAGTCCCTTGCCGTAGTCCGAGTTGGAATAGGTCAGCGCGATGGACTTCACGCCTTTTTCCTTCAGGATCTCGCCCATGACTTCACCTTCGCGCGCGTCCGAGGGCGCGGTGCGGAAGAAGAGGCCATTGTCCGGGTCGGCAGTCAGAGCGGGCGAGGTCGCCGAGGGCGAGACCATCACGATGCCGTTCGGCATGGCGACGTTGGTCAGCATCGCGCGGGTGACGCCCGAGCAGTCGCCGCCGATGATGCCCTTGACGCCTTCCGCGGTGATCGCGCGTTCAGCGGCAGCGGTCGCGGCAGCGGCGTCGGTGCAGGTGTCATCGCCACGCACCGAGGAGTAGGTGTTCTTCGCCTTGCCCGAAGCGTTCACTTCGGCCATCGCGGCTTCGGCCGCGTTCGCCATGTGCCCGGTCAAGGATTCGATGGGGCCGGTGAAGCCGATGAGGATGCCGATCTTGACGTCCTCGGCGGACACGGCACCAGCCATCAGCGCGCAGGCCGAAGCGGCCAGCAGAAGTTTCTTCATTTATTGTATCTCCCTGTTTGGATCGAAATCCTGTGCCGACCGTAGTGGGATGCGTTCCAAAAGGGAAGCCATATTTTGTCGACATCCTGTCGACGCAAAAATGACCCGCCAGTCGACATGGCATGCGGCAGCGCCACATTTCAGGGTTGTGCGCTCCGTCCGCCGGGGCAGAAACCATACCGTCCAGGGAAGGGAACGAAATCAGCGCTCTGCCACCGGGGCAGGGGATGCGACACGCAAAAGTGGGCGCCTGTCCCTGCCATTGCGGGGGGCATCCGGATGAGCCCCGGCAAGGGTCAGATCGACAACCGCACCGGCACGACGCTGGGCATGCCTTGCGTCCCGCGTTCACGGTAGGGCGTGGTGCTGTAGTGGCTGCGGTAGCATTTCGAGAAATGCGAGGGCGAGGCAAAGCCGCAGGCCAGCGCCACGTTGATCACGCTCATGTCGGTCTGCATCAGAAGGTTGCGCGCCTTCTGCAGCCGCAGTTCCATGTAGTAGCGCTTGGGTGAGCGGTTCAGGTAGCGGCGGAACAGCCGCTCCAGCTGGCGGGTGGACATGCCCACCTCCTCGGCCAGGTCGGCGGGCGACATCGGGTCCTCGATGTTGCCCTCCATCATCTGGATGACCTGGCTGAGTTTCGGATGCCGCACCCCGATCCGGGTCGGGATCGACAGGCGCTGGGTGTCCTGGTCGGTGCGGATGGTGGAATAGATCAGCTGGTCGGCCACCGTGTTCGCCAGGTCCTCGCCATGATCCGCAGCGATGATCTTCAGCATCAGGTCCAGCGAGGAAATCCCCCCCGCCGTGGTCCAGCGGTTGCCGTCCATGACGTAGACCGACTTCGTCAGCTTCACATCCTCGAATTCTTCCGAGAATCCGTCCTGGTTTTCCCAGTGGATCGTCGCCTTCTTCCCGTCCAAGAGCCCCGCCTTCGCCAGCGCATGCCCGCCGGTGCAGATGCCCGCGATGGTCACCCCGCGCCGGGCTTCGCGCCGCAGCCAGCTGACGATGCCCTTGGTCGTGGTGCGCTGCACGTCGATGCCGCCGCAGACCAGAACCGTGTCCTCGCGGTCCATCTCCTCCAGCCCCATGTCCAGCCGGAAGGTCGCGCCGTTCGAACAGGACTTCTCGCTGCCCTCGCCGCAGAGAACCCAGGAATAGAGCGGCTCGCCCGACACGCGGTTGGCAATCCGCAGGGGTTCGATCGCACCGGCGAAGGAGATCATCGTGAACTTGTCGAGAAGCACGAAGACGAAGCGCCGGGTCGTCGTGGTCTTCTGCGTCTGGGTAGCCTTGCGGGGGGCAAGCGTCATGTCTGCGACCTGAGAATGTCGTTTGCGGGCTATGGAACCTCAAATTCCGCCCCTCCGCAAGGGCCGAAACCACCTGTTTTCGCCCAATCGCCCTTTGCAAAGGCGGAAACCGGGGCGTATACCGCAGGCCGATTGCACGGGACCGGAGTGGTACGATGACCAAGGGATGGACGAAAACGGCATGGCGCGCGAAACCGCGGATCCAGATGCCGGATTATCCCGACCAGAAGGCGCTGAACGTGGTCGAGGCGCAGTTGGCGAAATATCCCCCGCTGGTCTTCGCGGGCGAGGCGCGGCGGCTGAAGAAGCAGCTGGCACTGGCTGCCGAAGGCAAGGCCTTCCTCTTGCAGGGCGGCGACTGTGCCGAGAGCTTTGCCGAGTTCAGCGCCGACAACATCCGCGATACCTTCCGCGTCATGCTGCAGATGGCGGTGGTGCTGACCTATGCCGCCAAGGTGCCGGTCATCAAGGTCGGCCGCATGGCCGGCCAGTTCGCCAAGCCGCGCAGCGCGCCGACCGAGATGGTGGGCGGCGTGGAAATGCCGTCCTACAAGGGCGACATCATCAACGGTTTCGAGCCGACGCCCGAGGCCCGCATCCCCGATCCGAACCGGATGCTGCAGGCCTATACCCAGGCCGCCGCCTCGCTGAACCTTCTGCGCGCCTTCTCCACCGGCGGTTTCGCCGACATCCATCGGGTGCATAGCTGGACGCTGGGCTTCGCCGAGCATGACAAGGCCGAGCGTTACCGCGAGATGGCGAACCGCATTTCCGACGCGCTCGACTTCATGAACGCGGCCGGAGTCAACAGCGACACCGCGAACGAACTTTCGCGCGTCGACTTCTACACCAGCCACGAAGCGCTGCTGCTGGAATACGAGGAGGCGCTCTGCCGGGTCGACTCGATCACCGGGCAGAACGTTGCAGGCTCCGGCCACATGATCTGGATCGGCGACCGCACCCGCCAGCCGGACGGCGCGCATGTCGAATTCGCGCGCGGGGTGTTGAACCCGATCGGGCTGAAATGCGGGCCTTCCACCACCGCCGACGACCTCAAGGTCCTGATGGCCAAGCTGAACCCGGAAAACGAGCCGGGCCGCCTGACCCTGATCGCCCGCTTCGGCGCGGGCAAGGTGGGTGAACACCTGCCGCGCCTGATCAAGACGGTGCAGTCCGAAGGCGCCAACGTGGTCTGGTCCTGCGACCCGATGCATGGCAACACGATCAAGGCCGCCTCGGGCTACAAGACCCGGCCCTTCGATTCCGTCCTGCGCGAAGTCCGCGAGTTCTTCGCGATCCACAAGGCCGAGGGCACCGTCCCCGGCGGCGTGCATTTCGAGATGACGGGTCAGGATGTGACCGAATGCACCGGCGGGTTGCGCGCCGTCAGTGACGAGAACCTCGCCGACCGCTACCACACCGCCTGCGACCCGCGGCTCAATGCCTCGCAGTCGCTGGAGCTGGCCTTCCTGGTGGCGGAAGAGCTGTCCTCGCAACGCGAAGCCGCCCGGCGCGTCGCGCTGTAAGCTTCCGGTTGGTCGAACGGATCAGGCGGTGGGGAAACCCGCCGCCTTGTCATTCGGTGCTGTGAACCAGCGCCAGATGACCATAGCGGCGGATCGGCTTCGGCGGCGGCGCCTCAACCGTCAAGGCAGCGGGAGGCGGCATTGTCTCCTCGCGCCGCGCCCGGATCTGGAACTTGCAGCGCACGGCCCCGGCGATGAAACTGATGGCCCCAAGCAGCAGCTTCCGATCCGACACGTCGGCCAGCGGCAAGAGAAGCAGGCGTGCGATCACCGTCTCGCCCCCCAGCCGGTCGGACCCAAGGTCAAGCTCTACTGCGGCGGGGCCCGAGAAGACGCTTTCGACGCATTGGGCGAGGAGCGGCCGCGAGTCCGCGGCGAAGAGGCAGGACAGCGGCAATCCGCGCACATCCATTCCGGCGAAATCGCCCAGCCCGGACCCCGCGACGCGCAGTTGCACCAGCCCCCGGCCGATGCGTTCGGCCAGGAAGACGCGGTCCAGCACCCCGCCCAGCCCGCGCGGATCAAGCGCCGAGCGCTGCGGCAGGCCGTCCTCGCTGCGCAACCCCTCCCAATAGGCGCGGACCTGGGCAAGTCCGTCGAAGACCGGCAGGGGCGGCTGGTCGCGGCGTGTGCGGAACCGGTCAAGAAAGCTCAGCGTCATCTTTGTCACCACCTCCCGCATCCCGGCCCTTGCGGGGGGCCCGCCCGTCGCGCCATGAAGGGAAAATACCCCGGACCGGCAGGATTCGGGCGAAAATCTAATCAAATGGTAAATACCGCACTCGGCGGTTGAATGAGGGCCCCATGATCTCGATGACAGGTTTCGCGGCCCGGCGTGGCGCGGGCGCGGGCTACACCTGGGTCTGGGACCTGCGGTCGGTCAACGGCAAGGGGCTGGACCTGCGGCTCCGGGTGCCGGACTGGGTCGACGGGCTGGAACCGACGATCCGGGCCGAGCTGCAAAAGGCGGCGACGCGCGGAAACCTCAGCCTGACGCTGAAGGTCACCCAGGATGAGACACGCGACGCAAGCAGCTACCGGCTGAACGAAGCGGCGCTGGCAGCCGCCTTGTCGGCCCTGTCCCGGGTCGAAGGCGCCGCGATGGATGCGGGCGTAACCCTGCGCCAGCCAACTGCGGCGGATGTGCTCACTCTGCGCGGCGTGATCGACGCGGCGACGCAGGAAACCGATACCGCGCCCCTGCGCGCGGCCCTGCTCGCCGACCTGCCGGGCCTGCTGGCCGACTTCGCCGCGATGCGGGCCGCCGAGGGCCGCGCTCTGGCGACGGTGCTGGGGGGGCAGCTTGACCGCATCGCCACACTGACCGCCGAGGCAGGCCGCGAAACCGCCGCCCGCGCCGCGACCCAGGCCGACAGCCTGCGCGACGGGCTGGCGCGCATCCTGGCGGCAACCGATGCCGTCGACCCGTCACGCCTTGCCCAGGAGCTTGCGCTGCTGGCGGTCAAGACCGACGTGACCGAAGAGCTTGACCGCCTCTCCGCCCATGTCACCGCCGCCCGTGTCCTTGTCGCCGACCCGGCCCCGGCGGGCCGCAAGCTGGATTTCCTGATGCAGGAATTCATGCGTGAGGCGAATACCCTGTGCTCCAAGGCGCAGTCGCTGGCGCTGACCCGGATCGGCCTTGACCTGAAAACCGTGATAGACCAGATGCGCGAGCAGGTTCAGAATGTGGAATGACGCATGACCCGGCGCGGGCTTCTTCTCATCCTTTCTTCGCCTTCGGGCGCCGGAAAATCGACCTTGTCCCGGATGCTGATGGCCTGGGACCCGACGATGCGCTTCTCGGTTTCTGCCACCACGCGGAGACCCCGACCGGGAGAAGAGGACGGGCGCGAATACTATTTCCGCTCGCGGGGTGAGTTCGAGGCCCTGGTCGCGCAAGGCGAGATGCTGGAACATGCCGAGGTTTTCGGCAATTTCTACGGCTCGCCCCGCGCCCCGGTCGAAGCGGCCATGCTGGCGGGCAGCGACACCGTCTTCGACATCGACTGGCAGGGTGGCCAGCAGGTGAAACATGCGATGCGCGGCGACGTGGTCTCGATCTTCATCCTGCCGCCCTCCATCGCCGAGCTGGATCGCCGCCTTCGCTCGCGCGCGCAGGACAGTGATGAGGTGATAGCCGGTCGCATGGCGAAAAGCCGCGACGAGATCAGCCACTGGGCGGAATATGACTATGTGCTGGTGAATGACGATCTTGAGGTAACCTTCGACCGGCTCAAGACCATCCTTACCGCCGAACGGCTGAAACGCGACCGCCAGCCGCAGCTTTCCGCCTTCGTCCGTGAGCTATACGAGGAGTTCGAAGCCCGATGATTTACGCCCTCGACGGTATCGCCCCCAGCATCGCCCCCTCCGCCTGGGTTGCCGATGAAGCCACGCTGATCGGCAAGGTGATCGTGGAAGCCGATGCCTCCATCTGGTTCGGCGCGGTGATCCGCGGCGACAATGAGGAGATCCGGGTCGGCGCCGGAACCAACGTGCAGGAGAACGCAGTCCTGCACACCGACATGGGCTATCCCCTGACCATCGGCGCCAACTGCACCATCGGCCACAAGGCCATGCTGCACGGCTGCACCATCGGCGAGGGCACGCTGATCGGCATGGGGGCGACCGTCCTGAACGGCGCGAAGATCGGCAAGGGCTGCCTGATCGGCGCTTGCGCACTGATCACCGAGGGGAAGGAGATCCCGGACGGCGCGCTGGTGATGGGGTCACCCGGCAAGGTTGTGCGACAGCTGGACGAGACCGCGCGGGCGAAGCTCTTCGCCTCTGCCGCCGGCTACCAGGCCAATGCCCGGCGCTTCAAGGCCGGCCTAAGCCCCGCCTGACTCGGGCGGGCCTTCCTCGATCAGCTCGATGGTGATGCCCTGACGCGCCGCATGGCTGCGAAGCTCCCGCAGGACGATCTGCCGGTTCGGCAGCTTGGGCGCCACCACGCGCAACAGCTTGCGATAGTCCTGCGCCCCCAGGCGTTCGATAATTTCCAGCGCATCGAAGGTCTTGCAGAACAAGGGTGTCACGACCAGTTCCAGCCCGGCGGGCAGCGGAAGAAAGCCGTCGAAATCGCCAAGCTCGATCGAGGCGAACTCCTCCGGACGCAGACTGCCCTCGGCCGCCTTCGCCTCCGGAATACCGATGACCAGACACCTGAGCTTTTGCGACATCTCTCCACCTCTCATCAAGTGAGGCGCCGCCAAATCGTCTGTCTTCAGGACTCGCGTCGGGGCCGACCATTGCTCCGGTCAAAGGCCGGCACCGCACCGCGTTACATGTACAACCGGGAATTTACTGGTATTCCCGCGCAAGACAAGGCCTGCTTCCACAATCATGGGGAGAAGTCGCGCGAATGACCGAGCCTGAGCTTCAGCGCCTGTTGTCCGGCCTGCCGCTGCCCGCGATGCTGGTCCGGCATGACGATCAGGTCCTGGCCGTGAACGCCCCCGGCCACGCGCTTCTGGGCGACGGCATCACTGGCCGCCACCCCGCGATGGCCGTCCGCGCGCCTGCGGTGCTGGAGGCGATGGCGGCAGTGGCCCGCGATGGTGGCGTGCAGGAGAGCCGGATGGTGCTCCGCCGCGACGGGCAGGAGGCGGTGCTGCAGGTCACCCTCTCCGACCAGGGCGAGGGGTTGGTGCTGGCCGTCTTCCGCGACGCGACCGAGGAGGAGCGGGCGGGCGAGATGCGGCGGGATTTCGTGGCCAACGTCTCCCATGAACTGCGCACGCCCCTGACCGCGCTGATGGGCTTCATCGAGACGCTGAAGAATGCCGCGAAGGACGACCCCGCCGCGCGGCAGCGGTTCCTCGGGATCATGGAGGCCGAGGCGGGGCGGATGAACCGGCTGGTGCGCGACCTTCTCCAGCTTTCCCGGGTGGAGGCGGAGGAGCGGGTGCGCCCGAAGGAGGCGGTGGACCTGCGGGGGCTGCTGGAGGGTGTGATCTCCGCGCTGAAGGGGGTGGCGGAGCGTAAGGGGGACCGGGTGGAGCTGGTGGGGGAGGCGGTGACGGTGCCGGGGGATCATGACCAGCTGGTGCAGGTTTTCACCAACCTGATCGAGAACGCGCTGAAATACGGGGGCGCGGGGCAGGTGGTGCGGGTCTCGCTTGCCCCGGAGGAGACGGTGCGCGGCCCGGCGGTGCGGGTCGAGGTCGTGGACGAGGGGGAGGGGATCGATCCGGTCCACCTGCCGCGGCTGACCGAGCGGTTCTACCGGGTCGATTCCCATCGATCCCGCGAGATGGGGGGGACGGGGCTGGGGCTGGCCATCGTGAAGCACATCGTGAGCCGCCACCGGGGCTGGCTGCGGGTGGAGAGCGTGGTGGACGAGGGGAGCCGGTTCTCGGTGGTGCTGCCGGTGGGGTGAGGTGGGGGCCGCAAAGGACTCCGGCTGTCCACGGTGGACATTTTCGGATTATGGTTTGCAAGCAATGGGTTGCGCGTGGGCGATAGGGGTTTATTAAGGGGGTGGTTAATGAAGTCAATATTGCGGAGATTCGGCTTTCAGCACCATCTCTGAAGTAAACTCAAGAAAGTTCTGCGCGTTTTGAACGTCGAAGCCAAGATTGGTCCTCTAGTTTCGTCGAACGCGAGCAATAATCTGACCGAGTTCTCCAGACGCTTGGAGTTCCGGTGCAAACCCGTTCGCCAAGGCAACGGGCTGGCCGCTTGACAGCAAGGCACGCACATACGTCTCCGTCAGCGCGTTTACGTAAGACGGCCATATCGCTTCGTTGGAGGGCTGGCCCCGTGCTTCGTCAAGCTCTCTGACGGCCTGAGCTGCGGCCACCGACTCGCCGAAACTTGCCATCATCCGCCAACGTTCGGCCTTAAGTTGAAACCGCTCTGGATCAAGTCTGATCGCTTGGTCCATACTCTCGATGGCAGCCGGAAAGTCTCCCGTGAACTCCGCTTCCTTTGCATAGATTTCGAATGGCGCCGCATCCGCGCCGGGATGACGTTCTAAGTCGCCAAGTGCATTCTCGAATAGGCTGTCGATATTGTCCGGCACGGGGTCGTTCGATTTATCGCGACGAAACTTCCACTCCAGGTACACATTGGCGAGAGCACTCAAGCTGAAAACCGTGCGCTTCAAACCAACGTAAATTTTGGCGTAGCGCTCTGCCTTCTCGAAATCCGGTTTCCAGCTGGCCAGAATACACCTAACAAGCGGTCTATAAATGTACTCCAATCGTCGATTTTTGTCACGATTCAGAGAAATCGCTCGCTCGTATGCCTTGATCGCTTCGGGGAAGTTGCGCTGATACTCGTGCAGATCGGCAGCCAGAAATGCAGCGATGGGTTTGCTCCGGTGGTCTGCTTCCAGCCTTGTGATGCAAGCTTCTGCTTCAGAGTATTTTCGCATTCTTGTCGCTGTCAAGCAAAAATAGCGATCAATCTCAACTTTAGACGCGTCGCGAAACTCGGCACGACTGTCATGTGCTTTCTTGAGAAGCCGATAGGCAGGTTGCCATTTCCGTGCATGATAGAGCCTGATTCCGGCCTGAAACCAATGCGCTGCCGAAACAAAGGCGCCCAAGCTGTTCGGCAGACTGTCAACGCCGGATAGTAGCGCGGCGTTCACCCTTGCTTCGAGCCGGATGTACTCATGATTTCCCTCGTCCGAAACCGTTGTCATCTCAAAGGGACTCGCTGCGAATGCTTTCTGCGCCCCTGCGGCCCACTGCACAAGTTCTGGACGAATTAGTTGACGGTTCAAACGACTAGCCAGCAAGGGAGTCAGTCGGTAGATGTCATCGGTTTCTCTTTCGACCAAGCCAAGATTCAGCAACCGGCTGAGCACGCGAATTATTGAGACTGAAGGTGTAACCGCCTTCTCTATGTCGACGATATGACACGGTGTGACATCATTCAGAAAGAGAAGCGTCTTCTGTGCATTCAGGTCATCGCGAAGCTGTGCAAAAGCCCACCGTACAAATGCAGTGATGCTCTCCGCCATCCGGTCGCCACGCTGTGCCAACATTGCCTCGACGTTGTCGAAACTGTCGATCCGGGCGGCGGACCGGACGATACCCACAAGAAACCCGACGGTGCCGTTCGCTGCCAGCGCGACGCGCTTTACATCTTCGTCGCTCCAGCGAGACGGGTTTGTGTCAAAGTAGCCCACAAGTTCATAGCAAAAGTTTGTCATCTCCTCTTCACCCATGGTGGGCACTCGGAAGGCGACCATCTTCTCCGAGCATTTGATCAGCCTGGTGCCCGACAGAGGTTGCTGAGACAATACGAACAGTTTTGGTCTCGTAGCTGGAGAAAGTGCCAGCGAAACATCGTCCAACCACTCGGGAAGCTCAACCTCCTCTTGGATGATCCGACCGTGTCGAAGAATCAGATAATTTCCGGCCTGATATATACGTTCAATCGCTGTTGCTACTGCGGCGGTATCGCCTTCTGCAGTCCCTTGAAGTATGGCCTGCAATGTTTCCAGGTTCGCACCAAAAGCCTCGCTTTCTATCCTAAGCAGAAGCTGTCGAGGCAACGTTGCTTCATTGATCTCGATCACAATGGCCGCACCGTTCGGGGTCAGATTGCGATTAAGGTCCGACACCAACCCTTCGCGGCCAACGCCATTGAATCCCGAAACCCAGCAGGCCGGTTGCAGGGTGAACCTGTCACGCTGGAGACTTTTGCGCAACGCACGAACAAGAGTGTCTCGCTGCATGCGGGGATGGTCTGACTGGAGGAGCGGCTCGGCTACGGAAGAGATGAGTGAAACTGCTTTTTGGACTGATGCATTCGCCTCGGAGGCTCGATAGTCAGCTAGGGGCCTGAGTGCTTCGAAAACTGGCTTCAAAGCTTCGTCCATTCCGTCGCGCCAGGAAATCGGGTAATCGTCGAGGCGGGCGATCACCGGCTTCACCAAACCAAGTCGGTACAGTGAAGCTGCCTGTTCGATTTCGCGAACGCAGCCGACGCTGCTTGGGTAGTTCCGCGACCAAAAGACTACAAATACTCGTGCTTTTGGCAGTTCTTGAAGCCCAATTTCATCCCACATATTGGCGCCGAGACGGCCAGTTTTTGAGTATAGGTAGACCCAATCTGACGGGAACGCCTCCCAGGCGCTCTCGGCAAATTCAATATCTTTTCCTGAGACTGAATAGAACAATGGGTACATAGCTTCGGTGCTCCAACGCCAAGCGCCAGAGCAAAGCTATCGTGACCAGATCCGTTTGGGAAGTCCCTCACAACCTCCCCAACCGCTCCGTCAGGAGCCGGTAGAACCCCTCCCGGTCCACGCCGCCCATGAACATCGCGTTGGGCTCGCGACCCGTCACCCGCCACCAGTCGGCGACGGTCATGCCGAGGGTCAGCTCCGATCCCGTCTCGATCTCCACGTTGATGTGGCGGCCGTGGAAGAGGGCGGGCTCCAGGAGGTAGGCGATCACGCAGGGGTCGTGCAGGGGGGCGCCTTCGCTGCCATACTTGGCGGTGTCGAAGCGTTCGAAGAAGTCGGTCCAGCTGGCGACGGCCTGGCCGACGGGGGTGCCTAAGCTGCGCATCTCCTCCACCCACGCCCGCGAGGTCAGGGCCTTGTGGGTCACGTCCAAGGGCATGACCACAAGGAGAACGCCGGATTTGAACACGATGTCAGCGGCTTCCGGGTCGACATAGATGTTGAATTCGGCCGCCGGGGTGATGTTGCCGCCCTCGAAATAGCCACCGCCCATCAGGACGATCTCGGCCACCTTCGGCACGATGTCGGGGGCGCGGCGGAAGGCGGTGGCGATGTTGGTGAGCGGTCCGAGCGGGCAGAGGGTGATGCTGCCGGAAGGATGGGCGCGCAGCGTATCGATCAGGTAGTCGACGGCGTGGCCGGGCTGCAGGGGATGGGTCGGCTCGGGCAGGGGAACGCCGTCCAGCCCGGTCTTGCCGTGGACATGCTCGGCGGTGACGAGCTTGCGGGTCATCGGCGCGTCGCAGCCGGCGTAGACCGGGGTGTCGCGACGGGCGAGTTCCACGATGACGCGGGCGTTCTTCTGGGTGAGGGGGAGCGGCACGTTGCCCGCGACGGCGGTGAGGGCGAGGACCTCAAGCTCCGGGCTGGCCAGCGCGAGGAGGATGGCGACGGCGTCGTCCTGGCCGGGGTCGGTGTCGATGATGATCTTGCGCGGCATTGGGGTCTCCTTTCCGGGAAGGAGAGGGCGGCGAAGGGGATTTGTCCAGAGGGCGGCTTGTGGCAGGCTGGGGAAAACGGGGGGTGCCGCGATGGAGATACTGGTCGGGACGACGAAGGGGCTGTTCGTGCTGGAGGACGGTCGGGTCGAGGGGCCGTTCTGCGAGGGCTGGCCGATCAACCACGCCATCGGGCGCGGGGGCGAGATTTTCGCGGCGGGGGGCTCGGGCTGGCTCGGGGCCGGGGTGTGGCGGCGGGTCGGGGGCGAGTGGGCGGTGTCGAAGGGGCCGTTCGAGGGGGCGGAGCAGCTCTGGTCGCTGTGTCTGGATCGCGACCGGCTGCTGGCGGGGTCGAAGCCGGCCTATCTGTATGAGAGCCTCGATGGGGGCGGGACCTGGCGGCGGCTGGAGGCGCTGACCGACCAGCCGGGGGCGGACCAGTGGATGCCGGGGGCGGCGGGGCTGACGCTGCACACGATCCTTGCCGATCAGAAGGGGGGCCTCTGGGTGGGCATCTCGGCGGCGGGGGTGTTCGAGTCGCGCGACGGCGGCGCGAGTTGGGCGATGCGGAACCGGCGGGGGAACCGGGCGGGGCCGGCGGGGGCGCTCGCGCGGGACTGGGGGGACGGGGTGGAGTTCCGGCAGGAGGACGAGATTTTCTCCTGCGTCCACAACCTGGCCTTCGGGGCGGCGGAGGGGCTGATCTACATGCAGAACCACCAGGGGGTCTATCGGTCGCGCGACGGGGGCGCCGTCTGGGAGGAGGTGACGGAAGGGTTGCCCTCGACTTTCGGCTTCCCGGTGGCGGCGCATCCGTCGAAGCCCGGGGTGGCCTGGGTGTTCCCGCTGAACGGGGATTCGATCGGGCGCTATCCGGTGGAGGGGCGGGCGCTGGTCTGGAAGACGGAGGATGGCGGGGAAAGCTGGGCGGGGAAGGGCAAGGGACTGCCGGAGCGGGACTGCTTCTTCACGGTGCTGCGGCAGGGGATGGCCTCGACCGACGGCGGGGTGGCCTTCGGGACGAATTCGGGGTCGGTCTACCTCAGCCGGGACGAGGGGGAGAGCTGGGAGGAGGTCGCCAGGCATCTGCCGACGGTGTTGTCGGTGGAGTTCATGGGGTAGGTGTCCACGGTGGACAGAATTTTCGACGTAACGAAAACAATGCGTTATCCGTGGACGTTCAGGATTTGGAAAGGTTTCGAGGGCAGGGATTTCCGACCTGTTCCCCTGCGGTCGATGCGCTAGGGTCCCGCGCAGCCGGGTTTGCAGGGGGATCTTCATGCATCTGCTTTTGTCGATTGCCCTTGTCGTCGGCGCCGCTTTCGGCAGCGCGTGGCTGGTGGACGGCTGGCTGGGCGAAGCGCGGCGCTTCTGGGTCGGGGTGGTGGGCGTCGGGCTGATGGTCGGCGGCGGAGCGCTGGTGCAGGCGAGCGGGATCGCGGAATTGACCCGTGTCTTGCGCAACGCGGTGGTCAGGGCCGGGATCGGCGCGGCGCAAGCCCGCGCCGGAGTGCGGCTGGGCTGGCTGCGGCGCGGGCTGCGCCGGGTGGGCGTGGAGACCGGGGCGACAGCGGAAGACGTGCCAGTGGTGTCGCGGTTTGGCGGCTGGCTGCTGACCCTGGGCTGGGCCGGGTCGCTGGTCGGGCTGGGGATGGTCTGGACGGGGATGTGCGGGGGGTGATCCGAACCGGCGGACCGGGAAAAACCCGAAGCCTTCCACAATCGTGCCCATTTGGCCTGATCTGGTCCGGGATATGCCACTGGCTCTGCCACCAGGAGAAACGACGTGCGCGCGCTGATCCTTGTCCTGCTTCTGGTCCTGCCCAGCGGGCCGCTGTCGGCCTATACCGCCGAGGAACTGGGTCAGGAATTCGACGCCCGCCAGCTGACCGAGCAGGAGAAGCGCTTCCTGCAGGTCGGGCTGGCCTTTGGCAGCTTTTATAACGGCATGATCGACGGGGCCTGGGGTCAGGCCAGCCAGCGGGCGCTGGAGCGCTACACGCTGGCCAATGGCGGCACATCAATCGTGACCAACGCGGATGCGCTCTTCGCGGCGCTCGACGCCTATGAGGCGCTTGATGCGGAAGGCTGGGAGCGGCAGTACAACTCGGCGCTGGACATGTCGTTCCTGGTTCCGACCGCCGCCCTGATCGACGGCACGCCGTCAGATGTCTTCGTCAACTTGAACGTGCGGGGCCGGTCGATTGGCTATTCGATGACCATCGACAATGGCCGCGCGGCACAAGGGTATCACGAATACACGGCGGGCAGGGCCATCGGAGAGGTCTACACGCTGCGCCGCCCGCTGTTGTGGATCACCTCGGCGCGGACCTCGGGCGGGATCAGCCTTTACACCAGATCGGATTACCGGGGCGGCAGCTGGTCGACACTGATGATCGCCGGAGCCGACAGCGATTCCGGGGCCTTTGCCGCCATCACCGGAAGCATCGCGCCGGGCTATGCCCCGGCCATCGGAGTTTCTTCCGGACGACTGGCCACCGGGATCGAGACATTGGCCCGGATCATGGACGAGCGGGACAGGCCGGACCCGACGCCTTCGGCACGCGCTCCCGACACGGGCGGGGAAACGGTGGCGGCCTCCGGCCCCCATGCGGCGGGGTTCGGGACCGGGTTCATCGTGTCCGAGGACGGCTATCTGCTGACGAACCAGCATGTCGTCTCGGGCTGCGCCAGCTTGTCGGTGGATGGCGAACCGGCCAGCGTGGTGGCGGAAGATGCGGTCTTCGACCTGGCCCTGTTGCGGGTGCCTGCCCTGTCGCACGCCAAACCGGCCAGCTTTGCCGCCGATCCGGCGCGGCTGAATTCGGACGTCACGGTGGCGGGCTATCCGCTGCCCGACCTGCTCGGCGGCCTGAACGTGACCCGCGGGTCGGTCACCAGCCTGAAGGGGATGGGCGGCGACGGCATCAACATGCAGATCTCGGCCCCGGTCCAGCCGGGCAATTCGGGCGGGCCGGTGCTGAATGCGGCGGGTCAGGTTGTCGGGGTGGTGGTGGCCAAGCTGGATATCGCCTATGCGCTCAAGGCTTACGATGACATTCCGCAGAACGTGAACTTCGCGATACGCGGCGAGATCGCCAAGCTGTTCCTGGCGCAAAACGGGGTCGATCCGGTGATCGGCGGGGCAGGGCCGGGGATGGCGCCGGAGACGCTTGCCGATCTGGCCGCAGGCTTCACGCGGTTGATTGCCTGCAATTGAAAAGAGCGCGCCCTGGGGCGCGCTCTTTCTGGAGTCGGGCTGAAGCCCGACCTACGGGTGGGATCACCCGTCGAAGTCGACCGTTTCCATGATCTTCAGCGCCGCGGCGCGGGCCTTGGCGATGTCGGCGAGCGGCGTGGTGTCGGCGGTGAACTCGCCCCAGCTCTTCACCAGAGCGGAGCGTTCGACCCCGGCCTTGACCGGGAATTCGTAGTTCGTCTCGGCATAGATCTTCTGCGCCTCGTCCGAAGTCAGCCATTCCATGAATTTCAGCGCGTTTTCCTTGTTCGGGGCGGATTTGGTCATCGCCACGCCCGAGATGTTCAGGTGCGTGCCGCCGCCCTCGAAGGTCGGGAAGATGATCGAGACCTGCTCGGCGGCGTCCTTCTCCTCGGGGTTCGCGAGCATCTGGCCGATGTAGTAGGTGTTCCCCAGCGCGATGTCGCATTCGCCCGCCGCGATGGCCTTGGCCTGGTCGCGGTCGCCGCCGTCGGGCTTGCGGGCGAGGTTGGCCTTCAGGCCCTCGGCCCATTTCGTCGCATAGGCCTCGTCATGGTGGACGATCATCGCCCCCAGAAGCGCGATGTTGTAGTCGGCCAGTCCCGACCGGGTGCAGAGCCGCCCCTTCCACTTGTCCGAGGCGAGGTCCTCGTAGGTGGTCACTTCGCCGGGCTTCACGCGGTCCTTCGAGGCATAGACGACGCGGGCGCGCGAGGTGAGGCCGAACCAGTGGTCCTCGGGGTCGCGCAGTTCGGCGGGGATGTTGGCTTCCAGCACGTCGGACTGGACGGCTTGCGTGACGCCCGCGTCGACGATCTGCATCAGTCGCGCGATGTCGACGGTGAGGACGAGATCGGCGGGGGAACGGTCGCCCTCGGCTTGCAGGCGCTCGGCCATGCCCTTGTCGACGAAAGCCACGTTGACGGTGATGCCGGTGTCCTTGGTGAAGGCGTCGACAAGCGGCTGGATCAGCTCGGGCTGGCGGTGGGAATAGACGTTGATTTCCTGCGCGAAGGCCGGAACCGAGGCGGCGAGGAGAGCAAGGGTCGAGAGGCGCAGCATTGGCTGACTCCTTTTGTCGGGTTTATGCGGCGCTTAAACCTGAGTCTTTCACTTTGGTCAACCGGGAAACTGTCGCGGTGGTTGCCCGATGGCAACCATCGGTCGATTTCCGCAGGCGCGGGATTGACCCGTTGCCTTCGACCGGCCAGGTAGGATCGGCGAGGCCACGTCCTCCCCCTTTGGCAGGGTCGATGTCCGGGACGGCCCGGCGGTTCGACAGAAGGGGGCTGCAATGGCCTGGGTTTCGCTGTTTTTCGCCGGAGTGTTCGAGATCGTCTGGGCCTGGGCCATGAAGGCCTCGGACGGGTTCACCAGGCCCTGGGCGGTGGTGCTGATGCTGGTGACGATGGGCCTGAGCTTCGCGCTGCTGGCCCATGCGATGCGGGTGCTGCCGCTGGGGACGGCCTATGCGATCTGGACCGGGATCGGGGCGCTGGGGGCGTTCGGCGTGGGGATCGTGGTGCTGGGCGAACCGGCGACGGCGCTGCGGATGCTGGCGGCGGGGCTGATCCTGTCGGGGATCGTGCTGATGAAGCTCGCGACCTAGCGCGACTTGTCCTCGGCCTTGGCGCGGTTCCAGAGGGTGTCCATTTCGGCAAGATCGCTGTCGGCCGGTTTGCGGCCGGTTTCCGCGAGCCAGTCCTCGATCCGGGCGAAGCGGCGGGTGAACTTCTGGTTGGCGGCGCGCAGGGCCGCTTCGGGATCGACCTTCAGGTGGCGGGCGAGGTTGGCCACGACGAAGAGGAGGTCGCCGATTTCCTCGGTCAGGGCGGCGTGGGACAGGGTATCGCGGGCCTCGACCACCTCGCGGGCCTCTTCGACCAGTTTGTCCAGCACCTCGCCGGTCGAGGGCCAGTCGAAGCCGACGCGGGCGGCGCGGTTCTGCAGTTTCAACGCGCGGGTGAGGGCGGGGAGCGACTGCGCGATGCCGTCGAGGGTGCGGGCGGCCCCGCGTTCGGCGGCCTTCTGCGCCTCCCAGTCGCGGGTCTGCTGTTCGGCGGTCTTGTCGCGGGAGTGGTCGCCGAAGACATGCGGGTGGCGGGCGACCATCTTGTCGGAAATGGTTTCGACCACATCGGCGAAGGCGAAATGCCCGGCCTCCTCGGCCATCCGGGCGTGGTAGACGGTCTGGAACAGGAGGTCGCCAAGCTCCCCTTTCAGCTCTGGCCAGGCCTGGCGGTCGATGGCATCGGCGACCTCGAAGGCTTCCTCCAGCGTGTAGGGCGCGATGCTGGCGAAGTTTTGCTCGATATCCCAGGGGCAGCCGGTTTCCGGGTCGCGCAGGCGGGCCATGATGGCGAGGAGGCGGTCGATGCCGGAGGGGGGGAGGGGGGGCGACATGGGGCCTCGCGATCAGGTGCGGGGCCAGCTTAAGGGGGGCGCGGGGGCGAAGGCCAGCCCCCGCGCGCAGGGATCAGAAGGACAGGCCGACGCGAAGCGAAACCGTGTCGAGATCGATGTTCACTTCCTGGCCCAAGCCGTTGGGATTGTCACCGTTCAGATCGCGGGCAAGGTATTCCAGACCGATGTTCAGGCGCTGGGTCGCACGGAAATCCACGCCGAGCCCATAGGAAAGACCAGAGGGATCCCAGTTCCCGGAACCTTCGTCATAGCTCGACATCGAATAGCCGAGCACGCCATAGAATAGCACCCGGTTCGCAGCCATGCCAACGCGGCCCTTGAGGTCGATGCTCCGATCAACTTCGCAGCAGGTGAACCCCGTCACGAAATTGTCCTTCAAGCGGGTGTAGGCGAGTTCGCCGCCATACACGAGATTGTTCCGCTGCCAAAGGTAGCCGAGATACAGTGCCGTGGCGTTGCCGCTGTCGAGACTTTGCGCGGGCACCGGATCGAAATCCAGATCGCCCGAGCTTCTGCCGTAGCTGAGCCCGGCGTACAAGCCGGACCAGTCGGTGGTTGCAGCCGGTTCGGGCATGACGGTGGGGACGGGATCGGGCTCGACGATGGTCGGTCCGCCGGCCAGTGCGGGACTGGCCAGAGCAAGCAACGCCGCAGCTGACAATGTGGTTCTTTTCATTTTCCAACCCAGGAACAAGGCAATCGCATGAGCAAAGACTACCATACCAGCCAAGCAAGCGCGGCGCGGTTTGGATTCGCTTTCTCACTTTCGAGGTGAACTGGTGCCGAGTTGCATCGGTCCGGGCGGGGCGGGTCAGGCAGTCGTTACCTTCGCGGGGCAGCAGGGTCATTGCGGTCGGCCCGGTTTTCGGATGTGATCAAAGGCTGACAAGTCACACCGCCAAGGAACCTACGTCATGCCCGTTCTGAACCGTATCGCCTCTTATGCCGAGGAAATGAAGGGCTGGCGGCGGTATCTGCACCAGCACCCGGAACTGGCCTTCGACTGCCATGATACGGCGGCCTGGATCACCGAGCGGCTGCGCGAGATCGGGGTGGACGAGATTCATCCGGGAATCGCGAAGACCGGGATCGTGGCGCTGATAAGGGGGCGGGGGGAAGGGCCGGTGATTGGCCTCCGCGCCGACATGGACGCGCTGCCGATCGAGGAGCTGACGGGCGCGCCTTACGCCAGCACGGTGAAGGGGAAGATGCATGCCTGCGGCCATGACGGGCATGTGACGATGCTTCTGGGCGCGGCGAAATACCTGGCGGAGACGCGGAATTTCGCAGGCACCGTGGCGCTGATCTTCCAGCCGGCCGAAGAGGATGGCGGCGGGGGGCAGGTCATGGTGCAGGAGGGCATCATGGACCGCTTCGGGATCGGCCAGGTCTACGGCATCCACAACGCGCCGAACGTGCCCTTCGGGCATTTCCAGACCACGCCGGGGCCGCTGATGGCGAGCGTGGATACGGCGGTGGTGAAGGTCACGGGGAAGGGCGGGCATGGGGCGACACCGCATGAATGCGTCGATCCGGTGGTGGCCATCGTCGGCATGGTGCAGGCCCTGCAGACGATCATCCCGCGCAACGTCTATGCGCTGGACGAGGCGGTGATCTCGGTCACGATGATCCATACCGGGTCGGCCTCGAACATCATCCCGGAGGACGGGAGCTTTGCCGCGACGATCCGCTGCTTCAAGCCGGATGTGCGGGCGCTCTTGAAGAAGCGGTTCTTCGAGATCGTCGAGGGGCACGCGGCGGCCTACGGCGTCACGGCCTCCATCGACTACGACTGGGGCTATCCGGCGACGATCAACCACGAGGAGGAGGCGGATTTCGCCGCCGAAGTGGCGCGCGAGGTCTCGGGGGAGGAAGCGGTGGATGCGCGGGCCGGGCGCGAGATGGGGTCGGAGGATTTCAGCTATATGCTGGAGGCGCGGCCGGGGGCCTATCTCTTCCTCGGCACCGGGCCGGGGGCGGGGTTGCACCATCCGGCCTTCGACTTCAACGACGAGGCGGCGCCGGTGGGTGCCAGCTTCTTCGCCCGGCTGGTGGAGCGGGCTCAGCCGCTGGGCTGACGGACGAGCGGGATCAGGCCGAAGCCGATCTGCCCGGCCAGCCCAAGCGCGCCGGGCGGGGTGGTCATTGCCGACAGGAATTGCCCCGGCGTCTGGCCGAAAGCCAGCGCGGCGGCGAGTTCCAGGAGCATCAGGATCAGGAGGCTGGCGAGCCCCATGCCAAGGCGCGGGGTCCGGGGCCAGCGGCGCAGCACCCGGCCCGCGACGGCCCAGGACAGGGCGAGGACCAGCGGCAATTCCAGCGCCACGGCGAGGAGGGGGCCGGTCCTTGGCGCGATCAGGCCAACGCGCAGCGCGCCAAGCGCGAAGGCGGTGACGAAGACCGGGAGGACATAGGCGAGGGCGGGTTTGAGCATCGGGATGTCTGACTGGCCGGGCAATGATCCTGCCGCTAGACTGCTGCCATCGACCCTTTTCAGGAAGAGGATTCTGCCGTGAAGGCCATTGCACTTGCCATCCTGACCCTCGCTGCATCCCCCGCGCTTGCCGACGACTATTTCGGTTTCCGCTCGCCCACCGGGAACATCCACTGCGCGATGTATACCATCGATGGCCGGACCGAGGCGCGCTGCGACCTGCGGTCCTATACCCCCACCTACACCAAACGCCCGGCGGGCTGCGAGCAGGACTGGGGCATGGCCTTCGGTGTCGCCGCTTCCGGCAAGGGGGAACTCCTCTGCGTCGGCGACACGGTGCAGGACCCCGGCAACCCGGTGCTGCCCTATGGCGAGGCGGTGTCGCTGGGCGGCATCTCCTGCGTCTCGTCCAAGACGGGGATGACCTGCACCAATGCCGAAGGGCACGGGTTCAGCGTGGCGAAGGCGAAGCAGAAGCTGTTCTGAGGCCGCGCCCCGGCGGTGAGCGGCAGTTGCCTCCGGCGGGGATATTTGGGCCAGTATGAAACTGCCGAATCGGCTTTGGCGGCTGTCGGCGGCGGGGCAGGGGTCCTGATGGGGCCTCATCAACCTTTGGACACCATATCTTGCCCTGACCCAACCTTTGGAGCAATCAGGGGGCTGGCCGTGTTTTGATCAAACTGCTACACTGACTGCGCAGTCAGTCACCGGAGAGAGTCATGACCCTCGATCTGCCGAACAGCCCGTCGCCCCATGACCTGTGGGAGATGGACCGGGCGCATTCCTTGCATCCCTGGACCAATTTCGGGTCGTTCGAGAAGGACGGCTCGCTGGTCATCGCGCGGGGCGAGGGCTGTTATCTCTGGGATGCCGAGGGGCGGCGCTATCTGGATGCGGTGGGGGGCATGTGGTGCACCAACATCGGGCTGGGGCGCCGCGACATGGCGCAGGCGATTGCTGACCAGGTGGAGCGGCTGGCCTTTGCCAACAGCTTCGTCGACGTGACGAACGAGCCCTCGGCGCGGCTGTCGGCGAAGCTGGCGGCGCTGGCGCCGGGCGACCTGAACCGGGTGCATCTGACCACGGGCGGGTCGACGGCGGTGGACACCGCTGTCCGCATGGTCTGGTACTACCAGTCCTGCATGGGGCGGCCGGAAAAGACCGACATCGTCGCGCGGGATCATTCCTATCACGGCTCGACTTACCTCACGCAATCGGTGGGCAAGCGGCCGGGCGACCGGGTGGCCGAGTTCCGCTACAAGGAGGACGGCATCCACCACCTGACCCCGCCGAACCCCTATCGCCGCCCGGAGGGGATGAGCGAGGCCGCGTTCTGCGACTTTCTGGTGGCCGAGTTCGAGGCGCTGATCGCGCGGGTGGGGGCCGACCGGATCGGCGGCTTCATCGCCGAACCGATCCAGGCCTCGGGCGGGGTGATCGTGCCGCCGGAGGGCTATCTGCGCCGGATGTGGGACGTGTGCCGGCGCCACGATATCCTCTTCATCGCCGACGAGGTGGTGACGGCCTTCGGTCGGCTGGGGCACTGGTTCGCCAGCGAGGCGGAATTCGGCGTGGTGCCGGACATGATCACCTGCGCCAAGGGGCTGACTTCGGGCTACCTGCCTTTGGGCGCGCTGGTCTTCTCCGACCGGATCTGGGAGGCGATGGCGGCGAAGGGGGAGCGTTGGTTCACCACCGGCTTTACCTATTCCGGGCATCCGGTCAGCTGTGCGGCGGCGCTGAAATCCATTGAGATCATCGAGAGTGAGGGGCTCTTGGAGAATGCGGCGGTTGTCGGGGACTATTTCCTCGACCGGCTGAAGGGGCTGGAGGGCCTGCCGCTGGTTGGTCAGGTGCGCGGGCGGCGGCTGATGGTCTGCGTGGAGAATGTGGCCTCGAAAGCGACCAAGGAGCCGCTGCCGGACGGGGTGAATGAATCGAAGCGGATCAGCGACGCCGCCGAGGCGATGGGACTGATGGTGCGGCCCATCGGGCATCTGAACGTGATGTCGCCGCCCCTCACGATCACCAAGGGGCAGGTGGATTTCGTGGTGGAGACACTGGGACGCGCGATCGGCAAGGTCACCGACGAGCTGGTGCGGGAGGGCCACCGGATCGGGTGAGCGCCCGGAGCCTTGGAAGGCTCCGATGCGATTTCTTCGAAGAAATCGCCCGCTTGACAGGGGCGCGCGGGGTGGATCAACTGCCGGGACCGGATCCGCGCGTCTCCGCTGAACGACTGCGCCGAAAGACCCGAGATTCTCATGGCACTTGAAGACGCGAAGACGCAGGTCGACACTGCGTTCACCCGGAAATCCAACCGGGGCTATGCCTTTGAAAACGCCTTCGGCGGGGCGACCTCTTTCCTGCGCCGGACCTACACCAAGGACCTGACCGGGGTCGATCTGGCGATCACCGGGGTTCCCTTCGACCAGGCGGTCACGCACCGGACCGGTACCCGCTTCGGGCCCCGCGCGATCCGCGAGGCATCAAGCCTGCAACCCTACGATCCGCCCTATGGCTGGCCGACGAACCCCTTGGAGGAGCTGTCGATCGTCGACTACGGCGACTGTGCCTTCGACTATGCCAAGGTTTCCGACTTCCCCGACACGCTGACGGCGCATATCCGCGCCATCCTGGCGGCAGGGGCGGGGACGGTGACGCTGGGGGGCGACCATTACATCACCTATCCGATCCTGAAGGCCTATGCGGAAAAGTTCGGGCCGCTGGGGGTGATCCATTTCGATGCGCATTCCGACCTCTGGCCCGATGACGACCTGAGCCGGATCGACCACGGGACGATGCTTTACAAGGCGGTGAAGACGGGGCTGGTCGATCCGAAACGGTCGGTGCAGATCGGCATCCGCACCACGACCGAGGATTACCTGGGCGTGACCGTGATCGACGCGCGCGAGGTGCATGAGAAGGGCGTCGCGCATGTGGTGGCGAAGGCGAAAGACATCGTCGGCGACGGCGCGACCTATGTGACCTTCGACATCGACTGCCTCGATCCCTCCGCCGCGCCGGGGACGGGGACGCCGGTCTGGGGCGGGCTGCATTCGTGGCAGGCGGCGGCTGCCTTGCGCGATCTGGCGGGGATCAACATGGTCGGGGGCGACATCGTCGAGGTCTCGCCGCCCTATGACACCACCGGGGCCACGGCGATTGCCGGGGCGCATGTCGCCTATGAGCTGATCTGCCTCTACCACTGGGCGCGGACGCAAAGATGAGGGTCCGGGCGAAGGCTGGGCCGGGGCTGGCCTTCGCCGTCATCGCCTTCCTGGGGGCGCTGGCCTTCATCCGGCTGGCGCCGTCCGACCCGGCAGTGTGGAACGTGGACCTGGCTGCGGGGGATTTGCCGAGCAATGCCCATGTGTTCTGCATCCGGCCCGATACCCGCTATGGTCCGATCACCGGCGACCCGAACGCTCTGCTCGCCCGGCTGGACGCGATTGCGATGGCCACCCCGCGCACCGAGCGGCTGGCAGGGTCGGCGGCGGAGGGGCGGATCACCTGGATCACCCGCAGCCTGCTGATGGGATACCCCGATTACACCACCGCCGAGGTGATGGACGGCCCGTCGCTGTGCATCGCCGGGCGGCAAAGGTTCGGATCGGGCGACATGGGCGTCAATGCGGCGCGGATCGGGGCCTGGGCGCAGGCGCTGCTGGGTTTGCAGGAAGCGCCGGAGATGACCGGGCTGTGATGCGGGTCGGGGCGCCTGCCGTATTGAGCGCCTTGCGGCGCGAAGACTCCTTGTCTCGCGGTCTTGCGTGAAGGACGCAAGACCGCTCGGGATGCCTCCGGCGGGGATATTTGGGCCAATGTGAAAGGGCCGGGGGCTGCCCCTTGACGCTTGCGGGGTTCCGGGCCAAACCCCGGCGCATGGTTCCGCTCGACAAGCTTGCCCAGATCACCGAACGCTTCGAGTTCATCGAGGCGCAACTGAACGCGGGAGCGGCCCCGGCCGAGATCGCGCGGATCAGCCGGGAATACACCGACCTGAAGCCGGTGGTGGAGGAAATCCGCGCCTATCGGCAGTCGCTCGACGATCTGGCCGAGGCCGAGGCGATGCTGGCGGACCCCGAGATGAAGGCGCTGGCCGAGGAGGAGCTGCCCCGGCTCAAGGCCCGCATCCCCGAGATGGAGCAGGCGCTGCGGCTGGCGCTTCTGCCGAAGGATGCCGCCGACACGAGGCCGGCGATCATCGAGATCCGGCCCGGCACCGGGGGCGACGAGGCGGCCTTGTTCGCGGGCGACCTCGCGCGGATGTACCAGCGCTATGCCGAACGCATGGGCTGGACCTTCGAGGTGATCAGCGAACAGGCGGGCGAGGTCGGGGGTTTGAAGGAATTCTCGGCCCATATCCAGGGCGAGGGGGTCTATGCCCGGATGAAGTTCGAATCCGGCGTGCATCGGGTGCAGCGGGTGCCGGAAACCGAAGCGCAGGGCCGCATCCATACTTCTGCGGCGACGGTGGCGGTGCTGCCGGAGGCGGAGGAGGTGGATATCGACATCCCGGCCTCGGACATCCGCATCGATACCATGCGGTCCTCTGGGGCGGGCGGGCAGCATGTGAACACCACCGACTCGGCAGTCAGGATCACTCACCTGCCCAGCGGGATCGTGGTGACATCGTCGGAGAAATCGCAGCACAGGAACCGCGAGATCGCGATGCAGGTGCTGCGGGCGCGGCTTTACGAGGCGGAGCGGGAGCGGCTGCATTCCGAACGCGCGGCGGACCGGAAGTCGCAGGTCGGCTCGGGGGATCGGAGCGAGCGGATCAGGACCTACAACTTCCCGCAAGGCCGGATGACCGATCACCGGATCAACCTGACGCTCTATGCCCTGCCGCAGATCATGGGCGGCGACCTGGCCGAAGTGATCGACGCGCTGGTGGCGCATGACCAGGCGGCGCGGCTGGCGGAGATGGAGGGGTGAAGGCCGAGGCGGCGCTGCGGCTGGCCATTCCCCGGCTGGAGGCGGCGGGGGTCGAGGGCGCGGGCCGCGATGCGCGGGTGCTCTTGGCCTTTGCGCTGGGTGTGACGCCGGACCGGCTGACGCTGCACCTGCCCGACGAGATGACCGGGGCGCAGGCGGCTGCCTTCGAGGCGGCGGTGGTTGCCCGCGAGGCCCGGCAGCCGGTGGCACAGATCACCGGGCGGCGGCTGTTCTGGGGCCAATGGTTCCGGGTGACGCGCGATACGCTCGACCCACGCCCGGACACCGAGGCGCTGGTGGCCGAGGCCTTGGCGGAGCCGTTCCTGAAGGTCTTGGACCTTGGCACCGGGACCGGCTGCATCCTCTTGTCCTGCCTGAAGGGCATGCCGATGGCGCGGGGGGTGGGCGTCGATATTTCTGAGGCGGCGCTTGCGGTTGCGGGCGACAATTCATCCGACCTCGGGCTTCGGGACCGGGCGCGGTTCCTGCACTCGGACTGGTTCGGGGCCGTCACCGGCGCTTACGACCTGATCGTCGCGAACCCGCCCTACATCGCCGCCGAGGAGATGGCGGGACTTGCCCCCGAAGTGCGCGACTGGGAGCCGCATCTGGCGCTGACCCCCGGCGGCGACGGGCTGGAGCCCTACCGGATCATCGCGCGGGGTGCACCGGCCCGCATGATGCCGGGCGGGCGGCTTCTGGTGGAGATCGGGCCGTCGCAGGGCGAGGCGGTCAGCGCGCTGTTCCGGGCGGAGGGGTTGGAGGGCATCCGCATCCTGCCCGACATGGACGGGCGCGACCGGGTGGTGGCGGCGCGGAAGCCCGGCGGCGACAGTTGCGGTTGTGCCTGAACCCCGCCGATTCCACCGCAAACCCACAGAAATCCCTTGTCAGGTTCCCTTCCCTGTGATTAGTGACCCCTGTCGGGCGCGGGTTTTCACCTGCCCTGGCAAGCTACCCAGGCCCTGCTGACCTTGATTTTGCTGCCCATGAGGGGCGGCGGTTGCAGGCCAAAGCCATCGTAAGGAAAAGATGCGCTCCTCCAAGAAACGCTCGCGTTCCAACCAGAACCGCCCGCGCACCCTCGGCAACATCATCAACCGCGTCTTTGACAGCTCGGGTCCCGAGGGCAAGGTGCGCGGCACGCCGCAGCAGATCATCGAGAAATACCAGATGCTCGCCCGCGATGCGCAGCTCTCGAACGACCGTGTGGCGGCCGAGAATTTCCTGCAGCACGCCGAGCACTATACGCGCATGCTCGCCGAGGCGACGAAGGAAATGGCGGCCGAACAGGAAGCGCGGCAGCAACAATACCAGCAGAACGGCGGCCAGCAGGGCCAGAATGGCCAGAACGGCGGCCCGCAGGGCCAGCCGCGCGGCGACCGGCCCGAGGGCGAGGGTCGGCGCGACCGCGACAACCGGGGCGATCGCGACAACCGCGAGAATCGCGAGAACCGGGGCGACCGCGACAACCGGGGCGAACGGCAGGACCGGGGCGAGCGTCGGCAGGAGTTCAGCCGCGACTACCGCGAGGAGCGCAGCTTCCCCGCCGAAGAGCAGCCGATGGCCAGCGACGTGATCGACCTCGACGCGGGCGACGATACCGGGTTGATCGAGACGCCGGAATCCGCACCGCGCGCCCGGCCCGCACCCGAGCCCGCCCCTGCGCCCGAAGCGGCAGCGGCGGCAGAGGAAGCCGCCCCGAAGGAAGAGCGCGCGCCCCGGCGCCCGCGCGGGCCGCGCAAGCCCAAAGGCGACAAGCCCGATGGCGAGCCGCCGAAGGAAGCCGCAGAATAGGAAAAAGGCCGCCCCGAGGGCGGCCTTTCGCGTCACGGCGTGGCGAGGGCCAGTTCGTTGCGCTCGCCCGCCTTGACCGCCAGCGGCGTCTCGGACGTCTTGTCGCCCTTGCTGACCCGGACGATGTAGTCGCCCGCTGGCAGCGCGGACTGCCAGGCCGGGCCGTAGCCATAGGCGATCGAGGCGCGATTGCCGTTGATGTCGGGTTTGGCGGCCAGGATCTCGATGAACTCGTCGCCCGGCGAGGTGAAGGCCGCGACGCCGGCGTTCAGGGGCGCGATGATGTCGGTCCGCTCGCCGACCTTGACGGTGAAGGGCACCTCGGACTTGGCCGCGCCCAGCGTGACGACCGCGACATAGTCGCCCGCCGGAAGGTCGAACTTCGCGCCCGCGCCATAGGTGTAGCCGACCGACTTGCGGTTGCCTTCGATGTCCTTCTTCGCCCCGAAGATTTCGACGAACTGGTCATCGCCCTCGACCGTCATGCCCTCGGCATAGGTGGCATCGACCACGGCAAGGCCGACGCCCAGCACCAGGTCGAGGTCGGTCATCTTGCCCGCCTCGATCACCACCGACTGGCTGGTTTCCGCCGCGCCGAGCTTGGCGTTCAGGCCGTATTCGCCCGCCGGGAAAACGCGCTGCGCCTGCCCGTAGCCGGTGTCGCTGACCTCGTTCGGGCCGTGCATCTCCCAGAAGGCATCCGGGTCCGGGTCGGCACCGGGCGAAGGGCGGAGCGTCAGCTTCAGGATACCGGCGTCCATCACGGCCAGCGGTTGCGACAGCTCGGTCGCCGGGGCGATCTCGACCTCCTCTGTCACCACCGCTTCGTCCAGCGTCGTGACCATGCGGTACTTGCCGGGCGGCAGGGCGCCCTTGCTCGCACCATAGATGGTGGCCGTCGTGTCTGCAGCGACGCTGCCATCGGCGGCGATGGCGTAGAAGTAGAAATAGGCGTCGTCCAGAATGTCTGCCTCCGGTTCCGGTCCGCCTTCGGCAAGGTAGAGGACCGGATCGACGTTGTTCTCCAGCGCTGCCGGGGCGGGGGCGGGTTCGGGGACAGGTACGGGCTCCGGCTCGGCCACCGCAACCGTGGTCTTCAGCGCCTCGACCAGACTACCCGCGTCCCTGGCCTGGATATACTTGCCGCCGGTGTTCTCGGCCAGGCAGGCGACCGTCGCGCCTTCCTCGGCGGTCAGGCCGAAGCCCACGACATGCGCGGTGAAGTCGACGCCCGAGGCTTCAAGCTCGGCCCCCAGCGCGCAAGGGTCGGCCTCGCAGGTCTCGATCCCGTCGGTGATCAGGATGACGGTGGCCTTCTCCTCGGTCGATTTCAGCTCGGCGGCGGCGCGGCGGACGGCTTCGGTGAGCGGCGTCTTGCCCAGGAATTTCATCTGATTGGCGGCATCGGTGATGGCCTGAGCGGTCCCGGCGGCGGGCGGCACGACCAGTTCGATATCCTGACAGCTGCCCTTTTCGCGGTGGCCATAGGCCATCAGGCCGATCTCGGTGGCGGGGTCGAGGCCCGACAGCACCGAGGCCAGCGCCTCGCGCGCGATTTCCAGCTTGGGACGCCCGTCGATCTGGCCCCACATGGACCCCGAGGCGTCAAGGACGATGATCGACTTGCCCTCGGCCAGAAGCGGCGCGGCCAGAAGGGACGGGGCCAGCAGGGCGGCAAAGAAGGTCCGTGAAATGCGCATGTCGGGACTCCAAGGCAACAATTATCGGGCAAGCCTAGGGCAGCGCCTTCACTGCGGTCAACCTTCGCAACGAAAATGGTCTTCGGACCATGCCCGAAGACCCGACCCATGCCGAAGGCGGGAAGAAGGGGACCTTGCAGCGCCCGCGGCACCGGGTCCGGGACCGGGGATGAGGGATCACCCCGCGGCCCGATGCCCAGGGTTACATCGCGGGCAGAAGCACGGTGTCGATCACATGGATGACGCCGTTTTTCTGCTTGACATCGGCGATGGTGACATTGGCGACATTGCCCTGGCCGTCCTCGATCATCAGCTTGCCGTCCTTCTCCATCGCGGTGAATTCGCAGCCGCCGACGGTCTTGATGGTGTGCTTGCCGCCGTCGTCCATCACCATCTTGCCGATGTCCGCCGACATCGCATTGGCCGCGACGACGTGGCAGGTCAGGATCTTGACCAGCTGGTCCTTGTTTTCCGGCTTCAGCAGGGTTTCGACCGTCCCGGCGGGCAGCTTGGCGAAGGCCTCGTTCGTCGGCGCGAAGACGGTGAAGGGGCCGTCGCCCTGCAGCGTCTCGACCAGGCCCGCGGCCTGCACGGCGGCGACGAGGGTGGTGTGGTCGGCCGAGTTGACCGCGTTCTCGACGATGTTCTTGTCCTCATACATCGCCGCGCCGCCGACCATCGGGTTTTCCGCCAGCGCCATGCCGGTGGTCAGGGCCAGGATCGCAACGCCAAGTTTCAGGGATTTCATCTGTAGTTTCCTCCGGTTTCGGGCGGGGTCATTCCCGCCTCACAGCCGAAGGAACGGAGGCTTTCCGGCGAAGTTTCAGCCGGGTTTCCGGCTCACGCTTCTGTGATCAGGCAGCGCCGAGCGTCGCGGTCAGGATCACCGGGCCGGTCGGCTGGCCGGTGGGCGAACCGCCCTCGGGCTCGATCGACACCGCGAAGGTGAAGCCGGCGGGCGGCGTTTCATGGGTGATGAGCAGGGGCCGGTCCTGCAGAAGACCCAGCGAGACCGGGGCGGCACCGGGCGCGATGAGCCACAGCTCATGCACCTGTCCCGGCACGGCGGGGACGCCCGCGACGCGGGTGATCTGCATCGTCGCGCCAAAGCGGGTGATCGCATAGGCAAGCCGGTGGTCGGCGGTGGCCAGCGTCGCGACCAGTTCGGGGCGCGGCGGGGCGAAGGTGGCGATGGAGGCCAGCGCCAGCACTGCCGCGACGCCGGCACCGGCCAGCCAGCCCAGCAGCCCGCGCCGTGCGGGCACCGGTGGCTTCGGGAAGAGCCGCGCCTCGATCCTTGGCAAGAGGTCCGGGGCAGGGGCGGGCGCGAACCCGTCGTTCAGGCCCGACAGGCGGCTTTCCCAATCCGTGACAAGGGCCGCGAAGACCGGGTCGCGCCTGACCCGCGCCTCGGCCTCGGCCCGCTCGGCAAGGGGCAGCACGCCCAGCACATATTCGGCGGCGAGCGCCTCGCCTTCCTCGTGCGGGGTGAGGGGAGCGTCGGTCATGTTTCCAGACACTCCTTCAGCTTCAACAGGCTCCGCCTGAGCCATGTGCGCATGGTGTTCAAGGGCACCGCATGGCGCGCGGCCAGGTCGACATAGGACAGGCCGTTCAGATAGGCGCCCTTGACCGCATCGGCCCGGTCCGGGTCGAGCGTCGCGAAGCAGTCCGCCATCCTCTGCGCCTCGCCTAGTGCCACCAGCCGGGTTTCGGCGCGCGGCGCGGTGTCGGGCACGCTGTCCAGCCCGTCGTCGGACGGGCGGTCGGGCCGGGCGCGCAGCCGGTCGATGGCCAGGTTCCGGGCCACGGCGATCAGCCAGGTCATGCCCCGGCCCTTCGCCGGATCGTAGCGACCGGCGCGCAACCAGACCCTGGTGTAGACCTCCTGCAAGGCATCCTCCGCCTCGGCGCGTTCCCTCAGCATACGCAGAAGGACGCCCATGAGTTTCGCGGAGGTGTCGCGATAGAGCGCACGGAACGCCGCACGGTCAGAAGCCGCGCATTTCGCGATCAGGGCGGCGACAGGATCGTCCATGACCCCGACGCTACGGATTTTTGCCCGTAGCGCAAGGATTTCGGTGGGAAAGCTTATCCCCGCCGCCGCCTGCGCCCGCCCTCGTCACCGGCGGTCTTCGGGTTGAAACTGACCGCGGGAAGGGAAACGATCTGGTGCAGGTTCGGGAACGGATCAACGGCATGCGGGATGGCGTTGGCGTTTACGAAATGCTCCTGGAAGCGCGGCTCTATCGCGGTCTCGACCTTGTGGATCTCGTGGACCGTGGCCTCGATCTGGTTGCGCGCGCCCACGTTGCAGAGCGCGATCCGCGCCCCGGTTCCGGCGGCGTTCCCGGCACTTGTCACCTTCTCCAGCGGCACGTCGGGGATCATCCCCAGCACCATCGCGTGCTTCGGGCTGATATGGGCACCGAAGGCCCCCGCCAGCGTCACCCGGTCCACCGTGTCGACGCCCATCTCGTCCATCAACAGCCGCGCACCCGCGTAGAGCGCCGATTTCGCCAGCTGGATCGCGCGGATGTCGCCTTGCAGCACGGCGATCCGCGGCCCGCCCTCGGCGCTGCCGTCATAGAGAAGATAGCCGAAGGTCCGGCCATGCGGCTCGCAGCGCGGCGAGCCGGTCTGCTCCGGCCCGCCGATCAGCCCGCCCGGATCGACCAGCCCCGCCAGCCGCATCTCGGCCACCGCCTCGATGATGCCCGAGCCGCAGATGCCGGTGACGCCGGTGGTCTTCGTCGCCTTGGCAAAGCCCGGGTCGTCCGACCAGAGGTCCGATCCGATCACCCGGAAGCGCGGTTCTTTCGTCACCGGGTCGATCTCCACCCGTTCGATGGCGCCGGGGGCGGCGCGCTGGCCGGAGGAGATCTGCGCCCCCTCGAAGGCCGGGCCGGTCGGCGAGGAACAGGCAAGGACACGGGTTTCGTTGCCCAGCAGGATCTCGGCATTGGTGCCGACATCGACGATCAGCACCATGTCCTTGGATTTGTTCGGCTCTTCCGACAGGGCGACCGCGGCGCAATCCGCGCCCACATGGCCCGCGATGCAGGGCAGCACATAGACCCGGGCCGAGCGGTTGAGGTTCGTCAGGTCCAGGTCGCCGGCATCCAGCGAAAGCGAGCTGGACACTGCCAGCGCGAAGGGCGCCTGGCCCAGTTCCACCGGATCGACGCCAAGGAACAGGTGGTGCATCACCGGGTTGCAGACGATGACCATCTCGTAGATCGCGGCCGGGTCGACCTTGACGTCCGCCGCGATGACGGCGGCCAGCGAGTTGATCGCCTCGCGCACCGCCTTCGTCATCTCCACGTCGCCGCCGGGGTTCATCATCGCGTAGCTCACCCGGCTCATCAGGTCCTCGCCGAAGCGGATCTGCGGGTTCATCAGCCCCGAGGAGGCCAGCACCTTGCCATCGGTCAGGTCGCACAGATGCGCCGCGATGGTGGTGGAGCCAAGGTCGACCGCCAGACCCAGAAGCGGGCCTTCGTGGAAGCCGGGGAAGATGTCCAGCACGCGGGTGGTGCTGTCGTGGTTGCCCTTGTGCAGCACGACCGTGACCTTCCACTCGCCCTTGCGCAGCACCGGCTGCAACCGGCGCATCACGGACAGGTCGGCCTCGATCCCCTCGACCTGCCATTGCGCGGCAAGGGCGCGGGCGAGGCGCTCGAAATCGCCCGTGGGTTCGTGCATGTCGGGTTCCTGCACCTCGACGTAGACCGCGCGGGTGGCGGGGTCCATCTCGATATGCCGCTCGGTCGCCGACTTGCGGATCACCTGCTTGTGGACCTGGGATTCGGGCGGCACGTCGATGACCACGTCGCCCATCACCTTGGCCTGGCAGCCCAGGCGACGCCCCGGAGGCAGGCCGCGGATGCGCTTGTAGCGGTCCTCGACCGCGTTCCATTCCGACAGGGCGTCCTCGTCCACCGTGACGCCGTGCTTGGGGAATTCGCCGTAGCCGGGGGTGATCTGGCACTTGGAGCAGATGCCGCGCCCGCCGCAGACCGAATCGAGGTCGACGCCAAGCTGGCGCGCGGCGGTCAGGACCGGCGTGCCAAGGGCGAACCGCCCCCGCTTGCCCGAGGGGGTGAAGATCACGAGTGCATCGTCGGTCATGGCATTCTCCTGCGCGCGCCCCTCTACCTAACGCGGCGGGGGCCTTTCGCAAGCGCCCGGAAGCGGCGTGTCGCGGTCAGCTTGCGCCCTTATCCCCGCCCGGATGCGGGGCGCGCCAGTTGACCAGCACCACGGACAGGATCGCATAGGCCCAGATCGGCAGGCCGAGGAAGCTGCCGACCGCGAAGACCGCCGCCATCACCGGCAGCGCCAGGTTCAGCCGCGCGGGCAGGCGATGGGCCCGGTCGCGCACCAGCCAGAGCGTCGCGAAAAGCAGCGCCAGCGCCAGCCCCAGCCAGCGCGAGACCTCGCCTGCCGTCGCCGCGCCGTGATGGGTGACGACGTCGACCCAGGCGGCAATCGCCGCACCCAGCATGGCGGTGGCAAGGTAGATCAGCACATGGCCATAGCCCCAGATCAATGCTGGCAGCATCGCGGTCGTGGTCAGGTGCTCTTCCTCGCAGAAATAGATCCACCAGATCGAGAAGACGAGCACCAGCCCCGACACGGCCACCAGCGCCGCCTCAAGCGAGGGATGATCCGAGAAGAGCGCGCCGAACCCGTGCGACACCGAAAGCATGATCTCGCCCAGCGAGATGATCATCAGAAGGCCGTAGCGTTCGATGATATGGTGGCGGTGGAAGGGCGTCGCGCGCGCGCTTTCGGCGAAAGCGGGGACACCAAGTTCCACGACATAGATCAGGATGGCCGCGACGAAGAAGGCGGTCGAGCCGGGGGCGGTCCCGACATAGATCAGGATCCAGAGGGCTTGCGCGATCAGGATGCCGATGGCGTAGCGGATGCAGGTCCGGTGCCAGTCGGGGTTGCCCCGCGCCGCCCGCAGCCATAGCCCCGCCATCCCCAGCCGCATGATCACCCAGCCGAGAAGGCCGAATCGCATGTCGAGCGTTTCGAAGATATAGCCCGCGCCGCCCGCGAAGATCAGCTCGCCGCACATGATGACCATGACCAGGAAGCGGTAGAGCGCATCGTCGTTGTCGAAGGCCGAGGCGAACCAGGTGAAGTTCATCCAGCACCACCAGACACCGACGAAGAGGAACAGGAAGCGCGGCAGCATCTCCAACCCGTGCCCGGCGGAGATGCCGTGGTGCAGGCCTGCGGTGACGGCGGCGATGGCGATGACGGTGATCAGGTCGAAGAACAGCTCCAGCGTGGTCGAGACGCGGTGATGTTCCGAGGGGTCGCGCGGGCGCAGCGGGCGGATGGACTGGGACACGGGCACTCCTTGACAGATGCGGCAAGGAAGCCGGAAAGAGGCCGTGTTTTCAAGGCCCGCGTGACGGATCGTCCAGCCAGGCCAGGATCGCCGCCCGGTCGCCGTCCAGCCGCGGGGCAGGGGGGAGGGAGGAAGGTTCCGGCAGGGTGGACATCTTGATCGGATTGCCCGGCGCGGTGAAGGCCGGGCCGCCGGGCTGCGGCGTGACCGGCAGCACCATGTTCCGCGCGCGAAGCTGCGGGTCGGCCAGCACCTCGATCATGTCCTGCACCCGCGCCGTGGGCAGGCCTGCCGCGTCCAGCACGGCCAGCCAATGCGCGACGGAATGGCCCAGCGTCACCGTCTCGATCAGGCGTTTCAGAAGCGCGTGGTTCTCGCATCGGGCCGCGTTGGTGGCAAAGCGGGGGTCGGCGGCGATCTCCAGCCCCAGCACGGCGCAGAGCCTGCCGAACATCGCATCGTTCCCGGCGGCGATCACCACGAAGCCATCCGCCGCGCGGAAGGTCGCGAAGGGCGTGATCGTCGGATGCCGCGCACCCGTCGGCCCCGGCGCCACCCCGGTCGCCGAGGCGATGGCCAGCGCGTGTTCCTGGATCGCAAGCTGTGCGTCCAGCATCGCCACGTCGATGAAGGCGCCTTCGCCGGTCTTCTCGCGCTGATACAGCGCCGCCAGAACGCCTTGCGCCAGATACATCCCGGCAACGATGTCGCCGATCGACGCGCCCACCCGCACCGGCGGCCCGCCGCTTTCCCCCGTGATCGACATCACCCCGCCGCGTGCCTGCACCACCATGTCATAGGCGGGCTTTTCCGCATCCGGCCCGGTCTGCCCGAAACCCGACACGGCGGCATAGACGAGGCGCGGGTGGCGGGCATGCAGCACCTCCCAGCCGAAGCCCAGCCGCGCCATCACGCCGGGGCGGTAGTTCTCCACCAGCACATCCGCCCGCGCCACCAGCCGCTCGAAGATCGCCCGGTCCTCCGCCGCCTTCAGGTCCAGCGCGATGGACTGCTTGCCCGCGTTCAGCGTGGCGAAATAGGCGCTTTCCCCGGCCAGGAAGGGTGGAAAGGCCCGGGTGTCGTCGCCCGTCCCCGGCCGTTCGACCTTGATCACCTTTGCGCCCAGGTCCTGCAGGCTCTGCGTGCAGAAAGGTCCCGCCAGCACATGCGTCAGGTCGAGGATGAGGATGCCGTCCAGGGGTGCCATGCGAGCCTCCATTTGCCCCATCCCTGCCACAGGACCGACGCCCGGACGTTGACGCCGGTCAAATCCCCCTCTACCTCGCGCGCATGGCACGCGCACCCCTTCTCCAGCTTTCCGGCATCTCGCTCACCTTCGGCGGCAACCCGGTGTTCGACGACCTCTCGCTCACCGTCCAGCCCGGCGACCGCATCGCGCTGGTCGGGCGGAACGGGTCAGGCAAGTCGACGCTGATGAAGGTGATGGCCGGGCTGGCGGAACCCGACCGGGGCCTGCGCACTGTGCCCCCCGGCGTGACCGTGGGCTACATGGAGCAGGAGCCGGACCTCACCCGCTTCGCCACGCTTGGCGATTTCGCGGCGTCGGCGCTGCCGGAGGGGCAGGACTACCGCCTTGCCGTGGTGGCCGAGGGCCTGAAATTCGACCCTGCCACCCCTGTCGCCACCGCGTCAGGGGGTGAACGCCGCCGCGCCGCGCTGGCCAAGCTTCTGGCCGAGGCGCCGGAGCTGATGCTCCTGGACGAGCCGACCAACCATCTCGACATCCAGGCCATCGAATGGCTGGAGCGCGAGCTTTCCGAAACCCGCGCCGCCTTCGTCCTCATCTCCCACGACCGCGCCTTCCTGCGGGCCTTGTCGAAGGCGACGCTCTGGATCGACCGGGGCGAGGTGCGCCGCCGCGAGGCTGGCTTCGAAGGCTTCGAGGACTGGCGCGAAACCGTCTGGGCCGAAGAGGACGAGGCCCGCCACAAGCTCGACCGCAAGATCAGGCACGAGGCGAAATGGGCGGTGGAAGGCATTTCAGCGCGCCGCAAGCGCAACATGGGTCGGGTCCGGGCCTTGCAGGCGCTGCGGGCCGAACGCAGCGCGCAGATAAGGCGGCAGGGGACGGCGGCCTTCGCGCTGGACGCAGGCCCGACCTCCGGCAAGAAGGTCATTGAGGCACAGGGCCTGACCAAGGCCTATGGCGACAAGACCATCGTCAAGGGCTTCGACCTGCGCGTGTTGCGCGGCGACCGGGTGGCCTTCGTCGGGCCGAACGGCGTCGGGAAAACCACGCTTCTCAAGATGTTGACCGGCGAAGTTCAACCGGATGCCGGGGCCGTGACCCTTGGCACCAACCTGGAGATCGCGGTCTTCGACCAGACCCGCACAAGGCTCGACCTTGACGCCAGCCTCTGGGACAACCTGACCGTCGATCCGTTGATGCGGGTCTCGGGCAGTTCCGATCAGGTGATGGTGCGCGGCACGCCGAAGCATGTGGTGGCCTATCTCAAGGATTTTCTCTTCGCCGAAGCCCAGGCCCGCGCCCCGGTGCGCAGCCTGTCGGGCGGCGAACGGGCGCGGCTTCTGCTGGCCAAGCTGATGGCGCAGCCCTCGAACCTGCTGATCCTGGACGAACCGACCAACGACCTCGACGTCGAGACGCTGGACCTGTTGCAGGACATCCTTGGCGAATACGACGGCACCGTCCTTGTCGTCAGCCACGACCGCGACTTCATCGACCGGATCGCCACCACAACCGTGGCGATGGAGGGCGAGGGCAGGGTGCAGGCCTATCCCGGCGGCTGGTCGGACTATGCCGCGCAGCGTCCCGATCCGGTGGACGACACGAAACCCGTGGCGAAAACCGTTGCCGCACCCGCCGCGAAGCCGGAACCGGCCCAGAAGGCAACCGGACTGTCCTTCACCGAGAAGAAGCGGCTGGATGACCTGCCCGACCTGATCGCCCGGCTGGAATCCGAGATCGGCAAGCTTGGCGCACTTCTTGCAGACCCCGAGTTGTTCACCCGCGAGCCGGTAAAATTCCGCAAGGCGTCCGAGGCTTTGGCAGAACGGCAAAGCGCCCTTGAGACCGCCGAAACCGAATGGCTGGATCTGGCCGACCGCGCCTGAGCTGCGGGAACCGGCGAAGCCCGGCCCAAACTGCCCCGGTTCCTCGGCACATCTCCGCCAGTTGACCTCACCCCTCATCAACGGGCCGTGAGGTGCCATTGTTCCCGACCGCCACACTCCCCATTCCCTTGGACGAGCCGACCGGAACCGTTCCGAGTCTACGAAGGTTGTGGTCGGCCAGAACAAGGAGACAGAAATGAAAACTATCGCAGCATTGATTGCCACCGCCGCCCTGACCGCCCCGGCTTTCGCCGGTGGCCCGATTGCCGTCGCCGAGGAACCGGCAGTGGTTCCGGCCGCCGAACCCTATGTCGCGCCCGGCGTGGACTGGTCGGGTGCCTATGTGGGCGGTCAGCTTGGCTATGGCGATGTCGATTCGAACGGCGCCGGACTCGATGGTCACGGCTGGCTGGGCGGTGTGCATGCCGGCTACCGCTGGGACATGGGCAACTGGGTCGCCGGGACCGAACTTTCCTGGGACAAGACCTCGATCGACCTCGGGGCCACGGCGGGCGACCAGCTTGACAGCATCGCCGCGCTGAAGCTGATGGCCGGTCGCGAAATCGGCAACAGCCTGGTCTATGGCACGCTGGGCGCTGCCCATGCCAATGCCAGCATCGGCGGGGCCGATCTCAGCGACAGCGGCCTGGTCTACGGTCTGGGCTTCGACTACGCGGTGAACGACCGTTGGAGCGTGGGCGGCGAAGTGCTGCAGCACAACTTCGACAACTTCGACGGGACGACCAACGATTTCGACGCCACCACGATCAAGGCCAAGGTCGGACTCCGGTTCTGATCCTGACCTTCAGCGGCGCGGCTTCCCCCCCGCGCCGCACCCTCAGCGACAGGCGACCGGCTGCAGCAGGAAGCTGCGGTCGTCGCCTGAACTGCGTTCCAGCGTCGCGAACCCGGTATCGTTCTCGAAGGACATGCCATAGCTGGATACGGTGACCAGGATGCCGCCCTTCTTGGCGGGCGTGACCTGGAAGCCCCCGGCATCCCCCTCCATCCCGCAGTAGAGCGTATCTCCGCCCTCGTTCTCGCAATAGCCGTAACCCTCGAAGGCGCCGCCCGGCACGCCGCGCAGGCGAAGCTCGACATGCAGGCCCAGCATCGGGTCGGCGATGGTGAAATCCGGGCTGACGGTGATCTGGGTCACACGTTGCGCAGGGTGACTGGCCAGGTGGTCGGCGCTGTAGCTGCGGGCATAGCAACTGTCAGGGCCGGGAAACATCTGCTCTTGCGGGCTTTTCGCCAGGACGGCGTTGCCGGTGGCGAGGATAAGGATCGACGCGCAAGTTGCAGGACGGACTACCATTTTCCCGTTGCCCCGCCGCCGGACGACCTGCCGCCGCCATAGCCTCCACCACCCCCGTTGCCGCCCCGGTCGCGGTTCTGGCTGCCGACGTTCTTGTCCCGGCGGCTGTCGCGGCTGCCGAAGCTGACGGGATAGGACCTGTGGTCGGAGAATCCGCAGGCCGAGCAGGTCAGGTGCTGCATCCCGAGCCCGGACTCGTAGCGCGTCGGTTGCTGGATCACCTCGCGGCTCCGCTCCAGCGTCAGGGCGCCGCAGTTCGGGCAGGTCCGGTTGGCGCGGCGGCTGCGCCAGATGCCGAATCCCGCCAGCCCGGCCACCGCGCCGAAGCCCAGGCCGACCGTGCGCAGGCCCACACCGCCGCCCTCGTCCTCGAATCCGTCCGTGACCGAAACGGGCTGGCCTGCCAGGAAGGGCGTGATCAACCTGTCGCGGGCCGAGGCGATCCCGGCCTCGATCCCCACCGCGATCTTGCCCTCGCGCAGGGGCGGCAGCACGGCGGTCGACAGCACCCGCGCCGCGCGCCCGTCGTAAACCGGGTCGTAGCCGGCGCCGAGCGCGATCCGCGCCTCGCGCGACTGGGTGTCGAGCAGGAGAAGGATGCCGTCATTGCGGTCCTTCCCGCCGACGCCCCATTCGTTGAAGAGCGCCTTGCCATAATCCTCGATCTTCAGTCCCGCGCCACCCTCGGCGGCAAGGCCCGGCACGGTGACCACCACCATCTGCACGCCCGTCGCCGCGCGCGTGTCGGTCAGGAGGCGGGTGATCCGCCCCTCTTCCGTGGCGTCCAGCACATCGGCGAAATCGGACAGCGTGTCGCTTTGCGGAGAGGGGAGGCCTTGGGAAAACGCGGGCGTGGCAAGGGTCAGCGCGACGGCAACGAATCTGAGGAACATGATGCAAGCATTTCTTGAACTGTCTTTGCGATCAGCATGACATCTTCCTCGCAACAGTCAAACGATCCGACCTGCACCCGGATCGCAAACCGCCCGTCCACCCTGGTCTGGGTCAGATAGATTCGCCCATCGTCATTGATCCGCTGCAAAAGCGCCTCGGTCGCCGCATCTGTTTCCAAAGCGAAGCTGAAGAGCGAGAGCCGCGGCTCGGTCACGATCTCCACCCCCGGCAGCGCGGCAAGCTGGTCGCGCGATGTCAGCGCCCAGGCGATGTGGTTGCGAATCCGCCCCCGCAGCCCCTCCAGCCCGTAGGCGCGCAGCACGAACCACAGCTTCAGCGCCCGGAACCGGCGGCCGAGCGGCACCGTCCATTCGTTGAAGTTGACGATCTCCTCCCGCCCCGCCGTCTCCAGATAGGTCGGCCGCAGGCCCAGGGTGCGCACCTGTGCTCCCGGATCCTTCAGGAACTGGATCGAACAGTCGAACTGCGCGCCCAGCCATTTGTGCGGGTTGAAAACGATGGACTCCGCCCCTTCGACCCCGGCCCACAACGCGCGGAACTCCGGGCAGATCATCGCCGACCCCGCCCAGGCCGCATCGACATGCACCGGCACGCCCTCGGCCTTGGCCACCGCGATGCACTCGGCGATCCGGTCGAAGGCCCCGACGCTGGTGCCCCCCGCGCACAGGATCACGCCCGCAGGCTGCATCCCCGCCGCCCGGTCCGCCCGGATCGCCGCGCGCAGGGCGTCCCCGGTCATCGCCCGGTCGGCATCCGTCGCCACTTTCACCAGGTTGCGCTGCCCGATCCCCGCGACCCGGATCGCCTTGTCGACCGAGGAATGCGTCTCGGCGCTGGCGTAGAACCGCAGCACCGGCGCGCCCGACAGTCCCTCCTCCAGCCCGCGATACCCCAGCGCCTGCTCGCGCATCGTCAGCACCGCCGACAGCGTCGCATTCGTTGCCGAATCGTGGATCGTGCCGACAAACCCCTCCGGCAGTCCGACGGCCTGGCGCAGCCAGTCGACCATCACCTGCTCCACCTCGGTCGCGGCGGGAGAGGTCTGCCAGATCAGCGCGTTGCAGGCCATCGCATTGACCAGCTGTTCCGCCAGCATCGAGGCAGGCGCAGCATTCGCCGGGAAATAGGCAAAGAAGCGCGGATGCTGCCAATGGGTCATGCCATCCGGCACGATCCGCTCGAAATCGGCCCAGATCGCCTCCATCGCCTCGGCGGCCTCGGGCGGGCCGGGGGGCAGCTGCCGTGCCACGGCGCCCGGCACCAGGGGCGCCCGCACCGGGCGGTTGCGCAAGCCCGCGTGGTAGTCCGCCGCCCAGTCCGCCGCCCGCTTCGACCAAAGCCGCAATCCCTCGTGGTCCATCCTTGCCCCCTTTTAGTTAACGTGTTAATTATTATGTTCCTGCGTGGTTTGGCAAGCTTCCACCGGATTGCCGCCACGCAAGTTCCTTTTTCCCGCCATGCGATCTGGTTAAGGCTATGCTCGGCAAAACCCAAGTTCCGATCCTGCGAGAGAACCCATGACACTGACCCGCCGTTCCACCCTTCTTGGCCTGTCGGCCCTGCTCATGTCTGCCTGCGTCGGGGGCGGCGGCAAGTTCGAGACCGACTACACGCCGGTCCCCGCCGACCTGGCAAAGTCCTGGCGCCTGGCGGAAGTGCGGGTTTCAGTGCCGCAGACGCTGGTGGTCTCCGAGGCGAAGACGCTTCTGCCCCGGGCCGATATCGTCTGGCGCGAAGACCCGCTCGGCGACCGCCATGCCCAGGTCGGCAAGATCATCCAGGCCGCCGTCCTGCGCGGCGCGCAAGGATTGCGCGGATCGCGCCCGGTGATCATCGACATCACGGTGACCCGATTCCACGCCCTGACCTTCGAGGCCGAGATGTCGAACCACGATTGGGGCGTGCACAACATCGACCTCATCGCCCAGGTTGTCGATGCCCGCTCCGGCGCGGTGCTGTTGCCGGCGACCAAGATCCGCGCCGAAACCCCGGCCTGGTCGGGCGAACGGATGAAGGCCGCCCGCCGCAAGGGCATCACCCAGAAGTCGATGATCACCAACCACGTTGCGGCCACCATCGCGGGCTGGCTCGGCCTTGGCCCGGACAACCGTGGCAGCTTCACCCGTCAGGGCGACTGAGGCCTGACAGGCTTGCGCGGGGCCGCGGCCCCGTGCTACGCCCGGGGTCATGACGACGTTGCGCAATATCCGCATCTGCTGCATTACCCGCTGACCTCCGGGCGCGGGCGCTTCGTCATTCCCACGAATGAAAAGCCGGTCCCGCGCAGGGCTGCTGCGTGCTTGGGACGACTGACATGGTGACGATCCGCCTGACCAATTCGAAGACCCGGAAGAAGGAGGACTTCGTCCCCATCGACCCGGAAAACGTGCGGATGTATGTCTGCGGCCCCACCGTCTATGACCGCGCGCATCTGGGGAACGCACGCCCCGTGGTGGTGTTCGACACGCTGTTCCGTTTGTTGCGCCACGTCTACGGGCCGGGCCAGGTGACCTATGTCCGGAACTTCACCGACGTCGACGACAAGATCAACGCCGAGGCGCTGCGGCGGCAGAAGGCCGGGTCTCCGGGGACGCTGGAGGAACTGATCCACCAGCGCACCGAGGAGACCATCGCCTGGTACCACGCCGACATGGACGCCCTTGGCGCGCTGCGGCCCAGCATGGAACCCCGCGCGACGGAGTTCATCGGCCAGATGATCGCGATGACCGAGGGGTTGATCGCCTCGGGCCACGCCTATGCGGTGGAGGGGCACGTCCTGTTCCGGGTCCGGTCCTACAAGGATTACGGCAAGCTCTCGGGCCGCTCGGTGGACGACATGATCGCGGGCGCGCGGGTCGAGGTCGCGCCCTTCAAGGAAGACCCGATGGATTTCGTGCTGTGGAAGCCGTCGTCGGGGCAGGAACCCGGCTGGCCCTCGCCCTGGGGCAAGGGGCGTCCGGGCTGGCACATCGAATGTTCGGCGATGGCGCATGAGCTGCTGGGGGAAAGCTTCGACATCCACGGCGGCGGGCTGGACCTGCTATTCCCCCACCTCGAGAACGAGATCGCTCAGTCGGCCTGCGCCCATCCGCAGGGCGATTTCGCGCATTACTGGCTGCACAACGAGATGCTGCAGGTCGAGGGCAAGAAGATGTCCAAGAGCCTCGGCAACTTCTTCACGGTGCGCGACCTGCTGGACCAGGGGATCCCGGGCGAGGTGATCCGGTTCGTCCTGTTGATGACGCATTACCGCAGCCCGATGGACTGGACGGCGGAGAAGGCGCGGCAGGCGGAAGCGACCTTGCGCAAGTGGCGCACGGCAACGGCTTCGGTTGTTGCGTCCGCCCCGCTGGCGGAGGTGGTCGAGGCGTTGGCCGACGACCTCAACACCGCCGGGGCCTTGGCCGCGCTGCACGCGGCGGCGGGCGAGGGGGATTGGGCCGGGGTGAAGGCTTCGGCGGCGCTGCTTGGCCTGCTGGCCGATGGGTTGGGTGGCTGGGCTACGGCCCCGCAGGTCGACCTCAGCATGCAGACCGAACAGCTTGCCTCGCTCCGCGCCGCCGCGATGGCGTCCAAGGATTTCTCCGCCGTCGATGCGCTCAAGGCCGCGCTTGTCGCCGCCGGGGTCGAGGTGCGCATGTCGAAGGCGGGGGTAGAGCTTGTCCCCGGCCCGGACTTCGACCCGGCCAAGCTGGAGGCGCTCCAGTGACCCGAAGAAACCCCGCCCCGGACTTGATCCGGGGCCTCTGCGTGACCCCCGAGGCCCCGGATCAAGTCCGGGGCGGGGTC